>NZ_JBYLFE010000007.1:0-298097 GCF_057750885.1 Frateuria sp. sgz306004
GCGAGCGACCCTCGACTACCACTGTCCTGCCGAGATGTTCATGCGTGCGATGGGGCGTGATGACCTCGCCCAAGCCATCGATGATGCACTTCTAGATTGACACCGCCAACCAAAGAGAAAGGCACCCCCGCGTGGCGCTTGCCGAGCTGGTCGCTCGGCAAGTCCGTGAGGGGCGGCCGGGCTTTTCGACCGGGCTCCTGCCCGGACGAAAAGGAATCGGCATCCTTGCCGATCCCCCTGCGGGCCTGATCGTCCACCCCTCACCGCCACACAGGGGGCCCAACATCCAAAGCGGGGGCTCGTGCCGCGGAGCGGCACATCGCACCTTGCGGAGCGCTAGCGGTGCACGCGTGGTGGTGGCGTTGTGTTGTGCGGCGAAAGCCAAGTTGGGCTTGGCAAGTTGAACTTGGAAGTTCGGTGTCGCGCGCAGCGATGTCCAAGTCTGCGAGTCGCAACGAGCGCATTGGCTTTCCCTGCCCAATGTCATTGCGCCGCTATCCACGGCGCTGGAGCGAGCCATGGTTTTCAAACCGGTTATGGCGGTGACTACCCCTTTGCCTTTGCCTTTGCCATTGGCTGTGGCTGTGCTGTTGCTCTGGCTCTGGCTCGGCTTCTGGCGCGCAACGCGCCGCCGTGGTTCTTGACCTCCACTCCCCTTTGGCGCGGCGGGTGGGGGGTCGATCAGCCCGCAGGGTGGCCGGCAGGGATGCCGGCCAGTTTGTCGTCAGGGCAGGAGGCCCTGTCGACAAACCCCGCCGCCCACCCGCGGACCTTCCGGGCACAGCCCGGAAGGCGCGACATCGGGGTGGCCTCTCTTTTGGTTACTTTTCTCTGGCCACGCAGAGAAAAGTGACCCGCTGGCCGGCAGGACAGCGGAAGCCCGCGGTCCCACGGGGACTCCCTTCGGTCGCAGGCGAGCCAGGTTGCCGCTGCGGTAAAACCAAAGGCCAAGTCACTGGGTCCCAGCTTTCGCTGGGACGACGTGGTAGGGGCGCGTGAGGTGGATCAACCAACCTTCCACCCGAATCGCCAACGTCATCAACTCCCCCAACCACAGCGGCCTCGCATGAAAGGGGGGCCTTCTTCGTGGTTACTTTTTCTTTGGCGAGCAAGCGAAAGTAGCCCGGCCGCCGCCAGGAGATCGGAAGCCCGCCGTTCCACGGGGACTCCCTTCGGTCGCAGGCAAGCTAGGTCGCGGTGACACCACCTCAAAAGCGAAAACCATTGGGTGACCAGCCCTCCACCGGCTCTTGCCCCTTCTTGGGGTCCGCAGGGCCAACGCCGGAGCAAAGAGAAAGAAGCACACGCCCCCATCGCAAGAGCCTGTCACCACCTCCCGCTATAGTCCCCCCGCTTAACCCACGCGCACGGACGCCCCATGCCCCCCACCAACAACGCCCTCGCCACCACCCCATGGCAACAACTCAAACCCGCCCTGTGGGAGGCGCTCATCACCATGCTTGCCGTGCTCGCCACGCTAGGCAGCGCGCTGCTCGTGGCGCCGGGTGTGCAGACGGGCGTGCTTGCGGTGGTGTTGAGCCTGTCGCTGTCGCGCAGCCAGCTCGATCGTGACGTGCGGGGGCGGTTGGAGGCGGCGTTGGTGTTGCCAGTGGTGGGTCTGGCTGCATTAGGTGTGGGTTTGCTGCTGCTGAGGTGGCCATGGGTGGGCGCCGTGGTGTTCGTGGCGGGCTTGTTTGTGTCGATCTGGCTGCGTCGGTTTGGGCCCATGGCACAGCGTGCGGGCAGCTTGATCGCGCTGCCGTTTATCACCTTGCTCACCGTGCCGCACGTGCATGCCGCATCGGGCGGGCCGCTGCCGGTATGGCTGGTGCCCATATTCGTCGCTTTGCTGGCTTTGCTGTGGGTGAGCGTGGCGCATCGACTCACGGGGCGCCTGCCATCGATCACCATCGCGGAGGAAACACCGCCGACCACGCCGGCACCGGGCGGTGGTATGCGGCCGGTGGCGAGTACGCGCATGGCGATTCAGATGGCGCTGGCGCTGGGCGTGTCGTTCGTGGTGGGTTATCTGTGCTTTGCCGAGCGCTGGAGCTGGATCGTGCTCACCGCGTTTATCGTCAACAGCGGCAATCGCGGGCGGCTGGATGTTGCGTACAAGAGTGTGTTGCGTGTGTTGGGTGCGGCAGGCGGTACCGTAGTGGCGTTGTCGCTCAGTCTGCATGTGGGGGAGCATCCGGCGCTCATGAGTGCGCTGGTGCTTGGCGCGTTGTTTATGGGCATGTGGCTGCGCCCGATCAGCTACGCCTGGTGGGCGTTGTTCGTGACGGTGGCGCTGGCCTTGCTGCAAGGTTTTGCCGGCGGTTCGCCGACGGCGCTGCTGTGGCAACGCCTGGAGGAAATCGCAATCGGTGCGGTGATCGGCTTGCTGTCCGCCTGGTGTGTGTTGCCGGTGCGCTCCACCGATGTGTTGCGGCGACGACTGGCCGATGCGCTGGCGGCATTGTCCGAGGCGCTGGACCCACAACAGGCAACGCGCACACCGACGCGCTTCAACGAAGCACTGGCGCAGGTGGCCTTGGTACGACCCGCATTTCGCGCCAGTCGCTGGATCACGCGTCGTCGTGGTACGGCGCATCCGGCCGATTGGATCGATGTGCTGCAGGCGTGTCATGCGCCGGCTGTCGCCTTGATCGAGCAAGGCGCCACGCCCGGTCGCGTGCGCCAGGCCGTGGGTGCGGCGCGCAAGGCACTGCGCGAGCCGGCGACCTTGCTGCCGGCGTTACAGCAGTTGAATCAAACCTTGCGCGAGTGAGCGCCTGCCAACGCCGTGTACTCAGGGCTGCGCCGGCAGGGGCATCACGCGCGACAGCACGGATACGCCGCGCTCGTCGAACGCCTCTACCGCCACCACGTAGTTCACGCCCTTGTTGAGTCCATGCAGGGTGAGCTTGGTGGGTTGATCGGCGAAGCGCTGATAGGTGGCGTGCAGGCGATCGGCCGCCAGCCCCCAACGCACGTTGTAACCTACCGCGCCGGGCACGGGCGTCCACGCGAGGTCGGCGTCGCGCGAGTCGGCCAGACGCTTGGCGGTGGTGAGCGTGGGCGCGGGAGGCGCGGCGCCATCGGCGTTGCCGAACACGCGCAGGTCGGCGATGGCGAGCGTATGCGCGCCCACGTGCACGTGTTCATAGCGCACGTAGCGAATGCGCGCGGGCTCGGCCAACTCCACATAGGCGTTGGCGCGATCACGCGTTTCCTTGGATAGATCGGCGAGCTCGCTCCACTGGCGCCCATCGCGCGAACCCAGCAGGCGGAACTGGGTGATGAGATCGGGCGCGTCGCCGTAGCGCTCCGACTTGTAGTCGGCGTAATTCACTTGCACGGCGCGCACGTTGCGCTCGCCGCCCAGGTCCACGGTGAGGGTTTGTCCCGCCGTGTTGCTGGCAGCGACCCAGAAGCTGCGTGGGTTTTCGTCGGTGACGGTACTGGCTGGATGATCGGGCAAGGCGGAAGACGCGTTGGCGTGCTTGCGATAGGAGAGCAGCATCCAGCCACTGAAGGTGTCTTCGTTATCGGCCAGACGATGATCGGGCATGCGTTGAGGGAAGTCGCCGAAGCGCGTGTCCACCCACATTTGGCCGTCTGCATGGAAGCCGGCGCGGTACAGGCCGATGCGCCGTTCGAAGGTCCAGTTGCTGCCGATCCACGAGGTGCCGGTGTTCCACCAGTTGCCGTACGCATCCTGGAAGGTGGAGCCGTGCCCTGCGCCGGTGACAAAGCCGCCGGGCTTTTCGCCCACGGGGTTGTAGGGAGCATAGTCGAATGGGCCGAGCGGGCTGCGCCCCACGTACACACCGGTGCCGTACACGTTGTACTCGGTGCCGGGCGCGGCGTATTGCAGGTAATAGCGATCACCCACGCGATTCATCCAGGCGCCTTCCAGGAAGGGCGCGGTGTGCTCATCGGTGTGGTCTTGGCCGAAGCGCTCCCAGCCGTGCTGCGCCGGGTCGAGCGCCAGCAGTGCCTGCGGTTGGGTGACGAAGGCCAGGCGCTTGCCCTCACCCTGCGCGACATCGCCCAGCTTGAGGTCGAGCTGCGCGCCGTACAGCGGATGCACGTTGGAGGAGCCCCAGTAGAGGTAGGTCTTGCCGTCGTCGTCCTGGAACAAGCCTGGGTCCCACGGGCCGGGCGGCAGCTCGCCCGGTTGCAGGGCGTGTTCCATCTCGCTGAACACCGCACCGGGCACGCTCGGCAACTGGCGCGTCCAGAAATCCCAGTGGCCGTGGGCCGGGTCGGTGGACACCAGCAGCGGGCGCGGCTGCGTGGCCGCCTGCATCAGGAACAGCTTGCCGTCCGCCACCAGGGTGGCCGGCGCCACTTCGCTGTCGAAGGGCCAGCGGTCGGGCTTAACGAACTGCCAGTGCAGCAGGTCGGCGGAGCGCCAATAGCCATCGGCCAGGGTGAGGAACAGGTAGTAGGCATCGCCAAAGCGCACCACCGCGGGATCGGCGCCGGTGCGGTAGGAGATGCCCTCGTTCATCTGCTCGAAGTTGTAGCGGTAGTCCAGATCCACCGGGTTGGCCCAGGTACGGCCGTCGCCGGCGTGGGCCAGGCCCAGCGGCACGGTAAGCGCCAGAACGGCCAGCAGGCGCGTGACGCGATGGATGGAGCTGGACATCGGCGACTCCCCTCGAGCAGCGATCGGGGCGGTGGCCGGGCTGGCCGGAATGCCCCCGTATTGATTGAACGGGTCGGGATGTAAGAGACTCCCTGACTCGCATGTAAACGTTTACATGCTAGCCCGGTCGAGCCCGGCCGGCCACCCATCTATCCCTGAGGATCGCCATGCCAGCCCAGTCCCCGTTCCGTCGCCTCGCCACTGGCGTCTGCGCTGCCGTCTGCCTTGCCCTGCTGGGCACCGCGCAGGCGGCCCCCGCCGGCAACGACACCGTCGCCCTGCGCGTGGATGCCACCGCCAAGAGCACGCCGCTGCCGCATTTCTGGGAGCAGATGTTCGGCTCTGGCCGCGCCTCGCTGGCGCTGCGCGACAACTACCGCAAGGACCTGGAGGCCGTGCACGGCGCCACCGGTTTCCAGTACATCCGCTTCCACGGCATCTTCGACCGTGACGTGGGCGTGGTGTACCGCGATGCGCAGGGCAAGATCGCCTACAACTTCAGCTACGTGGACCAGATCTACGACGGCCTGCTGGAGCGTGGCGTCAAGCCGTTCGTGGAACTGGGCTTCATGCCGCCGGAACTGAGTTCCGACGTCACCCGCGTGCACGATTTCTGGTACCACCCCAACGTGATGCCGCCCAAGGACTGGAGTGAGTGGGAGGCGATGATCCGCGCCTTCACCCAGCACCTGATCGCGCGCTACGGCATCGAAGAGGTGTCCAGCTGGTACTTCGAGGTGTGGAACGAGCCCAACCTGGCCTTCTGGGGCGGCTCGCCGGAAAAGCCCACCTACTACGAGCTGTATGACCGCACCGCTCGCACTCTCAAGGGCGTGGACACGCGCCTGCGCGTGGGCGGCCCGAGCACCGCGCAGGCTGCGTGGGTGCCGGAGTTCCTCCAGCACGTGCATGAGGTGAAAGCGCCGATCGATTTCGTCAGCAGCCACGTGTACGGCGACGACACCGCGCAGAACGTGTTCCACACCAGCGAGAACATCTCGCGCGCCGACATGGTGTGCCGCTCGGTGGACAAGGTGCACAAGGAAATCGCCGCCTCGCCGTTCCCCAAGCTGCCGTTGATCTTCAGCGAGTACAACGCCTCGTACGCCAACCTGCCCAACGTCACCGACACCGTGTTCATGGGCCCGTGGATGGCCAACACCATCCGCCAGTGCGCGGGCAAGGTGGACATGATGAGCTACTGGTCGTTCTCCGACGTGTTCGAGGAACAGGGCGTGGTGAAGACGCCGTTCTACGGCGGTTTCGGCCTGATCGCGGCCGATCGCATCCCCAAGCCGGCCTTCAACGCCTTCGCCATGCTGCACAAGCTCGGTGACGAACAGCTGCCACTGAAGTCCGACAGCGCACTCGCCACGCGCCGCGCCGACGGCACCGTGGTGCTGGCGCTGTGGAACTACGCCGCGCCTGTGGGCGACACCGCCAGCTACACGGTGGGCGAACCCAAGGGCAACACCAAGCACTTCGAGGTGGACGTGAAGCACCTCACCGCCAGCGCCCAGGCCACCGTGTGGCGCCTGGACCAGACCCACGGCAACGTGGTCGCCACCTTCGACCAGATGGGCCGCCCCGCCTGGCCGAGCCGCGAGCAGATCGTGCAGCTGCGCGACGCGGGCAAGATGGCCCCGTCGGAAACCGCGACGCTGCAGAACGGCAAGCTCAGCATCGACATCCCGCCGCAGGGCCTGGTGGTGGTGGAGCTGCGCTAAGCAGGACGCATCGAGCGCGCGGCACCTCTCGGTGTCGCGCGCTTTTTTATGCCTGTCGTTATGGCCACACACGGCCATCTTGCAGGAAAAAAAACAACGGGCGCCGAAGCGCCCGTTGTCCCCTCTACCCCGTGTTGGGCTACGCGATCAGAGCGCGTAGTACATCTGGAATTCCAGCGGATGGGTGCTGGCGCGGTAGGCGGTGACTTCCTTCATCTTCAGCTCGATGTAGGCATCGATGAAGTCGTCGGTGAACACGCCGCCGGCCTTGAGGAACTCGCGATCCTTGTCGAGCGCGTTGAGCGCTTCGTCGAGGCTGGCGCACACCTGCGGAATGTTCTTCTCTTCTTCCGGCGGCAGGTCGTACAGATCCTTGTCGGCCGGCGCACCCGGGTCGATCTTGTTGATGATGCCGTCCAGGCCGGCCATCATCAGGGCGGTGAACACCAGGTAGCCGGAGTTCATCGGATCGGGGAAGCGCACTTCGATGCGGCGACCCTTCGGGCTGGACACGTACGGAATGCGGCAGCTGGCCGAGCGGTTGCGGGCCGAGTAGGCCAGCATCACCGGGGCTTCGAAGCCCGGCACCAGGCGCTTGTAGCTGTTGGTGGTGGAGTTGGCGAAGGCGTTGATGGCCTTGGCGTGCTTGAAGATGCCGCCGATGTACCACAGCGCGGTCTGCGACAGGCCGCCGTACAGGTCGCCGGCGAACAGGTTGCTGCCGTCCTTGCTCAGCGACTGGTGCACGTGCATGCCGCTGCCGTTGTCGCCCACGATGGGCTTGGGCATGAAGGTGACGGTCTTGCCGTTCTGGTGGGCGACGTTCTTGATGACATACTTCATGGTC
Source organism: Frateuria sp. sgz306004 (assembly GCF_057750885.1). NCBI lineage: Bacteria > Pseudomonadati > Pseudomonadota > Gammaproteobacteria > Lysobacterales > Rhodanobacteraceae > Frateuria > Frateuria sp. sgz306004. The sequence goes on from NZ_JBYLFE010000007.1 coordinate 7,214, forward strand.
ATCAGTTCGTCGGCCTTCTTCACCAGCGTGTTGAACTTCACGCCGATCTCGCACTGGCCGGCATTCGCCACTTCGTGGTGATGCACTTCAACGACCTGGCCCAGCGACTCCAGCACCTTGCACATGTCCGCGCGCAGGTCGCCCAGCGAGTCGACCGGGCTGACGGGGAAGTAGCCGCCCTTCACACCCGGACGGTGACCGGTGTTGTTGTCTTCGTACTTGTAGCGCGAGGACCATGCGGCTTCTTCGGAGCCGATTTCGTAGAACACGCGGCCCATGTCGTTCTGCCAGCGCACGGAATCGAAGATGAAGAATTCCGGCTCCGGACCAAAGAAGGCGGTGTCGGCGATGCCGGTGGACTTGAGGAACGCCTCACCGCGCTTGGCGATGGAGCGCGGGTCGCGGCCGTAGGCCTGCATGGTGGACGGCTCGAGCACGTCGCAGTGCAGGATCATCTGCGTGTGCGCGCTGAACGGGTCGATGTAGGCGGTGTCCGGGTCCGGCATCAGGATCATGTCGGACTCGTTGATGCCCTTCCAGCCGGCGATCGAGGAGCCGTCGAACATCTTGCCGTCTTCGAAGGTGCTCTCGTCGATGGCGTGGGCCGGGAACGAGACGTGATGGTGCTTGCCGAGCATGTCGGCGAAACGGAAGTCGACGAACTCGACCTCGTGTTCCTGGATCAGATCGAGCACTTTCTGGACGGCGGACGACATGGACAACCTCGACGGATGGAAGGGGTAAATGCAACGTGGATTGGCAAAGGCCATGCCAACCCGCCAGAACGCATTAAATCAAACACTTAGTTACAGATTGCATCGGTGTCGCGAAACCAAGTGCACCAATTTGGAGCAATGAGACCCCGCTCATAGCCTCATATTGGCGCACACCGGGCGCACCGGTCAGTGGGGCGCCTTCAGGTCGACTGCCCCCGCAGGCAACGGCTGGTTCCAATCCGGCGCCAGCACGTTCCAGCCATCGAGGCGGAACAGCGCATCCTGCGGTCGGGCCGCCTGGATCGCCGCCGCCACGGCGGGACCTTCGAGAATATAGAGCGTCTGCGGCTCAGGCGTGCCGCGGGCGATCCGTTGCTGTTGCTGCTCGCTCAGGCGGGCGAACAAGCGCCAGTTGACCCTGGCCACCTGCACGGCGTCGGTGCCCATGCGGTGCTCCAGCGCGTAGCCGGCCAGCACTTCCCAGCCGGGCGCCAGCACCCGGGTCGGCACCAGGCGCAGCTGCGTATAGCGTTGGCCGGCGGCCTCCCAGAACGGGCCGCGCAGGTGCGGGGCGTCGTCCTGCTGGGCGCGCTGCACCAGGGTGTGGTGCAGCTGGGTCAGGCCGGGGCGCAGGTCCACCAGCTGGATGGCTACCAGCGCCGCCAGCGCCAGTACCAGGGCCCGCGCGGACAACACCCGCGCCAGCGTGAAGAACGACCACACCAGCAGCCCGTAGTACGCCACCCAGAACAGGCGTCCGGTGGACTGGATGGAAGCGTGCGACAGCTTGCGCTCCAGCCAGCCCGGCAACCCAAGCTGGCCCTGCCATGCACCCACGCCGACATGCTGGGTGATGGCCGCCACGGTGAGCAGCAGCGCCACCAGCACCAGGGGTGCCACGCGCGGCGACGATGCGTGGCGGCGATGCGCGACGAACTGCAGCAGCAACGCCATGGCGCACGCCAGCAGCCCGCCCAGCCCCAGGTAGTTGAAGCCTTCGTACTCGCCGGCCGCCTGCGCGGCGTTCAAGCCGAACCAGGACCAGCCGCCGCCATTGATCGGCGCCAGCAGGTTCATCTTGTAGTAGCCGAAACCGCTGGCCGCCTGCCCGCCGCCCGGCACCAGGAAGAAGCCCGCCGCCCAGGCCACCAGTGCGGTGACCAGCACCACCTGCGCGCCTTCCGGTATGCCACGCATCAACAGCCGCAGCCACGAGCGCTCACCCGCCGCGCGATCGGCCAGCGTGCGGCGGAGCAGGTCCGCCAGCCACAGCAAGGTCACCATGAGGAACAGGTAGGCGTGGATCAGCATGGTGACTGCCACCAGCACGGTCCATGCACCGCGTGGGCGCGACGAGGGGCGCAGGTACAGCCACAGGCCCGCCAGCAAGGTCCACTGCCCGAACAGCGCCATGTGGCCGCCCAGGCGTATCAACATGGGCGGCGCCAGCACAAAGAACACGCAACCCAGCAAGCGCGCCGCCACGCTGTCGCTAGCCAGCGACAGCACCCGCCAGGCGAACAGCGCCTGCAGCACGAAACACAGCAGCACCCACAGGCCGAAATACTGGAACGGTTCGGGCAACAGCGCCGACAACGGCTTGAGCAGCATCGCCAGCAGCGGAATGGAGTCGGAGTAGTACACCGACGAATGGATCTCCAGCCCGTACGAGGGATTGGCGCCCCACGGCCAGCTCCATGGATCGTGGCGATAGAACGCCCAGCCCAGGTAGCTCTGCGCAAGATCCTGGTGCTGCAACCAGCGCACATTGCCGGGCGCCAGCATGGGGCCGCCGGTCACCAGCGCAAACGCCAGCACACCCAACAACACGGGCAGCAGGACGAGGAAAGCGGAGCGGCTGCGCCGCGGTGGCGTGAAGGACATGCAAGACTCGCCTGACGGGGTGGCCGCGCGCCGCAGCATCCTGCGGGCGCTCGATGAAGGCGCAGAGAGTAATCGGGCAGCACCGGGCCCACCAAGTGGCGCGGCGCGGGCAGGCGGCAACGCGAAAGCAAACCCGCCACGCAGTTCCCTTAAGCTATGGCGCTTTGCGGCATCCGGCCCCTCTTTCTACGGAGTTTTCGTGAGCGACCTGATCAACGTCATCCTGCTCGGCATCATCGAGGGCATTACCGAGTTCCTGCCCATCTCCAGCACGGGACACCTGCTGATCGCCGAGAAGTTCGGCCTGGGCGAGCGTTCGGACCTGTTCAACGTGGGCATCCAGGCCGGCGCGATCCTGGCCGTCACCTTCATCTACTGGAACCGCATCTGGCAGTTGCTCACGCAGTGGCGTGACCCAGCCAATCGCGACTACCTTGCCAAGCTCACCGTGGCCTTCCTGATCACGGCGGTGCTCGGCTTCATCGCGGTGAAGCTCGGCTTCAAGCTGCCCGAAGCGGTAACGCCGGTGGCCTGGGCGCTGGTGATCGGCGGCGTGTGGATGCTGGCGGCCGAACGGCTGGCCGCCAAGCAGCCCGACCGCAGCACGGTGACCTGGCGCGTGGCGATCCTGGTGGGCTTCGCGCAGATGGTGGCGGGCATTTTCCCCGGCACCTCGCGCTCGGCAGCCACCATCTTTACCGCCATGCTGGCCGGCACCAGCAACCGCGCGGCCGCAACGGAGTTCGCGTTCCTGGTGGGCATTCCCACCATGTATGCCGCCACCGCCTACGAATTGCTGAAGGTAGTGAAGGAAGGCGGCGTACACGAAGACTGGACCGCCTTCGGCGTGGGCTTCGTGGTGTCGGCCATCGTGGCCTTCGTGGCAGTGAAATGGCTGCTCGGCTATATCCGCAGCCACCGCTTCACCCCGTTCGCGATCTACCGCATCGTGCTGGGTGTTGCGCTGCTGCTGTGGCTGCCCTCGGGCGGCTGAGCGCGCCACGTCGATCCGTGAAACCATAGTCGCCGCCCAGCCACCGGCGAGTAAGGGATGGATCTTCCGCAACACTATCGACTGCTGGATCTGCAGATCGACCTGGCACGCCAGCGCGTGACCCGCGATGGCGTTGCGCTGGATGTGCAGGGCCTGAGCTTTCAGCTGCTCGCCTGCCTGCTGCGCCATGGCAACGCCGTGGTGGATTTCGACACGTTGATGGCCCAGGTTTGGGCGCCAGCGGTGGTCAATGAGGAAACCGTCACCCAGCGCGTGAAACTACTGCGCCAGTCGCTGGGTGACGATGGCCGCGCGCCGCGCTACATCCGTTCGGTGCGTGGACGCGGCTACCAGCTGTGCGAATCGCCACAAGTGCTGGAGGCATCCGCACCCGCCGCGCGCCGCTACGCACGCGCTCCGCGCATCGCGTTGGCGGTCGTTCTCGGGTTGCTTGGCCTGCTGGCTGCCGGGTGGTGGTATCGCGCCCGTACGCCCGCGACAGTCCAGGCCAACGCCACGCAGGAGCTGCTGCAACGCGCCGCCTATTACGCCGGCATCGGCCAGAGCGACAACAACGAGCGCGCCATTGCCTTGTACCAGCAGGTGCTGGCGCGCGCCCCCGACGACCTCGCCGCGCAGGTGGGGCTCAGCCGCGCCTACAGCGCACGCGTATGCCTGTACAACTTCGACGTCGACTGGACCACGCAAGCGCAGCGGCTCGCCGAAGCGGCGCTCAAACGCGAGCCGCAGACCGCCGCTGCGTGGTCGGCGCTGGCGTATGCCCACGATTGTCGCGGCGAGATGCAGGCGGCCATCGACGCCTACAACCACGCCGTGGCAATCGACCCTGCGGACGATGCCAGTCGCGCCTCGGCGGCTTACCTGTACCAGGAGCGCGGTGCCCTGGTCGACGCGCTGCACGCCAACCTGGATATGCGCGGCGACCCGGCCAAGGTGCGCTTTCGTGGGGTGCAGATCGCTCGCGAGCTGGACCTGCTCGGCTTCACCGCGGCCGCCGAAGCGCGGTTTCGCCACAGCTTCCAGCTCAACCCGGACAACGTGTTCTCCAACATCGCCTGGCCACAGCACCTGTTCCTGCAGGGTCGCTACGGCGAAGCGCAGCAGGCCCTGGACGAAGCCCTGGGCCGGCACACACCGCACACGGCGCTGTACCTGCTCGACGGTGAACTGGCCTTGTTGCGCGGCGATCGCACGGCCGCGCACGCGGCGTTTGCACACGCCGCGCAGCTGCGCCCCAAGATGAGCCTGCCCACCACGCTGGCGACGTTGTATGCGCCGGTGCCGCCGAGCAATGCGTGGCTGGATCAACGCATCGCCGACATGGCGGCGCAGATGGCCGCCGGCAGCGGCTATCCCTCCGATCGCCTGGAGCTGGCCTTGCTGCAACAGGCGCGTGGTCATCACCAGCAGGCCGCCGCCACGGTGGCGAACGCCGTGGCGGCGGGTTACAGCGACCGCGCCTACCTGCAGACCTCGCCGCTGCTGCGACCGCTGGCGGATGACCCGGCCTACGCGGCGGCCATCGATACGATCAGCCGACGCACGGCGGCACAGCGTGCACTGCTGCTGGCCGCCGATTGGTGTCCGCCGGAATTGCGCAGCGCTACGGCAACGCCTTGAGGAGGTAGTCGCGGAAGATCGCCTGCGACTGGGGATGCGCGTAGCGCTGGTTGTAGGCCGTGCTGGTGATCACCGCGACCAGTTGCTGCGAGGGCACCACGAACACGTAGTTACCGCCATTGCCGGACATCGCCCAGACGGTCTGCTGCGCACCCTTGGCCGGAAAGGTGAAGCACCACCAGAGATAGCCATAGTCGGCATCCTCGCGCGCCTGTGCATGCACGCTCAACATGCGCTGCACCCATGCCGCGGAGATGATCTGGCGTCCCTGCCAGCGCCCCTCATCGAGCGCCAGCTGGCCCAGCTTGGCCAGGTCGCGGCTGCGGTAGCGCGTGCCGCCGCCGCCCATGCCGATGCCCAGCGGCGAGGTGTTCCACTGCGATCGGGTGATGCCCAGCGGCCGCTCCAGCGCCTCGGCGGCAAAGCGCGCCAGCGGCTCGTGGGTGGCCCGTTCCACCACCGCGCCGGCCACGAAGGCGCCGGCCGTGCAGTAGGAGAACGCGCGGCCGTGCGGGCTATCGGCGGGTTTGGCCATCCACGGCGCAAAGCCCTTGATGGGCAGGTCCAGCGCGAACTGCAGCCAGTCTTCGGTGACGTACATGCGCTCTTCGTTGCCCGAGGAGAATTCATTGTCGTCGTTGCACTCCCATAGCGAGCTCATGGTGAGCAGGTCTTCCAGGGTGATCGCCTGCTTGCGCGGGTCCGCATGCTGCACCGGTTGCTTGTCCGGGAAGTAGCTGTAGACCTTGGCCTCCACGCCGGGGATCAGGTGCCGATCGATCGCCGCGCCGACCAGCCAGGCCGTGATGCTCTTGCTGGCCGAGCGGATGTCGTTGAGCCGCTCGGCGCTGCCGCCGTTGAAGTAGGCCTCGTACACCAGCTTGCCGTGCTGGGCCACCACGATGCTGGTGATGCCCTTGTAGGTCTGATCGGCCAGCTTGCCTTCCAGCGCCTCGAACCGCGTGCTGTCCCAATGCGCCGCCCGCGCATCGAGCACGTCCCAGCCATCGCTGCCTTTGGCGGGCGGCTGGTAGTCCGCGGCCGCCAGCGGCAGGGCGATAAAGGCCAACAGGCCGGCGAACCGCCGGCAGGATGAAACGACAGGCATGGGTGCTTCTCCGCAGTGAGGTGCGGGCAAGCACAACAGCGCGCCGTATGAAGCGCCTGAAACGCCAGTGAAGAATTATGAAGCGAGCGAAATCAGGCGCTTAGGCGCTGCTCCGTGCGCGCGGCAATGGGCTTGTGCAGCTTCTTCAGGCCAGGCTCATTGGTCTGCTCGAACACCTCGCGCACCCATTCGATGAAGGCCTGCACGCGTGCGGACAAATGGCGCTTCTGCGGGTAGACGATCCACACCGGCTTGCCGGTGGAGATGGTGTCGCTCATCACCAGTTCGAGCTTGCCGATGTCCAGCATGCACGAGGCGATGATGTGTGGCGCCTGGGTGATGCCCAGCCCCGACACCACCGCCTGGATCACCGACTCGGCGTCGTTGATCAGCATGTGCGCATCGATATCCACCGTGACCTGGCCGCTGGGCGTATCGAACTGCCACTGGCGCGGGCGGCCGTTGGGCTGCACGTAGTTGATGCAGCGGTGCTGCTTGAGGTCGTCGATGCTTTGCGGCGCGCCATAGCGGGCGAGGTATTCGGGCGAGGCCAGCACCACGTTGCGCAGATAGCCGATCTTGCGCGCGATGTGGTTGGAGTCCTCCAGCGGGCCGCCGCGAATGGCGCAATCGATGCCCTCTTCGTTGAGGTCATACGGGTAGTCGCACATGGCCAGCTCCAGCCGGATATCCGGATAGCGCTGCTCGAACTCGGCCAGACGGGGAATCAACATGGTGCGCCCCAAGGCGGCCGGCGCACCGATGCGCAGCTTGCCCGTGGGCTTGCGGCTGGCGTAGCCCAACGCCTCGGTGGCCTCGGCCAGATCCGCAAGGATCTCCTTGCAACGCGCGTGGAACGCGGCGCCATCGTCGGTCAATCGCAAGGAACGGGTAGAACGGAACAACAGCCTCGCGCCAAGCTGTTCCTCCAGGCGGGAAACGGCCCGGCTCACCCCCGAGGGGGTCATGCCCAACTGGGTGGCGGCGGCGGCGAAGCTCTTGGCCTCGACCACGCGGACGAACGCGGAAATTGCGGCAAAGTCTTCCATAGCGTCGATTCTCGCCCCATTCGTGACTCACAGTCACTATTGCGTTGCACAAAGAACTATTTATTGAACCCGATGGTACACCTAATCTCTCGCCCCTGTCTGCTGGGGTACCCCGCGCCAGCAGGTTCATTCTGGGAGCCCGACATGAACAAACGATGGACCCTCGCCCTACTCGCCGTCGCCGTGGCGGGCGGCAGCTGGGCCTTGCTCGGTCACGGCGCTGACAGCCACGCCCAGGCTGGCCCGATGCCGCCGCCGGCGGTCACCGTAGCCCAGGTGCTGGTGCGCCCGGTCGACGATGCCGACGAATTCACTGGCCGCCTGCAGGCGGTCGACACCATCCAGCTACGACCGCGCGTGAGCGGATACGTGGACTCGGTGCACTTCAAGGAAGGCGCCGCCGTACGCAAGGGCGACCTGCTGTTCCGCATCGACCCGCGCCCTTATCAGGCGGAGGTGGACCGCCTTTCCGCCAACCTGAGCCAAGCCAAGGCCGAGCAGTTGCTGGCCCAGGCCAACGCTGAGCGTGCCCAGCGCCTGCTGGAACAGCATGCGATCGCCAAAGAAGAGGCCGACCGCCAGCAAACCGCAGCGCAAAGCGCCAAGGCCCAGGTAGCTTCCACCAATGCCGCGCTGGACGCAGCCCGCCTCAACCTGGGCTTTACCGAGGTGCGCGCGCCCATCGACGGTCGTGTCAGCAATGCGCTGGTGACGCCGGGCAACCTGGTCACCAGCAACGACGTGCTGACCAGCGTGGTGAGCATCGACCCGATCTACGCCTACTTCGACGTGGACGAGCACAGCTACCTCAAGTTCGATCGCCAGCGTCGCGAACATGGCGGCGCGCCGCAGATCACCATGGCACTGGCCGACGAAAAGGGTTTCCCGCACACCGGCCGCGTGGACTTTGTGGATAACCAGCTGCGCGCCGGCAGCGGCACCATTCGCCTGCGCGCCGTGTTCGACAACGCCGATGCAGGCTACACGCCGGGCTTGTACGTACGCATCCAGTTGCGCAGCGACAGCCATGAGCCGCGTGCGCTGGTGGACGATCGTGCGATCGGCGCCGACCTCGGCAACAAGTTCGTCTACGTGGTGGATAAGGATCGCAAGGTGGAATACCGCCGCGTGGTCACCGGCCCGCTGCTGGACGGCCTGCGCGTGGTCAACGAAGGCCTGGCCGCCAGCGACGTGGTGATCGTCAACGGCCTCCAGCACGTGCGTCCGGGCGTGGAAGTAAACGCCACCAAGGTGGCGATGGAAACGCGCAGCCTCGATCCGAACAAGCAGCTGGCGATGGCCGGCGGCGGCAACAGCAAGAACGCCGCGCAGCAGAAGTAACGCGTTCAACGCGTCATCTCCGCGAACGCGGGGGTCCAGTGACTTCGCCTCCGGGCAACCAAGACGCTGAATCCCTGCCTTCGCAGGGATGACGAGCAAGAGCTTCAGCAACACGCAACGACATGCACGCCCTCGCTTTCGAGCGAGGGCCAGGGTCGCTTTGTCTCCGCGTCATGCGGGGCGAGCACCCGTTAGTCCCCGCCTCGCGCGGGAATGGTGCCTAGAGCAACCAGGACGAATGCAATGAAAATCGCCCAATTCTTCGTGGACAGGCCGATCCTGGCTGGCGTCCTCTCCGTGTTGATCGTCATCGCGGGCAGCATCGCGCTGTTCAAGCTGCCGATCAGCGAATACCCCGAAGTGGTGCCGCCCACCGTGGTGGTGCGCGCCAGCTACCCCGGCGCCAACCCCAAGGTGATCGCCGAAACCGTCGCCACGCCGCTGGAGGAACAGATCAACGGCGTGGAAGGCATGCTCTACACCAGCTCGCAGTCCACCAGCGACGGCGCGATGACGCTCACCGTCACGTTCGCGCTGGGCACCGACCTGGACAACGCACAGGTGCAGGTGCAGAACCGCGTGTCGCAGGCGCTGCCGCGCCTGCCCGAGGAAGTGCAGCGCCTGGGTGTGACCACCCAGAAGAGCTCGCCCGACCTCACCATGGTGGTGCACCTGATCTCGCCCGATCAGCGCTACGACATGCTGTACCTGTCCAACTACGCGCGCCTGCACATCAAGGACCAGCTGGCACGCCTGGACGGCGTCGGCGACGTGCAGATCTTTGGCGCGGGCGAATACAGCATGCGCGTGTGGCTGGACCCGCAGCGCCTGGCGACTCGCCAACTCACCACCGGTGACGTGGTGCATGCGATCCAGGAGCAGAACATCACCGTGGCCGCCGGTGCGCTGAATGCACCGCCGGGCCCGAGCAACGCCGCCTTCCAGCTCAACATCAATACGCAGGGCCGCCTGGTGTCGGAGGAAGACTTCCTCAACATCATCGTGCGCAAGGAGGCCGACGGTTCGTTCGTGCACCTGCGCGACGTGGCGCGCGTGGAACTGGGTTCCAACAGCTACGCACTGCGCAGCCTGCTCAACAACCAGCCCGCCGTGGCCTTGCCGATCTTCCAGCGCCCCGGCTCCAACGCCATCCAGATCTCCGATGAAGTCCGCTCGCTGATGGCGAACCTCAAGAAGGATTTCCCGCAAGGCGTGGACTACCAGATCGTGTACGACCCGACCGTGTTCGTGCGCGGCTCGATCGAAGCGGTGGTGCATACGCTGTTCGAAGCCATCGCCCTGGTGGTGCTGGTGGTGATCCTGTTCCTGCAGACCTGGCGCGCCTCGATCATTCCGCTGGTGGCGGTGCCGGTATCGCTCATCGGCACGTTCGCGGTGATGCTCCTGGCCGGCTTCTCGCTCAATGCGCTGTCGCTGTTCGGCCTGGTGCTGGCCATCGGTATCGTGGTGGACGACGCCATCGTGGTGGTGGAGAACGTCGAACGTCACATCGAGCATGGCCTGTCGCCCAAGGAAGCCACACGCAAGGCGATGACCGAAGTGACCGGGCCCATCGTGGCCACGGCGCTGGTGCTGTGCGCGGTGTTCGTGCCGGCGGCGTTCATCAGTGGCCTCACCGGTCAGTTCTATCGCCAGTTCGCGCTCACCATCGCCATCTCCACGGTGATCTCGGCGTTCAACTCGCTCACCCTGAGCCCCGCCCTCGCCGCGCTGCTGTTGAAGGAGCAGGGCGCGCCCAAGGACAAGCTGAGCATCCTTATCGATCGCGCGTTCGGTTGGTTGTTCCGCCCGTTCAACCGCCTGTTCATCAGCAGCGCGAATCGCTACGTGGGTGGCGTGCAGCGCATCCTCCGCTCCAGCGCGATTGCCCTGGTGATCTACGGTGGCCTGGTGCTGCTCGGCCTGTTCGGTTTCGCCCACGTGCCCACCGGCTTCGTGCCGCCGCAGGACAAGCAGTACCTGGTGTCCTTCGCGCAGCTGCCCGACGCCGCCTCGCTGGATCGCTCCGAAGACGTGATCCGCCGCATGAGCGATATCGCGCTCAAGCAGCCGGGCGTGGAGAGCGCGGTGGCGTTCCCTGGCCTGTCCATCAACGGCTTCACCAACAGCACCAACTCCGGCATCGTGTTCGTGACGCTCAAGCCGTTCGAGGAACGTCGCGATCCGTCGCTGTCGGCCGGTGCGATCACGGCGGCGCTGCAACAGAAATACGCGGGCATCCAGGAAGCCTACATCGCGATCTTCCCGCCCCCGCCGGTCAACGGCCTGGGCACCATCGGCGGCTTCCGTCTGCAGGTGGAAGACCGTTCGGATGCGGGCTTCGAGGAGCTGTACAAGCAGACGCAGAACCTGATCCAGGCCAGCACCAAGGTACCGACGCTGGCGGGGCTGTTCTCCAGCTACCAGGTGAGCGTGCCGCAGATCGACGCGGACGTGGATCGCGAAAAGGCCAAGGCCGAAGGCGTGGACCTGGCCGACGTGTACCAGACCATGCAGGCGTACCTGGGCTCGCTCTACGTCAACGACTTCAACCGTTTTGGCCGTACTTACCAGGTGAACGTGTCCGCCGAGCCGGGCTTCCGTCATGAGCCGCAGGACATCCTCGGCCTCAAGACGCGCAGCGCGACGGGCGAGATGATTCCGCTGGGCTCGTTCCTCACCGTCAAGCAGACCGTGGGACCGGATCGCGTGCAGCACTACAACGGCTTCCCCACCGCGGAAATCAATGGCGGCCCGGCTCCCGGCTTCAGCAGCGGACAGGCCCAGGCAGCCATCGAGAAACTGGCGGCGGAGAACCTGCCCAATGGCATGACCTTTGAGTGGACCGAGCTGACCTATCAGCAGATCCTCGCCGGCAATACCGCGGTGCTGGTGTTCCCCTTGTGTGTGCTGCTGGTGTTCCTGGTGCTGGCCTCGCTGTACGAAAGCTTGCTGCTGCCGCTGGCGGTGATCCTGATCGTGCCGATGGTGCTGCTGTCCGCCATCACCGGTGTGTGGATGTCCGCTGGCGACAACAACATCTTCACCCAGATCGGCTTGATCGTGCTGGTGGGCCTGGCCTGCAAGAACGCCATTCTGATCGTGGAGTTCGCCCGCGAAGCCCAGATCATCGAAGGCATGGACCGCGTGCAGGCCGTGCTGGAAGCCGCTCGCCTGCGACTGCGCCCGATCCTGATGACCTCGTTCGCTTTCATCATGGGCGTGGTGCCGCTGGTGACTTCGCACGGTGCGGGTGCCGAGATGCGTCATGCGATGGGTGTGGCGGTGTTCGCCGGCATGCTGGGTGTGACTTTCTTCGGTCTGATCTTTACGCCGCTGTTCTATGTGCTGGTGCGCGGTTGGGGCGAACGCATGAGCGAACGCCGCCGCGCCCGCAAGGCAGCCCGCCTCGCCGCGGTTGCCACTGCCCTGGAGAACCATTGAGATGAGCAAGCTCACCGTACTCATGGCCTCGATGCTGCTGGCGGGTTGCGCCAGCGTGGGGCCCAACTACCACGCGCCACAGGAAAAGCCGGTGACCTTGCAGGGCGTGAGCGCCGCGCAGGAATCCACCGATCATTTCCAGGCCAACTGGTGGAAGCAGTTCAACGACCCCACGCTGGATGCCCTCATCCAGCGCGCGGCGGCGAACAGCCCGGATCTCAAGATCGCGTATGCCCGCCTGCGTGAATCGCGTGCCCTGTTGGGCGTGGCGAAATCGCAGCAGATTCCCGACGTGGAAACCGTGGCCAATTATTCGCGCAGCCGCGAACAGCAGCCGGGCTTCACCGATCAACGCGTCACCACCACCAGCTACCAGGCAGGCTTTGACGCCAGCTGGGAGCTGGACCTGTTCGGTGGCGTGCGTCGCTCGGTGGAAGCCGCGCGGGCCGATGCCGGCGCCGGTGAAGCCTCATTGCAGGACGCACAGGTGACGCTGTTCGCCGAGGTGGCGCGCTACTACTTCGACCTGCGTGGCGTGCAGCTGCGCATCGATGTGGCCAATCGCGATATCGAGAACCAGCGCGAGTCGCTGCGCCTGATTCGTGCCCGCGCCGACGTGGGCACGGGCTCGGAGCAGGACGTGGCGAGCGCCAGCGCACGCCTCAGTTCAGTGGAGGCGCAACTGCCGGCCTTGCAGACGCTGGCGCAAAACGACACCGCGCGCCTGGCGGTGCTGCTGGGCGAGCGCCCCGGCGAACTCGACATCGACCTGTCGCCGCAGGCGTTCAAGCCGATCGACGTGGCGCTGGATATCGGCAACGCCGGTGACGTACTGCAACGCCGCCCCGATGTGCGCATCGCCGAACGCCAGCTGGCGGCGGCCAACGCGCGCATCGGCGTGGCCAAGGCCGATTACTACCCGCACATCACGCTGGGCGGCTTTCTCGGCTTTCTCGCCGGGCGCAGCAACGACTTCGGTGGGCCGTCGACGCGTGCGTGGTCCATCGCGCCGAGCATCAGCTGGGCCGGCCTCAACGTGCAGCGCGTGCGCTCCAACGTAAAAGCCAGCGAAGCGCGCGCCGATGCCGCGCTGGCGAGCTACCAGCGCAGCGTGTTGCAGGCGGTGGAAGATGTGGATAACGCCATCGTCGGCTACAACCTGCAGCGCGAACGTGTGCTGAAACTGAGCGATCAGGTGACCCAGAGCCGCCGCGCGGCGGACCTGGCACGCGTGCGCTACAACGAAGGCGCCGCCGACTTCCTGCAGTTGCTGGATGCCGAACGCACGCAGTTGGCAGCGGAAGATGCACTGGCCGATGCGCAGGCATCGATCAACCTGCGCGCGGTGGCGGTGTACAAGGCGCTGGGCGGTGGCTGGCAGGCGTGCGCCAGCGAGCGTTGTGACCAACTGGCCACGACGCCATGAACGCGGTGGCGTTTCCGGGTCGGCCGGCGCGACGCCGTGGCGTCGCGGCCGACCCGGTGCCGGCCCAGCGCATTGCGCTGGTAAGCGGCGGCAATCGCGGGCTGGGGTTCGAAATATCGCGCCAGCTCGCGCTGCAAGGCATCACGGTATTGCTGGGTGCTCGCCATGCCCTGCGCGGCGAGCAGGCGGCACGCGCGTTGCGCCGCGAAGGCGGCGTCGTCGCGCCGGTTTCCCTCGACGTCACCTCCGCCCGCGACGTGGAAGAACTCGCCGCGCGCATCCAGGGCGAGTACGGCCGGCTGGATATCCTGATCAACAATGCCGGCGCGTATTTCGACATTGACGACCAGCCGTCCTCGGTAAGCCTGGATCTGGTGCGCCAAGCGCTGGAAACCAATCTTCTCGGCGCATGGCAACTCACCGAAGCCATGCTTCCGTTGATGCAACGCCATGGCTACGGTCGCATCGTGAACGTCTCCAGCGGCTGCGGCGCCATCGGCAGCGAAGGTAGCGATTGCCCGGCGTATCGCGTGTCCAAGGCCGCACTCAATAGTCATACGCGCATGCTCGCCGCGGAGCTGGCTGGCAGCGGCATTCTGGTCAACGCCGTGTGTCCCGGCTGGGTCGCCACCGATATGGGTGGACATGGCGGGCGACCGGTGACCGAGGGTGCCGCCGGCATCGTGTGGGCGGCCACGCTGCCCTCACGACCATCGATAAGTGGCGGCTTTTTCCGCGACCAGCAACGCATCGACTGGTGAGTTAGTCCGATTGGCACGGTGCCTTCAGGCACTGTCTCGCCTGCGGCGCGCCGCCCAGACTGCGGCGCTTCCGACCCGACGTGTCGATAAGGAGCATGACTCATGTCGTCGAACCTGCTTGCACGCAGCCTGGCCTTCGCCCTCGCCTTGATCGCCACCGGCGCCAGTGCCGGTGAACTGGTCGGGCCTGGCGTGATTTCCACCGGCGGCCAGGAAACCTCCGCCACGCTCACGGTAGATGGCAACACGATGTACTTCATGCGTTCGGACTTCGCTGAAAAGGACGACACCATCCTGCTCACGCACAAGCGCAACGGCCAGTGGTCCACACCTGAAGTGGCGCCATTCTCCGGCCAGTGGCACGACTCGGAGCCGTCGATATCGCCCGATGGCCAGCGCCTGTACTTTGTCTCCAATCGACCGCCGCATGCCGGCGACGCACCACTGGTGGCGGAGATGAACGGCTCGCATTTTCCCGGCAAGAATCTCTGGTACGTGGAACGCCAGCGCGATGGCCGCTGGGGCGAACCGGTTCATGTGGATGGCGCGCTCAACGACAGCGCGATGATCTACAACCCGTCGGTGGCGGCGAACGGCGACATCTATTTCTCCGCCCACCGCGAGGATTCCGGCAAGGCGTACCAGATCTACGTCGCCCGTCGCACCGAACAGGGCTATGCCGCGCCCGAACGCGTGGACCTGGGCGACGTGTCACGCAATCGCATGGACCCGGCCATCGATCCGCAGCAACGCTTTCTGCTGTTCGCCGGCAACGAAGGCGATTCGCTGGGTAGCGCCGACATCTATATCGCCTTTCGCGAGGCCGATGGTCGTTGGGGTAAGCCGATCCACCTGGAGGGTGAGGTGAACAGCCCACAGTTGGAAAACGCGCCATCGCTGGGGCGCAACTTCGGTGAGCTGTACGTATCGAGCAACCGCCGCGAGGCCGTGGCCTATCCGAAGCCACGCGACGACTATCGCTCATTGCAGCAACGCCTGGCCGAACCGCTCAACGGTTCGCGCAACCTGTGGCGCTTCGATATCAGCGATGTGTTGAAGGCGCACGGTATCGATCGTTGAACGCAGCCGCTTCGCTGCTCGTGCGGTCAGCGCGGCAGCAGGTGGCGGTACACCACGAAACCTGATTTCTCGGCTACCTGATCGTAGAGGCGCATGGCGGTGGCGTTGGTTTCGTGGGTTTGCCAGTACACGCGTGGCGATCCTGCCTGTGCGGCGCGTGTGTAGACAGCCTCGATCAAGGCACGCCCCACGTCGCGCCCGCGCGCGGCCGGCACGGTGAACAAGTCTTGCATGTAGCAATTCATGCCAATGCTGATCGTGCTGCGGTGGAACAGGTAGTGCGCCAGGCCAAGCAGCCCGTCGCTATCTTCGGCGACCAATGCGTGCACCGGTTCATGGGCATCGAGAAAGCGCGCCCACGTGGTGCGCGTCACCTCATCCGCCAGCGCCGTGTCGCCGCTGCGCCCGTAGAAGGCGTTGTAGCCATCCCATAATGGTTTCCACGCCATGTAGTCGTCAGCACGTACAGCGCGCACGACCACGAGCGCACTCACCGCTGCACCATCATCGCGAACCAGCGCCAGCCACGCACGCGCTCGGCCACCAGTTTGCAGCTGGTGAGCATCGGCACCGCGAGTAGCGCACCGGGAATACCCCACAACCAACCCCACACCAGCAGCCACAACAAGATGGCAATGGGGCTCAGGCGCATGCGGTGGCCCTGAATCATCGGCGTAATCAGGTTGCCTTCCACCGCGGTGATGCCGGCAAAGGTGAGCGCGGGTAGCAGCGCGGAGCCGGCATCGTTGAAGTTCATCAGCCCCACCAGGGCCAGCACTGTCGTGGTCGTGATGGCGCCCACGTAGGGAATGAAGTTCGCCAGCATGGCCACCGCGCCCCACAGCAGCGGGTCGGGCATGTGATACAGCCACAGCATGCCGGCGGTAAGCGCACCCAGCAGCAGGTTGATCAGCGAGGTGGTGAGGATGTAGCGCGACACCTCGATCTGGATGCTGCGCACGATCGATACCGCATGGCGTTTATAGCCGAAGCTGGGTGAGGCCTCGACCAATCGTCGCAACAAGTGATCGCCGTAGACGAGGAAGAAGAAGACCAACAACACCACGGTGAGCACGGCCGCAAGCACTTTAGGCGTGGAGGCGACCACATCCCATGCATTGATGGCCAATGCGCTGGGGTTGGGTTGTGGCGCGCGCACGTTTTGTCCGGCCACCAGGCTTTGCGTGGCGCGGCTGGCTGCTTCCAGCGGCTGCATGATCGCCTTGAGCTTGGGCAGAAAGCCGCGAATCGCTGCCGGTGATTCATGAAACCACCCCAAGGCGGGCTGGCTCAGCAAACCGATGCCGCTACCGATGCCGGCAATCAGGCCCAGCATCAAGACACTGGCGCACAGCCAACGTGGCAACCCCCAGCGTGCGCCGGTCGCCACGATGGGGTTGAGCGCCAGACCGATGAACGCGGCGAGCACCAGCGGGATGAGCAAGGCCTTGGTGAGCGTGATCGTATACAGCAAGGCCAGCGCCAGCAGCAGCCCGAGCATGACCCGGATCGCCCGCAAATGGCGACGCACGCTGCGTGCACGCTGCATGCGCAGGGCCGTGGTGCGCGGCTCGCGCAGGCTGATACCGGGAACGGCAGGTATCGGCGTACCCGCCGCATCACCGGGGGTGGCGGGCGCATCGGATGGAAGGGTGGGCGTCATGAGAGGTCGAGGTTGTCCTGCGCGAACTCGGCCACCAGCCGCGTCGCTTGGCCCACCAACTCGGCGGCAGTGCCGCTTAGCAATGCGCCGAGGCCCGGCACCCGCAGAGGATGCACATTAAGTTGACCCAGCACGAAGCCGGCACCGGCAGCCATGCCCACGGTGGTAAGCGGGTGCTGTTGACCGCGAGCCAGCAGGGATTGCGCGGGTTCGGCCACGGCTTGGCGCGCGTGCTGTACGCGTTCCTGCGCCGCGCGCACAGCTTGCAATCGTTTGAGCAGACTCATGGCTGGTCCTCCCCGCGGGACTCGCCCTGCGGCTCGGGACGATGCAGGGTCTCGCGCATCATCGCACCCCATTCCTTTCGCGTCGCTGGCAGGCTCATCCAGTGCATGCAGCGGCTGAAGAACACCACCGCGCCGACAAGAAAGCCCAGCTCCAGCAGGGCCAACACCACCAGGGCCCAGGTCCAGGAATGGAACCATTGGGCGAGTAACCAACCCACCAACCCCAGCAGGGTGAGGCCCAGGCCCACACCTGCGACCGTGGCGACCAGCCCGGCCGCCAGCATCCAGTGCACGGCGGTACGCGCCAGGCCTAGTTCGGCGGCGAGCAGCCGTAACTGGGCGCCAAAAAGTTTCTGGACAGCGCGGCCCAGCCGGCCAATGTCATCCAGCAAACCGGGCGGCGGCGGCGGTGCCGCCGGCTCGTCCGGAGTGGCGGGCGCGTCGTCGCGTCCGGTCTGGTCCATCCGCTGTCCTCGTCGTAAGGGATGCTCTGATCAACGGAGCATAGCTGCCACCGCTGCGGACCGCTGGCGGATCGCCGGAGCCTTGGCGAGGGCAGATCTGGCTTCAGCGACGAAGTATGCGGCCTAACAGCCAGCCGGCGCCAAGGGCGATGGCTACGGACTGCACGGGCTTCTCGCGCACATAGTCACGCGCGCGCTCCAGCCATTCGTCGGCTCGGTCGATGGCATCGTCGTAGGCCTCACGGGTGCGCTCGCGGTATTCCTCGGCCTTGACGGACGCGCGGGTGGCGGCGTCGGCGGCCTTGTCGGTGGCGCGATGCAGCCCCTCTTCCACATGGTCGGCTGCCCGGTCCACGGCTTCCTTGGTGTTGTTCACCGCGTTGGTCGTGGCTTGCTTGATGCGATCGGCGCGTTCCTCGATGCGATCGGCGGCACTGCTTTCCTCGTGCGCCTGGACTTGCTTGCTCATGTCGATCTCCGATGCGGCGTGGGATGGATTCCACTGTAACCAATATCACCGACGGGCGCGCAGCGAAGCGCTCCTGCTTCGCTGCGCCACGTCTCAGCTCGCCCGACGGAAGAACGCGATCACCGCGAGGATCAGGAAGATGATGAACAGAATCTTCGCGATGCCAGCCGCCGTGCCGGCGATGCCGGTGAACCCGAACAATGCCGCAATGATGGCAATGACCAGAAATACCAGGGCGTAGTGGAGCATGGATACATTCCTCGTGGCGGGGCAGCGTTTCGCCCCAACCCCATTCACCCACACGCCATGCCTTGCGGGCGTGAAGAAACACTCATGGCAACGCCACGTTGTGCTCTGTTCACGCCAGGCGAAGGAACCATTCAGGCGGCCGCGCTGTTGATCGTGTACGTGCCCATCACTTCTGCCTCGGCCAGCACATGGCCGTCCATCGCGGCACGCAATTGAGCGAGGGTGAAGCCATCGGCGAGACGCAAGTTATCCACATCCAGTGCATAGAGCCGGAAGTGATAGTGATGCACGATGGAATCGTTCCACGGCGGACACGGACCGTCGTAGCCGAGGTATTCGCCGCGCATGTCGGCATCGCCGGCGAACCATCCCGTGTAATCGTTGATGCCTTGCACGCTGCCCGGCGGGCCATAGGGCGCACGCTTGCCACGCGCCACGATACTGTCGCTGCACGCGCCTTCGGCCAGCTCGCCGCATTCGGGCGGAATGTTGGCCATCAGCCAGTGCACGAACTCCACGCGCGGCAGGTCGGCGGGCACAGTGCGACCGGCCTGGTTCACGTCGTCGGGCTTACTCGGCACGTCGACGTCAATGCAGGTAAGCACGAAGGAACGCGTGCCGCGCGGCGCACCATTCCACGCCAGGTGCGGGCTGCGGTTGTCCGACAGCGCCACCGGTGAACCAGGCTTGCCGAAGGCAAGGCGGACCGGAATGGGCTGGCCATGCTCGAAGTTGTCACTGCGCAGTTGCAAGGCGGTTCTCCTGGTACGTCATTGGGAAAGGCAGGCGTCGCCGCGCGGGCGCCACCTCACGGTTTGCTGTAGGTCACGCGATACACGGCGCCGGCGAGATCGTCACTCACCAGCAGGCTGCCATCCGGCAGGGGTTGCACGTCGGCGGGGCGGCCCCAGGCTTTCTCGTCTTGCTCGAAGCCATCCAGCAAAGGCTCATAGGACAAGACTTTGTCGCCGTTGAGACGCACCGTCATCACGCGGTAGCCCGATTTGGTGGTGCGGTTCCATGAACCGTGTTCGGCGATGATGATGGCGCCCTTGTAGCTTGGCGGAAACATCGTGCCCTCGTAGAAACGCATGCCCAACGAAGCCACGTGGGCGCCCAGCTTGAGTACCGGCGGTGTATAGCTCTTGCAGCTCTTGCCCTGGCCAAATTCCGGATCGAGCGTGTCGCCCTGGTGGCAATAGGGGAAGCCGAAATGCTCGCCTGTGCGGCTGAGCTTGTTGAGCTCGTCGCTGGGCATATCGTCGCCCAACATGTCGCGGCCGTTGTCGGTGAACCACAACTGCTTGCTGCCCGGCTGCCAATCGAAGCCCACGGTGTTGCGGATGCCGTAGGCAACATCTTCCAAACCGCTGCCATCGGCATTCATGCGGGTGAGCTTGGCGTAGGCGTTGCCCTTGTCGCACACGTTGCACGGCGCGCCGATGGGCACATAGAGCTTGCCGTCGGGGCCGAAGGCGATGAACTTCCAGCCGTGGTGGGTCTCCGTGGGAAACTTGTCGTACACCACTTCCGGCGTCGGCGGCTTGTCCAGGTGATTTTCGATGTCGCGCAGCACCAGGATCTTGCTGACGGCGGAGATGTACAGATCGCCGTTGCGGAATGCCACGCCCACCGGCAACTGCAGGCCGCTGGCGATCACGCGCACCTTGTCGGCGCGGCCGCTGCCCTTGCTGTCGGTGAGCGCATACACCTTACCGGCGCTGTTGGAACCGACGAACACGGTGCCCTTGGCACCCAGCGCGATCTCGCGTGCGTTGGGCACTTGGTCTGAATACACCGCCACATGGAAACCCTTGGGCAGGGTCAGCTGATTCAGCTGAGGTGCCGCATGAACTGCATGCGCGGCCAGCAGGGCAATGAGGGCGAAAATGAATGTGCGCATGGCCATGACTCCAGCGGGAAGAACGAAAGCGTAGCGCCGCCGCGCCCTTGGTTTAAACCTTTCAGGACGGATCTGGCAAATCGTAATCAAGCACGTAGTGATGGGCGCCGCCCTCGATGACGATCTGCAGCGTGCCGCTGATACCCACGAGCGCGTCGCTGCCCGAATCGGGCACGATGGTGATGGACAACTGCGCGGCGCCGCGATGCAGGGTGCCGCTATGTTGCAGCGCGAAACTGCCTTCATGGCCATGTACGCTGCCGCTGACACGCTCCATCGCGACGTATCCGGCCGATCCATCCACCGGCGTGCCCATCGCCAACATCTGGCCATGGCCTTCGCCGACGAGATCGCCCTGGAATTGCTTGTGGATAAGCATGCGGCCTACGCCAGGATCGGCCGCGCCGTCTTGCGGCGGCTGGGGTGTGATGTCGACTTTGAAGGTTCCGCGTGCTTGCCTGCTCATGTGCGCATCCTCGTCCACGGGCGTCCTGGCGGCGCCTTTCGAAGGCGCATCCTCGGCGCGCTTGCGGCCCCTGTCAACGCCGCTCAGGCGGCGTCGGCCACGGTATTGAAACGCGCGGCGATGTAGTCGTCGGTGAAGCTGGTCATGTCCCAACCGCGAATGAAGCCGCAATGGCCGCCGTAGGTGGAAATATCCAGCTCCACGTTGGCGGGCAGCTCCAGTTTCTCGAAGGCGTCCACGGGGATCACCGGATCATCGCGCGCGGTGAGGATGGTGGCGGGCACATGCAAGTCTTCCAGCGCGCGGCCGGCTACCGAATAGCCGTCCAGATAGGCTTCCAGCGAGCCGAAGTCGGTATGGCGCGCCACTAGCGAGGCGGTGAGGCCGCGCAGGTTTTGCTTGAGCTCGGCCAGCTCGAAATATTCGCGCTGGGGAAACGCCGCTTGCTTGGCCTTGAGCGAGCGACGCCACTTGTGCATGAAGTACGCCTGGTAGAACCACGGCGCGGCTTCCTCCAGCGAGAACAGGCCTTCGCTGGGATCGATGATGGGGCACACCGCCAGCGCATAGCTCAACGGCAAGCCGGCGGCCGGCGCGCGCAGTGCAGCGCGCAGCGCGAAGTTGCCACCAAGGGAAAAGCCCGCCAGCACCATCGGACGCCCCGGGTAACGCTGCGCAATGTCACCCAGCGCGTGCACCACTTCGTCGATGCGGCAGGAATGGAACAGCGCTTCGTTGAGGTGATGGCTATCGCCGTGATCGCGGAAGTTCAGCCGAAAAATGTCCCAGCCATCGCGCAGCAGGCGACTGCCGGTCTGCAGCACATAGGTGGAATCGACGCTACCCTCCCAACCGTGGAACAGCACGGCCAGGCCTCGCGACTGCGGGCGTACCTGCTGCGCCGTGTAAGCGCCGGTGAGGCGCACGCCATCGCCACCGCTCACGGTCACCGGCTCGGCGCCCTGCAACACCGTCTGCGCCATTTTCGGCAGCAACAGGCGACGCACGCCACTGGAGGAGAGCATGGTCTGCACATGACCGCTGCGCAGCGGCCTTGGCGGCAGGAAATCCTTTCCCCTGGGAAGATTCATGCGGGCAGATTCATGCGCGATCGGTGACGTTGGGCTGATCATCCAGCGCGGCGGCGATGCGCTCACGCGACACCTCCGCCATGCGACGGCGCGCCTCGGGCGTGGCCGGCACAGGTTCCAGGAAATGCACTTCCGCATCCAGCGGCGCTTCGCCGAGCAGGCGCAGGAAGTTCTGCATGAAGTTCTCATGCTCGCGGAAGCCTGCGTCCACCACGCGACGGCCACCGCGCGCAAAACGCAATGCCACCGGCTGCACCGGCACTTCGGCATCCAGTGCCGCCTGGAAAATACGCGCGTGGAACACGCGCAGGACACCGTTGTGGCCCGTGCCACCCTCGGGGAACACGGCCACCGAACGGCCACCGCGCAGACGCTCCACCATCACCTGCATCACCGCCGCCAGCGAATGATTGCTGCCGCGACGATGAAAAATGGTGCCACCGCTGGCGGCCAGCCAACCCACCAGCGGCCAGCTGGCGATCTCGGCCTTGGCGACGAAGCAGGCGGCGCGCTGACTGTGCAGCAGCTCGATGTCGATCCACGAGGTGTGATTGGCGACGAACAGCACCGGGTCCGCCAACGGCTGACCAAAGCGTACCGAGCGCAACCCGAAGATGCGCAACAGGGCGGTGGACCACCAGCGAATCGTGCGATGGGGGAAGGGTTCGCGGCCGTTCTTCATGACGGCATGGCGGCCCCAGCTGAGGATCAGCGAGCACAGCAGTACGCCGAGCACAACGTGCAGCAGCAGCATGGGTACGCGCCAGACGTAACGCAGGGGACGCATCAGATCACGACGGGCCGGGGCGGAAACGGTGTGGGTGTTCATTCGTCCAGTTAGTTTAGCGTTAGTCGAGCGCCCTGCGACCCCGTGTCGCGCCAATCAGCGTTCCCATTGGCGCAACGGCAAGGCGGCGGAATGCTTCAC
The DNA here is from genome assembly GCF_057750885.1 of Frateuria sp. sgz306004. Classification (NCBI taxonomy): domain Bacteria; kingdom Pseudomonadati; phylum Pseudomonadota; class Gammaproteobacteria; order Lysobacterales; family Rhodanobacteraceae; genus Frateuria; species Frateuria sp. sgz306004. The sequence goes on from NZ_JBYLFE010000007.1 coordinate 30,178, forward strand.
CGTGCGCAGCACGAAGCTGGAATTGACATCGGCCACCCCCGTGGCGTTCAGCAGACGATCCAGCAGGAACCGCGAAAAATCCTGCAGATCCGCCACATAGATATGCAGCAGGTAGTCCATGTCGCCGGTGAGGGCGTAGCAGTCCACCACCTCATCCCAGCCATTCACCAGCTCGACGAAGCGCTCCACCGCCGCGCTTTCGTGCTTGCTCAGCTGCACGCGCACGAAGGCCTGCAGCCCCAGACCCACCGCCTGGGGGTCCACCTGGGCGGTATAGCCGGTAAGGATGCCCTCGCCTTCCAGCCGCTGCAGCCGGCGCAGGCAGGCCGAGGGCGACAGGCTCACCCGCTCGGCCAGCTCGGCATTGGTGATGCGCCCGTCGGCCTGCAGCACGGCGAGCATGCGCAAATCGGTGCGGTCCAGGCTAGGCATGTCAACAAATTATCCACAGATCATCATTTGACGCTCGATTATTGCGCAAATGCCTGTGAATGAAACAACAAAACAATCTTCGTGCGCGGCATTGGCCCTATGCTGAGTCGTCCAAACCAGCCGGCCCCGTGCCAGGAGTCCCCCATGAACACCACACCCCGCCGCGTCGAGCACCAACAGACCGACCGTGGCTATGTGCCGGTGTACGCCACCGGCGTGGTGGAGCAGCCCTGGGCCGACTACAGCCGCACGGACCATGAGGTGTGGGACACCTTGTTCAAGCGCCAGTGCGAACTGCTGCCGGGCCGCGCCTGCCAGGAGTTCATGGACGGCGTGGCGCGCTTTGGCCTGGGCGATGGCGGCATCCCCAAGTTCGCCGACCTCAACAAGGTACTGGGCGCCACCACCGGCTGGGAGCTGGTGGCGGTGGAGGGTCTGCTGCCGGATGAAGTGTTTTTCGATCACCTGGCCCATCGCCGCTTTCCGGTGAGCTGGTGGATCCGCAAGCCCGATCAGCTTGACTACCTGAGCGAGCCGGATCTGTTCCACGACCTGTTCGGCCACGTGCCGCTGCTGCTCAACCCGGTGTTCGCCGACTACATGCAGGCCTATGGCCGCGGCGGCATGAAGGCCTTCGGGATTGGCCCCGACGCGCTGATGAATCTCACGCGCCTGTACTGGTACACGGTGGAGTTCGGCCTGATCAACACCAAGGACGGCATGCGCATTTACGGTGCCGGCATCGTCAGTTCCAAGGGCGAGTCGATCTACTCGCTGGATTCGCCTTCGCCCAACCGCATCGGCTTTGGTCTGGAGCGTGTGATGAGCACGCGCTACCGCATCGACACCTTCCAGCAGACCTACTTCGTGATCGACAGCTTCGAGCAGTTGTTCGAAGCCACGCATCCTGACTTCACGCCGATCTACGCCAAGTTGCGCGAATTGCCTGCGCAGGCTGCTGGCGCGGTGCTGGACAACGATCGCGTGTTCACCCGAGGTAATCGCGAAGGTTGGGCCACTAACGCCGATACCTGAAAACCCGGCATCGCGTTATTGATCTCGCGCAACGGCCCGCTACTCGCGGGCCGTTTGCGTTGGTGCGCGTTCACGACTGCGTCCGTATGCCCCAGGTTCGACTGATCCAGATCAAGCGCGTCCAACGACTTCTTCACGACCATGCATTCACCCCGAAGACACACACACAAGGGATGAATCCCATGAAAGCACTGCTACCCATCATGATCGCCGCCGCCTTTGGCGCCGTCGCCATCGCCCCCACCGCTCACGCTCAGGACAACGACAATTGGGTCGTGCGCTTTGGCGTGCATGCGGTCGACCCCAAGAGCAACAACGGCAACCTCGCCGGCGCGCGCGCCAGCATCGATACCAGCGTGCGCCCCACCGGCAGCATCGAATACATGTTCACGCCCAACATCGGCGTGGACCTGCTGGCCGCCTGGCCGTTCCAGCACAACGTGAAACTCGGTGGCCTGGGAAAAGTGGCACAGACCAAGCAACTGCCACCCACGCTGGGCGTGAACTATCACTTCATGCCCGACAGCACGGTGTCGCCGTTCGTGGGCGTCGGCCTGAACTACACGAACTTCTTCAACACCAAGGGCGCCGGTGCGCTCTCGGGTGCCAGCGTGAGCATCGCCAACAGTTGGGGCGTGGCCGCGCACGCCGGTATCGACGTAAAGCTCAACCCCAAGTGGATCTTCACCGCCGACCTGCGTTGGGTGAACATCGAGAGCGATGTGAAGGTCAACGGCGCCAAGGTCGGCACCGCCAAGATCGATCCGCTGGTGTACGGCGTGAGCTTGGGCTATCGCTTCTAAACGGGTTAGGCCCTTACACCGCAAGGGCTACCGGCACGGAAGCCGGGTGGGCCTCCCGCAAGGGAGGCCCTTTGCTTTGGGAGCTACTACCTAGCCATCCATTCACCAACTGCCATAGGGAATGTCGTGGGTTTCGATGTATTGCTTGGTTTCGTCGGACATGCGTACAAAACGTCCGCCGAAACGGCCGAGATCTGGGCCTTCCGGTACCACCGCCGCTTGACCACGCAACATTTCCTGGCTGCTCAGTCCATCGCCGGTCACCCATACCCGCGTTCGCCCGCCAGGGGCGACGCCTACTGTGATATCGCTGCGGCAACTCATCTGCGGCGGCCCATACCAGGTCTTGCCCATTTCGCGATGGGTTAACGCCTGACGCATGGTGTCGGGTACCTCAAACTCCCAAACGTATGCTTGCGGCTCGACCAGCGATTGCCAACGCACGTACACCCGCATGGGTTCGCCCGCTTGTTTCAGGCGCGGGCCACCGCCACCAGCCTCGAGATTGCTCCAGCCCGCGGTGTCACGCATCTCACCCACCACACCTTGCGGCACGTGGTACCAATTGCCGTGCGCATCCAGCACCTCAAGCCTCTCGACCCAGGCCTCCATATGACGCGGCGCTATCACACGAATGGCCCAGTGGGGACATTCCGGAGAGCCGCCATAGGGACGACCACTATCGCAGCCCGACAAAGTCAGCAGCAGAACAAGAATCGTCATTAGCCGAGAAATCATGATCATGTCTCCGCTCAATGCCCCGGCAGCGGATCGAACACCAAGCGCTTGCGCTTGGGAGCCGGTCGGTTGATGAACATGTGCGGGGGCAGCGCCCCGGGCTCCGGGTCGCGGCTTACGCTCTCGTTGCCCTGTGGCACGCCCGGCTCCCACAGCGCGGGCTCCCAATGCGCGGATTGGTGCAGGTAGCGACGCATCAGCAACGCCTCCTCCTCTCCGGTGAGTGGGCATTTGCCGCGACCGTTGTTGCGGGCGTAGACCAGTAGCTTGGCGTGGATGGGTTTGAGTTCGTCGGGCAGCGCCAACTCCGGAACTTCGTCTGGTGTCTTAGTGAATAGAACGCCTGCCTCGGCTGCCAATGCATGCATGATGCGCAACGTCACCAACTGGTACTCGCCACGCACCCAGCGTTGCAAGGTGACGGCGGCAGTTATGGTTTCCATGTCCACCTTGCTGGCGACGTGCGTGTGCGACCAGGTTTGAATGTGGAGCTGGTTGTCGTTCCGCTCGCCCTTGGCGGGCTTGTCTAACAGGCGGTAGTCGAACCACCCGTTCTCCATCATCTCTTCAAAGGCTTGCTTCCAAGCCGGGTTGTCGCTGGGGCGCGCCAGCGGATTGGCCACGGTCTTGACGCGGGTGCAGCTAAAGGGGCGGCCGATCAGCCGATGCTCCCAGCCGAGCATGGGGTAGCCGCCGCCCATGTCGGAGTGCGCGCCCGGCAGCACGATGGTGGTGTGAAAGCCCACCGGGTTACTGGCGAAATTGAGCCGGTATTCGTCGCGGGCGGCCAAGTGCACCACCTTGTCGGCGATATCGCGCGGCAGGTAGAGCTTGACCGGGTCGTTGTCCGCATTGTCGGGAACGCCGATGGCGGCCACGCAATCGAACAGGCCGATAAAGCGGATGCGCAGATCCTGCTTGCTCCAGCCGGGCTTGAGCGGCAATAAGCCTTTCAGAAGCGCTTGATTCATGGCGCTGCCGTCGCCAGCGCTAGGCGGCGCGTATCCCATGGGGCTCGCACCGCCCCGTGCGGCATCGGCGACCCAGGCGAGCGATGCCATGGCATCGCGCAGCGAGCGACTGAATACGCTCTGTTCGCCATGATGAATCAGCCATGCCAAATGACGCGAAGCGGCGGCGCCGCGACTGAAGCCAAATAGATCAAATTCGATCGCGTCGATCACAACGTTCGGATTTTCTCCAATGAACGTCAGAATTTCAGCGACGACACCTCGCATTCCCTCCATGGCGCGGTCTATTACGCCAGTGCCTGCGTATCCGAAAGCACCACCGATAACGGTGTCCTTTTTTCCAGTCACTGTACCAATGCCGGGTACATAAACACTGCGATAGATGGCGAAACGACCATCCTTGCATCGAACCGCCTCATCCAATGCGCGGGTGCGGGAATACAGATCGCGTAATCGATGCACATTGGTCTCGCCACCCTCATAGCTGGCACCCGCCATGTCATTGGCCTTGGCACAGTCGCGCGCCATCTTGGCGAGGATGTCCGGATGCTTGTGCATATCCACGGTGGCGGGCGCGCACTTGGCGTGGAAAGCACGGCTGTTGTCGATATTGTTGCCGGTGCCATCGTTAAATACCCCGATGCGAATCACTACGTGCACGGCGGCGGGGCGCGGGGTGGCAACGGGCGCGCTGGCGCTCATGCCGGCCACCTGCCCGCTGCCGGGCGGGGCGACGCTGGGCGCAGGAGCCTTACCCTCCCCGCCGCCCTTGGCGGTGAGGGGCGGCGCATCGCGGGTATCCAGCGGCAGGCCGCTGTCGTCCTCGTACATCAGGTCGTCGTGCATGCCGATCAGGTGCGCACCGCAACTGGCGCGCATGCCCTCCACGGCAGGGGCGAACCTGGCGAAGGACTGGGTCGATTCCACGATGGGGAAAATGCCCTTGCACTTGCCGCAATAAACCATGTGCCCTAGCCCAGCCACGGCATGGCCTTTATGGCGACTCAACAAGTAGCCATTGAGTACGTAGCCCTCCTCACCGTCGTGAATCACTTTGCAGCAACAGGTGATGCCTTTGCGCTCGGTCATGCGGGAATACTCCGTAAGGTGGCTTACCAACTGCCGTAGGGAATGGGGTTGGCTTGCAGATACGCCTTGGTTTTGTCGTCCATACGGACGTAGCGCCCGCCGAACTGCCCAAGATCGGGCCCTTCCGGCACGACCGTTGCCTGTCCACGCGCGATTTCCATCGGCGGCAAGCCGCCGCCGGTGATCCACAGAATGGTGCGGCCGCCCGGTGCTACGCCCACGGTGATGTCGCTGCGGCAAGCGCTTCGTGGTGGCCCATACCAGGGCTTGGCCGTCTCGCGATGCACCAATGCCTTGCGCAACTCATCGGTCACAGGGAATCGCCAGTAGTACGCTTGCGGCTCGACCAGCGATTGCCAGCGCACGTAGATTTCCTTCGGTGGGGGCATGCCTTCAATGCGCGTGCCGCCGCCACCATCACGCAGATCGCTCCAGCCGGCGGTATCGCGCAGTTGCCCGACCACACCCTGGGGAATGTCATGCCAATGGTTTTTGGTATCGAGTACCCAGAGTGCCTCCACCCAGGCCTCCATATGTCGTGGCGCGGCGACGTCGATGGCCCAAGGTAGGCAGCCTGAGCTGGCATAGTCGGTGCCCATGCTTGGCGGCGGATCGCCGCAGGCATGGAGAAGCACAAGCAGGCTGGCAAGCACCAGCGCGCGAGCGGTTTCCCTCAGGGAACGAGGGACGCCGTTACGTTTGGGCATGAGGTGGACTCCGAGAGGGTGAAACGTCAGTGCTAAGGCACCGCCGCCGCCCAGCGGATCATCTATCACCTACGGTCGTAAGCCGGCCGATGCCGCCAGAACGAGTACGTGCGACACGCTTTGCAAAAAAAGGGAGGCGCTGGCTGAACGACGTTGCCAAGCTGACATCGGCGCCACGTGCGACTAACCAAATATGAGCCCTATCAGCTGTCTGCTTTCACTGTCACCAAGGCCCAAATGCGTCGATCATTCAGGCCCAACCAGATCAATGCCGCTTCCACTCATCCACGGTGAGCACCTGCGCGATGCGTGTGCCATCCCATCGATACATCAGGTGTTGCGCCTGCGTACAAGGGCCCACGCGATCGGGGTAGAACACCGCTACGCATTCGCCGCCGCGATGGCGCACGCTGTCGTAGACCAGCCCGTCGGAACCTTCCTGGCGAAGGCGACGCGCGAGGGCGATGCCGGCGCTGTAGTCATCCGGATCGTGCACGGCTTTCCAGCCACCACGCAGATCGTGCAGCTTGGCCTGGATGCTCGTGCGATAGCAGCGCATTTCGATCTGGCAGGGCGCTTCGGCGGTGGCCGCCAAGAAGCGCTCGCGGTGGTAAACGGTTTCCTCCACCGCCGTGGCTACGCTGTGGCCCGCGTAGAACACGCCCCAGCTACCGTCGGAAAAGCGACTGCCCTCGGGATTGAGGTGGGTGAAGGCCGCCATGACTGGCGTGGTGCCCGGGCCGCTGACACGTCGATCCCTCGGCACCAGGCGCAGATCGCCCAGTTCATCGCGCAGGCGTGGATTGGTGAGCGCCTCAATGGCGTACAAGGCTTCCAGATCGGCGGGCGCAGCGATGCGGTCGAACACGCCCACCGGCGGAAAGCGGCTGGGCACGATGCGATAAGCATGGCTCCAGCGAATGCGTTTGAGCGGTGGAAGGTCTGCCATGACGTGCTCGATCCTGATCGTTCACCTGGGACGGCGAGTATGCACAGGATCGGTATCGCTGGCTGCGACCGCCGCAACGGTGTTCGTCAGGCGTTACCTCGCGAGCGGATCAGCCCCAGCCGCGCTGCGCGTCGAGGTACTCGCGCACCACATAGAGGTCGGCCACGTTGCCCGACAGCATGCGTTCGAGTGCCGACTGCCCGCCGAACAGCGTAGCGTGGTTGGGGCGATGCACCCAGCCATCGGCCTGTTCGGGGTCGGGGAAAAGGATCTGCAGATCCTTGAAGATGCCCAGCAGGTAGCTGATGCGTTCGAGCGTGTCGCGCCCCAGCGTGCCGCTTTGCAGGCGCTTCCACTTGTAGAAGGTCGATTCCGGCGGATCGCCCAGTAGGCGGCGCTGGTCGGCGATACGTAGGTTCCAGCGCTCGGCCAGTTGGAAGAACGCCCGCAGCGCGGGGCCACCCAGGTCGGCGGTGGGATGGCTTTCAGGTAGGAGATGGGCAGCCATGGCGTAACTCTCCCGGTGAAGTTCGGAGCCATTCTACTTTACTGGTGAATTTTTCACCAGCGCCATCCAGATCCGCCTTTTCGCCGATGGGCTGGGCCAACGGGCCGGCGCATACTGCGGCCACTGCCATCGTGGAGACCGCTCATGCGCCAGCGCTTTGCCACCCTCGCCTTGGTTCTGCTGGCTGCCGGCGGTTCGGCCCACGCAGCCGTCAAGGAAGCCACCGCCGATCACTTGGTGATCCAGGACAGCCGCGACATCGCCGCCACGCCCGATCAGGTCTATGCCGCGCTGATCGACATCGGGCATTGGTGGAGCAGTGAACACACTTATTCCGGCGAGGCCACGCACCTGAGCCTGGATGCCCAGGCGGGCGGTTGCTTCTGCGAGCGCTGGAGCAACCAGAGCGTGGCGCATGGACACGTCATCTGGGCCGCGCCCGGACATCTGCTGCGGATGGATACCGCACTGGGTCCGCTGCAGAGCATGGCGGCGCAAGGCGTGATGACCTTCACCATCAAGCCGGCCAAGCAGGGCAGCACGTTGCAACTGGAATACCGCGTCAACGGCAGCAGCGCGAGTACGCTCGATACGCTGGCGCCGGCTGTGGACAAGGTGTTGATGGAGCAAATGCAGCGCTTGCAGCGTTATGCACAGGCGAGCGCAATGGCTCCTGCTAAACCCTGATGTGCACGCGCCGCCATGCGAACACGGCGGCGCGTGAGAAGCACAAAACGCGGCGTTTACTTCTTGGCGTCCTTGTCCTTGCCGCAATCACAGCCGAAATCCGGCGCTGGGCCGCCGTCGGCGATGAAGCGATCGATGCGCTGCTCCAGCACCGGCAGCGGTACCGAGCCGATCTGCAGCACGGTGTCGTGGAAGTGGCGAATGTCGAACTTCGCGCCCAGTGCCTGCTCGGCCTTGTGGCGCAGCTCCAGGATCTTCAGGTAGCCCAGCTCATACGACAGCGCCTGGCCCGGCCAGCTGATGTAGCGATCCACCTCGTTGGCGATTTCGCGATCGGACAGCGCGGTGTTCTGCGTCATGAAGTCGATGGCTTGTTGGCGCGTCCAGCCCAGGTGATGAATGCCGGTATCCACCACCAGGCGGCAGGCGCGCCACATCTGGTAGGTGAGGTAGCCAAAGCGATCGTAGGGCGTCTTGTAGATGCCCATCTCGTTGCCCAGATACTCCGAGTACAGGCCCCAGCCCTCGCCGTAGGCGGAGATATAGCCCTCGCGGCGGAACGCCGGCTGGCCATGCTGCTCGGCCGCCAGCGCCAGCTGCAGCGAGTGGCCCGGCGCCGATTCGTGCAGAGTCAGCGCCGGCATGTTGTAGAGCGGACGCGACGGCAGGTCATAGGTGTTGACCAGGTAGGTGCCTGCGCCGCCGCGACCGGAGGTGTAGTACGGCGCGATATCGGCCGGCACCGGCACGATGGCGAAGCGCTGGCGCGGCAGGCGACCGAACTCCTTGCCCAGCTGCGCATCCACCTGCTTGGCCACCCAGGCGGTGCGCATCAGCAGTTCGTCGGGCGTCTTGGCGTAGAACTGCGGGTCGGTGCGCAGGAAATGCAGGAACTGCGGGAAATCGCCCTTGAAGCCGGTCTCCTGCATGATCTTGAGCATCTCGGCGTGGATCTTCGCCACCTGCTCCAGGCCGATCTTGTGGATGGCGTCCGGGTCCAGATCCAGCGTGGTGTATTCCACGATCTGCTGGCGATACCAGGCCTTGCCGTCGGGCATGGCTTCGGCGGCCAGCGTGGTGCGCGACTTGGGCACGTATTCGTTGCGGAAGAAGCCGAGCAGGTTGGCATAGGCGGGAATCACCTTGCCGCCAATCACCTGCCTGGCCTGCTCGCGCAACTTGGCTGCATCGGCGGCCGGCATGCTGGCGGGCAGCTTGGTGAACGGCTCGTAGAAGCTGCTCTTGGTCGGGTCCTTCAACTCGGCGACCGACGCGATGGACACGTCGCGCCCGGCCAGCACCTCGCGCGGCACGCTGAAGCCGCGCGCCAGGCCGTCGCGCATGTTGTCGATCTGCTGCTGGAAGTACGCCGGCACTTCGCCCAGGCGATCGAGGTAGTGCTGGTAATCCTGCACGGTGCGCAGGTTGTCACTCTCCAGCACATAACCCAGGTCGCTCCAGAAGGCCGAGTCGCTGTTGAACGGCATCTGCCATTGCTTGAACTGCTGGGCCGCCAGGAGGTTCTGGATCTGCGCGCGATACACGGCGTAGTTGACCTGCTCTTCGGGTGAGAGCTGCTTGGGGTTGATGCCGTCCAGGCTGGTCAACACCTTCTGCCAGTAGTCCAGGCGCTTTTGCTGGTTGGCCGCGTCCACGTTGTCCAGGCGCGAGCCGTTGGGCTGCGCTTCGCCGGAGGTGGCGATGCCGGCCTGGCCGTTGCGCCACGCCCATTCCTGCTCGTAGACCTGCTTGAAGCGCGCATCCGCGCCCTGCTCGGCCCAGGCCGGCGCGGCCAGCGAAACGGCGGCCAGCGCCAGCCAGGTCATGCGTTGAGCTTTGTTCACTGCGTTGTTCCCTTGGGCGAAGTTATGGCGGCCACGGCATCCTCCACGCTCCAGTCGTCCAGTGCCTGTGGCGGAAGCTGGGGCAAGGCCATGCGCGAAAGCGCATCGCGGGCGGCGTCCTTCAATCGTGCCACGCGCAGCGCGATCCCACGAGCGCTCAGCCAGGCGACGAAATCGCCCAGGGATTCCAGCGCGGTGCCGTCCAGGTCGGGGGACTCCTCAAGGCTCAGCACGACGCGCTTGATGCTGGCATCCGCCACCACCTGATGACGCACCTGGGCCAGTACGGCCTCGGCGTTGGCGAAGAACAGCGGCTCTTCCGGCCGCACGATCAGCAGGCCCGGTACCGGCACCGCGTTGGGGTGTTGGGCCACGTCCACGAAATCGTGGCCGTTGGCGAGACGCCCGAGCACGCTCAAGCGCGGCGACGCGAGCTGGCGCAGCAGCATCACCAGACTGAAGGCGATGGCGAACAGCAAGCCGTTGAGAATGCCCAGCGACAACACGGCCAGCACCGAGGCCAACAGCACCAGGCGGTCGCGCTGCCAGCGCAGGTAAGGCGCGAAGGTACCCAGCCGCAGCGACTTGCTCACTGCATGAATCACGATGGCCGCCAGCACCGGCTGGGGAATGCGCTCAATCCAGCGCAGCGCCAGTAACACCAGCACCAGCACGCTGGCTGCACCGATCAGGCCAGCCAGGCGCGACTGCGCGCCGGCGGCCTCGTTGGCCGAGGTGCCGGAGTACCCCGCGCCCACCGGCATGCCGTGCAGCGCACCGGAGACCACGTTCGCCACGCCCAGCACCAACAGATCGCGGTTGGGGTTCACCGTGTCGCCGTGCTTGAGCGCGAAGCCGCGGATGGAGCTGTAGGACTCCGCGTAGAGGATCAACAGCAGCGCCGCCGCCAGTTCCACGCTGGGCAACCATTGCTCGCTGCTGGGCCAGCGCGGCCAGCCCAAGCCGGCATCAAGGCGGATGGCGCCCGTGAGGGCCACTCCCTGCCCGGCCAGCCAACCCGAGGCGGCCACGCCGAGCGCGATCACTACCAGACTGCCCGGCACGCGGCGCAAGCGCTCACCCAGAAACAAGAGAGCCAACGCCAGCGCCCCGGTGCCAAACGCGGCGGGCGACACGGTGCCCAGCTCGCGCACCAGTTGAACCAGCAGCGCCGGAACAAAGTCGCCATGCACGTCCGCCACGCCCATCAGATGGGGCAACTGCTTGAGCGCGATCACGCAGGCCAGGCCAAAGGTGTAGCCGCGCAACACCGGCCGCGCGATCAAATGGGAGAGTCCTCCCAAGCGCGCCGCGCCCGCCACGAGGAAACACACGCCCGCCATCAGCACCAGGGTGGCAGCCACGGCGGCGCGCGCCACCAGATCGCCACCGGCCAGCGCCAGCGTGCCAGCCGCCAGCACGGCAGCGGAAGACGAGGTGGCCGACACGATGGCGTAGCGGCTGCGCCCCAACAAGCCATAGGTGGCCAGGCCCACGAACAAGGCGATCACGCCAGCCTGAGGCGGCATGCCGGCAATGCCCGAGTACGCGACCGCTTCGGGGATGAGCAGCCCTGCCACGGACATGCCTGCGACCAGGTCGCTATGCCAGGCAGGGGTGGCGTGCTCGGTGTCGGGCATGGAGGGCTCCGGCGCGGGTGGCGCCTGCGAGGGTAGCCGATGTTGCGGCGCGTCTCGCAGCGGCTCTTGGAGCTTGCTCACGGTCTTGGTCGGCGCTGCGGGTAGATTGTGAGCAGGCTCTTTGGGGTGCTCTGATGTTGATCGTCATCCCAGCGAGCCCCAACGAGGGGGGCAAGCGCCTCCTGCGGTTGCAGGAATGACGGGCAACATCTCGTTTAATCAGACCATCCTTAGCCGTCCATGCCCTCGTAGTAGCCACGCATGGCCTGGAGATAAGCCTCCAGGTTGCGGCCTGGCGCATCGGCGAAGCGTTCGCCGGTAATGGTGCATTGGGCGATGCGGTCGGGACGGAAATTGCGGAAGCCCACACGCAGTCGGCACCAGGTGCCGAGCGTCCACGCGCCGCCCCAGAACGCCAGGCACAGCGGCTCCACCTCACGCGTGGAGGTGCGACCGGCCTCGTCGCTGTAGTCCAGGCGCAGCACCTGGCCATCGGTGATGGCCGCGTTGAGGCGGTCGATCAGCGCGGCAAAGTCGGTCTTGGTCTGGTCACGCCAGATCGGCGCGTAGATGCGCGTGCGCGTGGCCTTCTCGCGCAATTCGGGCGGCAGCACCGCCTCGATCTTGAGCAGCGCGGCCTGGGCGCTTTCCGCCAGCTTCTGCCCGGCAAAGGCGCGCACGAAGCGCGTGCCGACCACCAGCGATTCAAGCTCGTCGGCGGTAAACATCAGCGGCGGGATGTCCGAGCCCTTGCGCAGCAGATAGCCAACGCCTGCCTCGCCCTCGATGGGTACGCCGGAGAGCTGCAGGTCGGCCACGTCGCGATAGACGGTGCGCAGGGATACGCCCAGCGTGGCGGCGAGCTGACGCGCCTGCAGCGCGGTTCGCCGGCCTCGCAGGGCGTGGATGATGAGGAAGAGCCGATCGGCGCGACGCATCGTTGCATGATGGCGGAGCCCGCGCCGCGCGACCAGCGTCGGGAGTCACGGTGCGGGAGTTTCATGATGGCGGTGTCGCCATCCATCGTCGCCATGGGTGGCAGCAAGCTCGCCTCAGCTCCCATCTCCGTCGTCCCAGCGAACGCTGGGATCCAGTGACTTTCGCTCACGCACAAAGTCATAGAGGCGCTGGGTCCCAGCCTTCGCTGGGACGACGACAAGGAAGGGCGGCCAGTCACATCGACCTCTCGGAAGCCTTAGGCGGCCAGCTGTGCCGCCAGCTCCGCGTCCAGCGCCATGGCCCGCTGCACGGCCGGTCGCGCCATGATGCGATCAATATAGGCACACACCACCGGCAAGTCCGGCACCAGCTTGAACGAAGTGCCCCAATGCAGCGCCACGCCCCAAAGCACGTCCAGTGCGGTGAAGCGCTCGCCTAACAGGTAAGGGCCGCGTTCGAGCTGGCTCAGCAAGGCGTTGAACATGGTGTCCCAATCGCCGTACGGCGAGGTGGACGGCGGCACCGGCTCGCGCTTCATGGCGCGATCCACCAGCGCGGGTTCGAAGCACGAACCGTAGAACACCATCCAGCGCAGGTAGGGCGCTCGCAGCGCATCGTCGATCGCGGGCGCTAGTCCCTTGTCCGCGAAAAGGTCGGCGAGAAAGAGAAACACCGCCGGCTGCTCGGTCACCAGCTGTCCATGCCAAGCCACAGCGGGCACCTTGCCCATGGGATTGATCGCCGTGTACGCCGAACCGCGCTGCTGGTTCGTCTTGAAATTGAGCACGTGCAGCTCGTAGGTCGCGCCCAGTTCTTCCAGCAGGGCGCGCGTGCCGCCGGAGCGGCTGTTGGGTGCGTGATAGAAGATCAGGCTTGAGCTGTTCATAACTGCTCTCTTATTCACAGGTAGCTGTGGATAACCGGTGTCTCTCGCCAGTTGTTGGCGCGACCATCGGCAAAGCGCACGGGTGCGGCGGCCCACTCTTCATCGCTCACATCGTCCAGGCAGGCCACATTGACCGACACGTACGCGCCACCGATCTGCTCGACGTAGCCACGATGAAACGCGTGCACGCCGCAGTGCTTGCAGAACAGGTTATGCGCACTGTGGGTACCGAACTGGTAATCGGCGAGCGCGTCTTCGCCGCTGAGCAATTGAAAGCTGTCGGGCTTGGTCATGGCGCCCCAGAAACGCAGCTTGCGGCAGATAGAGCAATTGCAGCGCCCGGTGCCTGCGGCCAAGTCCAGCTCGGCCTGGTAACGCACGGCACCGCAGTGGCAACTGCCTTGGTAAAGACGACTCATCGGTTAGCTCCTTGCAGAGGTTTGTCCAAACAGATGGGCTGCGCTCGCGCGGCCTTCACTTCGGTGGAAGCCGGCTCAGGCGGCGTCAGTGCGGGCGCGGCCGGCAGGCGGTAATGGCCATCCATCAACAATCCGCGCAGGTACAGCGGGCGATAGGCCATCAGAATCTTTCCAAGTGGAAATGGCATGACGCCTCCTCAGGCGGCCGCGGCCAAGTCGCCCGCGCACCACGGCGGCGGCACGGCGTGCTTGAACAGGCGATACCAGTGTTCGCGATCACTGGGGTTGTACAGGTCGAGTGCGCGGATCACCTCGCGCGCGAACTCCACACTGCCGAGCTGGCTGGCGGTGATCACACCGCCATCGTTGAGCGCGAGCGCAGTTGGGTCGTATAGCTCGGCGGCGCGGTAGCCAGGCACGTGCATGTCGATATGGCCGAGCCAACTACCGGTATGTCGACGCCCCTCCAACAGGCCCGCCCGGGCCAGTACCAGCACGCCGCTATCCACGCCGGCTACCGTGGCTCCGGCGGCATGCGCGTGGCGCGCGGCTTCCACGGCCTCCTCGCCCAGGCCGTGCTCCCACAGATAGCCGCCGGGCACGATCAGCAGCGCGGCGCGCTCCCAATCGATCTGCGCCAGGGTGAGCTCGGGCGCCACCCGCAGGCCACCCATGGACAACACCGGCTGCATCGAAAAGCCCACCGTGCGCTGCTGCCAGTCGCCGGGGCGGCGGATCTCGCACAACGCCTGCGCCGCGTGCCAGTCGGCATAGCCGTCGAACGCCAGGAAATACACCGTATCGCGCATGAAGCATCCCTCCTCGTGACGGTGCCCAGCTTGCCTACCCCCTACTGCCAACGTGTTGTCAGCAGGGGTCCGGCTCATGAAAGAGGCAACGCCCCCGACGCGCGGGTGGTTTGTCCGAAAAGGTTTTCATGACGGGCAGATGAAGACACTGGTTACATATTGAGCTGACAAGCGGAGGGCTCTGCCGGGACAATAGGCATCCCTTTCTTCGCGGGTACGCCATGAAGTCCATCTCGCTGATCCAGTTCCTCATCGAGGAGCGACGCGCCGGCCGCATCAATGCCGAGCTTTCCCTGTTGATCGAAGTGGTGGCGCGCGCCTGCAAGCGCATCGCCGTGGCTACCAACAAGGGCGCCCTCGGCGGCGTGCTGGGCGAGGCCGGCACCGGCAACATCCAGGGCGAGGCGCAGAAGAAGCTGGACGTGATCTCCAACGAGATCCTGCTGGAAGCCAACGCCTGGGGCGGCCAGCTCGCCGCCTGCGCGTCGGAGGAGATGGAAGACCCGCAGCCCATCCCCGACATGTACCCCAAGGGCCACCACCTGCTGTTGTTCGATCCGCTGGATGGCAGCTCCAATATCGACGTGAACATCTCCGTCGGCACCATCTTCTCAGTGCTGCGCTGCCCCGACGGCGTCACCGAGCCCAAGGCCGAGCACTTTCTGCAGGCGGGCACCACCCAGCTTGCCGCCGGCTACGTGGTGTATGGCCCGGCCACCGTGATGGTGCTGACCTTTGGCCACGGCACCCATGAGTTCACCCTGGACCGCGAGGTCGGCAGCTTCATCCTGAGCCGCCGCGACATCCGCATTCCGGAGGAAACCGCCGAGTTCGCCATCAACATGTCCAACCAGCGCCACTGGGAAGCACCCATGCAGCGCTACATCGGCGAGTTGCTGGCCGGCAAGGACGGCCCGCGCGCGAAGGATTTCAACATGCGCTGGGTCGCCTCCATGGTGGCCGACGTGCATCGCATCATCACTCGCGGCGGCGTGTTCTTCTATCCGCTGGACGCCAAGATCAAATCCAAGGGCGGCAAGCTGCGCCTGATGTACGAAGCCAACCCGATGGCCTTCATCATCGAGCAGGCGGGCGGCGCCGCCACCACCGGCCGCGAACGCATCATGAGTCTGCAGCCCACCGGCCTGCACCAGCGCGTGCCGGTGTTCCTGGGCTCGAAGAAGGAAGTGGAAGTAGCCACGCACTACCACGTCGAAGCCGACGCGGCCATCTAAGCGCGCTGCCGTGGTGTCCGCACCGGCGGATATCACGGCAGTTATCCACAGCTTGCTGAGCGCCGCCCAACGGCGTGCCCGATACCGACATACCGGCGCCCTTCGGCGGCCTTACACTCGCGCGCCAGTCGCCCCCGATTTTGCAGCGGAGGCGACAACCTCCTTCCACGCGCCGACACCATGACCGCCACCCGCCGTTTTCGCCCGCTCCTGCCCTTGCTCGCCAGCCTGGTGCTGTGCGCCTGCTTCGGCTCCACCAAGCCCACACCGCCCGCGCCGGTGGTGGTGACGCCGCCGCCCAAGCTGCGCATCGGGCTGGCGCTGGGCGGCGGCGCTGCCAAGGGCTTTGCGCACATTGGCGTGATCAAGATGCTGGAGGCCAACGGCATCCACCCGGACGTGGTCAGCGGCACCAGCGCCGGCAGTGTGGTCGGCGCCTTGTATGCCAGCGGCATGGACCCGTTCCAACTGCAGGAAACAGCTTTCACGCTGGACCAGAACAACATCCGCGACGTGCGCTTGTTCTCCGGCGGCGTGGTGCAGGGCCAAAAACTGCAGGACTACGTGAACCAGCTGGTGAAGAACCGCCCGCTGGACAAGCTCAACGTGCCGTTCGCCGCCGTGGCGACCCAGTTGGAAACCGGGCAGCGCACGGTATTCGTGCGCGGCAACACCGGCCAGGCGGTGCGTGCCTCCAGCAGTGTGCCGGGCGTGTTCGAGCCGGTGGATATCGGTGGCAAGCACTACGTCGATGGCGGCGTGGTCAGCCCGGTGCCGGTGGATGCCGCACGCCAGCTCGGCGCCGATGTGGTGATTGCAGTGGATATCTCCAGCAAGGCGGACGGAAAGAATCCACAGGGCATGCTCAACATCGTCGGGCAGTCCATCAGCATCATGGGCCAGAAGCTCGGCGAGCAGGAGCTGGCGCGCGCGGACATCGTGATACGGCCCAAGGTGAATCAGATCGGCGCCGCCGATTTCGAGCAGAAGAACCAGGCCATCCTGGAAGGCGAGCGCGCCGCGCTGGCGGCCATGCCCACCATCAAGGCCAAGCTGGCGGCAGCTCAGGCCGCGCGCCAGGCTCCCGCCACGCCGGTGGCGTCGCACTAACCGGCAATAACAGGAACGCGACGGCGAGTTCCTGCGGTCATGGACCCACAGTGGCGGCCGACCCAGGCCGCTGCTAGCGTGCGTAGTCCGTTTCGTTACCAGGCAACACTGTCATGTCCCGACCCGCCCGTCTGCTGCTGCCTCTGCTGGTGGCGTCTTTTGTGCCCACCGCGTTCGCGGATGCGCCCCGTGTCGATCCGCGCATCGAGCGCCTGCTCACCGAACTAGGCAAGGTGCGCTCGGTCGAGAGCGTGCAGATCTCACCCGACGGCCGCCAACTGGCGTGGGTAGTCCGCACCGAGGGCAAGGGTCGCATCGAAGTCGCCAACCTCGACGGTAGCCAAGCGCATCGCCTCACCCGCGCCGACGCCGCGGCCAAGTGCAGCGAGGCCAATCCGGCGTGGTCGCCCGATTCCCAGCGCGTGGCGTTCTTCTCCAACTGCGCCAGCGGCGGCAAGCAGCGCGAATTGCTGCTGGCCGATGCCCCGGGCAAGGAAAGCGCCAGGCGCCTGGCCGCCCTGCCCGGCGTATCCGACGACTTGCGCTGGTCGCCCGATGGCAAGTCGCTGGGTTTCCTCTACGTGCCCAACGGCACACGTCGCGCCAGTGCGGTATACGCCGCCAAACCGGCCGCTGGCGAGATCGGTGTAGATGGCCTGGAAGTGCAGCGCGTAGCCAGCGTGGACGCCAACGGCGGCGACGTGCGTCTGCTCACCGCGCCCGATACGTATGCCTACGAGTTCACTTGGGCACCGGACGGCCAGCGCATTGCCTATGTGGGCGCGCCGCCGCCGGGCGACAACAACTGGTGGCTCGCCAAGCTCTACGTGCAGGACACCAAAGTCGACGCCCGCGCGACGATGGTGCTGGACCCGGTGACCGCCAAGGGTTCGCTGCATGGCCTGCAGATCGCGCTGCCGCGGTTCTCGCCCGATGGTCAGCGCATTGCCTTCATCGGCGGCCTGATGAGCGACCAGGGTTCGACTGGCGGCGACATTTATGCCGTGCCGGCCAACGGCGGTGACGCGGTGAACCTCACGCCCGGCATCGGCGTCACGCCAGTGTGGCTGGCCTGGACCGGCGCGCAGCAGTTGCTGGTAAGCCAGGTCAATCGCGGCCACAGCGAAGTGGCCGAGTACGCGGTGGATAACAGCAAGGCCAGCGCCACGCGTACGCTGTTCACGCTGGCCGCCAGCATCGGCGACGGCAGCGAGAGCATGGCGCTGTCTCTGTCGGCCGATCGCACCAAATTGGCATTTATCCACAGCTCGTACACCGAGGCGCCGGAAGTGCGCGCCGGTGCGCTCGGCACGCAGGCGCCGGCGGCGGTCACGCATTTCAACGCCGCGCTCAAGGCGGGCTGGGGCAAGGCCGAGTCGGTGGAGTGGAACAACGATGGCCACCCGGTGCAGGGCTGGCTGCTCTACCCGGCCGACTACGACCCCAAGAAAACCTATCCGATGATCGTGGCCGTGCACGGTGGCCCCGCCGCTGCCGTGCTGCCACGCTGGCCAAGCGTGGGCTTTGGCGGCGTGCCGTTCTCGGCGCTCGGCTATTTCGTGTTCATGCCCAATCCGCGCGGCAGCTTCGGCCAGGGCGAGGCGTTCGTGCAGGCCAATCGCAAGGATTTCGGCCACGGCGATTTGCGCGACACGCTGGCGGGCATCGATGCCATCGAAAAGAAGCTGCCCGTGGACGATCAACGCCTGGGTCTGACCGGCTGGAGCTATGGCGGCTTCATGAGCATGTTCGTGCCCACGCAAACCACGCGCTTTCGCGCAGTGGTGGCCGGCGCCGGTATCGCCAATTGGCAGAGCTATTACGGCCAGAACCTCATCGACCAGTGGATGATTCCGTACTTCGGCGCCTCCGTGTACGACGACCCCGCTGCTTATGCCAAGAGCTCGGCGATCAACTTCATCAAGCAGGCCAAGGCACCCACCTTGATCGTGGTGGGTGATCGCGATGCCGAATGCCCGGCGCCGCAGTCGTTCGAGTACTGGCACGCTTTGCGTGCCCAGGGCGTACCCACCTCGCTGGTGGTGTATCCCAACGAAGGTCACCACTTCGTCGATCCCGAACACCAGCGCGATGTGCTGCAACGCGCGCTGCTGTGGTTCGAAAAGTACCTGCCGGCGACGAATTGATGTCGTGTGGCCGCCTCCTTCGGGAGGCGGCCGACACCGTCAGAACAACTGTCCCTGCGGCGAAGGCTCGCGCGGCGGCACGAACTGGGTGGTGTCCAGCCACAGTTCGCGGGCACGGCCAAAGCCATGCTTGCGACATGCCACGTCGAAGCGACGGCGAATCAATTCGGCGAACACGCCCTGCCCGCGCATGCGCGTGGCGAAGTTGCTGTCGTAATCCTTGCCGCCGTGCATCTGCTGCACCAGGCTCATTACGTGCGCCGCGCGTTGCGGCACGTGCAATGCCAGCCACTCGCGGAATAGCGCCTTCAATTCGTAAGGCAGACGTAGCGTGGTGTAACCAGCGCAACGTGCACCGGCCTCGGCGGCCCGCTCCAGCACGGCTTCGAGATCACCATCGTTCAAGGCCGGGATGATCGGCGCCACCAGCACGCCCACCGGCACGCCAGCTTCGGTGAGCGTGCGGATCGCTTGAATGCGTCGATGCGGTGCGCTGGCGCGCGGCTCCAGTTTAGCCGCGAGGTGATTGTCCAGCGAGTTCACCGACACGAACACCTGCACCAGGTTGGCGCGCGCCATCGGGGCGAGAATGTCCAGGTCGCGCTCCACCATCGCGTTCTTGGTGACGATGGTGCACGGGTGGCGGCATTCGGCCAGCACTTCCAGCGCGGCGCGCGTGAGCTTCCAGCGCCGCTCCACCGGCTGGTAGGGGTCGGTGTTGCTGCCGATGTTGATCGGGCTGACCGCGTAACCCGGTCGCGCCAGCTCATGGCGCAACACCTCGGCCAGGTTGCTCTTCGCGCGCAGCTTGGTTTCGAAATCCAGGCCGGGCGACAAGTTGAGGTAACTGTGCGAGGGCCGCGCAAAACAGTAGATGCAGCCGTGTTCGCATCCGCGATACGGGTTCAATGCCTGGCTGAAATGGATATCCGGCGAGTCGTTGCGCGTGATCACGCTGCGCGCGACTTCCTCGGTGACCTGCGTGCGCGGTCGCGGTGCGCTCTCATCCAGCAGCAGGCTTTGCCAGCCGTCATCCTCGACGTGATGGCGGATGGTTTCAAAGCGCCCTTCCGGGTTGGAAGCGGCGCCACGGCCTTTGAAGGCCTGCAGCGGCGGCGGGATGTGATCCATGGGCGGAGTGTGCGCCGACGATGTCTCAATCGCCGCGACACCACGCTCCTACGGCACAAGCTGGGTCTTGAGCAGGCGCGCCATCGCTGGCAGTGGATAGTGCGCCGTCAACTGGCGGTCGAGTTCGGTGAATACCGGCGCGGAAATCGTCCAGCCCAAGGGCACCGGGTAGTCCCCGGGACAAAGACGCAGGTGCCACAACAGGTCGCCCCGAAGGGGATCGCGCGCATTCGGATGCAGCGCCCGTAGCAGTTGCACGCGGGCGTACTCGCCACGCGCGGCGCGGGTTGCCAGCAAGGCGTCCAGCGGTGCCGTCGCCTCACCGCGCACGCGATCACGCGCCGGCCCAGGTTCGGCGGGACACGCCGCGCTGTAGAACGGCGCCAGGTGCTGCGCGTCGTGCGCCTCCACGAAATCGCTCATGGTCGGATCGTTGCTGATGTGGATAACGATCAAGCGCAAGGACAGCGAACGCTTTGCCGCGCGCTCACGCAGCAGCCGAATCACTTCCAGCAGGGTGGTGGTGCCGGAGTTCTCGAAGTAGCCACCATCCACCAGTTGCACACGTGCGGGCACCGGCGGATGCGCGTTGTTGGCGATGAGCGTGCCGGCAGGGCTGATATAGGTGAAGCGCGCGCCATTGAGCACCACCTCGCTCATCGGTACGCGAGGGTCCAGCCAAGCCGAACCATCGAAAGCAGCGGTCCACGGCTGGCGCTGCGGCGTATCGATCGGTTGGAATGGGTGCTGGATGAAGCGCCGACCTTCGCCCACGGTCGCGCTATTGATGAATAGCGCCGGCAAGCGCGTAGACGCCCGGCCTTGGGGCCCGCGATAGAGATCGGCGAAGGGCTGGCCGAAACTGTCCAGTCCTTGTTCGCGCGCCGCGGCTTCCCACGCGCGCGTGAGCGCACGGGATCGATCGTTGAACCAGGCGCCAGGCAGCCAGCGCTGGGTAAAGTCGATGAACAAGGCGTTGGCCAGCGTGGGCGCCAGGAAGTCGTGGCCGAGCATGGCTTGCGCGCGTGCAGCCATGTCTGCGCTACCGCCCGCATCCGGTTGCTGCAACATGCCTATGTACGTCGCGAGGCCCAAGCTTCCACCGGATACCCCGCTGGCCGCGAACAAATAGCGGGCGAACAAAGGCTCGCCCTGTCCCGGCGCCAACGCATCCAGTTGGGCGGTGAGGCGACTGAGCGCCAGCGCCGTCCATGCTGCGCTGCGAATGCCGCCGCCTTCGGTGGAAACCAGCAGCACCGGACATGGGTCGCGATGCGCGCAGCGATCGTCCAACCACGCATCCGCGTAATCGTCGAAATGCACACGGTTATCCACAGGCGCGGGAGCGGGCTGTTGATAAGTCGCCATGTCGGCGTACTGCCGCACTTTGTGGTTGTCGTTGAGATGCAGCCCATGCAGGGTAGCGGCCAGCACCAACAGGCTGCTCAGCAGGGGCACGCCGCGCCGGTCGCCCACCATGCACAATAAGCTGCCGGTGGAGCAGAAGAACGCCTCGGCGATCAGCAGCATCGCCAACGGCCCGAGGCCATCGAGTGCCTCCGGGCGCCAGGCGATCACAAAGGTGGCGGCGATGTTGAGCGCCACCACCCCGGCATAGAACAGGCAAGGCACGCGCCCCAGATCACGTACGCGCCACACGCGTGCCTCGCCGGGCGTGCGACTGAGCGGCGTGAGATGGCGCGGAAGACGCCGCGCCGCCGCGTTCCACAGGCGACGACGCGTGATGAAGAACACCACCATCGCCACTGACTCCAACAGCAGCCCCATCGCGCGCCAGCCGCGCTCATCGCAATATTGCCCGGTGTTGACGCAGGGACCATGCGGTAGCTTGGCGAGAGCCACCACAAAGCCCAGGCATACCAGCAAGGGAACCACAGCGCCCAGGATGCGTGGCAACCAGTCACGGAGTATCGCGGCGCGCCTCTCTTGCAAGGCGGGCCAACGGGGATAGCGCAATCGGTAGGCGTTGCGTGCGGCATACCAGATCGATAGACCGGCCAGTGCGCTGCTCGCCAACAAGGCCGTGTAGCGCCAGCCACTCGGATCAGTCCATAAGGCGATCAAAAACAACTCGGCCGCCTGATCCACACCCAGCGTCACTGCACAGGCGATGCCAAGCACCAGCAACGATACGCGAACCGGCTTGAGGTGATCGAGAAACAGCGCCGTCCACCCGATCACGCGTCGCCAATGGCGCCGCACGTGAGAACGGGGCGTTGTCCTTGCACGCGCGTTGCTGGGCATGCCTTCCTCGCGGGGTCCGTGGCTGCCCCAATCATAGTCCTCGCGCGTGACCGACAAAAAAAGGTGCGGCTATTCACTCGCCGCACCCTTGCACTTCGAAACGCGGAGGGAAGTCAGTAATTGATGTCCACGTCCTTGGTTTCACGCAGGAACAGCAGGCCGATGAAGAACGTGCCGACCGCCACGATGATCGGATACCACAGGCCGTAGTAGATATCGCCCTTCCACGCCACGAGCATGAAGCCGATGGTGGGCACGAAGCCGCCGAACCAACCATTGCCGATGTGATACGGCAGGCTCATCGAGGTGTAGCGGATGCGCGTGGGGAACATCTCCACCAGCCACGCGGCAATGGGGCCGTACACCATGGTGACGTAGATCACCAGGATCGCCAGCAACACCACCAGCATCGGGTAGTTACTCTGCGCTGGATCGGCCTTCTCCGGGTAACCCGCCGTTTTCAGCGCGGCGCCCAGCTGCGTGCCAAAAGCCTTGCCCTGCTCGGCGAATGCCTTGCTGTCCAGCGCGCCACCTTCGAAGGAGGAGATCACCTGGTCGCCGATCTTTACCTCGGCAATGGCACCGGATTCGGCAGTGATGTTGGTATACGGAATGCCCTTCTTGGCGAGTGCGCTCTTGGCCACATCGCAGGAGCTGGTGAATTTGCTCTTGCCGACCGGATCGAACTGGAAGCTGCAAGCCTTGGGATCGGCCACCACCTTCACCGGCGCCGATGCTGCGGCGTGCTCGATGGCAGGGTTACCGAAGTGGGTTAGCCCCTTGAAGATCGGGAAGTAGGTCAGTGCCGCCAGCAGGCAGCCCGCCAGCACGATGCTCTTGCGGCCGATGCGATCGGACAACCAACCGAAGAGCACGAAGAACGGCGTGCCAATGGCCAGCGCGCCGGCGATCAGCAGGTTCGCCGTGGTGCCATCGATCTTCAGGCTCTGGGTGAGGAAGTACAGCGCATAGAACTGGCCGGTGTACCACACCACTGCCTGTCCCGCCGTGGCGCCCAGCAGTGCGAGGATAACCAGCTTGAGGTTCTTCCACTGCCCGAACGCTTCGGTGAGCGGTGCCTTGGAGTGTTTGCCCTCGGCCTTCATCTGCTGGAACACCGGCGACTCGTGCAATTGCATGCGGATGTACACCGACACCAGCAGCAGCAGCGAGGAGATCAGGAACGGAATGCGCCAGCCCCAATCCTCGAAGGTTTCCGTGCCCAGCCCCAGACGCGTACCCAGAATCACCAGCAGCGACAGGAACAAACCGAAGGTCGCGGTGATCTGGATGAAGCTGGTGTACAGGCCACGCTTACCGTGCGGCGCATGCTCGGCCACGTAGGTTGCCGCGCCGCCGTACTCGCCACCCAGCGCCAGGCCCTGCAGCAGACGTAGCGCGATGAGGATGACGGGCGCGGCCATGCCGATGGTGGTGTAGCTGGGCAACACGCCGACCAGGAAGGTCGACAGACCCATGATGATGATGGTGATGAGGAACGTGTACTTGCGCCCGATCATGTCGCCGAGACGGCCAAACACGATGGCGCCGAAAGGACGCACCGCAAAGCCAGCGGCAAAGGCCAGCAATGCGAAAATGAATTGGCTGGTTTCGTTGAGGCCGCTGAAGAAGTGCTTGCCGATCAGTGCGGCGAGCGAACCATAGAGATAAAAGTCATACCACTCGAACACCGTGCCCAGGCTGGATGCCAGGATGACGCGGCGATGGCTGGTGTCGAGCGGCCCCCGCATATCGACTGCAGTCGTTGCCATGATGTTGCCCTCTAAACGTGTGCCCGGTCAGGACGTTGGATGGTGATGTCGGGGCGCAAGCTTCCGCAGCGGCTTGGCGCCACCCTTCGGCCTCCCTCTCCTTCGTCGGGTCCGGGCGCCTCCCCGCGCCGCTTTCCCGATGTTGCAGCGACGGCGGCGCCCACCGGGCACCGCCGCCTGAACTCCTTCAGAACTTGTACAAACCGTTCAGACTGACCTGATTGCCGTCGGTGCTTTGGCGTTGGCCGGCCGAACCCACCTGATAGCGGAGCTTGTCGTACATCCACTCCACGCCCAGCTCGTAATTGCCCGAGGCGTACTGCAGGCTCAACGCGGACTGATCGTTGCGCAGCAGTGCGGTGCCGGCCACGGCACTGGTGGTGGTCCAGCGGATGACGTCGTTGTTGTTGGGCCGTCCCATCGCATAGAACGCATTGACGCTCCACTTGGGCGTGAAGTTGTAACCGGCCTGCACATAGCCGCCGCTTTCCTTGATGTCGCCGAACTGGGACATCGCGCCGAACAGCTCGCCCAAAGCCTTGCCCGAATAGGCCAGGCCCTTGAAGGTCCAGGGACCGGGCTTCCATTGCCCACCGACTTCGTAGCCCACGCTCTGCAGCGTGTCCTTGATGGGCTTGGGCGCGATATCGCCGACGCCGTGCAGGTCGATTTGCGACCAGTGCGCCACAAAGTACGCGAGCCAATCCTTGCCCTGTGCATGCAATCGCGCTTCCACCTGTGGATGGAAGTTCGCAGCACCCGCGTTGAGGTAATTGGTGTTGGAGGTACCCGCCAGATTCTGCGGACCGTTCCAATTGCCCTCGAACACGCCCAGGTCCAAGCGCCACTTCACGCCATCGGAACCGTGATTGAGATCCTGCATCCACACCACGCCCGGATAGCGCCAACCGACGAAACCGGCGCCATAACCGAGAGGAAAGGCGATGTGTGACAGTGAGGTTGCCACGTTCTCCAGTGGGAACATCAGGTCCCACTGCTGGCCAATGCGCACGGTAGAGCCGAAATCGGGGTTGACCAGATCCATATAGGCCTGGCGCAGGCGGGGAATTGGCTGCTGTTGTGCGTACGCGCCGGTACCGTTGTTGCCGCCGAAGAAATCCATCTCGATGCGACCGCCGCCGCTCCAGCTGTCATTGAGCCTGGCGCCGGTGAAGTCCAGCCAGAAGCGGGTATTGCGCACATCAAAGCCACTGAGCGAGCCGGTGTAGCCATTCTCCTTGTTGGCCGCAGTGGCCGGCGCTGGAATCAACGCGTTCTGGCCATTGCCGTAGTTGGAGAATGTCCGATCCTGGCCGAAGGCACTCGCACTGATGAAGCCATGCAACGCCACGGTCAAGCCATTGGCGGTGACGAACTGCGGCTTGGGTGCGGCCTCTACCTTGGTAGAGGTGGCTTGCGCCGTGGTGTTGGCCTGCTCGGCGGTGACCTGAGCGGCCTGGGCCGTCTGTGCTGCCTGCGTGGTGGCCGTCTTCTGTTCCTGGATCATGGCCTTCAGTTCGGCCAGCTCCTGCTCCAGTTGATTGACGCGTTTTTCCAACTGCGCTTCGTGCGTGGTGGTCTTGGCGGTGCTTTTGCTCGGTGCGCTTTGAGCCTGCGCGCCCAGCGGCAGGGCTAGCGCGCAGGCTATGCTGAGCGCCAGCAGCCGGTGTGGGCGTGCGGTGGTAGGAAGTGTCATGGCAAGCCTCCCCAGGTCGATGACAGACCGAGCTTGTCGATGCTGCATTGCGAGCGACTATTCCCCTTTGGTCGAACCTCGACCAAAGTCGAAAGGAGGCGGCAACATCCCGCTCACCAGCCAACCGCTACACTCCGTGGTCACCGCCGGCCAAAGCGCCGGAGCGGTACCTACAACGTATGAGGAAGCCGGCTAGCAGCCGCAGGAGCCACGCGATGACCAAGCTCTACCCCGTCAGGCCCGAATTCGCCGCCAAGGCGCGCATCCGCAAGGAC
Organism: Frateuria sp. sgz306004; assembly: GCF_057750885.1. Taxonomy (NCBI): domain Bacteria; kingdom Pseudomonadati; phylum Pseudomonadota; class Gammaproteobacteria; order Lysobacterales; family Rhodanobacteraceae; genus Frateuria; species Frateuria sp. sgz306004. Next base: position 56,265 of record NZ_JBYLFE010000007.1, read on the forward strand.
GATTACCAGCGGCTCTACGCTGAGTCGGTGAAGGACCCGGCCGGGTTCTGGGGCAAGGTGGGCCAACGGCTGGAGTGGCTGAAGACGCCGACCAAAATCAAGAACGTCTCCTTCGACCCGCACAATCTGCATATCCGCTGGTACGAGGACGGCGAGCTCAACGTGTCGGCCAACTGCCTGGACCGCCACCTGGCCGAGCGTGGCGACAAGACCGCCATCATCTTCGAAGGCGATGACCCCAACGAGTCGCGCCACATCACCTATAAGGAGCTGCACACTGAGGTGTGCAAGTTCGCCAACACGCTCAAGCACCTGGGCGTGACCAAGGGCGACCGCGTAGCGATCTACCTGCCGATGATCCCCGAAGCGGCGGTGGCCATGCTGGCGTGCGCGCGCATCGGCGCGATCCACTCGGTGGTGTTCGGCGGTTTCTCGCCCGATTCGCTGGCCGGCCGCATCGCCGACTCCACCGCCAAGGTGGTGATCACCGCCGACGAGGGCGTACGCGGCGGCAAGAAGATCCCGCTCAAGGTCAATGTGGATGCGGCGCTCGAGCGCGCCGGCACCAACAGCGTGGAAACGGTGATCGTGGTGCGTCGCACCGGCAGTGCCGTGCCGATGCAGTCCCCGCGCGATCGCTACTACCACACGCTGATGGAAGGCCAATCGGCCGACTGCCCGCCGACGCCGGTGGACGCGGAGCATCCGCTGTTCATCCTTTACACCTCCGGCTCCACCGGCAAGCCCAAGGGCGTGCTGCACACCTCTGGCGGCTACCTGGTGTACGCCAGCTACACGCACGAGCTGGTATTCGACCTGCGCGAAGACGACGTGTACTGGTGCACCGCCGACGTGGGCTGGGTCACTGGCCACAGCTACGTGGTGTATGGCCCGCTTGCCAACGGCGCCACCACGCTGATGTTCGACGGCGTGCCCAACTACCCCGACACCAGCCGCTTCTGGAACGTGGTGGACAAGCATCAGGTGACCTTGTTCTACACCGCCCCCACCGCCATCCGCGCGCTGATGCGCGAAGGCGAGGCGCCGGTGAAGAAGGCCTCGCGCGCCTCGCTGCGCCTGCTGGGTTCGGTGGGCGAACCCATCAACCCGGAAGCCTGGGAGTGGTACTACCGCGTGGTGGGCGACGAGCGCTGCCCGATCGTGGATACCTGGTGGCAAACCGAAACCGGCGGCATCCTGATCACCCCGCTGGCCGGCGCCATCGATACCAAGCCCGGCTCGGCCACGCTGCCGTTCTTCGGCGTGGTGCCCGCCGTGGTGGATGCCGGTGGCAACGTGCTGGAGGGCGCCACCGAAGGCAACCTGGTGATCACCGACTCCTGGCCGGGCCAGATGCGCACGGTGTACGGCGACCACCAGCGCTTCATCGACACCTATTTCAGCGCCTATCCGGGTAACTACTTCACCGGCGACGGCGTGCGCCGCGACGAGGACGGTTACTACTGGATCACCGGCCGCGTGGACGACGTGATCAACGTAAGCGGCCACCGCATCGGCACCGCCGAAGTGGAAAGCGCGCTGGTGGCGCATCCCAAGGTGGCCGAGGCTGCCGTGGTGGGGTGCCCGCACGAGATCAAGGGCCAGGGCATCTACGCCTATGTCACGCTGATCGCCGGCGAAACCGGCAGCGACGAGCTGCGCAAGGAACTGGTGGCCTGGGTGCGCAAGGAAATCGGCCCAATCGCCACGCCCGATTACCTGCAATGGGCGCCGGGTTTGCCCAAGACGCGCTCGGGCAAGATCATGCGCCGTATCCTGCGCAAGATCGGCGAGAACCAGCCCGAACAGCTGGGCGACATTTCCACCCTCGCCGACCCCAGCGTCGTCAAGAACCTGGTGGACGAACGCCTGATCAAATAGCAGGCACGCGCGAATCGGGGATAGGAGAACAGCCACGCTTCTTCGCGGTTCCTCTATTCCCCCTTTCCCCTGGACGATTTCGTTTCTTATGCCCGACGTACTGATCGCCGACGATCACCCGCTGTTCCGCGATGCACTGCAACGCGCCGTGCTCGCGGCCGTACCCGAGGCGCACGTGCATTGCGCCGACAGCGTCTTCAGCTTGCTCAGCCTGATCGAGCAGTATCCCGATGCCGAATTGCTGCTGTTGGATCTGCACATGCCCGGTGCGCGCGGCTACTCGGCATTGGCGCACATCCGCGGCCAGTATCCGGGCCTGCCCACCATCGTGGTGTCCGGCCATGAGGACGTGCAGGTGGCGCGGCGCGCGCTGGCGCATGGCGCGTCGGCGTATATCCCCAAATCCACGCCCGGCGAGGAGATCATCACCGCCATACGCAAGGTGCTCGATGGCGATGTGTGGTTGCCGCACCAGCTGGTTGGCGGCGGCGTGGAGCTTAAGCCCGACGAGGCGGCGGTGGCCGACCGCGTGGCCAAGCTCACGCCGCAGCAGTTCCGCGTGCTCACGATGATCGCCGAAGGTCTGCTCAACAAGCAGATCGCCTATGACCTGGGTGTTTCCGAGGCCACGGTGAAAGCACACATGACCGCCATCATGCGCAAGCTCGGCGTGAACAACCGCACCCAGGTCGCGCTGGCCGCCAGCCATCTGGCGATCGACCAGGATGCCATGCCTTCGATGCCGGACGACGACGAGTAACGCGCCGCCTCAGGCGGGCGTCTGTCGCCGTACCAACGCACTCAGCAAGGCACGCAGCGCGGCCGGTCGCACTGGTTTGTGCAGCAATGGATAACCCAGTGCACGCGCACGCTGCTTCAACTCGCTGCTGCCGTCGGCGGTAATCATCGCCACCGGCGGCAGCTCGCCCAGCGCATCGCGCAACTGCTCCAGCGCCTGCAGGCCATCGAAGTTCTCGGTGAGGTGATAGTCCGCCAGGATCAGGTCGATGCGTTCGCGGCGCAACTCCTGCTCGGCCTGCGCCACATCCAGCGCGGTGCGGCAATCCACGCCCCAGCGCTGCAAGAGCGCGCGCATGCCATCGAGAATCGCCGCGTCGTTGTCCAGGCACAGCACGGTGAGCGGCAACTGCTCGTTTGACACCGGTTGCGCCGGCTGCCGGCGGCGTGGCACCGCGGCGGCCACGCGTGGCACGCAGATGGCGAATCGACTGCCCTTGCCTTCGCGCGACGCCAACTCCAGCCGATGCTGCAGCATGCCGGCGATGCGTTCGCAGATAGACAAACCCAGCCCCAAGCCCTTTTCGCCCCAGGGCGAAGGCCGATCGAGACGCTGGAACTCACCGAAGATGCGTGCACGCTGTGCTTCGGCGATACCGGGACCGGTGTCCCACACTTCGATGCGAACTTCGTCGCCTACGCGCCGCGCGCCCAGCAGGATGCCGCCCTCTCGGGTATAGCGCAGCGCATTGGAGATGAAGTTCTGCAACACGCGACGCAACAACTGCGGATCGCTGCGCACCGCCAGCTTGGTCGGCACCACGCGCAAACGTAGCCCACGTCGCTCGGCGATAACGGCGAACTGCGCGATCAGCGAGTCGAATAGATCAGCCAAGGCAAAGCTGCCGATTTCCGCGCGATAGCTGCCCGTGTCCAGACGCGAGGTATCGAGCAGTGCATCGAGCAAGTCTTCCGCCGCACGGAACGAGGCATCGATGCGTTCGGCCAGCAGACTCGCTTCCGCGTCGAGGCCCGGATGTTGACGCAACGCGGAGGTGAACAGGCGCGCGGCATTGAGTGGCTGCAACAGATCGTGCGACGCCGCCGCCAGAAAACGCGACTTGGAGGCATTGGCCATCTCCGCCTCGCGCCGCGCATGCGCCGTCGCGGTGAGCGCCTCGCTGAGTTCGGCGGTGCGTTGATCCACGCGCTGTTCAAGGTTTTCGTTGGCCTCGATCAAGGCTTGTTCGGCGTGCTTGTACGCGGTGACATCGGTATACGTGGTCACGTAGCCGCCGCCCGGCAACGCGCGGCCGCGCATCTCGATCACCGTGCCGTCGGGGCGGATGCGCTGGAACAGGTGCGGCGAGCCGGCGCGCATGTGACCGATGCGCTTGCCCACGTGCGATTCCACTTCGCCCGGGCCACATTCACCGTGGTCGGCGTTCCAGCGGATCAGGTCGGCGACCGGCACGCCCACGTAAACCATGCCGTCGGGATAATCGAACAGCTCCAGGTAGCGACGATTCCACGCTACCAGACGCATATTGGCATCGACCACGCTGATGCCCTGCGACACATTCTCCAGCGTGGTGGAAAGCAACTCGCGATTGAAGCGAAGCTCTTGCGAGGCTTCATCCATCAACGCCATCGCCTCGGCGATATCCAGGCCTGAACCCGATAGCGCGCCCATCAGGATGCGCCGCGCGCTGGCCGCGCCCACGGCTGAGGCGAGCAAGCGTTCGGTGTATTGGATCAGCGCGCGATCCGCCGCAGCTCCTGGCTGCAAAGGACGTCCGCGACGCTCGGCGTAGTCGTCGAACGCGCGCTGGCTCGTGCGCTCGCCGACGATGCGTTCGGCGATGGTGAGTAGATCGGCCACGGCCACACGTCCACGCCAGTCACCGGCACCACGACTGTCGATCGCATACGGATCGATGAACATGGCCGCATGCAGGCGCTCTTCCAGGCTGGGACGAAAGCGCAGGGAAACGAAAATGAGACACGCCACGTTGGCCAGCAGCGACCAGAACGTGCCGTGCATCACCGGATCCCAGCCGCTCAGGTGAAACAGCGCTTGCGGCTGCAACCAGCTGAGGCCGAGCGGACCGGTGACCAGCCACGGCGCCGTGCGATCCATGGCCGGGAACAACAAGGTATAGGCCCAAACCATGAAGCCCGCAGCCAGACCCACCGCCACGCCCTTGCGACTGGCGCTGCGCCAATACAGCGCGGCGACGATGGCTGGCGCGAATTGCGCCACGGCGGCAAAGGCCAGCAAACCGGTGGCCGCAAGGTTGGCAGTATCGGCGACCACGCGGTGATACACATACGCCATCGCGGCCAGCGCGATGATGGCGATGCGACGCACCAGCAGCACCAGCTGCGAGAGGTCCGCGCGCTGCTCCAGCTTGAAGCGACGCACGCGCAGCAGCATCGGCATGACCAGGTCGTTGCTGATCATGGTGGACAAGGCCACCGACGACACGATCACCATGCCGGTGGCGGCGGAGAAGCCACCGATAAAGGCGAGCAGCGCGATGCCGCGATCGCCATGCGCCATGGGCAGGTTGAGCACCCATGCGTCCTTGTTGCCTAGCTGCACCTGGGGCAAGCCCAAGCCGGCGGCCACAATGGGCAATACCGCGAGGCTCACGATCGCCATGTAGATGGGAAACAGCCAACGCGCTCGGCGGAGATCGCGTGGGTCTTCGCATTCCACCACGCCGATCTGGAACTGGCGCGGCAGGCAGAACATGGCGCAGAAGGCCAACAGAGTCTGCGCGAGGAAGCCCGGCGACACGCCGTGGGACAGCTGCTGCACCGGGAGGTGCACGGTTTCCGCCAGGCCAGGCCCGCGCCACAGCGCGTAGCCCGCCAGCACGATGAACACCAGCAACTTGATCAGCGACTCCACCGCAATCGCCAGCATCATGCCGTGATGGTGCTCGGTGGCGTCGATGGTGCGCGTACCGAACAGGATCGCAAAGGTCGCCAGCAGGATCGCGCACCACAACGCGCTGTCGCCCAGCTGCGCGGCGCCCGGCACGCCAAAGCCGCCAAGCACGGCGTAGGACATCGCCACCGCCTTGAACTGCAGCGCCAGGTACGGCACCACGGCAATCACCGCGATGATCGCCACCAACGCCGCCAAGCCGTGCGATTTGCCAAAGCGCGCACCAATGAAATCGGCAATGGAGGTGATGTTGCGGTGACGCGCCACCAGCACCAGGCGGCGCAGCAGCCCATAACCGAACACGAAAAGCAGGATTGGGCCCAGGTAGATCGGCAGATAGCCCAGACCATCGCGCGCAGCGGTACCCACGGCGCCATAAAAGGTCCAGGAGGAGCAGTACACAGCCAGCGCGAGGCTATACACCAACGGCCGCAGACGCGGCTGACGCGGATACAGGGGACGACGGTCACCCGCGTAGGCCACCACGAACAACAGGCCCACGTAGAGCAGGGAAACCAGCAACAACAACCAACCGGCGATCAAGCGCGATACTCCGCCATGCGTGCGTCCCAGCAAGGAATAAGCGCCGGGTGGCGATCCGCACCCGGTGGCGACCGTCACGCTTGTCACGTGCATCGCCCACCCGGCACCATGCGTGGATGAGGACGACCGACGGCCAGACGCCAACGAAAGTAGCAGAGCGGCTAGGCAATGACGAGGTACACGTTTGGCGGCTGCGCTACGACCACCACCAAGGGCGCGCACCGCTGTACGCCATGCTGGGTGCCTACCTGAGCCTGCCGGCGGAGGCGGTTCGCCTTGAGGAGGCCGCGCACGGGCGCCCGACGCTGGCGCCCGAGCATGGCCAGGCCCTGTCCTTCAACTGGTCGCACAGCCACGACCAGGCCTTGATCGCCATCGCTCGTGGGATATCGCCAGGCGTGGACCTGGAAAGGCTGCGGCCGCATCCACGGGCGCTGGCCATTGCCGAACGTTATTTCAGCGCACCAGAAACCCAGGCGCTGGCCGCATTACCCACTGAAGCGCGCGATCGGGCTTTCCTGGAGTTCTGGACGGCCAAGGAGGCAGTGCTCAAGGCCATGGGACGCGGCATCGCCTTTGGCCTGCACCGGCTGAGCATTGGCGGCAGTGCGGAACAACCACGCCTGGATTACCTGGAAGGCCATCCAGCCGAGCAGTGGCAGTTGCATCGTCTAACGCTGGATGCTGGCCACGTGGGCACGCTGGCATGGCACGGCGCGCCGCGCCGGGTGCGCCAGTGGACACTTGAACACATCGACTGATCGGCGCACTGTGTGCAGCCCGCTGCCTGGACGGGCGCGGGATTCAGTCTCGCCAGGGAGTATCCCCAGTCCCATGACCCTGCTCAGCGTCAACCTCAACAAGATCGCCGTACTGCGCAACTCGCGTGGCGGCACCGAACCGGACATCCTTCGCGCCGCGCAAACCTGCATTGAAGCTGGCTGCGGTGGCATCACCGTGCATCCGCGCCCCGACCAACGCCACGTGCGTCCCGACGATGTGCGTGCACTCGCCGCGATGCTGCGCGGTCGTGTGGAGTACAACATCGAGGGCAATCCCTTCGCGCCCGCCCGGGGCGCGTATCCGGGCCTGATTGCATTGGCTCGCGAGGTACGCCCCACGCAGGTGACCCTGGTGCCGGACAGCGATGGGCAGATCACCTCCGATCACGGCTTCGATCTGGAGCGCGACATCGACACGCTGCGACCACTGGTGGCCGAACTGCGCGAGATCGGTGCACGCGTAAGCCTGTTCGTGGATTCCGGTGCCAATGGTTTCGAAGCAGCCCTTGCCATAGGCGTGCAGCGCGTGGAGATCTACACCGGCCCCTACGCCCATGCCTTCGCCGAGGGCGAAGTGAAGGACGAACTGGAACGCTGCGCCGACACCGCTCGCCGCGCGCAGCAGGCGGGGCTCGCGGTGAATGCCGGTCACGACCTTAGCCAGGCGAACCTCGGCACGTTCAAGGCGGCCATTCCCGGCCTGGCCGAAGTATCGATCGGGCATGCCCTCATCGGCGAAGCGCTTTACGATGGCCTCTCGACCACGGTGCGTCGCTACCTGCAAATTCTGCGCTGATGCTAAGCGGGGCGCCAAGCGCCTCGTCACCGCCCATCATTCGATGCGGGCAACCGTGCCGGCCTTGGTTTGGTTTGGACGGCTAAAGGTCCAGAACATCGCCGATGCAAACGATCATCGACGTACAAAAAAGAACCCCCGCGTGAGCGGGGGTTCTAAGGGTAGTGTTGCGGTAATGCCTTGCGGTATTACTGACCTTCGGTGAAACCGATCTTGGTCAGGCCGTAGCTCTTGGCATCGGCCAGCACACGGGCCACATGCTCGTAAGCCACGCCGTCATCGGCGTTGATCTGCACTTCCGGCTGCTTGGCCGGATCGCCCAGACCACCGATCACCGCGAGCTGTGCCTTGAGGCCCAACTCATCCACCGGGGTATCGTTCCAGTAGAGCGCGCCAGACTGGTCAATCTTGAGACGGACCGGCTCCGGCGGATTCTCCGGCTGCACGATGTTCGGGTTCGGCTGCGGAAGATCGATCTTCACTTTGTGGGTGAGCATCGGCGCCGTGATCATGAAGATGATCAGCAGCACCAACATCACGTCGACCAGCGGCGTGACGTTGATGTCAGCCATCGGCCCCTTGCCACTTCCAGAACTGAATGCCATGACTGTTACTCCTTGCCGGTCGTGATGAAACCGACATGGACCATGCCTTGTTCCTTGGCGTCGGCCAGAATCTTCTTCACGACCTTGTACTCCGTGGTCTTGTCCGCACGGATCTGCAGCTCCGGCTGCGGGGCTTTCGCCGCCGCAACCGCAAACTGCGCCTTCAGCTCGGCCTCGGTGACTTCGATGTCATTGAGGTAGAGCGTGCCATCCGGCTTCACGGCCAAGTCCATCGGCTCCACCGGCTCCGAATCCGAAACTTTCGGATTGGCAGTCGGCAGATCCACCGTGATTCGATGGGACATCAGCGGTGCCGTGATCATGAAGATGATCAGCAGCACCAGCATCACGTCGACCAGCGGCGTGACGTTGATCTCCGACATCGGACCGCCGGAATTGCCTCCGGTGCTCATTGCCATGGGTCAGATCCTCACTTGCCTTCGACGCGAGCGCCGGTGGCGAAGAAGTCGTGCAGGTCGTGCGCGAACTCGTCGAACTGAGCGTAGGTCAGGCGGTTGGAGCGGTTGAAGAAGTTGTAGGCAAGCACGGCCGGGATAGCGGTGAACAGACCGAAGGCGGTCATGATCAGAGCTTCACCCACCGGACCGGCCACCGCTTCCATCGAAGCGTTGCCCGACGCGGAGATCTTGATCAGCGCGTGGTAGATGCCCCACACGGTACCAAGCAGACCGATGAATGGAGCCGACGAACCGACCGTGGCGAGCAGGGTCAGGCCGCCTTCCAGACGCAGGCTCTCACGAGCCACGGCCTGGCGCAGGGCGCGATCGATGAACTCCGAACGGCTCAGCGACTCGGCCAGGCGACCACCGCCCGACGAAGCCTGCTGGTGGTGAGCGACGGCCGAGGCGGCGTCCAGGGCGATCTTCGAGAACGGTTCGCCCTTGGGCTGGGCTTCCAGTTCGCGGATGGCGTCCTGGGTGGAACCGTTGTTCCAGAAGCCGTTGATGACCTTGTCGGCGCGGCCGCGAACCATGGCGTTGCGGATCGCGTTGGCGATGATGAAGTACCAGGAGGAGAAGGACATCACCACCAGCACCACGAACACGATCCAACCGAGGGCATCGAAGTTGTGGATGAGGTGGTCAAAGCCCATCGACTTCATGGCTTCGGCGTTGGTGGTACCGCCCGCGGGGGCCGGAGAAGTTTGCAGGAACATAACGCTACCCTTGGAAAGTCAAGCGTGAACTAATTGACCGTAACCGAAGTTACAGCTGATTGAGATTGAAGTTGATCGGAACGCGGACGTAGCCTTCGGTCTTCACCCCGTTCCGGACATTCGGATTGAAGCGCCACTTGCGTGCCGTTTCAATCGCGGCCTGATCCAGCTCGCGGAAACCGCTGGACTGCTCCACCTTGATGTCCTTCGGAGCGCCATCGACACCCACCAGAATCATCAGCGTAACCGTGCCCTCGTGACGCTGGCGAATAGCCTGCGGCGGATACTTGGGCTGAATACGGCTGTTGTAGCTGATGTCCTGACTGGCCGTGATGTCCGCAGGCGCAGCCGGAGGAGCAGGCGGTGCCGGCGGCGGTGCCGGGATAGCGTTGGTGGACGCTTCCTCGACGGCCGGCGGCGGAGCCGGCGGCGGCGGTGTCGGCGGCGGCTTGACCTGCTGAATGATCTTCGGCGGCGGCTGCTTCGGCGGCTCCGGCGGCGGCGGCGGCGGCGGCGGGGGCGGCGGCGGAGGCTCGATGAAGTTCACCTGGACGGTGCGCTCCTTCTCCTTCTGGACCTGCTTCGGCGGTGCCATAGGCGCCACCAGCAACAGGAACGCGAACGCATGCAGCGCGATGGCAACTGCCAGCGCCCAGGTACGCCTCCAATTAAACGGCCCTTGGCCGGTTGCTTCGTTACTTGAGGCCATCTGTCACTATCTGGAGCTAATCAATCGGTGAGCCGTGGTCACGGCGCCTGGTGGCAATATCGATCCGAGCAGAGGATGACATTTGCCACTGGACGAGAGCACGGAAAGGTTTCAACGGTACAACAGCACATGGCATTTGTATAGCACTCGTGAGGACGACAAATAGACGTCTATCTGCCTCATTTGTGTTACACGTTCTGCCTTACTTGCCTGCTCCCTGAGCCTTCAGCCAAGCCTTTGCTTTTGCGGAGGTTTCGGGGTCCTGTGCGGCCTTTTCCATGGCTGCGATCGTGCCCGGCTTGTCCTTCAGACCACGGCACGCTTCGGCTAGCAACATATAGGCGGTGCCCTTGTGCTGCACGCCCTTGTCGATGCCCTGTTGGATGAGGCCCTTGGCCTCGCTGTACTGGTTCTCGGCGATCAGCAGCTGACCGGCGCGGATGGCCGGCTCTCCGTCCTTCGACAGCGGGATAGCCTTCTTGTACGAGTCCAGCGCTTTGCTGGTGTTGTCGGCCATATAGGAGGCCGTACCGAGCAACATGTAGTTATCGGCGCTGGGCTTCACTACACCCTTGCTGAGACCTTCGTCGAGGGTGCCCATGGCCTTGGCGGCGGGGCCCTTCTGGTCGTTGCTGTCCTGACCGGTGATCAGGTAGAGCTTGGCCAGGTTCACATAGTCCTTCTCTTCCTTGAACGAACCGGCGGCCTTGGCCTTCTCCATCAGCGCGATGGCTTCCGGATACTTCTGCGCCTGCATCAGCACGGAGACGGCGTTGTTCAGCGCGGTGGTGTCGTTCGGATTGGCAGCCAGCTGCTGCTGCGCGAGTTGCGCGGCCTGGTCGCCCTGGCCGGACTCGGAGTAACTGGCCATCAGGATCTGGTTCCAGCTGTCGTTCGGCTTGTCGGTGAGCGACTGGGCCTTCTTGATGGCGGCGATGGCTTGCGGGTACTTCTCGAGGCGGTAATAGGCATTGCCTTCGAGCGCATAGGAATCAGCCGTTTCCTTGCGGCCCTCGGCGCGCCACTTGGCGATGGTGTCCAGGGCGGGCTGGTACTGCTCGTCGGCCACGTAGAACTGAGCCAGTTCGTACTCGAGCTGGAAGTAGGTGTCGTTGGGCAGCACGCCGTTGTCCAGCGCGCGCTTTAGCAGATCGATGGCGCCCTTCACGTCGCCGTCGTTGTAGTGCACGTTGGCCAGACCCTGCAGAGCGAGCGCCTGGGCGTACTTGCTCTTGGTGCCGGTGCCATCGGCGATCGGCTGCAGCAGCTGGGTCGCCTTGTCCTTGTCCTGATCGTTGACCGCGTCGAGACCGGCGTTGACTGCCTTCTGATCCTTCTCGCTGGTCAGGTCGAGCTTGGGTTCCGAACGCGTGGCGTTCGGATACAGCGCTTCCTTCTTGTCCTTGGAAGAGCTATTGCCCGCGATGACCGGGGTGCTCACCACGGCCAGGGCCAGCGCCGAACCGGCAAGCATCTTGATCAGGGGAACACGCTTCATGGCAGTCCTCAGGTGTTGGGATTTCTCACGCACGAGGCGTGGGGGATCGCTGAGCGTAACCTGACTGTGCGTCAGATAACAAGTCGCACTGCCACAAGAAAGATTGTTAAGAATCAATCAGTTGAACCATACGCCGGCGACTTGCCCTAATTGGCGATCAGGCAAACCCTGCAGATCATGACTTTACGCCCTGGAAAATGTGTTTTCCGTCCCCACTGCGTTGCGTATTAATGTACTAATACGCTAGTACGTCAGGGAAAACGAAAGACGGTGTGACGGCCATCGCAAAATGACCGCCAACACCGTCTCAGGGCATCAGATGTCCAGGTTGGCGACCTTGAGCGCGTTTGCCTCGATGAAGTCACGACGCGGTTCCACGGCCTCGCCCATCAGCATGGAGAACATCTGATCGGCCGCGAACGCATCCTCGATGCCCACCTGCAGCATGCGGCGCGTTTCCGGGTTCACCGTGGTTTCCCACAGCTGTTCCGGATTCATTTCACCCAGGCCCTTGAAGCGCTGAATGGTGCGGCCCTTCTTGCCTTCCTCAAGCAGCCAGTGGCGCGCTTCGGCGAAGCTGGTGATGCCGCGCGAACCGTTGCCGCGACGAACCACGGCATCTGCGTGGACCAGACCGGCAAGCTGTTGGCTCACCTGCAGGATCGGGCGGAACTCCGCGCTGCCGAAGAACGGCTGCGGCAGCAGCCACGTGTGGCTGAGGCCGTGCTGATCGCGCACCACCTCGATGGCAGCTGGCTGCTCTTCCAGCGCCGGACGCATCGCGAGGCGATATCGCGGCTTGCCAAGACCACTGGCGGCCAGGCGCTGCTCCACACCGGTAAGCCACGTCTGCATCGCCGCGGCGTCGCTCCATAGGGCCGCTTCCATCGGCGCGTGTTCGAGCAGGGCGGAGAGTACGGTGGCGTCGAAGCGGTGGCCGAGGCGTTCAATCTGGTCGAGCGCCGCCTGATAGTCACGCAGCAGCTTTTCCAACGCCTCACCAGTGATCGCCGGGGCGTCGACCGTGTACTGCAGCTCCGCACCATCCACGGCGGTGGAGACGAGGTAGGCGTTGAGCGCCGCATCGTCCTTCAGGTACATCTCGTTCTTGCCCTGCTTGATCTTGTACAGCGGCGGCAGGCCGATATAGACATGGCCGCGCTCGATCAATTCGGGCATCTGGCGGTAGAAGAACGTGAGGAGCAGCGTGCGGATGTGCGAGCCGTCCACGTCCGCGTCGGTCATGATGACGATGCGGTGGTAGCGCAGCTTGTCCGGGTTGTACTCCTCCTTGCCGATGCCGGTGCCCAGCGCGGTGATCAGCGTGCCGACTTCCGCTGAGGACAGCATCTTGTCGAAGCGGGCCTTCTCCACGTTGAGGATCTTGCCCTTGAGTGGCAGCACGGCCTGGGTCTTGCGGTTGCGGCCCTGCTTGGCGGAGCCACCTGCGGAGTCACCCTCGACCAGGAACAGTTCGCACAGCGCCGGATCCTTCTCCTGGCAGTCGGCCAGCTTGCCCGGCAGGCCGGCGATGTCCAGGGCGCCCTTGCGGCGGGTCATTTCGCGCGCCTTGCGGGCGGCTTCGCGGGCACGGGCGGCGTCTACCACCTTGGAGGCGATGGCCTTGGCTTCGTTGGGATGTTCGAGGAGGAACTCACCCAGCTTTTCGTTGACGGCCTGCTCCACCGCGGTCTTCACCTCGGAGGACACCAGCTTGTCCTTGGTCTGCGAGGAGAACTTGGGGTCGGGCACCTTGACCGAGAGCACGGCGATCAGGCCTTCGCGCATGTCGTCGCCCGAAAGCGTGACCTTGGCGTTCTTGGCCAGGCCTTCCTTCTCGATGTAGCCCTGCAACGAACGCGTCAGCGCCGCGCGGAAACCCGTGAGGTGGGTGCCGCCATCGCGCTGCGGGATGTTGTTGGTGAAGCAGTACATCGTTTCCTGGTAGGCGTCGGTCCACTGCATCGCCAGTTCCACCGAAATGCCGTCCTGCTGGGCGCTCAGGCTGATCACGTTGGGGTGCAAGGCGGTTTTGAGCTGCGCCAGGTGCTGCACAAACGACTTGATGCCGCCTTCGTAGGCGAAGCGGTCGCTGCGCCCTTCCCCGCGCTCATCCTTCAGGTCGATGGTGACGCCCGAATTGAGGAAGGCCAGCTCGCGCAGGCGCTTGGCCAGGATGTCGTAGTGGAATTCGACGTTGGAGAAGGTTTCGGTGCTGGGCAGGAAACGCACGGTGGTGCCGCGCTTAGTGGAGGAACCCACCTCCTTCACCGCGTACTGCGGCTCGCCCAGCGCATATTCCTGCTGGTATTCCTTGCCTTCGCGGTAAATGGTGAGCCACAAGTGCGAGCTCAGGGCGTTCACCACAGATACGCCCACGCCATGCAGGCCGCCGGACACTTTGTAGGAGTTGTCGTCGAACTTGCCGCCGGCATGGAGCACGGTCATCACGACCTCGGCGGTGGATCGGCCCTCTTCCGGGTGCATGTCGACCGGGATGCCACGGCCGTTGTCGCTGACGCTGACGGAGCCGTCTTCGAGGATGGTCACGGTGACGTGGTCGCAATAACCCGCCAGCGCTTCGTCGATCGAGTTGTCGACGACTTCGAACACCATGTGGTGCAGGCCAGTGCCGTCATCGGTATCGCCGATGTACATGCCAGGGCGCTTGCGCACCGCTTCCAGACCTTTTAGAACCTTGATGTTGCTCGAATCGTAGGATGCGTTCATTCGGTGACCGATTCCTGGGCGCCTTTCCCGCCCGGATCGGCGCCATACAAGGCCGGGCTGGGGATAATTTGTTGATTATAGCAGGGGGTTGAGTAGACCTTGTTCCACGTGGAACACATGGGTCTGCGGCCCCTGTAAAGCGTCTGGAACCTCGGTGCCGGTTACCATCACCTGGGCGCCAACGGCCCGCAATCTGTCGACTAGAGCGGCTTGGTGCGCCTTGTCCAGCTCCGAAGCCAAGTCGTCCAGACAAACCACCGGCCATTCCCCTCGCCGCTCGGCATAGAGGGAGGCTTGTGCGAGGACGCAGGCCAGTGCCGTCAGCTTTTCCTGCCCGCGTGAGAGGTGTTCCCGCAAAGGTGCGTGTTCGAACACAATCGACCAATCCGCACGATGGGAACCCTGCGTGGTATGGCCGCGAGCCAGGTCCCGGCCTCGTTGCAGGGCCAGCAGCTCGCCTAGATCGCTTCCTTCGGGCCAACCACGCCGGTAGCGCAGCTCTATCACGCCTAGTTCGGGCAGTAGCGCACCTGCGCTCTCTATCAAATGAGGGCGAAGCGCTTCGAGGTAAAGCTCTCGCTGCCGGTCGATCTGCGTGGCGGCAGCAGTTAGTTCTGCCTCCCAGGGCAAGAATAAGGCTTCTTGGAGCGGGCCAGAGGCCCTTAGCAGCGAATTTCGCTGTTTCAAGGCGCGTTGATAGCGCCGCCAGGCCTGCATGAACGCGTGTTCCACGTGGAACACACCCCAATCCAGGTAGCGGCGACGTTCTTCAGCGCCACCAGCGATCAAAGCGTGGGAGCCGGGTTCGAAACACACCACCGCGCACTCTTCCACCAATTCACTAAGAGTCACGACCTCGCTATCCATGCGAGCTTCCCATCGAGCGCCCTGGCGCCCTAAACCCACCCGCCGCAACCGACCATCAGCGTGACGCAACTCGGCAAAAACCGCCAAAGCACTCGCGCCGCGTTGCAACAAGGCATCTTTGGCGCCGGCACGGAAGGAGCGACCGTGCGACAACAGGAACGCGGCCTCCAAAACACTGGTTTTTCCCGCCCCATTGTCGCCGGAAAACACGGTAACGCCCTCTTCCAACGCTATGGAAACATCCGCCAGACAGCGCAAACCCTGGATGCGCAATCGTTCCAGACGCATTTCAGCAAGCCCCGCAAGTAAGAACGCCGGAGCGTCTTGCGACGGCTCCGGCGTTCCGAGCGAGCTTGCCCGTTAGGGGCAAACGTGGCCTCGACATCAGAGGCGCAACGGCATGATCACGTGGCGAGCCTGATCGCTGTCGTCTTCCTGCACCAGACAGCTGGACTGGGCGTCGCGCAAGTTCAAACGTGCACGCTCGCCACGTAAAGCACCCAGCGCATCAAGCAGATAGCCCACGTTGAAGCCCACAGCTAGATCGGAAACGACGGTTTCCGCTTCAAGCTCTTCCACGGCCTCTTCCTGCTCCGGGTTGTGCGCAACGATGCGCAGCTTGCCCGGCGACAGTTCCAGCTTCACGCCGCGATACTTCTCATTGGAAAGAATCGCTGCACGCTGCAATGCGCCGCGTAGCACTTCGCGATCCAGCGTCGCTTGCTTGTCCGCGCCGAGCGGAATGACAGCTTCGTAGTCCGGAAAACGACCATCGATCAACTTGGAGGTGAAGGTGACGTCGCCGCGACGCACGCGCAGGTGATTGCGCCCGAACTCCAGCTCAACCTGCCCTTCGCCGGTTTCGAACAAACCGATCAACTCATTCACACCCTTGCGAGGAATGATGATCTGACGACGTCCGGAAACCTTGCTGTCCAGCTTGGTTTCCTTCAATGCCAGACGATGGCCGTCGGTGGCGACGCAGCGGAGCGTGTGCTCCTGAAGATCCAGCAGCATGCCATTCAAGTAGTAGCGCACGTCTTGATTGGCCATGGCGAAGGCAGTGCGCTCCATCAAATCGCGCAGCACTTCTTCCGGCAGCGTTACCCGCTCAACCAGCTCTATTTCATCGATGGTTGGAAACTCGGTCGCCGGCAACGTCGCGAGCGTGAAGCGGCTGCGCCCCGCGTTCATGGCCACGCGGTCGCCGTTGAGTTTCAACTCGATCAAGGCGCCATCGGGCAAGGCTCGCACGATGTCATACAGCTTGCGGGCGGGAATGGTGGTTTCACCGTCCACCAGTTTGTCAGCGGGAGTGGCAGCGATCATTTCGACTTCTAGATCGGTGCCGGTCATCGACACTTTGCCATCCGCGACTTTCACTAGCAGGTTGGCCAGCACCGGCAGGGTTTGGCGGCGTTCGACCACGCCTACGACCTGCTGCAACGGTTTGAGCAGAGCTTCTCGTTGAATGCTGAATTGCATATAGGCGCTTCCCCAATCCTGCTTTTCTGTTTTTTAAAGATGTTATGTGGTGGTGGTAGGCGGCGTGGATAACTCAAAAAACGAAAATTTCCACATGGAATCAATAACTTACACAATTTCCACGTTGTGTCCTAAAAGGCCGGACCACTGTGTGTCAATTGTGGATAACTTTGCCGTCTATTTCGTCCACCTATTATCCACAGCTTGCCCGAGTACTTTTCAAGCGAACAGTACACAGCCGCCCGGTTAGCCGGTGAGAATCCGGATCAACTGTTCCCAATCCTGACGCATCCGTGTGTCGGTTTCGCAGAATTTCTTGATGGTGCGGCAGGCGTGCAGCACCGTCGTATGGTCACGGCCGCCGAAAGCCTCGCCGATTTCAGGCAGGCTGTGCTCCGTGAGCTCCTTGGACAGTGCCATGGCGATCTGGCGCGGTCGTGCCAAGGAACGCACCCGGCGCTTGGACAGCAGATCCTGCAGGCGCACCTGGTAGTAGTCGGCCACCGTCTTCTGGATGTTGGGCACCGTCACGGCCTGGGCATGGGTCGCCAGCAGGTCGCGCAAGGTTTCCTCCGCGAAATCGATGGTGATGGGCTTGCCGTAGAAGTTGGCACGCGCGGCCAACGTGTTGAGCGCGCCTTCCAAGTCGCGAACGTTGGAGCGGATGCGCTTGGCCAGCAGCATCGCCACGTTCTCCCCCACCGCTACGCCCTTGTCGTGGGCCTTGGACAGCAGGATCGCCGCGCGGGTCTCGAAGTCCGGCGGCTCGATCGCCACCGACAAGCCCCAACCCAGGCGGGACTTCAGGCGCGGCTCAAGCTTGTCCACTTCCTTCGGATAGCGGTCGCAGGTGAGGATGATCTGCTGCTTGGACTCGAACAACGCGTTGAAGGTGTGGAAAAACTCCTCCTGCGTGGTGTCCTTGCCCGCAAAGAACTGGATATCGTCGATCAGCAGCGCGTCCACCGAGCGGAAGCGGCGCTTGAACTCGTCCATGCTCTTGGTGCGCAGCGCCTCGATCATCGAACCGACGAACTGCTCCGAGCGCAGGTACAGCACCTTGAAGTCCGGATTGCGCTCGCGCATCAGGTTGCCGGTGGCGTGCATCAAATGCGTCTTGCCCAGGCCGGTGCCGCCGTACAGCAGGAGCGGGTTGTAGGCCCGGCCGGGATTCATGGCCACTTGCATGGCCGCTGCCTTGCCCAGCTGGTTCGACTTGCCCTCGACGAAGGTCTCGAAGGTGTAGTGCGGGTCCAGGTTGTGGGTAAAAGCTGGGGCTTGAGCCTCCGCCACCACGGGCACGGTCTTGGGCGCCGCTGCCGGAGCCGCCGTTTTACTGGCCGGAGCCGGTCGCGGCGAACTGGAGCCCACCTCCAGCTTTACCGTCAGGTCATGGCCGGTCAGCTGGCTGATCACCGTTTCGATGCGCGCCAGATAGCGCTCGCGAACCGTATCGAGCGTGTACGGATTGGGTGCGAACAGCTGCAGGCCATGGGTGTCGTCGCGTGCCTGCAGGGGCATCAGCCACGTATGCAGGTCTTCGGCGTTCAATTCGCCCTCGAGACGCTCGAGACAGCGCCGCCACAGGTCACTCATGGGAAATCTTCAACCACTGGAAGGAGCGCTTACGCGCGGGGTGGACCGGCAAGTCTAGCAGCACGAACCCCTCCAGTTGGCATGGATATCCACACGGATATCCACAGGAAGTAAACAGGGCTTTGTCAACCCCCGCAACACCCCATTTGACATCGGGCCTTGACAGCAGCCATAATTTCCAACCTTTTTATTACCTTAACTTCGGACAAAGCCATGTCGAAGCGCACCTTCCAACCCAGCAAGCTCAAGCGCGCCCGTACCCACGGTTTCCGTGCCCGCATGGCGACTGCCGATGGCCGCAAGATTCTGAACGCCCGTCGCGCCAAGGGCCGCAAGCGTCTGATCCCGTAAGCGGCACGCTCACGATGCGTGCCGCCGGCCTGCCGCGCGACGCGCGGCTCCGCCGCGCCGGTGATTTCGCTGCTCTGCGTCATGCCAGCGGCCGCTTCGGCGGCCGCTGTTTTTCTGTGCGCTATCGAGCCAACGAACTTGGTCAGCCGCGCCTCGGCTTGGCTATTTCCAAACGCGTGTCCAAGCGCGCGGTGGATCGCAACCGCATCAAGCGACTGGTGCGCGAATCTTTCCGGCGCATCCGACTTGAGCTTCCCGCTGTCGACCTCATGGTGATGGCACGCGAGCAGGCCGCCGGCCTGCCCGGCCCAGATTTGCTGGCGGAACTCGACTTCCTCTGGAGGAAGCTGCGTGCCGTGAGGCCAGAGGCCACATTGAAGCCGGGCGACACGGCCGGCACAATCGTGCGTTGACCTTCTTCCATCCCGTTTCGCGGCCCGGCGTCGCGACAACCACCGGATCTGCTCCGCGATGAATCAAACGCGTACGTTCCTTATCTTCGCCCTGCTGGCCGTGGGCTACCTGTTGTTCATGGCCTGGGAGAAGGATTACGGCCCGCAGCCGCCGGCCGCCGTGGCATCGTCGTCCAGTGCCGCCGTGCCGCCCGCCAGCGACGGCAGTGTGCCGGGAGCCACCAACGCCAGCGCCGCGGCCAACGTGCCGGGCACCGCGACCGAGGCTTCCGCACAGCTCATCACCTTGAGCACCGACGTACTGCGCCTAACTGTGGATACCCGCGGCGGCAGCGTGGTGCGTTCGGAGCTGCTGACCTATCCGTCGGTGCCGGCCACCAAGAAGGACCCGCAGCCCGAACCGGTGCGCCTGCTCGACGACGAGCGCGCCCAGTACTTCGTGGCGCAGAGCGGCCTGGTCAGCAACGAAGGCAGCGCGCCCGATCACCGCGCGGTGTTCCAGGCCGCCCAGACCAGCTATGCGCTGGCCCAGGGCCAGGATGAACTCAAGGTCGACCTGAGCTGGCAGAACGACGCTGGCCTCAAGGTCACCAAGACCTACGTGCTCAAGCGCGGCAGTTTCGTGGTCGGCGTGGATCAGAAGATCGACAACGGCGGCGCCAGCGCCTGGCAGGGCAATGCGTACGAGCAGTTGCAGCGCGTGGCCCCGGCCCAGCAGAAGAGCTGGTGGCAGAACTTCTCCGACCCCTCCTCGCATAGCTTCTATGGCGCGGCTTGGTACAGCCCGGAAGACAAGCTGGCCACCCTGCCTTTCGCCGATTTCGCCAAGAAGCCGCTCAACCACGCCATTACGGGCGGCTGGGCGTCGATGCTGCAGCACTATTTCTTCGTGGCCTGGATTCCGCAGGCGCAGGAAGCGAACACCTACTCCACCAGCGTGATCAACCCGGACACGGCCCAGCCGATCTACCTGATCCGCGCGGTGGGTCCGGCACTGAGCGTCGCGCCGGGCCAGAGCCTTACCACGGCTTCACGCCTCTACATCGGTCCCAAGCTGCAAGGCACGCTGGACCAGGTGGCGCCGGGCCTCGACCTCACCACCAACTACGGCATGCTGACCGTGGTGGCGCAGCCGCTGCACTGGCTGCTCTCCAAGCTGCACGCGATCAGCGGCAACTGGGGTGTGGCGATCATCCTGCTGGTGCTGCTGCTCAAGGCTGCACTGTGGAAGCTCACCGCCGCGCAGTTCCGCTCCGGCGCCAAGATGCGCAAGCTGCAGCCTCGCGTGACCGCTCTCAAGGAGCGTTACGGCGAGGACAAGATGAAGATGCAGCAGGCCATGATGGAGCTGTACAAGAAGGAGAAGGTCAACCCGATGTCGGGCTGCCTGCCGGTACTGATCACCATGCCGGTGTTCTTCGGCCTGTACCGCGTGCTGATGGAAAGCGTGGAGCTGCGTCACTCGCCGTTCTTTGGCTGGATCCACGACTTGTCCGCGCCCGATCCGTTGTTCGTGCTGCCGGTGATCTACATCCTGGTGATGATGGCCACGCAGTGGTTGTCGCCGTCCGCCGCGGGCATGGACCCGGCCCAGCAGAAGATGATGAAGGTGATGCCGGTGGTGTTCGGCTTCATGTTCCTGTTCTTCCCGGCTGGCCTGGTGCTCTACTGGGTGGTGAACGGTCTGACCAGCCTGGCCCAGCAGTGGCTGATCACGCGCAGCGTCGAGCGCGCAGAGGAAAGCGCCAAGGCCGCCTGAGCGAGCCGAGGCATCAAGGAAAAAGGCCGCTGACGCGGCCTTTTTCTTATCCACTGGTTTTATCCACAGGTTCGCGCGCGCTGGCGGCGGCCTTCTTCCCCGCCCTTGCTGCCGCATAATCACCGTCATGACGCATACCGACACCATCGCCGCCATCGCCAGCGCACCCGGCGCCGCCGGCGTGGGTGTGTTGCGTGTCTCGGGGCCGGCGGTGCCAGCCATCGCCTGTGAGTTGATGGGTCGCGACCCGAGCGCGCGACAAGCGCATTTCACCGCGTTCCGCGAACGCGATGGCGAACTGATCGATCGCGGCCTGCTGCTCTACTTCCCCGCCCCCGCCTCTTACACCGGCGAACACGTGCTCGAACTGCAGGGCCACGGCAGCCCCGTGCTGCTGGATGCCTTGTTGCGCCGCGTGTGCGCGATGGGTGCCCGCCTGGCGCGTCCGGGCGAATTCACCGAGCGGGCCTTTCTCAACGGCAAACTGGATCTAGCCCAGGCCGAAGCGGTAGCCGACCTGATCGCCGCGCGTTCGCAATCGGCCGCGCGCGCCGCGCTACGTTCGATGGAAGGCGTGTTCTCGCACAAGGTGCAAGAGGTGCTACAGGCCTTGATTGCCGTGCGCGTGCATATCGAGGCAGCCATCGATTTTCCCGAGGAGGAAATCGACTTTCTCGCCGACCCGGTGATTCTCCACCAGCTTGACGCGCTGCTCGCGCAGCACGCCGAGCTGTTGCGCGAAGCCCAGCGCGGCGTGCGCCTCAACGACGGTTTGCGCGTGGCCATCATTGGACGTCCAAACGCCGGCAAGTCCAGCCTGTTGAACGCCCTCGCCGGTACGGATCGGGCCATCGTCACGGACATCGCCGGCACCACGCGCGATGTCCTGCGCGAGCAACTCAACCTCGACGGCGTCTCGCTGGAGCTAGCCGACACGGCCGGTTTGCGCGATACGGACGATCCGGTGGAACGCGAAGGCGTGCGACGCGCTCATGGCGAACTTGCCCGCGCCGACGTCGCCCTGCTGGTCACCGATGCCGAGCACGCCGAGCATGATCTCGCCCTGCTGGCCGACCTGCCGGCCAGCGTGGAGCGGCTGGTACTTATCAACAAGATCGACCTCGCCGAGGACAGCGCGCGTATCGAAAACCGCGAAGCGGCCATCTGGCTATGGGCTTCCGCCAAAACCGGCGACGGTCTCGATGCCTTGCGCGAACACCTCAAGCAACTGGCCGGCGCCAGCAGTGGTGAAGGCGCTTTCAGTGCACGTCGGCGCCATGTTCTGGCGCTGGAATTGGCCGGCGATCACCTGCACCGCGCCCGCGAGGTGCTAATCGCCACCCGCGCCGGCGAACTCGCCGCCGAAGAACTGCGCCAAGCCCAGCACGCACTGGGCGAAATCACCGGCACCTACACCAGCGACGATCTGCTGGGCGCCATCTTCAGCTCGTTTTGCATTGGTAAATAGCCCGGGTCATCGCGTGGCGAGATCCTGCGCCGGCGTGCCCTGAGGTTGTCCTACGGAGCGCCGCGCTGCCTGTGGATAACTCCTTGGATAAATCATTTCCACCATGGCTGACAGGCCATTACGGAGCCATCTGCTGACGCGCATGACCAGTCAGCGTTAACATGTTGAGCTTGCTAGCGTAGGCGTTCCCAACCCCAGGCATGCTCACTTTTCTCTTCGGCGGCTTCGGGCTGTCCACGCTTTGGTTGATCCCCCTGATCTGGCAGCTCGCCGCCCGGCTGGTCAAACGCCAGCCCATCGCTGGCAGCGGCGCCATTCGCAGCTGGCTAGGCGCATTGCTGGTGTTGCTGGCCAGCGCCACGCTGGAAGGTCTGGTGATCGATCAGTACACCGACGATGCGCAAGCGGGCGGCGTGGTTTGCCGTGCCTTGTCGCACGGTTTTTCCGGCGTACTGGGTGGTTTGCTGAGCAGCCTGCTGATGCTTGCCGTGCTGGCGTTGGCCTTGCCGTGGTACCTGGGCATGCGCTGGCCAGCGATATTCAGGGGCGTAGTGCAACTTGTGGATAAGTTTGCCGCCCTGTTGCAACGCCTGGTCGAGCGGGTGGCCTCCGGACGCGCCAGCGCGCGTGGTGCGCGCCGTCAGCAAGGTGCGGTGCGTCGCGTGGAACGCCCTGCCCGCGCGCCGAAACGCCAGCGTGGCAATGCGGTGCGCCGAACCAGTGCGACCGCAGCGCCCGCACGCGCAGCCAGCACCACCGAACGCGCGGCAGTGTCGCTGCCTGTGTCCGCGCCGGCACCCGCACCTGCACCGATGGCGCCGGTGAGGCACGCGGCGCGCCACGAGAAGGTGATACGCGAACCCTGGCTTACCCCCAAGCACGGTCGCCCGGCCGCACCCGCGCGACTGGCCGCGCGCCCCGCCGCCAGCACGCCATCGGTCACGGCGGCGGCTGTTGCCGCGTCGTCTCCGTTGGTCGAACCCGCGCCGGCACCTGCGCCGGCGCCGCCGCCTGCATGGCCCGAGCTCTTGGAAGAGCGTGTGGAAGCGGCACCCCTGCCACCCTCCCCGATCGACGTGCCCGCGCCATCGATCGACGCGCAGGCGCATGATCCGCTGGATGACATCGTCGTCGTGCCGGTTGCAGCGGCTACCGAAGTGGCATCCGCGCGACGCTACGCCGCGAACGACGACATGCTGGGAACATCTTCAGGCGCCACGGTATCGGCCCTGCATGCGGCCCCGCTTCGCCAGCGACCCACGGCCGCGTTGCCGCCGCTCAATCTGCTGGCAGCGCCGCGTGGCGAAGTGGCCGCCATCGACGAGCAACAGCTGGCCGACACGGGCACCTTGATCGAACAACGCCTGAGCGAGTTCAAAGTGCCAGTCACGGTGGTCGGCGCGTCGGCCGGTCCGGTGATCACGCGTTTCGAGGTGGAGCCGGCCGTGGGTGTGCGCGGCAACCAGATCGTGGCCTTGATGAAGGATCTGGCCCGCGGCCTGGGGCGCAGCTCCATTCGCGTGGTGGAGACCATTCCGGGCAAGACCTGCATGGGCCTGGAGCTGCCCAACGAACAGCGCCAGATGATCGCGTTGTCGGAAATCCTCAGCGCCCCGGCCTACCGCGATTCCGATTCACTGCTCACGCTGGCCATGGGCAAGGGCATCACCGGCGAGCCGATGGTGGCGGACCTGGCCAAGGCGCCGCATATGCTGGTCGCCGGCACTACCGGCTCGGGCAAGTCGGTGGCGGTGAACGCCATGATCCTGTCGATGCTCTACAAGGCCACGCCCGACGACGTGCGCATGATCATGATCGACCCGAAGATGCTGGAGCTTTCAGTCTATGAAGGTATCCCGCACCTGCTCGCGCCGGTCGTCACCGACATGAAGCTCGCCGCCAACGCATTGGCCTGGTGCGTGGGCGAGATGGAGAACCGCTATCGCCTGATGTCGGACCTGCGCGTGCGCAACCTTGCCGGCTTCAACCAGAAGGTGCGCGAGGCACGGGCGTCTGGACGTCCATTGATGAACCCGTTCCCGACGCATCCGGAAGTGCCGGAAACGCTCGACACGTTGCCGATGATCGTCGTGGTGATCGACGAGCTGGCCGACCTGATGATGGTGGCCGGCAAGAAGATCGAAGAACTCATCGCACGCCTCGCACAGAAGGCGCGCGCAGCCGGCATTCATCTCATCCTCGCCACGCAGCGCCCATCGGTGGATGTCATCACCGGCCTGATCAAGGCGAACATCCCCACCCGCGTGGCCTTTCAGGTATCGAGCAAGATCGACTCGCGCACCATCCTCGACCAGATGGGCGCGGAAAGCCTGCTTGGCCAGGGCGACATGCTGTTCCTGCCGCCGGGCACGGGTTATCCACAACGTATCCACGGTGCCTTCGTTGCCGATGAAGAAGTGCATCGCGTCGTGGCACACCTCAAGCTTTACGGCGAGCCCGACTACAAGGACGAGATCCTCGCCGGCCCACCCAGCGAAGGCTCTGGCGAACTGTTCGGCGAAGAAGGCGGCGACGCCGAACTCGACCCCCTGTACGATGAAGCTGCCGCATTCGTGCTGCGCACGCGCCGCGCATCCATCTCCTTCGTGCAACGCCAGTTCCGCATCGGCTACAACCGCGCCGCGCGACTGGTCGAAGCCATGGAAGCGGCCGGCCTGGTATCACCCATGGGCATTAATGGCCAGCGCGACGTTCTTGCGCCAGCGCCGGCGGAGTGAGCGCACTCAGCCAGCCTGGCTTAGAAACGCATCCAGCTCCGCACGCGTCGGCATGCCGCCCTGCGCGCCCAGGCGAGTGACCGAGAGTGCGGCGGCGGCGCAGGCCTTGCGTACGGCGCCGGGCAAGCCTTCGTGCAGGAACACAGCAAGCGCGGCATTGAAGGTGTCGCCCGCGCCGGTGGTGTCCACGGCCTGCACGGCGAAGCCGGGCTGGTGCGTCGATTCACCGCCGTCGCGGTACCACGCGCCTTCGGCGCCGCGGGTAAGCACCACTGGCGCGGGGGAGCGCTGCATCAGGGCGCGGAAGTCATCCTGTTCATTGGCGCCCAGCAGAATCGCCAGCTCGTGCTGGTTGGGCGTGAGGTAGCGCGCAAGTGTCAGCCATTCGGCGGGCAGCGGCTGGGCGGGTGCGGGGTTGAGGATCACCGGTTTGCCCAGGCGGTGACCCAGGCGCAGCGTGGCTTCGACGGATGCCAGCGGAATCTCCATCTGCACCAGGATCGCGTCCGCCTGCGCGAATACGGCCTGCGCGGCTTCCACCTGCGCCGGTGTCACATGCGCGTTGGCCCCCGGCACCACGATGATGTGGTTGTCGCCTTCGGCCACGGTGATGGAGGCGGTGCCGCTGCCGCAGCCGGCGATGGTGGCGACGTGCTCCAGCGATACGCCCTCGCGGGCAAGGCCTTCGCGCAGCTGCGTGCCGAAGGCATCGTCACCCACCGCGCCGATCAGGGCCACTTGTGCACCGAGTCGGGCGGCGGCAACGGCCTGGTTGGCGCCCTTGCCACCGTGCACGGTGAGAAAGCGATCGCCGAGGATCGTTTCGCCCGGGCCCGCGAAGCGCGACGCCAACGTCACCAGGTCCATGTTGATGCTGCCGACTACGACGACGCGCGTCATACCTGCTCCGTTCTTGCACTGCCGAAGAAACGAAGGAGCATACGGGAACGCGGCAGCCGGCGGTATGTCGGCTACCGTGGTGGGCGAAGAGTGCGTGCTCAGCCGCCGCTGCGCGAGGAGGCGGGGGCCTTCTGGCTGCGACGCTCTTCCGCACGCTCCATGGCCTTTTCGCGCATGGCCTTGAGCTGGTCACGTTGTGCCGGCGTGAGCACTGCGTCGATCTGCGTGGTGGTGCTCTGGGTCAGCGCCATCAGCTTGGCGCGACGGTCGGCGGGCTTGAGGCTGGTGTCCGCGCGCAGTGCCTGCACCTGCTGGTCACGCTGCTGCAGGATGGGTGCGAGCTTTGTTTGCTGGTCGCTGCTGAGCTGCAGTTGCTTGGTCATGCGTTGCAGCTGTTGCTGCGCATTGGGGCCATGCATGTGTTGGTCATGGCCCTTCTCGGTGGTGGCGGCCTCGGGAGCAGCGCTTTGCTGGGCCCACACTCCGCCGGCCAGCGCCAGGCCGAGCATCAGGGTTGCAACGCGGTAGAGACGGTTCATGGCGGCACTCCGGTGGAAACTCTCGCCGTGGAACGCAGGGTTACGTCTCCGCGTTGACGGCGCTGGCTTGAATCCCCCTGGCTCGGCCCGAACTTCAAGGCGATACCGCCCAAGGAAGTATTGCCATGATCGAGCTCTACTACTGGCCCACGCCCAATGGCCACAAGATCACCCTGTTCCTGGAGGAATCGGGCCTGCCCTACACCATCAAGCCGGTGAATATTGGCAAGGGCGAGCAGTTTGCCCCAGCTTTCCTGGCCATTTCGCCCAACAACCGCATGCCGGCCATCGTCGATACCCGGCCAGCGGACGGCGGCGATGCGGTCAGCGTGTTCGAATCGGGCGCCATCCTGCAGTACCTCGCCGAAAAGAGCGGTCGCTTCCTTCCTAGCGACGTACGTGGTCGCTACACCGTGCTGGAGTGGCTCTACTGGCAGGTGGGCGGGTTGGGGCCGATGCTGGGACAGAACCACCACTTCAACCGCTATGCGCCGGAAAAGATTCCCTACGCCATCGACCGCTACGTCAACGAAACGCGGCGCCTGTATGGCGTACTGAACAAGCGGTTGGACGGGCGTGCCTTCATCGCCGGCAAGGACTACACCATCGCCGACATGGCCGCGTATCCATGGATCGTGCCCTACGAAAACCAGGGCATGCAGTTGGACGATTTCCCCCATCTCAAGCAGTGGTTCGAGGCGATTCGCGCTCGCCCCGCCACGCAGCGTGCCTATGCACTGGGCGAAGAGATCAAGGGCAAGTTCGACCTGGCTACCGATGAAGCCGCGCGCAAAGTGCTGTTCGGCCAGGGCGCCAAACCCTGAAAAACAGGGCTTTTGCGCATGATCGCCATGGCGGCGGGTCTATCGAAGGCTCGCCGAGTGTGTGGAATACCTGCGGAAAACACTGGCTTCCCGTGGCATGACGCGTTCTAATCGCCGCATGTAGTTGCGTACGTCGCGTCGCCCAAGGAAGTTTCATGCGCGCCCTCTTGTTTGCCGCCCTCACGTTGGTGGCCCTGCCGACCATGGCCGAAAAACTCACCATTGAACGCATTTTCGATGGCGGTAGCCTCGCTGGCGCAGCGCCGCGTGGGCTGAAGATTTCGCCCGATGGCAGTCGCGTGACGTTTCTGCGAGCACGCCCGGACGACCAGTTCCAACTGGATCTTTGGGAGTACCAGCTCAAGGGCAACAAGACGCGCCTGCTGGTGGATTCGAAAAAGCTCGAACCCAATGGCGAGCAGCTTTCCGATGCGGAAAAGGCGCGCCGCGAGCGCGAACGCACCGCCGGCCTGCGCGGCATCGTGAGCTACCAATGGTCGCCGGACGGCAAGCAGCTGCTCATTCCGATCAACGGCAAGCTCTACGTGTATGCGCTGGCCACGCCCGACGCGGCCCCCAAGCCGCTGGATGCGGGCGACAACGTGATCGATCCCAAGATCTCGCCCAAGGGTCGCTACGTATCCTTCGTGCGCGATCAGAACCTGTGGGTGATCGACCTCACCACCAACGAAACCCGCCAGCTCACCCGCGACGGCGGCGGCACCGTGCACAACGGCGAGGCCGAGTTCGTCGCGCAGGAGGAAATGGATCGCAGCGCCGGCTACTGGTGGGCGCCCGACGATTCGGCCATCGCCTTCGAACGCTACGACGAGGCCAAGGTGCCGGTGACCAAGCGCACCGAGCTTTATGCCGACCATACCGAAGTGGTGGAACAGCGCTACCCCGGTGCCGGCCAGCCCAACGTGGCGGTCAAGCTGGGCCTGGTGGCGCCGGCTGGCGGCGCGGTGCGCTGGGTGGACCTGGGCAAGGGCAGCGACATCTACCTTACCCGCGTGAACTGGCTGCCGGATGCCAAGCACCTCACCTACCAGCGCATGCCGCGCAGCCAGCAACGTCTGGATTTGCGCCTGGTGGATGCCAAGACGCTGGCTCAGCGCACCTTGCTCAGCGAAACCAGCGACACCTGGATCAATCTCAACGACGACCTGCATTTCCTGCAGGACAGCCAGAGCTTCCTGTGGGGCAGCGAGCGCAGCGGTTACCACCATCTCTACCTGTACGGCATCGACGGCAAGCTCAAGCACGCCGTGAGCGAAGGCGAGTGGCCGATCGACGGCGTGCTGGCGGTGAACGAGCATGCCGGCGTGGTCTACGTGAGCTCCAACAAGGACGCCGTGCCCGAGCGCCAGGTCTATGCACTCAAGCTGGACGGCAGCACCGCCAAGGCGCCCCAGCGCATCAGTCAGGGTGCCGGCACGCACATGGCCGAGTTCGCCCCCGACGGCAGTTTCTACCTGGACAACTTCTCCAGCGTGGATACCCCGCCGCAGGTGAGCGTGCACAAACCCGACGGGAGCTTTGTCACCTGGATCGAGCCGAACAAGCTCGATGAGAAGCATCCGTTCTGGAACTACCGCGACAGCCTGATCAAGCCGGAATTCGGCACGCTCAAGGCTGCCGATGGCCAAACCCTGTACTACCGCCTGTACAAGCCCGCCGGCTTCGACCCGAACAAGAAGTACCCGGTGTTCGACATGTACTACGGTGGCCCGCACGCGCAGCTGGTGGTGAATGCGTGGGGTGATTACTTCAATCAGTACATGGCCAACCAGGGCTTTGTGGTGTTCACCTTGGACAATCGCGGCATGGCGCGCCGCGGTCACGCGTTCGAAAAGCCGATCTACCAGCAGCTGGGCGCGGCCGAGGTGGACGACCAGCTGGTCGGCATCCAGTGGCTCAAATCCCAGCCCTGGGTGGATGGCCGCCACATCGGCGTGTTTGGCTGGAGCTATGGTGGCTACATGACCACCATGATGCTGGCCAAAGCATCGGATCAGTTGGCTGGCGGCGTGGCTGTGGCCCCGGTGACCAATTGGCGCCTGTACGACACGTTCTACACCGAGCGTTATCTGGGTCGCCCGCAGGACAACGATGCCGGCTACACGCGCAGCTCACCGTTGGCCTGGCTCGACGGCCTCACTTCCAAGTTGTACTTGGTGCACGGCATGGCCGATGACAATGTGCTGTTCCTCAACTCCACCGAGCTGATGGGCGAGCTGCAAAAGCGCGGTACCCAGTTCCAATTCATGGCCTACCCGGGCGCCAAGCATGGCCTGAATTTACCGGGCCAGCGCAGTCACGTGTATCACCTGATCGAGAATTTCTTTCAGCAACAGGTGAAGGCACCGGCGCCGCCCGCGCGTGAGGCCAAGGCACCCGCGCCAGGGCCGGCCCCGGCGCCCGCCACCACGCGTTGAGGGTGTCAGCCCAACAAAAAAGGCCGGCTTTGCAGCCGGCCTTTTCGTTTCTTGCGTCAGAACTTACTGCGCGTGTTCCACGCCCGAATCGCCCTGCTCCAGCGGCGGCGGTGTACCGGCCACGGCCAGCAAGGCCATGGCATAGCCGTCCTCGATGCTCACGGTGGATACCTCGTCCCACGTGAAGAACGACGCCTCACGCAGCCACTCGGCGTCGGGCGAGATCTCCTGCATGTTGAAGCCTTCTTCTTCCACGCTGATCAGACGGCCGATGTAACACACCTCCGACTCATCCTCGCTGTCCACATGCACACCGATCACCGGAGCCTGCGTAGCGGCGGCCTGGATCACGCTGCGGATATCGTCCAGCGGGAAGCCGCGCGGCGTGCGTGGCATCAGGTGCTTGAGGGCCAGCGCTTTCTCCATGAATGGCGCGTGCTTGTCCGGCGCCTCCAGCTCGGAGACGTCGCGATGGCGCATCACATACATGCCGTCATAGGTGATGCCGTCGCCGACTACCCACAGCAGGAAGAATTCACGGCCTACACCGCCCACATAGCCGCAGAAGCTGCCGTGTTCGAGTTCGCCGCGCCACAACCGAACCAGCTGGTGCTGCTGCTGTGCCTCGCGCAACTGCGCCCGCTGGCCGGTGGTCTTGAGTTCGATCACATTTCCCATGGGTAGAATTTTACCAGCTGGGGCCTTTCCCCTTGTTTACAGGATGTAACGGCTGAGATCTTCGTCCTTGACCAGGGTTCCCAGGTTTTTATCGACATATTCGGCGTCAATCTGGTAGTTTTCGCCGGATTTGTCAGCAGCTTCGTAGGAGATCTTCTCCAGCAGGCGCTCCATGACGGTGTGCAGGCGGCGGGCCCCGATGTTCTCGGTGCGCTCGTTCACCTGGAACGCCACCTCGGCCAGGCGGTCGATGCCCGACTCGGTGAACTCCATGGTTACGCCCTCGGTGCCCAGCAAGGCCACGTACTGCTTGGTCAGCGCGTTGTGCGGCTCGCGCAGGATGCGCTTGAAGTCGTCCACCGACAGCGCGGACAGCTCCACGCGAATCGGCAGACGGCCCTGCAGCTCCGGGATCAGGTCTGAGGGCTTGGCCAGCGAGAACGCACCCGAGGCGATGAACAGCATGTGATCGGTCTTGATCGGGCCGTACTTGGTGGACACGGTGGAGCCTTCCACCAGCGGCAGCAGATCGCGCTGCACGCCTTCGCGGCTCACGCCGGCACCGCCCCATTCGGAGCGCTGGGCGATCTTGTCGATTTCATCGATGAACACGATGCCATTCTGCTCGGCGGCGTGCATGGCCTGGCTGCGCACTTCCTCGTCGTTGAGCAGCTTGGCTGCTTCCTCGTCGATCAGCAGCGGGCGGGCCACCTTGATGGCCAGCTTGCGCTGCTGGGTCTTGGCGCCGCCCAGGTTCTGGAACATCTGGCGCAGCTGCTGGCCCATCTCCTCCATGCCCGGCGGCGACATGATTTCCACGCCGACATTGGCGGAGAAATCCAGTTCGATCTCGCGATCGTCCAGCGCACCCTCGCGCAGCTGCTTGCGCAGCTTCTGGCGCGTGTCGCTCTGCGCGTCGCTGGCAGGCGCGGCATCGTGGGTCCAATCGGTGGGCTGCTGGCGGCGCGGCAGCAGCGCATCGAGGATGCGATCCTCGGCGCGGTCTTCCGCCTGCGTGCGCACGCGCTTCATGGCCTGCTCGCGCGTGAGCTTGTAGGCCACGTCGGCGAGGTCGCGCACGATCGATTCGACATCCTTGCCCACGTAGCCCACTTCGGTGAACTTGGTGGCTTCCACCTTCACGAACGGCGCGTTGGCCAGCGTGGCCAAGCGACGGGCGATCTCGGTCTTGCCCACGCCAGTGGGGCCGATCATCAGGATGTTCTTGGGCGTCACTTCATCGCGCAGCGCCGGCTCCAGCTGCATGCGGCGCCAGCGGTTGCGCAGCGCGATCGCTACGGCGCGCTTGGCGTCGTGCTGGCCGATGATGAAGCGGTCGAGTTCGTTGACGATCTCGCGGGGAGTGAGTTCGGACATAGGTTCACCGGAAAGTGGGGTTTGTCGTCATTCCGGCATTCGCCGGGACCACGACGTCGTCGCCGTCGCGCTGAGCGCTTACAGCTCTTCGATGGTGGTGTTGTGGTTGGTGTAGATGCAGATATCACCGGCGATCTTGAGCGCGCGCTCCACAATGGCGCGAGCGTCCAGGTCGGTGTTCTCCATCAGCGCCAGTGCTGCCGATTGCGCATATGGGCCACCGGAACCGATCGCGATCAGGCCGTGCTCGGGCTCCAGCACGTCGCCGTTGCCGGAGATCAGCAGTGACGCTTCCTTGTCGGCCACGGCGAGCATGGCTTCCAGGCGGCCCAGGCGGCGATCGGTGCGCCACTCCTTGGCCAGCTCCACCGCCGAACGGGTGAGGTTGCCGCCGTGCTTGTCCAACTTCTGCTCGAACAACTCGAACAGCGTGAACGCATCGGCGGTGGCGCCGGCAAAGCCCGCCAGCACGTCGCCCTTGCCAAGGCGGCGGATCTTGCGCGCGTTGGCCTTCATCACCGTATTGCCGAGGGTGACCTGGCCGTCGCCGCCGATCACGACGCGGCCGTGACGGCGCAACGAGACGATGGTGGTGGCGTGAAAGGATTCCATACGATGACTCCGTGAGTGCCCAGAACCGCCCTAGTTGGGGTGATCTACCAGCGATTCAAGGTCGAGGGATATCCCTGCACCTACACATAATTACGTTAATACCTACAAATTATTGAGGCAAAAACTCAATTGCTAACGACTTGACCCGTTCTACGTTGAAGGAGCCGCACTTCCAGGTGCGGCACTACGAGGGAAGTACGAGAAGTCTCATTGCAATGGAGCATGTCATGAAGGCACTACTCGCAATCCTGATTTCGATTCTGATCGCAGATAACGCGCGTGCTGCTTGTAACGTCGACAACAACGGCTATGTGAAATGCCCTGCGGGCTATTGCACCACAAGGTCAGGGCCGGATGCATTTGTATTGAACGCCGCTCAGCAAGCCATAACGACCGCCAATCTATGCCCAGGCGCCGCCATCTATGTCGTCGGTACGAAACAGTTTCCTGGTGGTTACGCGACATTCGAGTACAACTTCGAAGTGAACGGCAGTGGTGCTGCAGTTTTCCAGTATCTAGAAATAGACAATGACCAGACGCTCCCCAAAGGTGATCCGACATGGGCCACGTTGGGTGCGTGGTTCAACAATTTTGGTGTACCTACGCAAGTGGTTTGGGGGCATGTCACTCGCCAGTTCTGAGGGCATCATCAACCTGATTTGCCCGAGACTCGCTAGAAACTATCTATTGCAGACACGTTGAGGAACGTGCTCGTCACTGTCATTTGGGGCATCTGACCAAGAAGCAGAGTCTATTGCGCATCGACGGCAGTCGATGCGCAACTCTCAAGTGTCAGCGGGTGGCTTCTTGAGGTTTGGAGCGAAGCTACTTGTGTTTTGACTTGGCCCTGGGATGCGCCGCGTCATAGACCCTGGCCAGATGCTGGAAATCCAGGTGCGTGTAGATCTGGGTGGTGGCGATGTCGGCGTGGCCGAGCAGCTCCTGCACGGCGCGCAGGTCGCCAGAGGATTCGAGCATGTGGCTGGCGAACGTGTGGCGCAGCAAGTGCGGGTGCACGCGCTTGGGCATGCCCAGTTGCAGCGCGATGGTTTTTAGGCGCAATTGCACGGCGCGCTGGCTGATCGGCGCACCGCCGCGGCCCTTGAACACCGGCAACTCCGGCTGCATGCCTTCAGCTTGGCCCAGCGCCTGCAGTGCAGCGATGGCATGGCGGCCCACTGGCACGATGCGGGTTTTCGCGCCCTTGCCCAGCACGCGTACCTCGCCGGTGTGCAGATCCAGATCCAGCCAGCGCAGGCCAGTGAGTTCGGACAGGCGCAGGCCGGAGGAATAGAACAACTCCAGCATGGCGCGGTCGCGTAGGTTCAGGCTACCTTCGCCGGGGCCTTCCACCAATTGCGCGGCTTCATCCACGTCCAATACTTGCGGCAGCTTGCGATGCACTTTGGGGCCGCGCACGCCGGCTAGCGGATCGTGTGCGAGCGTGCCTTCGCGGGTGAGGTGGCGGAACAAGCTACGGCAGGAGGAGAGCAGTCGCTGCAGGCTCTTGGGCGACAGGCCGCCGCGATGCTCGCTAGCGACGAAGCCGCGCATGCGGTGCGCGTCGAGAGCATCGAAGCGATCCACGCCCTGGTGCTTCATCCAGCGCAGCAGCTTGCCTAGATCGCGGCGGTAGCCATCCACGGTGTGCACCGATGCATGGCGCTCGCCCGCCAGACGGGCGAGCCAGGCGTCGACCTGTTCCTGCGGGGTCATGCGGCAGCCTTCGTTTACACGCCTTCGTGCGAACGGCGCAGCGCGGCGGTGACAGTGGCGGCGATCATCTTCAGGAACAGCGTACCCATGCCGGGCTGGAAATGATCCGCATCGCTGCTGCCGATCGCCAGGATGCCGAACTCGCCCAGCGGCATGATCGCCGAGGAATGGATCTCCGGTGCGTGTTCGCCGAATAGACGGTACAGGCGCTCGGCGGACAAACGACCGGACACCGGTTCATGGTTGGCGAGAAAGTCGCTGAACTCCGGTAGCGAGGCGCGGCCACCGGGTACGTGCACGAGCCAGTCGGCTGGCGGCAGGCTGATGGCACCAAACAGCAGCAGGCGCACTTGGTCGGTCTGGAAATCCTCCGCCAGTCGCGCCACCACGCTGCGGGCCGCTACGGCAGGTGTGGTGGCGCGCAGCACGGCTACGTTGAGGTCGTGTACGCGCTGCATCAGCCGCTCGTTCTCGGCGGCGATGCCCATCAGGTTGGCGAGCTGGCGCTCCAGCTCGGTGTTCTTTTCGCGCAGGCTCTGCAACTGGTAAACCGCCAGCGATGCCACCGGCCCCTGCTCGCGCGGCAGGGTGAGCTGCGCGGCCAGGTCAGGGTAATCGCTAAGAAATTCGGGGTGGCGGCGCAGATACGCGGCCACATCGCTGGCGCTCAGGGTGTCGGCGAAGGCGGTGTCGGACATGCGCGTTACCTCAAACCGGTGGGTTGGAACGGTGCCTTGTAGGGCCGAGTGTCGAGGTTCGTGGGCCCGCTTTCAACGTACCGTGGATGAATCGAGCCATTCGCCCTCGAACACGAAGGCTGCCGGTCCGGTCATCCACAGCGTATGGCCGAGGCCGGCCCAGTCGATGGTGAGTTCGCCGCCAGGCAAGGCTACGCGCACGCGCTCGCCGACGACGCCGCGCCGATGCAGCACCGCCATGGCTGCACAGGCCCCAGTGCCGCAGGCCTGGGTCCAGCCGGCGCCGCGCTCGTGCACGCGCAGGCGCAACTGCTCGCGGTTCACCACCTGTGCAAAGCCGGTGTTGGCAAGTTGTGGAAAACGCGGGTGGCTGGTGATGGCCGGCCCGAGTTGCTCCAGCGCGGGCGCCGCAAGATCCGTCACCACGACCACGGCATGGGGATTGCCCATGGACACCACGCCGATCTCCAGCGCCTGCCCTTCCACCATCAAGGTGTGTTGCTCGGCGTCGTCCGTGGCCTCGAAAGGAATACGCGCAGGTTCGAACTGCGGTACGCCCATGTCCACGGTGACTTCGTTGGGCCCGCTCAGGCGCACCGTTACCGGACCCGAAGGGCTTTCCAATCGCACGGTATCGCCAAGGGCCAGTTCGCCGGCGCGATGCAGCCACGCAGCCACGCAACGCACGCCGTTGCCGCACTGGCCCGACGGCGTGCCATCGGCATTCCAGATGCCGTAGTAGAACGCGCAGGTGGGATCGCGCCGCGGCTCGATGCTGATCAGCTGGTCGAAACCCACGCCGGTGTGGCGATCGGCGATGGCGCGAATCTGCGCCGCGTCGAGCGCGAACGGCTGGTGGCGGCAATCGAGCATGACAAAGTCATTGCCGATGCCGTGCATCTTGGTGAAGTGCAGGCGCATTACATGAACTTGCCGCCGACGATGCGGCCTTGCGCATCCAATTCGGCGAAATAGCGGCTGTTGTTGTTGCGCAGCTCTCGGGTGCTCGGCATGCCCGGCGTCACCAGCAGCACATCGGGGTAGGTGGCGCGGAACTGTTCGGGCGTGGGATGCGTGTCGATGAAGGCATTGAACGCCGTCACGTCGGTCACGAAGCCATGCACCACCGTGGGCGCTGCGGTGGCGGCCGGTGTTGCCGCTGCGGCCGTAGCGGCGGGCGCAGCCGGCTTTACTGGCGCGGCGGCGGGCGCCGGCGTCGGCTTGGGCAGGTACAGCGGGCCCTTGTTGCCGCAACCGGCCAGCAAGGCAGCGGCGGAGCACAGCGGGAGCAGTAGCAGGGTTCGGCGCATGGACATGGTTTCCGGCAGGGACCGGTGGAGTATAGGCAAGCCACCTACAGCCTGCGAGCGATGCGCCGATGCGGGAACCCCACGCAGCAGGCGGGGCAACCGCTATCATGCGGCCGTCGCCGCCCCGGTGCGGTACGGAAGTAAAAGCACAAAGATGGATTGGACCGCGCTGCTGCGCCTGCCGACGACGATCCTGCTGATCCTGGCAGTGATCACCCTGTTCTTCACACTGGTGCAATTGGTGGCGCTGCGCGAGCGATTGCACAGCGGACAGTCGCTGGCCGCGGCTGCCCGTGCGGCGCTCGTACTGGTGACCTTTGCGTTGACCGTGATGCTGGCCGGCATGGGCTTGGCCTTGCGCGGTTACCGGCTCTGGTCGGAAGAGGCTCCGGTGGTGGAGATCAATGCGCGCATTCTCTCGCCCCAGCGCTGGGCGCTCACTCTGCACTGGCCCGATGGCGCCAGCCGCGAGGTGCAGGTGGCAGGCGATGCCTGGCGCCTGGAGGCGGTAGTGTTGAAATGGAAGAGCGGCGCCCTGCTCGCCGGTTTGCCGCCGCTGTATCGGATCGATCGCCTCTCCGGTCGCTACGACGACGCAGCGCAGGAAGCCCAGGCCCCGCGTACCGTGGTGGACTTCAAAGAAGCTGGCGACTTCGACCTGCTCGACCTGCACAAGCAATATCCGACGTGGGTGCCGGCGGTGGATGCGTTGTTCGGCAGTGGCGTGTATCTGCCCCTGGTCGATCAGGGGCACTACTCGGTCGGCCTGATGCGCACCGGCGCCCTCGTGGCGCGCCCTGATGACGCCACCGCGCAACGCATCGCCCAACCCTTCTGAGGCTTAGCGCAGGCCGCGCCCGGCGCGCCCTTCGCTCGGCCGCGCGTCCATCATCTGCTTCCTCACCGTAGGTGGTGAGGTATGCAAAAGCACCGGCAAGCGGGCGCCAATCACGAAAGCACCGGCTTTCGCGTGGTTTCAGTCCAGGGTCTTCTCGTAGCGCCAAGCATCGGCACCGTCGCCGTAGTAGCGCGCGTAGTGGCCGATGCGGTGATAGCCCAGGCGTTCGTAGAGGCGGATGGCGGTGTCGTTGTCCGTGCGCACTTCCAGCCGCAGCGATGTGCAGCGTCGGCGTCGCGCGGCCTGCTCGGCGGCATCGAGCAAGGCTGACCCTACGCCCTTGCCTCGTGCCTCGGCGTGGGTGGCGATGGAGTACAGGCGAGCCACCTGCGAGCCTTTGCGAAAGAACACCACGGCCGTGCCCAGGAACTTCCGGTGATTGGCACTGGCGACCAGCACTTGCGCGGTTTCGCTGTCCAGGTGGCGGCGGTATTGCGCGCGGCTCAGGCGATCCGTCGCAAAGCTGCGCTCCTCCAGCGATACCAGGTCATCGAGATCGGAAAGTTCGGCGCGGCGCACGCGTACGGCGGCGGTCGCGGGCAGGGGCGTCATCAACGGAGGATCCCGGCGGGCAAGCGGACAAGGCGCGCACTCTAGTCCCGTCACCTCCGGGGAGCAATCGCGACCTTTGGGGCATTTAATCTTGCTTCAGTGCGGTGTCTTGTGCCGTGCGCTGGCTGTGCCACACTGCGGCCCTTGTGCGGTGCCGCCCCGTTTCCCCACGTGACGACACTCAAAGGGTTTGCTTCCATCGAGGTGTCATGACCCGTCTCGTCATTGTCGTGGAGAAGGCCTCCGACTGGAGCTCCTACTACCCGTCCGTCGACGTCGTAACCGCCATGGACTACCTGCGCGAGCCGGTGGGCGTGGACGATGAGCGCACACACGTCATCAACCTGTGCCGCAGCTACAAGTACCTGGGCACGGGCTATTACGTGTCGCTGCTCGCCGAGGCGCGCGGCCACCGCGTGATGCCGTCGGTGCGCACGGTGAACGACCTGCGCCGCCGCTCGCTGTATGGCCTGGATATCGAAGACCTCAGCACCAAGCTCACCCACTTCCTGCCCGCCGGCGGTCGCGACACTACCGACTTCGGCATCCTGGTCTACTTCGGCCAGACCGCCTACCCCGACCTGCAGGACCTGGCCCGCCAGGTGTTCGAAATGTTTCCCTGCCCGCTGCTGCGCATCGAATTCGAGCGCGACCGCGTGTGGCAGGTGAGCGCGATCAAACCGGTGGGCCTGCATACGCTGGTGGATCAGCAAGAAGATGCCTTCGCCGAAGAGCTTGACCGCTTCAGCAAGAAACTGTGGCGCAAGCCCAAGGCGCGAAAGCAATTTCGCTACGACGTGGCGATGCTGGTGGACCCGGCCGAACTCATGCCGCCCTCCAACAAGAAGGCGCAGAAGCTGTTCATTGCCGCCGGCAAGGAGCTGGGTATCGAGGTCGATCCCATCGGCAAGAACGATTACCAGCGGCTCGCTGAGTACGACGGCCTGTTCATTCGCGAAACGACCGCCAGCGACAACCACACTTACCGCTTTGCGCATCGCGCCGAGCGCGAAGGCATGGTGGTGATCGACGATCCCACCTCCATCCTCCGCTGCACCAACAAGATCTTCCTCAATGACTTGATGGTGTCGCACAAGCTCGCGGTGCCGCGTACCGAGATTCTCTATCGCGACGATGCCAAGGGCTTGAAAGAGGTCGCCAAGCGGCTGGGCTATCCACTGGTGCTTAAGATCCCCGACGGGTCTTTCTCACGCGGTGTGGTCAAGGTGGAGAACGAGCAGGCGCTGGGCCAAGCCACCGCCGAGCTGTTCCAGCACAGTGCGCTGTTACTGGCGCAGGAGTTCGTCTACACCGAGTACGACTGGCGCATCGGCGTGCTCAATGGCGAGGCGCTATACGCGTGCAAATATTTCATGTCCCGCGGTCATTGGCAGATCTATAACCACGGCGCCAAGGGCGCATCCAAGACAGGGGATTCGGAGACCATTCCCATCGAGAAGGCGCCGTCGGATGTGGTCAAGCTTGCACTCAAGGCCACCCAGGCCGTCGGCAACAGCCTCTACGGCGTGGACATCAAACGCGTGGGCGACAAGCCGGTGGTGATCGAGGTAAACGACAACCCATCGATCGACGCCGGTGTGGAAGACGAGTACCTGGGCGAAGAGCTGTATCGCCGCATCATGAAGGAATTTCTGCGCCGCATGGAGCGCAAGCGCCTGGGCGTGGTGGATTGACGGCCACACGCACGGCAAACCGCGCCTCATCGTGTTGCGAGTCTGCTGCAAGGCGTTAGGCGAACCCGATGGGTGGGGTGATTCCGGCAGGCCATCCGTGGACTGCCGTCACGCCAGCGCGTTCCTTCGCGCCGCCTTCGCAAAGTGCCCAGCCATCCAAGGCCGTCGCGAAGCCCCACGCCACGGCGCTCCGGCCGCGGCATCCACTGCCAAGTGAATTCGTGCGCGTGCGCGCGTCAGTTCCAGATCATGCTCGCCGCACGACGACGGCGCGGCCGGCACAGCGCCAGCAACTGGCGCGGCAAGGCCGGCTCCAGCACCAGCAGCACCACCAGCGGCGCGCCCACCAGCCAGAAGGCCGGCGTCCAGCCCAGTGTGCGGGTGTGCGCAGGCACCAGGGTGGTGAGCAACAACAATCCACCGGCCAGCAGCCACAGCAAGGCGCCGCCGAGCAGGCGTTCGTGATGGGTGGCATCGGTACGGCGCATGGCGAAGGTCCGGTGAGTGGCGTTGGGCACAGCCTGCCGCGCGTCGGTCTCAAAACCTGCGATGGGCACAACGGCGCGGTTTGCCGGGTGTCGGCAGGGCGCGCGAGGGCCGGGTAAAATGGGCGGTCGGATAGGCCTGGACGCCAGTCGCCCGGGCATCGAAATCACCAAGGAGTGCGCATGAGTGCAGGACAGTTCGCGGTGTTTGGCCACCCCATCAGCCATTCGTTGTCGCCGCATATTCACCAGGCTTTCGCCCGCCAGTTCGGGCTGGAGCTGGAATACCGCACCATTGACGCCGCACCGGCCGCGTTCGAGGCGGCGGTGCGCGAGTTCTTCGCTGCGGGCGCGCGTGGCGCCAACGTAACCTTGCCGCACAAGGCGGCTGCTTTTGCACTGGC
Organism: Frateuria sp. sgz306004; assembly: GCF_057750885.1. Lineage (NCBI taxonomy): Bacteria > Pseudomonadati > Pseudomonadota > Gammaproteobacteria > Lysobacterales > Rhodanobacteraceae > Frateuria > Frateuria sp. sgz306004. Next base: position 96,482 of record NZ_JBYLFE010000007.1, read on the forward strand.
CGACGAAAGCACCGAAGCCGCGCGCCGCGCTGGCAGCGCCAACGTGCTCACCGCCCTGCCCGGCGGTCGCCTCGCTGCCCACAACACCGACGGTGCGGGCATGGTGCGCGACATCACCGAGCGTCACAGCGTGGACCTGCGCGGCCACACCGCCCTGCTGCTTGGCGCCGGTGGCGCTGCGCACGGCGTGGCCTGGTCGTTGCTGGATGCGGGCGTGGAAACGCTCACCATCGTCAATCGCACGCCCGAAGCGGCCGATGCGCTGGCCGATGCCATCGGCGAACCCGCGCGCGCCCATACGCGCTATTGGGAGGATCTCGCGGACCTCGGCGCGTTCGACCTGATCGTCAACGCCACCTCCGCCGGCGTGCTGGGCAAGTCGCTGGACCTGCCGTTCGCCATCGTGGGCAACCGCGCGTTGTGCTACGACCTCTCCTACGGCAAGGCCGCCCTGGATTTCCTCGCCTGGGCCCGCACGGCCGGCGCACGCTACGCCTTCGATGGCCTGGGCATGCTGGTGGAAACCGCCGCCGATGCGTTCGAGCTGTGGCACGGCCAGCGTCCTGACACCGACCCCGTGTACGCACAGCTGCGTCAGCAATACGGCTGACGCGATGGCGCGATGAGCACACCGCTGTCCTGCCGCGCCGGTTGCGGCGCCTGCTGCATCGCGCCGTCGATCTCCTCGCCGATCCCTGGCATGCCGAACGGCAAGCCGGCAGGTGTGCCTTGCGTGCAACTGACAGACGACCTTCGCTGCAAGCTGTTCGGCCAGCCTGAGCGGCCGGCCGTGTGCGGCGGCCTGCGTCCGGAAGCAAGTATGTGCGGCGTCACGCGCGAGCGTGCGCTTGCGTATCTTGCGGCGCTGGAGCAGGCAACGCGTTAGGGCTGACGAACACGCACGCTTGGGCGTACGCAATCGGCATTCCATACGGCCGAATGTCCACGAGCTTCTTCACTCGTGCTAGCGTGCGCGGCGCAGGGGGCACATTGCGGGGAGTGAGCGTTATGTTGCCTGTGGGGATCGTCCGCCAACGCTTGGCGGTTGCCGTACTGTTGTGCCTGTCGTTGGGTAGCGTGGCCGCGCCGTTGAAGGCTGATCCGGTGATTGGCGCGACCGGCGTGGTCGTGGCCGATCCGGGCGTGCCGCGTCCGCCGGGTCAGCCGTGCGTGGTGACCTTGTTCACCAACGACAGCTTCGATGATTTCGGCACGCGTCCCTTCAGCTACACGCCGCCGGCATCCTGCGGTGGGCCATGGGCAAAGGTGGTGCTGGAGGCCGATTTCTCGGTCACGGCAGGCCGCCAATACGATCGCACCGCCACGCTGTGGCTCAACGGCGTGAACCTCTACTTCGGCACCACCCAGGAGCCCTCCGCCACCGTCTCGCCGGCCTGGCACGTGGAGCGCGACCTCACCGATTACAGCAGCCTGTTTCAAGGTGCCGGGCAAGGCCAGGCCATCATCGGCAACCTGGTCAACAGCACCTATACCGGTGTGATCCATGGCAGCGCGCGCTTGCTGTTCTACCCCGCATCGGCGCGCGCCCGCGCGGCCGACGTGCCCGATGCGGTGTACCCGCTGGGCAGCGACCCGGTGGGCAGCACGGTCAGCCTCAACACACCGACCGATACGCTTTCGCGCACCCTCACCCTGCCGCTCAACGTGGAGCGCGTCTACCTGGACGTGTTCACGCAGAGCCAGGGCGGCGATGAGTTCTGGTATACCTGCGTGCCCAATACCTATGCCGCGCAAGTGCAGGAATGCGGCGGCGGCAATTTCCGCGAGGCGGAAATCAGCATCGACGGCCAGCCGGCCGGCGTGGCGCCGGTGTATCCCTGGGTCTACACGGGCGGCATCGATCCGTATCTGTGGCGGCCGACGCCCGGTGTGCAGACCTTGAATTTCATGCCTTACCGCGTGGACCTCACGCCGTTCGCCGGCCAGTTGAGCGACGGCACGCCGCATCAGGTGTCCTTGCAGGTGGCCGGCGCGAACAATTCGTTCTCGGCCACGGCGGCACTGCTGGTGTATCGCGATGCCCACGCCAAACAGGTCACTGGCAAGATCACCCGCAACACCCTGGTGGGGCAGGCACCCACGCCGGTGATCGGCAGCACGTTGGCGACCGATGCCAGCGGCAACGTCACCGGAGCGATCACCACCAAGCTGGATCGTCGCTTCGTCATCGAGGGCTACGTGCAGACCTCGCACGGGCGCGTGACCAGCACGGTCACGCAGAACGTCGGCTTCGATGACAGCCAGACCTTCACCATCAACGCCAGCACGTATCGCCAGCAGACCGCCCAGCGCACCTGGGTGGACAGCGTCAGCAGCACGCGTATCGGCGGCTTCCCGGCCATCGAGCGCCACCAGCGCTACGAGTATCCGTTCTCGCTCGACTACAACCAGGTGGTGGGTAGCGACGGCAGCACGACGGCGGCCAGCACCATCCACCAAGGTTATGCACAACGCGGCGAGCAGCGGCTGTTCGGCCTGCCGGCCTATGGCTACGACGTGCATAACCATGTCGATAGCGCCGATACCCTGGTCTTCGACGCCAGCGGCGCCTTGACCAGCCACAGCGGACAGCAGAGTTCGCAGAACTTTGCGTTCCGCGATACGCGCGGCAGCTGCTACCGCACCGAACTCACCACGCAAAGCGGCGCCCTGGCCAGCTACCGCACGGGCAAGGGCTGCACCGACCAGCAGAACCGCGTGTCCTGGTTTGCGCATCCGGATGGGTCGCCGGACAGCAGCGTGCTGCCGGGGCACTGATCCCGGTTTGGCAGTCGACGCGGCGGTGCCGCGTCGACTGTGATGTACATCACGTTTGACGGCATGGGCAACATCTCGGACATATCTGTTCACTAAGCTGGCGCGCCCCGCGGGCGCACGGTTGCGCCGGCCCCTCCTCTCATTCGTTGCGTCGCCCATGTCCATCGTTGCTTCGCGTCATACCCAAGGCATTGCCCGCTATACGTTTCTGATTGTGTTGTTGTTGATGGTGGCGGCGGCTGGGTTCCTCTACTGGCGCTTGCGCAGCCTGGCCGATGCCGATGCCCCGCTAGCGCCGGTGGTCGTGAGCAGTGGGCCGGTGGTGCGAGAGGGTGCGGCCACCGACGAATTGCTGCAGCATGCGCGCGACGCCATCGCCGCACGTCGACTCGTCGCACCCGCCGGCAGCAACGCCTTCGAGTTCTACCTGGCCGTGCTCAAGCGCGAGCCGCAGAATCGGGTGGCGCAAGATGCTTTGCGCGAAACGTTCCCGTTCGCCGCGCAGGCCACCGAGCAGGCCATCGATGCCGGCAACGCAGAGGAGGCGCAACGTGAGATCGAGTTGCTCACCCGTGCCGATCCACAGAACTACACCTTGACCTTGTTGCGCGCCAAGTTGCAGGCCCAGCAGGATGCACAGGCGCTGGCTCAGCGTACGCCCACGCCGACACCCGCTCGTCGTGAGCAGGCGCCGGCTACGCCGGCACCGAGCGCGGTGGTGGCTGCGTCGCCGGCGGTCGCCGCGCCCGTGCCCGCTGCCGTGCAGGCACCTGCCAAGCTGGCGGCAGCGCAACCCAACGAGTCGCCGCTGTCCAAGCTGCATGTGGAATCCACGCCGGTGGAGGCAGCACCGCGCCCGGCGGCCAAGCCGCGCGCGACGACCCCGGCGCCGGTCGACGCCACGGCGGGTGCGTCACCGGTGCTCACGCATCGCGTGGAGCCGGCCTACCCTGCCGAAGCCCGCCGTGCGAGGCGCCAAGGCTGGGTGGATGTGGTGTTTACCGTGCAGCCGGATGGCAGCGTCAGCGGCGCCAGCGTGGCCGACGCCGATCCAAAGTATGTGTTCGATCGCGCGGCGCTGGCGGCGGTATCGCGCTGGCAGTTCGCGCCCAGCACGCAGGAAGGCAAGCCGGTGGCCGCGCAGGTGCGTCAGCGCATCGAGTTCCGACTCTGAATCGGGCGTGATGACCATCGCGCTCTTCAGTGAGCCATGGTTTGGACGGCTGTTTGAAGTCATATCCCTGACATGAAATGTCGATAGCGTGACAGTTCCGCCGGGACGACTGGATTCAGACGCTCCTGCGCGCGGGGTCCATTCGACAGGGTGTCATGTCTCCTCTAGCGTCTATCGCGCCGCGCAAGCGGGCGCTTTTGGCTGTGTCCGTGGTAGCGGTTTTGGTGGTGGCGGCGCTGGGAGGCTGGTGGGCGTTTGGCGCGCACGGCAGCAGTGCGGCAGCGGGCGCGGGTGCCCAAGCGGGCGCTGCGAAAGACGATAGCGGCGTGAGCATCCTGCTCGACCTGGCCAAGACCGCGGTGAACGAACACCGCCTGGTGGCGCCGGCCGGCAGCAATGCCTATGAGTTCTACCTCAGCGTGTTGCAGCTCGATCCCAGCAACGCCACCGCGCAGGAACAACTGCACGATGCTTTCCCCAACGCCTCCGCCGAGGTGGAGCGCGCGATCAACGACAACAATCTCGACGAGGCGCAGCGCGAGCTTGCGTTGCTGCGCGAGTTCGACAGCACCAACTACATTCTCTCCCTGCTCGGCGGCAAGCTGGATGCGCAGCGACAGATCCAGATTCGCAAGGACGAAGCACGCGCGGCCGCCATACAGGCGCAGCAGCGTTCGGCCAATACCGGCTCAATGCTCTGAGCAGGCAGGTTAGCGCAGCAGTGGTCCGGCCTTCTTGAGCAATAGCTCGACCAGTTCGGGCTGCATGTAGTCCTAGCGGTCGGGAATATCCAGGCACAGCACCCGCTTGCCGCGCATGTGCGCGCCAAAGCGGGCCTGCAGGCGACGCTTGTGCGCCGGCTCCATCACCACGATGAGCTGCGCCCATGCAACCTGCTCGACACCGAGCGGTGTTTCCGCGTCAGCGGCAAGGCCGGCCGAATCGACCTCCAGCTGCGGCCACGCGCCGAACACCGCGGCGGCGGTGGGGCTGCGCAACCGATGGCGGCTGCACAGGAACAGGACGCGACGTGTGCTCACAGTGCGGCGAGGTACTCGTCTTTCAGGCGCACGTAGTGATCGGCCGAGTAGTGCAGCTGCTCGATCTGCTTGTCGCTGAGCACGCGCACCCGCTTGGCGGGGTTGCCCAGCCACAGTTCGCCCTCGCCCACCACCTTGCCCGGCGGAATCAGGCTGCCCGCCCCGACAAAGCCATGCTTCTTCACCACCGCGCCATCGAGCACGGTGGCGTGCATGCCGATCAGGCAATAGTCCTCGATGGTGCACGCATGGATCACCGCACCGTGGCCGACCGTGACGCCTTCGCCGATGACGGTGGGAAAGCCGCCCGGCGAATACGGGCCGTCGTGCGTCACGTGGATCACCGCACCGTCCTGCACGTTGCTGCGCGCGCCCACGCGGATGTAGTGCACATCACCACGCAGCACGGCGCCGGGCCAGATGGAGACGTCATCGGCCAGCTCCACCGCCCCGATCACCGTGGCGGCGGGGTCGACGTAGACGCGCTGATGCAGGGTGGGCCAGATGCCCTTGTATTTGCGGATCGGTTCCATCGCGCAAGTTTAGCGCCGATACCCTTGTGCCTGTGCTTCCAGCACTTTCTGGGTGTGGCGATAGCCGGTGTCGATGGCGCGTTGCCAGTCCTTCCAGTCCAGCATGCCGATGTGCTCCAGCGGCGGCGTGATCAATAGATCGGCACGCTCGCGGCGATGCTCGCTGGGGCCTTCGCTGTTCACCATGGCCGCGCGCACCAGGGTGGACATCAGCCCTGGCCGCTGGATGGCCCGCCCACCCAGCAGCAGGCGCCACCACGGCGGCGTGGCGAATTCTTCGGCGGTGGTAAGCAGGGAAATCTCCGCGCGGATATCGAGCGCGGTGAGGTGCATCACGCCATCCTCGGCCATCACATCGGTGGGCAGGTTGTTCACCAGCGCGCCATCCACGTACACGCCACCCTGGTGCAGCACCGGCGGCAGCACGCCCGGGATGGCGCTGGAGGCGCGCAACCACAGCCACAGCGGACCATGGCGATGCACCACCATGCCCTCGCCGGAGAGGCTGGTGGAGATGCAAAAGAACGGCAGCGAGAGATCCTCGATGGCCAGCGCGCCAAAGGTGCGTCGCAGCATCACGGCCGCGCGTCGACCCCGCGTCAGCGCCACCACCGGCACCGTCCAATCCGACAGCGGGCGCCCTTCCACGAAATCGCGGCGGAACGATTCCACCATGGCGTCCAGCTCCCAGCCAGCCGCTACACCCGCGCCGATGATCGCGCCGATGCTGGTGCCGCCCACGGCGTCAAAGCTGTAGCCGGCCTCCAGCAGGGCGCGCAGCGCGCCCAGATGCGATACGCCGCGCGCACCGCCACCGGCCAGCACCAGGCCGCGCGCGTGCCCGCTCACCTGCCGCGCCAGGCGCGCCATGTCGTCACGGCCGCCCACGTGGTGGTGCTGCAGGTCGCCGTCGAACTGCGCGCGCCAGCGCTGCGCGGCACCCAGGCTGGGCTGGCGTCCGGGGTGCAGCAAAATCAGGTGGCGCGGTCGGTAACCGGCGCGCTCAGGCTGCATGGGCGCGGCTTCCGGCCAGGCCCGGGCGGCTTGCGCGGCCATCGCCGGCAGCAGCAACACGTCGGCCTGGCGCAGGCAGCGCTGGCGCCATAGCGGGTCGCCGGTGCAGTCCAGGTAGATCACGAAGCGCGCCTGCGCCTCGCGTTCGGCGAACCAATCACTGCCGCGATTGGCGCCGTGCTCGGCGTCGATCACCGCGCAGGTGCCCACGTGCTCCAGCTCCATCGCCAGTTGCATGGCGAGCGAGCGTGCCGGTACGTCCGCGCTCACCGGCAACAAGGCGAACGTGCGCGCGGTGCCCGGGTTCTCGTCGCCGCGCATGCGCTCCTGCAGCCGCGCGATCGCCACCCGCGCCACGCCGAGCATGGCCTGTGGATAACGTCGCGCCAGGTCTTCGTAGGCATCCAGGTCCAGCCGCAGCAGTTCGGTGTCACGCAGGGCGCGCGCCGTATGCTGGCGGCCTTCGCCGGTGATCAGGCCGATCTCGCCCAGGCTGTCGCCAGCGGCCACCAGGCGCACGCGCCGGCCCGGCCCGGCAAACACGCCCAGGCTGCCGCTGACCACCAGGTACAGCGCATCGGCCGGGTCGCCCTGATGGAACAGGCTGCGCCCGCCAGGTAGGGAAAACCATTGCAATTGAGGGAGCAGCGCGGCGAGCACATCCTCGCCCAGGTGCCTGAACACGTCGCTTCGACGCAGCAGGGCGGAGAAATCAGGGGTCGACATGGCGCGATGGTACGGCGCGCCTCATGACAGTTCGTGAGCGTTGGCGGCGCTGCGTGGCTTGATTTCGGCGGGGTCGCTCGCCACGCTGGCGGCCGACCTGATAGGCGCAGGTACCCAAGGAGATTTCATGGAACACCCCAATCCGCTGCTGGCCGACGATGCACTGCCGGCGTTCTCGCAGATCCGCCCCGAGCAGGTGACACCCGCCATCGATACCTTGCTGGCCGATTACCGGGCCGGTATCGAGGCGCTCACCGCCCCTGGCGCAGCGCATGATTTCGCCAGCGTGATGCTGCCGCAGGAACGCCTGGAGCAGCGCCTGGCGCGCGCCTGGGCGCCGGTGGGTCACCTGCATTCGGTGGCCGACAGCGAAGCGCTGCGCGAGGTGTATGGCCCGGCCGAGGAAAAGCTCACCGAGCACGCCATCGAAGTAGGCCAGAACCGCGCGCTCTACCAGGCCGTGCAGGCGTTGGCCGACGCACCGGACTTCGCCAGCTTGCCGCGCCCGGAGCGTGCGCTGGTGGAACACGCCTTGCGCGACTTCCGTTTGTCCGGTGTAGCGCTGGAGGAGCCGGCGCGTTCGCGCTACCGCGACATCGGCGTGGAACTGAGCCGCCTGTCCACCGAGTTCTCCAACGCCGTGCTGGACGCCACGGATGCCTGGCACGAGCACATCACCGACGAGCGCGACCTGGCCGGCGTGCCCGAATCCAGCCTCGCTGTGCTGCGTCAGTACGCCAAGGAACAGGACCTTGAGGGCTACCTCGTCACCCTCAAGCAGCCCAGCGTGCAGGCTGTGCTCACCTATGCCGACAACCGTGGCCTGCGCGAACGTGTGTACTGGGCCTACCAGACGCGCGCCTCCGACCAAGGGCCGCAGGCCGGCAAATACGACAACAGCGCGCGCATTGAACGCATCATGGCCCTGCGCCACGAAGCCGCCCAACTGCTGGGCTTTGCCAACGCCGCCGAGGAATCGCTGGCGACCAAGATGGCCGACTCGCCCACCAAGGTGATGGAGTTCCTGCACGACCTGGCCGTGCGCGCCAAGCCGGTGGCGCGCACTGAGCTGAGCACGCTGCGCGATTTCGCTACCAAGGAACTCAAGCTCGACAACCTCGAATCCTGGGACGTGGCCTACGCTTCGGAGAAGCTGCGCCAGCAGCAGTACGACCTGGACGAAGAGCAGCTCAAACCCTACTTCCCGTTGCCGGCGGTAATCGATGGCCTGTTTGGCCTCACCCAGCGCCTGTACGGCATCACCCTCAGTGCGCGCGACGGCGTGGACGTGTGGCATCCGGACGTACGCTATTACGACATGCGCGACGCCGATGGTCGCGTATTCGCCGGCGCCTATGTCGACCTCTACGCGCGCAACGGCAAGCGTGGCGGCGCGTGGATGGACGTGTGCCGCGCCCGCTTCCGCGACGGCGAGCACGAGCAGCTGCCGGTGGCTTTCCTCACCTGCAACTTCGCGCCGCCCACCGAAGGTCGCCCCGCGCTGCTCACCCACGACGACGTGCTTACGCTGTTTCACGAGTTCGGCCACGGCCTGCATCACTTGCTCACCGACATCGCCCTGCCCTCCATCGGCGGCATCGATGGCGTGGAATGGGACGCGGTGGAACTGCCCAGCCAGTTCATGGAGAACTTCGGCTGGAACCGCGAGGCGCTGGATCTATTCGCGCGTCATTACGAAACCGGCGAACCCCTGCCCGAGGCTTTGTTCCAGCGCATGCTGGCCGCGCGGCATTTCCACGCCGGCCTGTTCCTGGTGCGCCAGCTCGAATTCGCCATGTTCGATTTCCGCCTGCACCTGGAGTACGACCCCAGCCAGGGCGCCCGCACCATGGCCGTGCTGGAAGAAGTACGCCACGACGTGGCCGTATTGCACCCGCCGGCGTGGCAGCGCTTTCCGCACGCGTTCTCGCACATCTTCGCGGGCGGCTATGCCGCCGGTTACTACAGCTACCTGTGGGCTGAACTGCTCAGCGCGGACGCCTTCGGCGAATTCGAGGAACACGGCGTGATCGACCGCGCCACCGGCGAGCGTTTCCGTCGCGAGGTGCTGGCGGTGGGCGCGAGTCGCCCGGCGCTGGAAAGCTTCATCGCCTTCCGCGGTCGTGCGCCGCAGCCGGAGGCGCTGCTCAAGAGCCACGGCCTGCTGTGAGGCATCGCCCGTCGCTCCTGCGGGAGCGACGGGTACAATGGCCGCATGAAAATCGCTTCCTGGAACGTCAATTCGCTCAAGGTGCGCATGCCGCACCTTACCCAATGGCTCGCCGACGCCAAGCCCGACGTGGTGGCGCTGCAGGAAACCAAGCTGGAGGACACCAAGTTCCCGGTGGATGAGCTGGCCGCGGCCGGCTATCGCGCCGTGTTCTCCGGCCAGAAGACCTACAACGGCGTGGCCCTGCTCGCGCGCGCCGATGCGCATGGCGAATTCGCCGATGTGGTCACCGATATTCCCCACCTGGACGATCCGCAGCGGCGCATCCTGGCCGCCACCATCGGCGGCGTGCGCGTGGTGGATCTCTACGTGGTCAACGGCAAGGCCGTAGGCGACGAAAAATACGCCTACAAACTCGACTGGCTGGCCAAGGTGCGCGACTTCCTCGAAGGCGAGATCGCACGTCACCCCAACCTGGTGGTGCTGGGCGATTTCAACATCGCGCCGGACGACCGCGACGTGTACGACGCGGCGACCTGGGGCGAGGACATCCTGTGCTCGCCGCCCGAGCGCGAGGCGCTCAAGCGCATCACCGATCTGGGCCTGCACGACAGCTTCCGCCTGTTCGAACCGGCCGGCGAGCACTTCAGCTGGTGGGACTATCGCCAGGGTGCGTTCCGGCGCAACATGGGCTTGCGAATCGACCTGATCCTGATCGCCGAGGCGCTCAAATCCAAGGCCACCGAGGCCACTATTGACCGCACGCCGCGCACCTGGGAGCGCCCGTCCGATCACACGCCGGTAACGGTGAATCTGGATATCTAAAGGCGAGCCCTTCACCGTGCTCATTGGCGGAACGGCGGGCATGAACGCCACGCAACAAGGCAACGAATGAATACACCCAAGACCGACTGGCCCAGTTCGCTGGACGACAACGAACTCGACGAACTGGACCAATACCTGCGCACACACGTGGGCGAGGGCGACCTGCTGCTCGACGGCGTGCATGGCCTGCTCTCTGCGCTGGCGGTGGGGCCGACGCACGTGCTGCCGGAGGAATGGTTGCCCGAGGTGCTGCACGAACCTTTCGCCGACGAGAGCGAAGGCAATCGCGTGCTCGCCCTGCTGGCCAAGCTCAACGACTCCATCGGCGCCGAACTGGATGTGGACGCGTACGAGCCGATCCTCGGCGAGATCGATACCGAAACCGGCCCGGTGCTGTCAGCCGCCGGTTGGTGCGAAGGCTTCAGCCGTGGCATCGACCTGCGCGCCGGTCTGTGGGAAAAGCGCCTGGCCGACGATCCGCAGCTGATGGAAATGCTGGGCCCGGTGATGGCGCTGGCGGTGGACGAGGGCATCCTCAACGCCGAAGCGGAGTTCGAAAAGCTCACCGACGAGGAATACGACGAATGCCTGGCGCAGGTACCCGGCGTGCTCGGCGCGGTGAATCACTACTGGCAGCAGCATCCGGTGACCGAGGCCGAGATCGAAGCGGCCGTGCGTCCCGCCGCGGAGGACGACAGCCAAGCGCCACCGCGCCAGCGCAGCGGTCACTGGGTGCACTGAGCGCAGGTGCCGCGCGCCACTGGCGCTGTGAGCGAACAATCCGTTCCCCGTTCGGGTCTTGGGCGGACTCGCGCGCAGCGCCATCATGCGTGGCAGTCCACCTTTCTGGAGACCTGCCATGACTGACCGCCGCATTGTTCGCCGCATCCGCGGCATCGACACCTCCGATGGCGCGGGTGTGAAGCTCAAGCGCGTCATCGGCCAGCCCGGCCTGGACATGCTCGACCCGTTCCTGTTGCTGGACGAGTTCCGCTCCGACCAGGCGGGCGACTACATCGCCGGCTTCCCCGAGCATCCACATCGCGGTTTCGAAACCGTGACCTACATGCTCGCCGGCCACATGAAGCACCGTGACAACCACGGCAACAGCGGCGACCTCACCCCGGGCAGCGTGCAGTGGATGACCGCCGGCCGCGGCATCCTGCATTCGGAAATGCCCGAGCAAGAAGACGGCCTGATGTGGGGCTTCCAGTTGTGGGTGAACCTGCCGGCGAAGGACAAGATGATCGCGCCGCGCTACCAGGACATCGGTCCCGAGCGCATTCCGGTGGTGCATCCGGCCGAGGGCGTGGAGGTGAAGGTGATTGCCGGTGCCTTCGGTGGCGCAGTGGGCCCGGTGGAAGAAATCATCACCCAGCCCATCTACCTGGATATCGCGGTGCAGCCGGGCGCGTCGGTCAGCGTGCCCCTGCCTGAAGGCCACGCCGGATTTGCCTACGTGTTCGAAGGCAAGGAGGCCGAGGTGGCTGGCGAGCCCCTTGCACGCAGCGAACTGGCCGTGCTCACCCGCAGTGGCACGCTGGAGATCCGTGGCCTCGACGGTGCCGCCCGCGTGCTGCTCGTGGCTGGCCATCCGCTTAACGAAAGCGTCGCCCGCTATGGACCGTTCGTGATGAACACGCCCGAGCAGATCCACGAGGCGATTGCGGACTTCCGCGCCGGCAAGTTCTGAGCCGTGGCCCGGAGCGCGGGCCATGGGCGGCAGATCGCTCCCGGCCCGCGCTTTTTTCGACCCTGCCTCAATCTCCGCCCGCCACCGCCGTTAACCCTTTTGCAGTAGGGGGAATCCGGTGGCGGCGGCACGGTTGGCGCGATCGATGCAACGTCATCCGTGCCAGCCGTCGGGTTCACAGAATCAACGATGTAGCCCCAAAACCGGCTTGTAAGAAGATGTCATTCCGTCGTTAAATTCGGATTAATCCAAAGGGGTGCAACCAGCTGTATCATCAATTTACAGCTCCTTGCGAAGATTCATACTCTAAGTAGTTGTTTTTACTGCCATGAATGCCCTGATTACACTCGTTGTCCTGGCCTTGATCGCGACTTTCGCGACCGCCCTCAAGCGTGTGCCGGCCGACCAGGTGTTTAGCCTCTACCGCAGGGGCAAGCCCAGCCGGTTGCTGCAGCCGGGCCTGCACATGACCCTCCCGCTGATCGATCGCGTGGAACACCGCCTGCCCTTGAATGGCCAAGTGCTGCGCTTCGAGGAGCTGCTGCCCAATGCCCACGACGTGCGCGGCACGGTCTACTGGCAGGTGCTGGAGCCCGAGCGCGCCGAAAAGGTGATCGAACAGGCCGACCAGCTCATTCGTGGTGGCGCGCTGGCCGCCTTGCGCCAGGAGCCGGAGGCCTATGCCGCCGATTGCCGCGACCTGGGCACCCGTCTCAAGCAGAGCATGAACGGTGCGCTGCGCGAGCAAGGCATGATGGTGACCCGCGTGGAGCTTGAATTCGCCTGACCGATGTTGCACGGTCAGGCCCTGGCGAAGGCTGCCCCAAGAGCACCCGCCACAGGGGCATTGCACAAACCCGCTACGGCGGGTTTTTCTTTGCGCTGGCGTCGGGACCGCTACGCCCGGATACTTGCGGCCCTCGATTTTCCAAGGTGTTTCCCATGACCTCGCGCCACGAACTGCAAACCCGGCTGGAACGCGGCATCGCCTCGCTGGGCCTGCAATTGCCGGCCGAAGCGGTGGAGCGCCTGCTCGATTACCAGGCGCTGCTGGCGCGCTGGAACGCCACCTACAACCTCACCGCCGTGCGCGATCCGCTGGAGATGGTGAGCCGCCACCTGGTCGATTCGTTGGCCATCCTCCCCTACGTGCAGGGCCGCAGCCTGGCGGACCTGGGCACCGGCCCCGGCCTGCCCGGCATCCCGCTGGCCATCGCCGCGCCGGGGCGCGAGGTGTTGCTGGTCGATTCCAACGGTAAAAAGGTGCGTTTCCTGCGCGAAGCCATCCGCTCGCTCAAGCTCGAAGGCGTGCGCGCCGTGCAGTCGCGCGTGGAAGAGGTGGAAGGCCAGTTCGACTGCATCACCGCCCGCGCCTTTGCCAGCCTGGCTGACATGCTGACCTGGGGTGGTCATCTTTTGACCAAGGAGGGCACCTGGCTCGCCATGAAGGGCAGGCATCCCGAGGAGGAACTGGCCGGCGTGCCGGCAGGTTTCGAGGTGCGTGCCATCCATACGCTGGCGGTGCCGGAGGTCGGCGGCGAACGTCACCTGGTGGTGATCGGCCGTACAGGCGGATGATCAGGCTGTTAATCTAGCCCCCCTTTTCCTTTGTTCACGGTATCGACGACACCATGGCCCGCATCATCGCTGTCGCCAACCAGAAGGGCGGCGTCGGCAAGACCACCACCGCCGTCAACCTCGCCGCCGCGCTGGCTGCTGCAAAGCGCCGCGTGTTGCTGGTGGATCTGGACCCGCAGGGCAATGCGACCATGGCGTCGGGTGTGGACAAGCGCGTAGCCAAGCCCAACGGCTGCGAAGTGCTGCTCGATGAGGCACCGATCGAACAGGCGGTGGTGAAGACCGAAGCCCATTACGACTTGCTGCCTGGCAACGGTGACCTCACCGCCGCCGAGATCAAGCTGATGGATGCGATCGCCCGCGAGAGTCGCCTGAAGGATGCGCTCGCGCGCGTAGCCGACCGCTACGACACCGTGCTGATCGACTGCCCGCCCTCGCTGCACCTGCTCACGCTCAACGCGCTGGCGGCAGCCAATGGCCTGCTCATTCCGGTGCAGTGCGAATACTTCGCGCTCGAAGGCCTCTCCAGCCTGCTCGACACCGTCAAGGCCGTGCGCCAGCGCCTGAATCCCGCGCTGGAGATCGAAGGCCTGCTGCGCACCATGTACGACGTGCGCAACAACCTCGGCAACGAAGTCTCGGCCCAGCTCACCCAGCATTTTGGCGACAAGGTGCTGCGCTCCATCATTCCGCGCAACGTGCGCTTGGCCGAGGCACCCAGTCACGGGCAGCCGATCCACCTGTACGATCGCAGCTCGCGTGGCGCGATCGCCTACATTGGCCTGGCCGGTGAAATCATTCGTCGCGAGCGCGGCCAGCATCTGCCCGCCGCTGGCGACCACGCGGCTGACCACACGAGCGACGTGGCTGGCGTGGAGCTGCATGACGCCGACGACGAGACGCTCGACGACACCGTCGACATCCATCAGGAGTAAGCATGTCCGCTGCGAAAAAACGGGGCCTGGGACGTGGGCTCGATGCGCTGCTGGGTGGTGGTGCCGACGAACCGGGCAAGCCCTCGGTACTTGAGCAGGAAGGCGAGCTGCGCACCCTGCCCATCCAGCAGATTCAGCCCGGCAAGTACCAGCCGCGCCGCCATTGGAACGATGAAGCGCTGGATGAACTGGCCGCCTCCATTCGCGCCCAGGGCCTGATCCAGCCGGTGGTGGTACGCGCCATCGGCAAGAACAGCTATGAGTTGATCGCCGGTGAGCGCCGCTGGCGCGCCGCCCAGCGCGCGCAACTGCACGAGCTGCCGGTGCTGGTGAAGGACGTGCCGGAAGTGGCCGTGCCGGCCATGGCGCTGATCGAGAACATCCAGCGCCAGGACCTCACCCCGCTGGAAGAAGCCGACGCGCTCAAGCGCCTGATCGACGATTTCGACCTTACCCACCAGCAGGCGGCAGACGCCGTGGGCCGCTCGCGCGCGGCCGTGTCCAACCTGTTGCGCCTCACCGAGTTGCCGGTGTCCATCAAGCGCCTGCTCGACGAGGGCAAGCTGGAGATGGGCCACGCGCGCTGCCTGATCACCCTGCCCGAAAGCCTGGCCGAAGGCCTGGCTCTGGAAGCCTCCCGCCACGGCTGGAGCGTGCGTGAGCTGGAGGAAGCCGCCCGCCGCGCGCAGACCGAGCCCAAGGGCAAAGCCAAAAGCACACATGGCCGCGATCCCAACGTGGACGCGTTGGAGCGCGAGCTGGCCGAACGCTTCGCCACTCGCGTGGAGCTTGCGCAGGGCCGTGGCGGCAAGGGCAAGCTGGTGATCCATTACCACAGCAATGACGAGTTGGAAGGCATCCTCGGCAAGATCCGCTGAGGCTCGGCCGCGGGGTTGCGGCATACCCGACCCCGCCCATCGCCCCCACATGGTTGGGCCGCGTGATCGCCCGCTCCCGCTCCTGCGCCCGCGGCGAAGCGTGCGCGACCCTGACGCCAGGCCTTTCAGCCACTAGAATGGCGCCCTGGCGCCACGCGCCCCCCTGTTTAGAGACAAGGCCTTCCCCATGCCCCTACTGTCCGTCGTCGTGCCGGTGTTCAACGAGCGCGACAACATTCCGCCGCTGCTCGCCGAAATCGCCACCGCCCTGCGCGGCAAGATCGATTTCGAGATCATCTACGTGGACGACGACTCCAGCGACGACAGCGTGGCTGTACTGGCTGCCGAAAAGGCCAAGTACCCGGAGCTGCGCATCGTGCGCCACCTCACCCGCAGCGGGCAGAGCACCGCGGTGTGGAACGGCGTGCGTGCGGCGCGCTCGCCGTGGATCGCCACGCTCGACGGCGATGGCCAGAACGATCCGGCCGATATTCCCAAGTTGCTGGCCTCGCGCGATGGCGCGGCGCCGGATGTGCGCCTGTTCGCCGGCTGGCGCACCACGCGTCGTGACAGCTTCAACAAGCGCATTTCGTCCAAGATCGCCAATGCGGTGCGCTCGCGCATGCTCAAGGACAGCACGCCCGATACCGGCTGCGGCCTCAAGCTGTTCGATCGCGACGTGTTCCTGCGCTTGCCCTACTTCGACCACATGCACCGCTATCTGCCGGCGCTGGTGAAGCGCGCGGGCTTCCAGAGCACCAGCGTGCCGGTGGGCCATCGCCCGCGCACGGCGGGTACGTCCAAGTACGGCATGCTCGATCGCCTGTGGGTGGGCTTGGCCGACCTGCGTGGCGTGGCGTGGCTGATGCGCCGTGGCAAGGTTACCCAGGTCGAAGAAATCTGAATGACGCGGCCCGCTTGGCGGGCCGTTTCATGACGGGTCCTTCATGGGCGTATGCTGATGATCCTCCGTTGCTGGAGGCCGCCCGCCCATGAGTATCGCCGTCAAGCGCGTTTACGATCCGCCCAGTCGGAACGATGGCTATCGCGTGCTGGTGGATCGTCTGTGGCCGCGCGGGCTCACGAAGGAAGACGCCGCGCTCGACGCCTGGAGCAAGGAACTGGCGCCTTCGGCCGCGCTTCGCAAATGGTTCGGTCATGACCCGGCGCGATGGGAGGGCTTTCGCCATCGCTACGCGGGCGAGCTGGATGCCGCCGCCGAGCATTGGCGCCCGCTGCTTACGCAGGCCGCCCGTCATCGGGTCACCCTGCTCTACGGCGCCCGCGATGAAGAGCACAACAACGCTGTTGCCTTGAAGAGCTACCTGGAGCCCTTGCTCAAGGACCACGGCCCGCCGTGAGCGAGGGCCTTCACCGTCAGCGCTGGCGATGCATCGGCTGCCACTGCGCCAGCGCGCGACGCGCCTGCTCGCGCCCCGTTTCGATCAGCTCGCGGGCGCGATAGAACTCGTAGACCATGGCGACGTTGCGCGGCATGCGGATCAAAAGATCCGGCTCGTACGCGGCCAGGCGCAGGCGAGAGAGATTGGCCTGCATCAGGTCCATCGATTGAGTGAGTAGCTCCATCATGCCCGGCTCGCGCGGCTTGTCCGCACCGTGTGGCATCAGCTTGCCGATGAAGTCGCCGATGCGTGCGCGGTAGCTATCCGGCTCGCTGCTCTCGGTGGCCGTCAACTCGTCGGGTGTGCCGGGATCGGGCGGCCCGTCCAGACTCACTGCGAACAGGTAGTCCGCCGTTTCGCGGATCAACGGCGTCACCGGCACCGGGTTCAGCAAGCCACCGTCGACCAAGGTGCGATCGGCCAGTGTATGGGGGCGAAACACCGTGGGTATGGCGATGGACGCGCGAATGGCATCGAACAACGAGCCACGCGTGAGCCACACCTCGCGTTCGCGCTCCATGTCGGTGGCGACGGCCGTGTAAGCGAGCGGCAGATCTTCGATCAAGGCGTCGCCCACCAGTGCGCGCAAGGTGTCGATGATGCGCTCACCCTTGATCAGACCGCCGCCGGAGAGGGTCCAGTCGACGAGCTTGAGCACGTCCATCTTGGCGAGTGCGGAGACCCAATCGCGATACACCTCCAGCTTGCCGGCTGCATAGATGCCACCGATCAGCGCGCCCATCGAGGTGCCGGCGATGGCGACGATCTCGTAGCCTTGCGCTTCGATCTCCTCGATGGCGCCAATGTGGGCCAAGCCTTTGGCACCGCCGGAACCTAGCGCGAGCGCCACGGTCGGTTTGCGTGTGGCGACGCTTTCAGCAGGCAAGGCAGAGGATTCGGCGATGTCGGTAGGGCTCATGGAGGAACGCTTGCCTGGAGCACGGGGACGCGCTCTAGCGTCGCCCCCTCGGCGTCCCTTGGCAAGCCGCCGAGCGTCAGCGTGGCGGCTGCTGGTAGCCGGTGAGCGCCAGTTGCAGCTGGATCTTCATCTCTTCGCGCAGCGACAGCGGCGCCACCACCTCCGCATCAGGACCGTACTTGAGCACGTCCATCAGCAGTTCCTTGGAGTTGGAGTACGGCACCTGCAATTCGAAGCGCCCGTCGGGCAGCCACTCGCCCTTCTGCTGCGAATGCCAGTGCTCATCCGCCACCCAGCGCGCGGCGTGCTGAGAGAAACGGATGGTGGCCCAGGCCTTGGGCTTGCCGGCGAAGATGCCATAGCTGGAGGCGAGCGCGTCGTTCAGCTCGTTCTCCGGCACATCGCGGGCGGCGTCATCCAGCGCCTGCGGTTCGGCGATGCGGTCTACCGCAAAGCTGCGCAGTGCTTCGCGGTCGTGGTCCCACACGTCCAGGTACCAGTTGTCGCGGTAGTGGGTCAGGCGTTGCGGCGACACGCGGCGATGGCTGTCACTGTTGGTGGTGCGCGCGCGATAGCGGAAGCGCAGTTGCTTGCGCTCGAGCACGGCGCCGGCGACCACGCGGAATACCTGCTGATCGAGCTTGCGTTCGCCCCAGGCGATCACACGGATGCGCTCGATAGGCAGCGCCTTGCCGCTGCCTTGGTCGGACAGCAGGTGCTCGATGCGCGCCTTGAACGGCGCCAGCGCACCGGCCAGCACGCCCGGGCCACTGCGACCGATCAATTCGTTGAGCGCCAGCAGCGCGGCCAACTCGTCGGAGGTCAGCCACAAGCCGGGCAGTTCAAAGCGTTCACCCTCGCCCGCCGCATAGCGGAATGCGGCATGCTCGCCGCCCGCGCTCTCGATCGGTGCGCCCAGCGCATCGCGCAGGAACGCCACGTCGCGATAAAGCGTCGCGCGGGAGCACTCCAGCTCGTCCATCAGGCGAGGGAGGGGCACAGGGTAATGCGCCGACTTGAGCAGTCGGTGCAAGGTCAAAATGCGCTCGTAACGATCCATGAAATGATTTTCGACGGCAGCCTCCGCGTAGCATGCGCACCGTGGGCAGCCTCCGCAAGTACAACCTACGGTGGAAGCGCGCGGAATCACGCGGCAGTCATGCCCTGATGATCTGCTCTTCACGCACAGACGACAGAACCCTTATGAAGCCACGAAACGACGCCCAAACCGAGGCCGCCCACGAAGGCCTGCATCGCGCTTCGGCTATCCCACCACGCGCCTTGCCGACCACCTTGCTGCACGTGGCGTCCTCTGGCGGCTTCGGTGTGTGGATGCTGCTGGGATTGTGCATGGCGGTGGGTGTGTATCCGGCCGGTCGCGGCGAGGCACTGGTGCCGCTGGCGCTTGGCGCGGTGCTCATTGGCGTGGGTTTGCTCTGTGCCTGCGTGAGAGCGCGATGGATGCCGAACTGGCATGGATGGCACATCGGCCCGGGTTCGCGCCCCACGCGCGATGCGTTGGTGGCGCTGTCCACCATTCTGCCGGTGCTGGCGGTGGCCGGCCTGGCGCGTGGCGATAACGCATTCTGGGTCACGCGACTAGCCGCGGCTGCGCTGGCGGTGTGCAGTCTGACCACCCTTATCGTCACCGCTTTCGGGGATGCTCGCCGACGCGTACCCGCCATGGACCTACGCCTCGCCACGCAATTGCCGCTCAGCCGCGTCATCACCGCCGCTTATGCTGGCGGCCTGTGGCTATGGCTTTGCCTGGCGGGTCAGGACAGTGACGGCATCACCACGCTTAACTGGATCATCGTGCTGCTGATGTTGGCGCTATTGCGCGGGTTGGTGGAAAACCTGCGCTGGCAGGCGGTCCTGCTGCGGCTGCCAGGCGCGCCGAGCCGCCTGGAGCTGCAGCCTCGCCGCTACCTGGCCGCCGCCCTGGAATACGCCGTGCCCTGCGCCGCCCTGCTGCTGGCCAGTTTCGACGATGGCCGCCTGTTGGCCGCTGCCGTGGCCGCCCTGAGTTGCCTTTGGGGCATGGGCATCGAGCTGAGTTTGTATGATGGGGCCCTGGCGGCCCTTCCGGACGATCGCTGACCGGCCCACCTGACGCGTCGCGTCGGGGGGCGCGGGCCCCTGTTCACAGGCAGTTCAAATCGCCCCGTTAAGGTGGCGGCCTGTTGTTGTTTAACGAAAAAGGAACAATCCCCCATGAAGAAGACCCTGATGGCGGGCGCCTTGCTCGCTGCGCTGGTGAGTTTTGGCGCACAGGCCGATGATGCCCCGGCTCCTGCTTCCAACCCGGCCGACAACGGTGGTTGGACGGGTTCGGGTGAGTTCGGTTTCGCCTCCTCCTACGGCAACTCCCGTTCGGAGAACATCAACGCCAAGCTCGGCCTGAGCCAGGAAAACGACCTGTGGAAGAACAACTTCTTCCTCAACGGCCTGCGCTCCAAGGGCGAGGTGCAGGTGGTGGACCAGTCCACCGGTGCCGAGATCGGTCGCCTCACCACCACGGCCAACCGCTACGACACCGGCGCCTCGGTGGGCTACAAGCTCGATCCGCGTAGCTACATCGTGACCGCCGCGCGTTACGAGCATGACGATTTCGGCGCCAACCTGTGGCAGGGCATCGTGTCGGTCGGTTACGGCTACATCGCGTTGAAGACCGAGCGCACCGAGCTGTCTTTCGAAGTCGGCCCCGGTTACAAGCGCTATCGCCCGGCTGACCTCACCGAGGAAGTGAACGGTGTGAACACCACCGTGCGCCAGGATTCGCAGAGCGAAGTGGTTGGTCGTGGCCTGATCAACTACAAGTACCGCCTCACCGACAACACCGCGCTGGAAGACACCCTGCTGATCGAAGCGGGCTCCAAGAACAAGTACTACCAGAACGACATCGGCCTGTCGGTCAGCATGACGCGCAAGATGGCGCTCAAGCTGGGCTACCAGATGCGTTACAACAGCGACGTGCAGGTCAACACCAAGCACACCGATACGCTGCTCACCACGAATCTGGTCTACAACTTCTGAGTTGGCGTTAGACCTGATGCAAAAAGCCCCGCCATTGGCGGGGCTTTTTTTAGGGGACAGTCACCGCCCTCAGTGGCCGAGCAGCGTCCTCGCACCCTGTGCAAACAACGCCTCCGCCACCTCCAGGCCCAGCGCGGTGGCGCGATCGCCATTGGCCTCGGACTCCGCCAACAGCAGGCGGCCGCTGTCGACATCACCCACCATGCCGCGTAGATGCAGCCCGCGCTCGGTCACCGTGCACCATGCGCCCACCGGCACCGTGCAACTGCCGCCCAGTGCCTGATTCATGGCGCGCTCGGCGGTCACCGCCAGGCGCGTCTGTGCATCGTCCAGCGCGGCAAGCAGGTCGAGTACGCCCGCTTGGTCGGCGCGCGCTTCAATGGCAATGGCGGCCTGACCCGGTGCCGGTAGCCAGTCGGGTGCACTGAGGCGGCTGCGGATGCGGCTCGCCAAGCCCAGCCGCTCCAACCCGGCGCAAGCGAGCAGGATGGCGTCGTAATGGCCTGCATCGAGCTTGGACAGGCGTGTACCCACATTGCCCCGCAGGTCGAGCAGGGTCAGGTCCGGTCGCACCGCACGCAGTTGCGCCTGGCGGCGCAGCGACGAGGTGCCCACGCGCGCACCCAGCGGCAGTGCGGCAAGGTCGGCGAAGTCGTTGCTCACGAAGGCATCGGCGGCATCGGCACGCGGCAGGATGGCCGGCAAGGCAAAGCCCGGCTCCAACTCCGCCGGAACGTCCTTGAGCGAGTGCACAGCCAGGTCCGCGCGCCCCTCCAGCATCGCCACTTCCAGTTCCTTGAGGAACAGGCCCTTGCCGCCGATGGTGGCCAGCGGCTTGTCCAGGATCTCATCGCCGCGCGTGGACATCGGCACCAGTTCCACCAGCAGCCCGGGATGCGCCAGGCGCAGTTCGGCGGCGACGTGTTCGGCCTGCCACAGGGCGAGCGCGCTCTTGCGGGTGGCGATGCGCAGGGTCGATGGAATCATGGATATCTCATGGAGCGCCGCGCCGTCGCGACGGTGGGCCGCTATTGTCGCGTAATTGCGGCAGCGGGCGCAGGGGGTGCGAGGCCACCATGACGTCGCACGGCGCTCACCCCATGCGCAACAATCGGCGCAGACCCGGCAGGTTGCGGCGACTCACCTCGGGCGTGAGTTCGGTGCCGCTCAGGCGCGCCAATACGCGACCGTCAGCCAGGGTCTTCAAGCCCACCAGTCGCTGTGTTGGTACGAGGCAATTGCGATGCAGGCGGGTCAGCGCCTGTGGATAGGTTTCCTCCAACTGGCGCAGCGAATCTTCCAGCAGAAGCTGACCACCGCGGTGCTGCACCACCACGTACTTTTCTTCGGCCAGTAGGCACACCACGTCGTCCAGCGCCACGCGGACCTGCTCGCCACCGAGGCGGCCATGCAGGTAGTTCACCGACTCGCGCGGCGTTTGCAGCAGGCGCTGCTCCGCGCGCTGCAAGGCTTCTTGCAGACGTTCCAGCCGCACTGGCTTGAGCAGGTAATCCACCGCGCCCAGCTCGAAGGCATGCAGGGCATGGTTCTCGTAGGCGGTGCAAAACACCACCTGCGGGCGCTTGCGGGCGGCCAATCGCTGGGCCAGCGCGGTGCCGCTCATGCCGGGCATGTTGATGTCCAGCAGCAGCACGTCCGGCTGTGTCTCGTCGAGCATGCCCAGCGCGGTCTCCGCATCGCCCACGCTGCCGGCGATTTCCACGTTCGGGCATTCGCCCAGCAACGCTGCCAGGCGGGCGCGGGCCAAGGGTTCGTCGTCAACGATCAGGACGCGCATGCTCGGGTTCCGGAAGCTGCAGGCGGACGATAAAGCGACCCTTCACCGGCCCGGCGGACATGCGCGCGTGCGTGCCATAACGATAGGCCACGCGCTGGCGCACGTTGTCCAGGCCATGCCCATGGCCGCCGGGGCCGGGCTCGGCCGGGCAAGGGTTGTCGATTTCGATGACGATGCCACCGCGTTCGTGGTGACCACGCAAGATCACTTCGCCGCCTTCGCGCATGGGCTGTATGCCATGGCGCACTGCGTTCTCCACCAGTGGTTGAAGCAGCAGGCGAGGCAGCGGAAAGTCGGCCGGCAGGCTATCCAGCTCGCGCCGCACGCGCAGACGCTCGCCCAGGCGCAGTTGCTCGATGGCGAGGTAACGATCGACCAACGTGAGTTCTTCACCCAGGGTGCCGTCGCGCGAGCCGTGCTCCCCCAGCGCCGCGCGAAATAGCTCGGACAGGTCTTCCACCGTTCGCTCAGCGGCGGCGGGGTCGACTCGCACCAGCGCGGCTACGGTGTTCATGCTGTTGAACAGGAAGTGGGGCCGGATGCGCGCCTGCAGCGCGGCCACTTGCGCGGTGGCTACGGCGGCCACGCGTGTCTGCCACTGCGCCTGCAGGTAGAAATAGCGCAGCATGGCCGCGCCCAGCAGGGCCGCGATGGCACTGTTGTAGCCCACGAACGTGCGCGCCGTGTCGCCTAGCAGCTCCATCTGCAAGGCATTGTCCAGCCAGTGCACCAAGGCGCTTGCCGCCGCCACGATCAACACCATCACCAGCCACACGCCCGCATAGGGCAATTGCCAGGGCAGGCGCTGCAACAGCGGGCGCAGCTTGCAAAGCGCCACGCCTACGACCAGCGCCAGCCAACAGGCGAACAGCATGCCCATGCTGTAGCCGCGCCAGCCATGGGCGTTGTTGGGGGCCAGCCACATCACCGTCACCGTGATGGCGCCGACCACCAGCAGCGCGAACACTACCGGCGCGCTGCAGAAATCCGGCAGCAGCGGGGGTTCGGCCCGACGAGGCGTGGCGGTATCGGTGGCGGTATCCGTCATGCGGCGAAGTATGCCGCATGCCTGGGCGTTCTCAGGCGACCAGGCGCACGCCCATCCATTGCCGCAGGTCGGCTACTTCTTCGGCGCAAACCGAATGCGGCATCGGGTAGGTGTGCCAATCCACTGGATAGCCCAGCCCCTTGAGCAGGTCGCGCGAGGCGACGCCACGGGTGAGCGGCACGATGGGGTCGCCGGTGCCGTGGCCCCAGAAGATCGGCGCATGGGCATTGGCCGCGCTGCGTTCACTCGACAGGGAATCTTGCAGTGGCAGATAGGTGGACAGCGCGACGATACCCGCCAGGCGCTGGGCGTGGCGCAGGCCAGCGGACAGCGCAATGGCGCCGCCCTGCGAGAAGCCCGCCAGCAGAATGCGCTCGGCGGGCACGCCACGCTCGTTCTCGCGAGCGATCAATGCGTCCACGCTGGCGACCGAGGCGCGCATGCCGCTTTCGTCTTGGCGAGAGACCAGATCGACGCCGGCGATGTCGTACCACGCGCGCATGGGCATACCGCCATTGACGGTGACCGGCCGCACCGGCGCATGAGGGAACACAAAGCGCAGCGCCGGCCACTCGGGCGCTACCAACTCGGGCACGATCGGGGCGAAGTCGTTGCCGTCGGCGCCCAGGCCATGCAGCCAGATCACGCTATGGGTGGGATGGGGCGCAGTTTCGGTTTCGACGGTCGGCAGGATCATGGGGTCTCGCGAGGGGATATGGGGCTTGGGAAAGGATGCCTCATGGGCGCCCCGAAAGAATCCCCAAACGCGCGAACACCCCATCGGGACGACAAGGAAACGCTCCCCTGCCCGACCAGGGTAAATGTCGCGGCGTTTCCTTTGAACCGATACCTTCGGCGCTTGCCTGGCGTGGCGCCTTGGCTATGCTGCGGTGTTTTGACTGTGGAGCCACCCATGCGCCGAATGTTGTTCGCCGGCCTTGCCGCCCTCGCCACGTTGCCCGCGGCGGCACTCTCGCCGGCCGCCCAGGGCGGGTCGTTGGACTTGGACACCGTCATGGCCAATCCGGATTGGATCGGCGCCGCGGTGGAATCCCCATACTGGAGCGTGGACGGCCGCAGGCTGTACTACGCGCTCAAGCGCGACGGCAGCAAGGTGCGCGACCTGTACAAGGTGGACCTGGCCAGCGGCCAGAGCGTGAAGCTCGACCCGGCCGCCGTGGCCCAGGCCGATGGCCCGGCCGTGTACGACCGCGCGCACCGCTACGCGGCCTTCGTGCGCCACGGCGACGTGTTTCTGGTGGAGCTGTCCAGCGGCCGCCGCGTGCAGGTCACGCGCAGCAGCGAGGCGGAATCTTCCCCGCGCTTCTCCAGCGACGCACGCAGCCTGCAGTACCGCCAGGGCAACAACTGGTTCGTCTACGACATTGCCAGCGGCGTGAACGCACCGGCGGCGGTGCTGCGCTACGTGGACGATCCGCAGGCCAAGAAGCCCGATGCATTGGGGCGTCAGCAACAAGAGCTCTTCAAGGCGCTGCGCGAGAACAAGTCCGACAAGGATGCCCAGCGCGCCAATGACGACGCCCTCGCCGCCGCTGACCCAGGTCGCGCGCCTAAGCCCATTTTCCTTGGCGAAGGCGGCGAGCCCGTGGATACCGAACTGTCGCCCGATGGCCGCTGGATGCTGGTGGTGACCCAGCCCAAGGGCGCCAAGGAAGGCAAGCAGCCGCAGGTGACGCATTACGTGACCGACTCCGGCTATGCCGAGCAGCAGGACACGCGCACCTACGTGGGCCGCAACGATCCCGTGCCGCAGTCGCTGGTGCTGGTGGACCTGAAGGCCGCCACCTTCTACCCGCTCAAGACCGACGCGCTGCCGGGCATGAAGGACGATCCGCTCAAGGACATCCGCGCCAAGACCGTCGCCGCGCTGGAAAAAGCCGGCAAGGCGGACGAAGCCAAGGCGCTGAAGGCGCCGGACGTGCGCGCCGTGCGCATCGTGTCCGGTGCCGATGATGGCGGTGGCGGCGGCATCGTGTGGAGCGACGACGGCCAGAACGTGGCCGTGCAGATGCGCGCCATCGACAACAAGGATCGCTGGATCGCCAGCGTCGATTTCGACAAGCACGCGCTGGTGAACCAGCATCGCCTCACCGACAACGCCTGGATCAACTGGAACTTCAACGATTTCGGTTGGCTGCATGATGGCCGCACGCTGTGGTACCTCAGCGAGGAAACCGGCTACTCGCAGCTCTACAGCAAGAGCCTGGGCGGCAAGGCCAAGGCGCTCACCAGCGGCAAGTTCGAGGTGAGCCACCCCGTGCTGAGCGAAGACGGCCAGTGGTTCTACCTGCGTACCAACCAGGTAGCGCCGTACAGCTACGACGTGTATCGCGTGCCCAGCGCCGGCGGTGAACTCAGCCGTGTCACGCAGTACCAGGGCATGAACGATTTCGTGCTCTCGCCGGATGGTCGCCAGCTCGGCGTGCTGCATTCCTCGCCCTACGTGTTGCCGCAGCTCGCCGTGCAGGATGCGGCCGGCGGCGCGCCGCGCGAGCTCACCAACACCATGAAGCCCGAGTACACCGCGCGCACCTGGCTGGCCCCGCAGATCGTGGGCGTGCCCTCCTCGCATGGTGCCGGCACCGTCTGGGCCAAGTACTACGGCCCGGCCGACGCGGGCGCGGCGGCTTCGCGCCCGGCGGTGATCTTCGTGCACGGTGCGGGCTACCTGCAGAACGTCACCCTGAGCTACTCCAACTATTTCCGCGAGCAGATGTTCCACAACCTGCTCGTGCAGCAGGGTTACGTGGTGCTGGACATGGATTACCGCGCCTCCGAAGGCTACGGCCGCGACTGGCGCACCGCGATCTATCGCCAGATGGGTCACCCCGAACTGGAAGACCTGCTCGATGGCAAGGCCTGGCTGGTGAAGAACCGCGGCGTGGACCCCAAGCGCGTGGGCATCTACGGCGGCAGCTACGGCGGTTTCATGACGCTGATGTCCTTGCTGCGTGCGCCGGGTGAGTTCGCTGCCGGATCCGCGTTGCGCCCGGTCACCGACTGGACCAGCTACAACCACGAATACACCTCCAACA
Organism: Frateuria sp. sgz306004; assembly: GCF_057750885.1. Lineage (NCBI taxonomy): Bacteria > Pseudomonadati > Pseudomonadota > Gammaproteobacteria > Lysobacterales > Rhodanobacteraceae > Frateuria > Frateuria sp. sgz306004. Next base: position 123,086 of record NZ_JBYLFE010000007.1, read on the forward strand.
TCCTCAACGATCCCCAGCTCGATCCGGAGGCTTACGCCACCAGTTCGCCGATCGAGTACGCCGATAAGCTGCAGGACCCGCTGCTCATGCAGCACGGCCTGATTGACGACAATGTGCTGGCCAGCGACACCGTGCGCCTATACCAGCGCTTCATCGAGCTGCACAAGAACAACTTCTGGATGTCGCTGTACCCGATGGAGCGCCACGGCTTCACCCATCCGGACTCCTGGTACGACGAGTACCGTCGCATCGACGAGTTGTTCAACACCTACGTGAAGCCGGTCAAGCCGTAACGCCGCCGACACGGCGTCATGCGAAAAGGCCGCCCCTCAAGGGGCGGCCTTTTTCGTACGCGTTCACGCCGCTTGCGCGGCGAAATACTTTGCTGGCGGCTGGCCGAAGCTGCGGCGGAACATGGCGACGAAGGCACTCACGCTGGCATAGCCCAGGGCATCGGCCACAGCCGATACCGGCTCGCCATCGGCCAGTCGCTCCAGTCCGCGCGAGAGGCGGGCGAGCTGTCGCCACTGGGCAAAGCTCAGCGCGGTTTCGCTGCGGAACAAGCGACTCAGGCTGCGCGTGGAAAGCCCTGCCCAGGCGGCCCATTCGTCGAGCGCGCGGTTGTCCTCGGGACGCTCCAGCAGGGCGAACGCGATGCGCAGCGCGCGCCGGTCCACCGGCATCGGCAGATGCAAGGGTTCGTGGCGGGCGCGGCCGATCTCTTCCAGCAGCACGGCGGTGAGGCGCTCCTGGCTGGCATCGAGCTCGCGCTGCCAGGTCCATGAGCTGGCGCGGCGCACCAGCGCGCGCATCAGTTCGGTCACCCCGATCACGCAGGGCTCGCTGGGCAAGGCGCTGCAGTCGCTGGGGCGCACGAAGGCACCCCAGCCGCTCATGCGTCCGCTCAGGCTCACCGTGTGCTCGATGCCCGGCGGCATCCAGCCGGCGCGGTGCGGCGGCAGCAGCCAGGAACCGCGTGCCGTGCGCACGTGCACCAGCCCGCTTTCCACGCAATAGAACTGGCCGCGTGCGTGTGCGTGCCAGCCGTACTCGCGGGTGCCTTGGTCGAACTCGCCGTTGACCTCGCCCTCGCTCCAGTAGGCGATCACGGCTGGGCCGTCGACCTGCTCGATCAGGGCGTGGAACAGCGCCTCCTCGTCCGTGGTGCTGGCGTGGCCCATGGCCGGTTCTCGATAAAGAATGACCAAATAACGCTAACAGTAAATCACGCGCGTGCCCAATCATGCGGCCCATTCCCCCACCGCTGCCGTCGCTCGCGGTGCTCGGCGCCTCACGATCGGACCGCGTCCCGTGCGGTCACGGCCGGCGTTGCTGGCGCGTCCTTGCTGCCAGGGCAGGCCTCAACCCCGGGGCGCCCAAGGGAGTTGCCTCATGTCGATGATGACTGTTGTCCGCCCCACCGCTGCGTTCCCGCCCGATCCGCTGGAGGCTTTCGTGGCTTGCGCTCACCAGATGTTGGACCCCGCTACCCCCGAGGCGGCGCGCCGTGCCATGGAGCCTCGCTTGTTGGCGTTGCTGCCAGCCTTGCGGGCCCTGGGCGTATTCGAGCTATTCGAGCTGCGCGACCCGGCCCTGCGTACCTGGCTGGCGGACGAACTGGAGGCCATGCCGGGCTGACATGGGCGGGTAACTTTGCCGAAACAAAAACAACCAGCAACATATTTGCCTTGACAAATATTTGTTCGGCAATAGAATGCACGTTCCATGAGCCCACAAGCCCCCGCGGATCTCCCCTACAAGGACAGCATTGGCGTGCTGATTGGCCTGGTGCGCAGCGAGCTGGTGCGCCGTATGGAGGCCGAACTCCAGGCATCCGGCGTCGATTTGCGCTTTACCCAGTTCCTGATTCTCAAGCGACTGGCCCTGCTGGGCCCGATGTCGGCCAGCGAGCTGGCTCGTTCGGTGGAGCTGGATGGCGGCGCGATGACCCGCCAGCTCGACCAGCTGGAAGGCCGTGGCCTGCTGCGGCGCCAGCCGCACGAGCAGGATCGCCGCGCCCTGCGCATCGAGCTCACCCAGGCCGGCGACGCCCTGTGGCGCCAGATGACCACCTGTAATGACCGCGTGCTCGACGCCGCGCAACGGGCCCTCGACCCGGAGCAGCGCGAACAGCTGCGCGACTACCTGGAACGCGTGCTGCACGCGCTCCGCGACATGCCCTGAATCCGTTTCATCTTTTGGAAGCCAAGCCCATGCGTCTGCAACTCCTTGCGGCAGCCACCGGCCTCACCCTCGCGCTGGCGGGTTGCGTCAGCAGCGGAGGGCTGCACCCCTCCGGTTCGCTGATCGATGCCCTCTCCCTCAAGAGCGATCGCAGCCTGTCCAACGTACAGGTCTCCCCGGCCGCGTGGCCGGAGCAGGACTGGTGGACCGGCCTGGGCGATGCCCAGTTGAGCGCACTCATCGCCGAAGCGCTGAAAGACAACCCCAGCCTCGCCGTGGCCGATGCACGCGCCCGCCAGGCGCAAGCCGAGTCTGGCGCGGCCGATGCCGATCGTGGCCCCAGCGTGGGCGTCGGCGCCAACGTGGTGGGCCAGCGCCTGCCGTTGACCGCTGCGCCGCCGGAACTGGGCGGTGGTCACTTCACTTGGTTCAAGGACGCCCGTGCCAACTTCAGCTGGGGCCTTGACCTGTGGGGCGGCAAGCGTGCCGCGTGGGAAGCGGCCCTGGGCCAGCAGCGTGCCACCGAAGTGGAAGCACAGGCTGCGCGTGTGGAGCTGTCCACCAACGTGGCGCGCGCCTATGTGCAGCTCGCCTACGCTTATGCCGAGCAGGACGTGGCCAAGGCCGAGCGCGAGCGCGCCGGCAGCGCGCGCCAGTTGACCCAGCAGCGCGTGAGCGCAGGCCTGGACAACCAGCTCCAGCTCAAGCAGAGCGATGCCGAAGTGGCCAGCGCCGATCAGGAAGTGGCCGCCGCCAACCGCGCCATCGACGCGGCGCGTTCGTCGCTGTCGGTACTGCTGGGCAAGGGCCCGGATCGTGGCCTGGACATCACCCGTCCGCAGTTGCTGGAACCGGCTGCGCTCACCGTGCCGGCCAACGTGTCGGTGGACCTGCTCGGTCATCGCCCCGACCTGGTCGCGGCGCGCTGGCAGGTGGAAGCGGCGGGCAAGGAGATCAAGGTCGCCAAGACCCAGTTCCTGCCTAACGTGAGCATCAGCGCCATGGCCGGCGTGGCCGCCTTCGGCAGCGTCAATCCGCTGCAGTTGCCGGCGCGCTTCTACACCTTTGGCCCGTCGCTGAGCCTGCCGATCTTCGACGGCGGTCGCCTGCGCGCGAACCTCTCCGCCAAGGACGCCCAGTACGACCAGGCCGTGGCTCAGTACAACCAGGCGCTGGTGACGGCGGTGAACCAGGTGGCCGACGGCTACAACGCCGTGCAATCTGCGCAGGAACAGGTCGCCGCCCAGCAGCGCGCGCTCGATGCCGCCAGCCAGGCCTGGCAGCTCGCCGAGCAGCGCTACAAGGCCGGCGTGGGCAGCTACCTCGAAGCGTTGATCGTGCGCCAGCAATTGCTCACCGCGCAGCAGCGCATGGCCATGCTCAAGACGCAGCAGGTCGACCTGTCCGTGCAACTCATTCAGGCCCTGGGCGGCGGTTTCCGCCCGCAGGCCGGCGCGGCCGATGTGGCCGCCCAACCCTCTTCCGAACATTCGCTCTAAAAGGCTATCCCCATGTCTAGCCAAACCCCGCTCGCGGCCGACAAGGCCGTTGCCCAACCCCCGAAGAACCGCCGCGGCTTCCTGTTGCGCGCGCTGGTCGTGGTGCTCGTGCTCGCCGGCCTCGGCTGGGGCCTGTGGTACTTCCTCGATGGTCGCTGGTACGAAGAGACCGACGATGCCTACGTCAACGGCAACGTCGTGCAGATCACCCCCCAAGTGCCGGGCTCGGTGATTACCATCGGCGCCGACGACGGCGACCTGGTGCACGCCGGCGACGTGCTGGTGAAGCTCGACCCGGCCGATGCCGACGTCGCGCTGCAGCAGGCCAAGGCCAACCTCGCCAGCACCGTGCGCAAGGTGCGCGGCCTGTACAGCACCGTCAATGGCGCGCAGGCCGATGTGGCCGCCCGCAAGGTCGCCGTGGACAAGGCCCTGGCCGACTACAACCGTCGTCGCGACCTGGCCAAGTCGGGCGCGATCTCGGCGGAAGAGCTGTCGCACGCCCAGGATGCGCTCACCTCCGCGCAGAGCGCCTTGACCGCCGCGCAGCAGCAGTTCCAGACCAACAAGGTGCTGGTGGATGACACCGTGGTGTCCTCGCATCCGGACGTCCAGACGGCCGCGGCCAAGTTGCGCGCCGCCTACCTTGACGACGTGCGCACCTCGATCATCGCCCCGGTGGATGGCTACGTCGCCAAGCGCTCGGTGCAGCTGGGCCAGCGCGTGGCGCCGGGCACCCCGCTGATGGCCGTGGTGCCGCTGCATGAGGTGTGGATCGATGCCAACTTCAAGGAAACCCAGCTCACCCAGATGCGCATCGGCCAGCCGGTGGATATCCGCGCCGACGTGTACGGCGGCTCGGTGACCTACAAGGGCAAGGTGCAGAGCCTGGGCGTGGGCACGGGCAGTGCGTTCTCGCTGCTGCCGGCGCAGAACGCCACCGGCAACTGGATCAAGATCGTGCAGCGCGTGCCGGTGCGCGTGTTCTTCACCGATCCCAAGCAGCTGGAAGAACACCCGCTGCGCATCGGCCTGTCGACCAAGGTGGAAGTGAGCCTGCATGACCAGAGCGGCCCGCTGCTCGCCAAGCAGGCACCGACCCAGCCGGCCTTCACCACCGATGTGTACCAGCAGCAGTTGGCCAAGGCCGATGGCGTGATCGCCGAGATCATCCACGCCAACACCGCTGGCGAAGGCCAGAACAAGCCGTAAACCTCCGGCGCCGGCCTTTCGTCGGCCGGCGCCCTTCCCTCCAGGGTTATCCGTGCGATGAGTACTGAATTTCGTCCGCCCAACCTGGCGCTGACTACGGTCGGCCTCTCGCTGGCGACCTTCATGCAGGTGCTGGACACGACCATCGCCAACGTGTCGTTGCCGACCATTGCCGGCAACCTCGGCGTGAGCGTGAACCAGAGCACCTGGGTGATTACCTCCTTTGCGGTGAGCATGGCCATTTCGCTGCCGCTCACCGGCTTCCTCACGCGCCGCGTGGGCGAGGTGAAGCTGTTCATCTGGTCGACGCTGTTGTTCTCCATCGCGTCGTTCCTGTGCGGCATCGCGCAGAGCATGCCGATGCTGATCCTGTTCCGCGCCATCCAGGGTGCGGTGGCCGGACCGATGTATCCGGTCACGCAGAGCCTGCTGATCTCGATCTATCCACCAGCCAAACGCGGCATGGCGTTGGCACTGTTGGCGATGGTGACGGTGGTGGCGCCGATCGCCGGCCCGATCCTGGGCGGCTGGATCACCGACAACTATTCATGGCCGTGGATCTTCTTCATCAACGTGCCCATCGGCATCTTCGCTAGCATGGTGGTCGGCAACCAGATGAAGCTGCGCGTGGACACCATCTCGCGACCCAAGGTGGATTACGTCGGCCTGATCACGCTGATCGTCGGCGTGGGTGCGCTGCAGATCGTGCTGGACAAGGGCAACGACGAGGACTGGTTCAATTCGTCCTTCATCGTGATCACCAGCATCGTGTCGGCGGTGGCGCTGGCGGTGTTCCTGATCTGGGAACTCACCGACGACGAACCCATCGTCAACCTGCGCCTGCTGCGCCATCACAACTTCCGCGTGGGCACGATCGCGCTGGTGCTGGCCTATGCCGCGTTCTTCGCCATCGGCCTGCTGGTGCCGCAGTGGCTGCAGCGAAACATGGGCTACACCTCGACCTGGGCAGGTTTTGCGGCGGCGCCGCTGGGCATCCTGCCGGTGATGCTCACCTTCATCGTGGGCAAATACGCCGGGCGCACCGACATGCGTCTGCTGGCTTCCTGCGCGTTCCTGGTGATGGGTGCCACCTGCTTCCTGCGCTCGCACTTTTTCCTGCAGGTGGATTTCTGGAACGTGGCCGGCGTGCAGTTGTTCCAGGGTCTGGGCGTGGCGCTGTTCTTCATGCCGGTGACCACGATTCTGCTGTCGGACCTGCAACCGCATGAGATCGCCTCGGGCGGTGGACTGGCCACCTTCCTGCGCACGCTGGGCGCGAGCTTCTCCGCGTCGCTCACCACGTTCCTGTGGGATCACCGTGCGATCGTGCACCACGCGCACCTGACCGAGCACATCACGCCGTACGACACATCGGCGCAGAGCACCTTGCAGGCAGCCGGCATCAGTGGCCAGACCGGCAATGCGCTGCTGGAGCAAATGATCACCCAGCAGGGTTATCAGATCTCGTTCAACGAGGTGTTCCACATGCTGGGCTGGGTGTTCTTCAGCCTTATCGTGGTGGTGTGGCTGGCGCGTCCACCCTTCACCGCCAAGGCGGGTGCTTCAGCCGATCACTGATCGCGTAAGGGGCCAGGGTTCGCCCTGGTCTGGCGCTCCATACGACAACGGCCCCTCACGGGGCCGTTGTCATTTCGGTGAGTGCAACCGGCTTAGAGGTTGAAGGCCAGGCCCACCAGGGCCATGGTTTCGCCGCGGTTGGAACCCTTGATGCCGGCGTTGGAGATGTGGCGTACCTGGAAGCTCCAGTGATCGCCCTGCCAACCCACCGAATTGACAAATTCGCCGCCGCTACTCAGGGCCAGCGTGCGGCCGCCCTGCGCGGCCACCTGGGCGGTCCAGAACAGGTGGTGGTACCAGTCGCCGTCATTGCCATAGCGAAAGCGCGCACCACCGGCCAATAACCACACGTCGTCGGAAACCGCGCGGCCGTAGCGGGTGACGTTGCGGCCGTTGATGAAACCCACGGAAGCATCCGGCGCCCAGCTGATGCCGGTGCTGCCGATGGCGTGCGGGTTGAAGACCGCTTCCACAAAGCCGGTGTTGGTCCAGTAACCGTCGGAATAGCTGCGGCCGCCTTCCAGCTCGATGCGGGTATCGGCGGCGGCAACGGCAGACACGCCTAGCAGGGCAGTCGCCAGGGCACTACGAAGAAGAAGAGAGCGCATGGGGAGCTCGTTTTTCTTGAGGGAGGGGTTTTATGCACCGCATAGTTTAGTAAGTTATTGGACCGACCGGTACTAGAAATAGGTCGAATGCACGCAACACTGTGTTGCGCGGGCGGTGATTGCATTCCCTCTCCCAAGCCTTCCTGGCGCCATCAGCTTAGACCGGCAGGCGTAAAGCGCATGCGCAAATGCCGGGAAAACGGGGCAAACGGCGAACAGCGCCGGCGGTGCGCAGCGCTTTGTCGTGGTGGCGCGGTTTTTTTACAGCAGCACGCCGTCTTCGGGCTGCAGCGGCTCGGGCAGGTCGGTATCGCCCAGCAATTCGCCCAGGTTGATCTCGATGGTGCGGCACATGGCGTCCAGCGCCAGATCGTTGGGCAAGCGGTCGAACGGGTTCTCGATCTGGTCGCCCAGCGCATCGAGTCCGAAGAACGTATAGGACAGCACACCCACCACCAGCGGCGTCACCCACCCCACGCTACCGACCAGGCAGAACGGCAGCAGCAGGCAGTAGATGTACACCGTGCGATGCAGCAGCAGGATGTACGCGAACGGGATGGGCGTGCCCTGGATGCGCTCGCAACCACCCAGCACGTAGGAAAGTCGGCTGAGCTGCTCTTCGATGCTTACCAGCAGGATGGCATCCAGGCGACCGTCGCGGCGCAACTGTGCATAACCCTCGCCGATGCGCGCCAACAGCGCGTTAGCCGGGTTGCGCGCCTGCACGAGTGTCGCGGCCTCCTCCGGCGGCAGCCAGCGTGTCAGGTCTTCCTGTGCCAGCGAGCCGCGCAACTGGTGGCGTAGCGCATGCGCGTAGGCAATAAGCCGATGCACGCGCAGGCGTTGTTCGTCGCGGGGCAAGCCCTCGGGCAAGGTCAAGGTTTGTCGCGCCAGCGTGCGCAGCACGATCAACAACTCGCCCCAGAGCTTGCGTGCCTCCCACCAACGGTCGTAAGCAGCGCTGTTGCGAAAACCCAGAAAGATCGCGAGAGTCAGCCCCATCAGGGTCAGCGGCCCGGCGCCCAGTTCCACGCCGGTGTGCGGCAAGCGCTCTTCCAGCAACACCACCAACACCGCCAACAGCATCATCCCCAGCACTCGCTTCCAGATCGCCGGCACGATCGATCCGCGCAGGGTGAACAGCATCAGCCGCAAGGGACGATGAGGTGGATGGATGACCATGGCTGCGCGGCGAAGCTGAGGGTTGAATCACTTTACCGCGTCGGGGCAGGGGCGTTGACGGCAGCATTTTTGCCCGGGCAATATGTAGCGATACCGATAGCCGGGCCACACCATGCAGCGCAAGGATCGTCCGACCTGCACCGCCTTCGACGGCCATCGCCAGCTTGCCACCGGCAGCCTGGCCGACGTCGCGTTGGCGGCCCGCCAAGCTCTGTTGGAAGGGGCCTCTGGCCCGCTGCTGATCTTCGACGACAACAGCGGCCGCACGCTGGATCTGGATTTGCGCGGTACGCCCGAGCAGGTCCTGTCGCGGCTGGCTGGCCCTGCGCCGGCAGAGCAAACCCCCGCACGCGGCCCGGGTCGCCCCAAGCTGGGCGTCGTGCCGCGCGAAGTGACGCTGCTGCCCCGCCATTGGGAATGGCTGGCGGCGCAGCCGGGCGGCGCGTCGGCTACGCTGCGTCGGCTGGTGGAAGACGCGCGCCGACAGAGCCTGGGCCGCGACCGCGCCCGTGTGGCCGGCGAGGCGCTGGATCGTTTCATGCTCACCATGGCCGGCGACCTGCCGGGTTACGAAGAAGCCGCTCGCGCGTTCTGGCGTCAGGAGCGTGACCGCTTCGGTATGTTGATCGAGCATTGGCCCGCTGATGTACGCGCGCACCTCCAACGCTTGGCCGATCAGGTTTGGCGCGAACACGAAGTGGCCGGCTGAACCACCCTTCTCTCCTTTTGCGGAATCGCTCCGATGTCTTCCATTGCCTCCAGGCAACCCTTGCTTACCGAAGGCCCGATCGCGCGAACCTTGCTCATGTTCGCGCTGCCGATCCTCGGCAGTACCGTGCTGCAATCGCTCAACGGCTCGGTCAACGCCATGTGGATCGGCCACTACCTGGGTGAGGCCGCGCTCACCGCGGTCAGCAACGCCAACCTCATCCTCTTCCTGCTGCTGGGCGCCGTGTTCGGCCTGAGCATGGCCTGCACCATCCTGATCGGTCAGAGCCTGGGCGCGCGCAACATGCAGGAAGCCAAGCGCGTGGTCGGCACCGGCGTCACCTTCTTCGTGTCGGTCGCCGTGCTGGTCGCCATCGGCGGCTACTACGCCACGCCGTGGATGCTGCGCGCGCTCGGTACGCCGGTGGACGCGCAAGTATTCGCCGTGCCGTACCTGCGCATCATCTTCATCGCCGTGCCGTCGATGTACTTCTACAACTTCCTGATGATGACGCTGCGCGGCGCGGGCGATTCGCGCACACCCTTCGTGTTCATGGCCTTGTCGGTGGTGATGGACATCGCGCTCAATCCGCTGCTGATCTTCGGCGTGGGCCCGTTCCCCAAAATGGGCATCGCCGGCTCGGCCACCTCCACGCTGATCGCGCAAAGCGTGGCGCTGGTTGCCTTGCTGTGCACGCTGTACGCGCGCAAGCATTTCCTGCGTCTGACGCGTAGCGAATGGGGCTTCCTCAAGCCTGATAAGGAGATTCTGCGCTCGCTGGTATTCAAGGGTCTGCCGATGGGCCTGCAGATGATCGTGATCTCTACCTCGGCGATGATCATGATCCACATGGTCAACGGCTACGGCTCCAAGACCACCGCCGCCTATGGCGCGGCCACGCAGTTGTGGACCTACGTGCAGATGCCGGCCATGGCGATCGGCGCGGCGGTGTCCTCCATGGCGGCTCAGAATGTGGGCGCGCGTCTGTGGGATCGCGTCAGCACGATCACCAAGGTAGGCGTGCTGTACAACTTCCTGCTCAGTGGCGCGCTGATCGCGTTGATCTACGTGTTCAACCACAGTGCGCTCAACCTGTTCCTGCCCAACGACGGCGAAGCATTGGCGCTGGCGCAGCACCTCAATGGCATCGCGGTGTGGTCGTTCATGTTCTTCGGCGTCACCTTCGTGCTGTTCGGCGTGGTGCGCTCCACCGGCGCGGTGCTGCCGCCGCTGGTGATCCTGTTCATCTCGATGTGGCTGTTCCGCCCACCCTTCGCGCTGGCGTTGGCGCCCACGCTGGGTGCTGATTCCATCTGGTGGAGTTTTCCGCTGGGTTCGTTGGCTTCCATGCTGATGGCCATGGGCTACTACAAATGGGGTGGCTGGCGTCGCGCGCACATGCTGTCCAAGCCGATTGAGGTGGTGGCGGACGACGCTGCCGGCGCGAGCCAGCAAGCCCCGACCACCGGGCAAGGTGTGCCCGCCTCGGCCGACTGAATCGAGGCCCGCTGCCACCGTACTGTCATCCGGCCTGCCTAGGGTGGCCGGATGACACGCAGACTCGTCGTTGCCGTTTCCCGTGAGTGCACCGGTGTGTGCGCATGAAGCCCTCGCGCCGCCGGTTTCTGCGTGGGTTGGTCGATGCTTCGGCAACGCTGGCCGTCACCGAGCTGGCGGCGCTGGCGCTGCGTGCAAACGCGCACGACGCGACGCGCATGGCCATGCCACAGCTCGCTGCGCCCTCGGTGCCTCTGATCAATCCCGTTTCCCTGGCGCGGTTCGTCGATGCGTTGCCGATACCGCCGGTGGCGCGGCCAGCGGGCGAGCGCACACACCTCGCCTATCCGGGCAGGCGCTTGCCGTATTACCGCATGAGCATGCGCGCCTTCAGCTCACGTGTGCATCGCGACCTTCCCCCGACAACGCAGTGGGGCTACGAGGGCTGTTCGCCTGGCCCCACGCTCGTGGCCGCGCGTGGCGAGCCGCTTCTGGTCGAATGGGTGAACGCACTGCCGGAACGGCACTTCCTGCCCATCGATCACGGCATCCATGGCGCCGAACGCGACAAACCCGATGTGCGCACGGTGGCGCATGTGCACGGTGCGCGCGCACCGGCGGCCAGCGACGGCTATCCGGAGGATTGGTTCGCCCCCGGACACTCGGCGCTCTACCACTACCCGAACGACCAAGACGCCGCCACGCTGTGGTACCACGATCACGCCATGGGTATCACACGACTCAACATCTACGCTGGGTTGTACGGCACCTACATCGTGCGCGATGCCGAGGAAGCGGCGCTGGGTCTGCCAAGGGGCACGTATGACTTGCCGCTGGTGTTGTGCGATCGCTTGATCGCCCAAAGCGGTGCGCTGTACTACCCCGTGTCTGACGATCCGCAAGCGCCGTGGGTGTCAGAGTGCAGCGGCAACGCCATCCTGTGCAATGGCATGCTGTACCCGTACCTGGAGGTGGAGCCACGTCGCTATCGATTGCGCCTGATCAATGCCGCCAATGCACGCTTCTTCCACCTGTCCTTGTCCAATGGTCGACCGTTGATGCAGATCGCCAGCGACCAGGGCTTGCTGGCCGCGCCGCTGCCACGTGCGCAGGTGGACCTTTACCCGGCCGAGCGCGCCGATGTGGTGGCGGACTTCTCGGGCCTGGATGGCCAGCAGGTGCGCCTGCGCCAGCAGGGTGACGCGATCCTGGAATTTCGTGTGCGCGACCGCGGCCACGCCGATGACTCCCGCGTGCCGACAACGCTGCGCTCCATCGAACGTATCGCGCCAGCACGCGCCGGTCGCGAGCGCGTGCTTACCCTGGGCGAGCAGGACGATAGCGGCGGCCGCCCCATGATGATGATGCTGGGCGGTGCGCATTGGTCCGCACCCATCACCGAACGTCCGCGCCAGGGAAGCACGGAGATCTGGAGCTTCGTGAACCTCACCGGCGATGTGCATCCGGTGCATCTGCATCTGGTGCGCTTTCAAGTGCTGGACCGGCGCCCGTTCGACTTGTTCGCATGGAACGCCAGTCGCACGCTCAAGTACACCGGCCCTGCACTACCGCCGCCGCCAGAGGAGATGGGCTGGAAAGACACCGTGCGCGCCGACCCTGGCATGGTCACACGCATCATCGCCCGCTTCGAGGGTGAGCCAGGTCGCTATGTTTGGCATTGCCACCTGCTGGAGCACGAAGACAACGAAATGATGCGGCCGTTCGAGCTGCTGCCTGCGTAGATGTCTTTCGGATCCAAGTGGCATGGTGCGCACCCCGTATCGGGTACGCCGTGCGCTCTTCTATGTTCGCCGCCGCAACGTCAGCGTTACCGGCCGCTGCGGCCGCAAGGTGACATGCATGCGCGGTTGATAAGCGTCCGGCGGCGTATCCGTGCTATCCAGGGTGTAGCGCTGCAGCAGCATGGCCGCGAGCAAGGTCATTTCCAGCATGGCGAAATGCTGCCCGATACATACGCGCGGCCCCGTGCCAAAGGGCATCCAGGCACCCTTGGGCGGCGACGGCGCGTCGTCGAGGAAGCGCTCGGGTTGAAAGCGCGACGCGTCGGGGAACCAGCGCTCGTCATGGTGCATCACCCAGGGCGTTATGCGTAATACGGCCCCGCGAGGCACCGTGTAGCCATCGAGCGTGAATGGTGTCATGACGCGACGGTTCATAAGCGCCGACACCGGTGGATACAGTCGCAACGTTTCCTTCAGCGTGGCGACCAGCCATGGCAGGCGTTCCACGTCGTGCGCGCCGGGCACGGACGACCCCAGCACCTGATCCACCTCGGCCTGTGCGCGCCCCATTGCATCCGGATGCGTGGCCATCAACAGGCTCCACCAGAGCAAGGCCGTGGCGGAGGTTTCGTGACCGGCCTGAAAGCTCACCATGCACTGGTCGAAGATCTCCTTCGTCGACAGCGACTCGCCCGTGGTCTCGTCGCGCAAGGCCAGCAGCCTGTGCAACAGGTCATTGCATTCGGTCTCACGCGCGCCTTTGGCGACGCGCTTGTCGATGTGGCGCCGAATCAATCCGCGCATGGTACGCAGGGCCCGTCGTTTGGCGGCCTTGCCCGGCAGCGGCAGCCAGTCGGGTGGGGTAAAGGGCAAAAACATCTCGCGGAAGGCGCAGGCGGAGAGCACCTGCGTGGCGACGGCCGCATCGTGCGCGTCATCTTGCGCCGATTCGCTGAACAGCGTGCGCAGGATCACGTCCATGGTCGCGCCCGTCCAAAGATCGTCCATGCGCACCTCGCCTTGCACCCTCCCGGCAGGCACCGCCGCGTCCAGCGCCGCGCTAGCTGCTTCGGTCATCAAGGTGGCGTAGCCGGCCACGCGCTTGGGGGTAAAGGCAGGCATCAACACGCGGCGCTGACGCTGCCAGGTATCGCCTTCGCTCACCAGCACACTGTCGCCAAACACCTGACGGAATACGTCGATGCCACGCTCCCAGCGCACCAGCTTGTCGGCATGGGTCACCAACGCTTCGCGTGCTAGGCGGGGCGACATCAAATCCCAGCCATCGATGTTGAGTAATTGCATGCGGGTAAGGTCGCCGTACTGGCGCTGCAAACCGCTCATAAAACCAAGGTAATCGGCGCGCATGCGCCACATCAGCGGCAGGCCCCACCATCGATGTGGTGGCCCCGGTGGGCTGGCGTGAAGTCTGCGGGAAGGTAGGCCGCTGAGGGGTGATGTCGGGAAATCCATCGCGCGATGGTGTCGAGGGCACCGCTTGAGGTATTGAACGAAAGCGACATCGCCTGGTGGTCTACACTTTCGCGGATGGCAACCTTGATGTCCCCTCCTTACCCGGAACCCAGTGGCTTGCTGCCGTCCGGTCAACTCTGGCTCCCACGCCCATCGTTGATGGCCTGCGTGCGCAGCGTGGTGGCGCGTTCCACGCTCGGCCATTCGCTCGACGACGCGCAGCGCATCAGCCGGTTTCCCGCCACGCCGTTGTGCAGCCTGAGCTGGTGGTTCGAAGGCAGCGGCGAGTTGTTGGTGCCCGAGCGGCCCGGCGCCATACCGTGGCCCGATGGCGCGCGAATACCCGCGCCCGGGCGCTGGGTGCTGAGCGGCCCGCAGACACGCCCTACGTCGACGTGGTCGCCGGGCCCTGTCCACGGCATGATGGTGTTGTTCCTGCCCGATGCATTGCATCTGCTGACTGGACTGGAGCCGGCCGCGCTCACCGATTGCATTGTCGATGCCGCCAGCGTGCTCCCACCGGATTGGATGGCCATGTGCGAGGCATTGCAGCAGGCCAACGACGACACCCATCGACTCACGCTGTTGGAAACCTTTCTCGAACCGCGCTGGCAGGCCTGTCGCCCCACTCTGCCGTTAGGCGCGCAAAGACACGCTGATTGGGTGGCCTACCTGGCACAGCGCGCGGCCACCTCCACGATGGGGCGTAGCCTGCGGCAGTGGGAGCGACGCATCAAACAATGGGCAGGCTTGCCCATGCGCGAGCTGCGTGGCTTCAGTCGCGCCGAACAAGCGTTCTTCGGTGCGCTCGAAGCGGACGCCACGCGAGCGTCGGTGAACTGGGCCGAGGTGGCCGCCGAGGTCGGCTACGCGGATCAATCACACCTTTGCCGCGTCATACGCCGCATTAGCGGCTATGCGCCAAAAGCACTTTACGCTGGCATGCAAAGCGACGAGGCCTTCTGGATCTATCGCCTGTGGGCAACATCCTGAATGGCGGCGATAGCGCTTTGTTTGTAACAGCGCATTGCGTGCGTATCGAAAGTTGCTGCATGCCACGGTATTTCCTGCGGCCATAAAGCGGTGGCGCGGCACATCGTGCGCGACCATTCGGCGCAGCCGCGCGCCTTGTGCCCTCTTTCGCTCAACGCAGGCTCTTGCGTCGTCGCATCGCTGTCATGTGGGGCACGTGTGCTGTCGCATCACTGCCAAGGTCGCGTCATTCGGGCGGACCAGACTCGCCGCCAGCCCGCATGCCGTTGCGATACATCGCGGGCCGTCACCAGGGGGATCACGCGATGGCGGCGCCTGCGGCGTCGCCGCAGGAGATTGCACACATGCTTATCTCGCAGCTTCGCAAGCGCTATTTGCCTTTACTGATCGGCACGCTGGCCGTCGCCGCAGCCGGCGTGGTCGCCGCGCAGAACAGCGCGGGCGACCACGATGCGAACTTCCGCAAGAATTCCGCCCATGCCGGAGTGCAGTCGCGCAGCGGCCTTCCCGGTGGTATCGACGTGCTACACAACCCCGCCGATGCGCGCGATCGCAGCGATCGCACGCTCACGCCGATCAAGCACGTGATCTTGCTCATCGGCGAGAACCGCACCTTCGATCACGTGTACGCCACCTACACGCCGCCGCACGGCCAGAGTGTGCACAACCTGCTCTCCGAAGGCATCGTCAACGCCGATGGCACGCCGGGCCCGAACGTGGCGGTCGCGCGCCAGTGGCAAGCCAGCAACACAGGCAAATTTGCCCTGGCGCCCACGCATACGGTTGCCTATACGCAACTGCCGGCGATGAACACCGGTGGTGCACCCACACAAGCACCGTTCGCTTCCGCCGCGCAGGCGCAAGCCGTGGAGCCTGCGCTGCCCGCCGCCGCATACAGTGAATTGGCCAATGGCGGCACCGGCCTGCCCAACGACGTGTTGGATACGCGCTTCCCGGCCACGTTGCCCAACGCGCCGGTGGATATGCATGCCTCGCTGGGCTACGACGACTACGCCAACAGCCCCGTGCATCGCTTCTTCCAGATGTGGCAACAGCTCGATTGCGACACGGCAGCCGCCACCGCCAAGAACCCCAGCGGTTGCCGCAACGATCTGTTCCCATGGGTGGAAACCAGCGTCGGCGCGGGCGCCAACGGCAAGGCGCTGCCGGCCGGCTTCAACGAACAGAGCACGCACGAAGGCTCCACCGCCATGCAGTTCCTCAATATGGCGCAGGGCGACGCGCCCTACTTCGAAGAACTGGCGCGCACGTATACGCTGAGCGACAACTTCCACCAGTCCGTGATGGGCGGCACCGGCGCCAACCACATCATGCTCGGCTACGGCGACCTGATCTATTACGCCGACGCCAACGGCGAGCCGATCATGCCGCCGTCCAGCCAGATCGAGAACCCCGATGCGCAGCCGGGCACCAACAACTGGTACGTGCAGGACGGTTACGGCGGCGGCTCCTACGTGAACTGCGCAGACGACTCGCAGCCCGGCGTGGCCGCCGTGCAGAGCTACTTGAAGTCGCTGCCTTATCGCACGTTCCACGGCACGGATTGCCGCAAGGGCGCTTATTACCTGGTCAACAACTACAACCCGGGTTACCTCGGCGACGGTACACCTGCGCCGCTCGGCGCCAACCAGTTCACCATTCCGCCCAGCCGCCAGGACAACCTGGCCCTGTTGCTCTCGCGTCACCACGTAAGCTGGAAGTATTACGGCGAAGGCTGGGGCGGCGGCAAGGAGAACGGTGAAGCAGGCACCTTCTGCAACATCTGCGATCCGTTCCTGTACTCCACGCAGGTCATGACCAACCCAACCCTGCGCGCCAACAATCAGGATCTCAACGATCTGTACAACGACATCCAGAACGACACGCTGCCGGCGGTGTCCATCGCCAAGCCCGATGGCATCCTGGATGGTCACCCCGCCTCGTCCAAGCTGGATCTGTTCGAAGGCTACGTAAAGAAGATCGTGGACATGGCCAAAGCCAACCCCAAGGTATGGGCCGACACCGTGATCATGGTGACCTTTGACGAAGGCGGCGGCTACTACGACTCTGGCTACGTGCAGCCCATCGACTTCTTCGGCGACGGCACGCGCATCCCCATGCTGGTGATCTCGCGCTACTCCGAGGGCGGCCGCGTCGTGCACACGTACTACGACCACGTGTCCTTCGACAAATTCGTCGAGGCCAACTGGGGCCTGCACGAAACCATCTCGCGCCGCAGCCGCGACAACCTGCCCAACCCGGTTTCGGTGCCCGGCAACCCGTACGTGCCGATGAACGCCCCGGCCATCGGCAACCTGATGAACATGTTCGATTTCGACCGCGACCGTCGCGCCAACGTCGCTACAGCTGAAACACAAGACTGATCCAATGCCGGTCGTACCCCGCTTGCCCTCGCAGGCGGGGTTCTTGCCCGACCCGTTGGAGCCCGACCCCGTGAACGCCTTCCGCCAAGCCGCCGAAGCACCCCGCAACCAAGCGGTGGCGCGCATCATTGCCGTGCTGGTGCTGCTGGCCGCGGCGGTGATCGGCGAGCCCAGCCACGCAGACCCGGGCGATTTTCAGGCCATGCCTGGCCTGTGGAAAATCGTGGTGCGCAAAGTCGAGCACGGGCAACCCGGCGCTGCCGTGGTGCAGTGGCACTGCGTGGATGAAAGCCCCGACCCGTGGGCAGAGTTCGCCACCCTGCCCGCGCCCACTACGTGCGAGCGCGGCGACGCCCACCGCAGCAGCACGGCGCTGGCCTGGTCATTGCGCTGCGGCGGCTCGCCCAACCCGGTGGGCAAAGGCCGCGTAGATTTCGACTCGCCCGAGCACTACACCGCCAGCGTGAGCCTGGATGGCCACGACGTGGCCCTGGCCGAAGGCCGCCGCTACGCGGCCTGCACCAGCGCCAACGACTGACCTTTAGGGAAGGTCTGAACAAACGACGCGCGCTCGTCATTCCTGCTTTCGCTGGGAGGAGGACCAAGCGTCACCGCATGCTTAGGGAAGGTCTGATTAAACGACATTTTGCTCGTCATTCCTGCGCTTGCCCCCTTTTGAGGGTTCGCTGGGATGACGATTAAAATCAGAGCATCCTTAGCGCTCGCCCGTCTCAGTCGGGCACGCATTGGTAGCGATGCCCACGGGCCGGTGCCCTCTCCCTGTGCGGGAAAGGGCACTCAAGCATCAACCGGCGGCGGTCTGCGCCTTCAACGCGCGCTTCGCTTCGCGCTTGGCACGACGCGCGGCCTTGCGCAGCTTGCGGTCGTGGTTCCACAAGTAAATCGCCGGCGTGCTCAACAAGGTCAGCAGCTGCGACACCAGCAGGCCGCCCACGATCGCCACACCCAGCGGCTGGCGCATCTCCGAGCCCACGCCAAAGCCAATGGCCAGCGGCAGCGCCGCGCCCATGGCGACCAGGGTGGTCATGGTGATCGGGCGAAAACGCACCAGGGCAGCCTCGCGAATGGCGTCGGGCGGTGAGAGTCCGCGTTCGCGCTGGGCGACCAGGGCGAAGTCCACCATCAGGATGGCATTTTTCTTGACGATGCCGATCAGCATGAGGATGGCGATGATCGCCATCAGCGTGAGCTGAGTCTGCGTCACCAGCATGGCCAGGAAGGCGCCTGCGCCGGCGGCCGGCAAGGTGGAGAGAATGGTCAGCGGGTGGCCCAGGCTTTCGTAGAGAATGCCCAGCACGATGTACATCGCCACGATGGCGCCGACCAGCAGCACCATGCCGTTGCTCTTGGCCTGCTGCAGGCGCTGGTTCTGGCCGGTGAACTCCACCCGCACGCCAGCCGGCAGACCCACCGCGATGGCGGCGTTCTCCACCAACTTCACGCCCACATCCTGGCTCACGTCCTTGGCCAGGTTGTAGTTGATGGTGGAGGCTTCGAGCTGGTTATGGTGACGCACGCGCATCGGGCTCATGTTCGGCTCGATATGCGCAATGGCCGATAGCGGAATCATCTGCCCGCCGCCGCTGCGCACGCGCACATTGAGCAACGACTCGGGGCTCAGCGACGTCGCCGCGCTGGAGGTAAGCACTACCCAGTACTGGTTGATGTCCGAGTAGATCACCGACACCTGACGCTGGCCGAACGAGTTGAACAGCGCGGTATCTACCTGACCCATGGTGATCTGCAGGCGGCTGGCCGCCTCGCGGTCCACCTTGAGCATCTGTTGCTTGCCGACCAGATCGAAGTTGCTGCCCACATCGCGCAGCTCCTTCATCTTGCGCATCTGCTGCACCATCTTCAGCGTCCACGGCTGCAGGTTCTCGCCGCTGCTGCTGATCAGCTGAAACTCGTACTGGCCGCCCTTGTCGCCGCTGCCGCCACCGCCAAGGAACTGCACCAGACTCAGGGTCACGCGCACGCCCGAGAGCTGGTCGTATTGCTTGGAGAGCCGCTCCATCACCACCTTGGCGCTTTCGTGGCGATCGTTGGGGCCGCTGCCCTTGGGCTTGAGGTCCACGAACATGCTGCCGGAGTTGCCGACCGCACCGGTGCCATCATTGCCGCCCAGGGTGGTGAGCACATCGAGCACCGCCGGGTCCTTGCGCATGATCTCGGCGGCCTTTTGTGCCTGTTCGGCCATGCGTGTGGGCGAGATGTTCACATCCGCACGGATATCGCCCTGGATCATGCCGATGTCTTCCTCCGGCATGAAGTTGCCGCCCGCGGTCGCCACCACCGCCGCGCCCAGCGCGAAAGTGGCAATCAACAGCACCAGCGGCTGCCAGCGCATCACGCGGCGATGGCGCATGGCCCAGTCCAGGGAGCGCTCATAGATGTGATGCAGCCAGCGGTCGAACCGTTCCAGCGTCCGCTCGATACGGCCAGGCGTGTGTTCGCCGGGCTCCTCGTGCTTGAGGAAATAACCACACAAGGCCGGCGTGAGGGTAAGTGAGATCAACGCCGAGATCACCACTGCCGCCGCCAGCGTCACCGAGAATTCGCGCAGCAGCATGATCAGCATGTTGTTGCCGAACAGCAGCGGTGCGAACACGGCCACCAGCGACAACGTGATGGAAATGACGGTAAAGCCGATTTCGCGCACACCGATCAGCGAGGCCTGCAATGGCGCCTCGCCCTTCTCCATGTGGCGTACGATGTTCTCGATCACCACGATGGCATCGTCCACCACAAAGCCGATGCACAGCACCAGCGCCACCAGCGACAGCGTATTGAGCGTGTAACCCAGTGCCAGCATCACCACAAAGGCGCCTGCCAGCGATAGCGGCACGCTCAGCGAGGCAATCAAGGTGGGGCGCATGCGACGCAGGAACACCAGCATCACCAGCACCACCATCACGATACTGATGAGCAGCGCCACCTGCACTTCGTGCAGCGCCGACTTGGTGGTCTGGGTGAGGTCGAAGATCGGGGTGATCTTTACGTCCGCCGGCATCCAGGCGCTGAACTCCGGCAGGCGGCGGCGGATCTCTTCCACCGTCTCCACCGCGTTCGCCTCCGGGCGCTTGCTGATCTGCATGGCGACCGTGTTCTGGTCGTTGAACCAGGCACCCTGGTAGATATCCTGCTGGCCACTGACGACCTTGGCGACGTCCGCCAGGCGTACCGGCGCGCCGTTGCGGGTGGCCACCAGAATGTTGGCGAAATCCTTCGCCTCGCGCAGGCCGTCGTTGGCCGTCACCGTCATCTGGGTCCGGCCATCGGTGAGGATGCCCTGCGGCGAGGTTACGTTGGCGGCGATCAGCGCATTGCTGACGTCGTTGGCGGTGAGGCCCTTGGCGGCCAGCGCGTTGATGTCCAGCTCCACACGCACCGCGTGCGGCGTGCCGCCGAACACCTGCACCTGGGCCACGCCGGGAATCTGCGCCACGGCCGGCTTAAGCAGGGTATCGGTAAGGTCGTAGAGCTTGTCCTGCGGCAACCCGGTGGAGGTCAGCGACACCAGCAAAATGGGAATCTGCGAGGTATCGAACTTGAAGTACTGCGGCGGGCTCGGCATCACCGGCAGGTCGGCCTGGGCCGCGTTGATCGCCGCCTGCACGTCGCGCGCAGCCTTGTCGGCCGTGCGGTCGAAGGTAAAGCGCACCTGGATCGAGGCCGTGCCTTCGGCGGCATTGCCGTACATGTCGTCAATGCCGGGAATGCGGCCGATGTGCCGTTCCAGTGGGGCCAGCACCGTGGAAGCCATGGTCTGGGCGCTGGCACCGGGCATCTGCGCCACGATGTACACGCCCGGGAACTCCAGCGAAGGCAGTGCCGCCACGCCCAGCAGGCGGTAGGCAAAGACACCCGCGAGCAACAGGCCCAGCGCCAACAGCGACGTGCCCACAGGGCGGCGTATGAGAGGGGCGAAGATGTTCACTGAGGTTTCCGTACCGATAAGGGCTGCGCGCGCCCGCCTCCCAGGCAGACCCGCAACAGGGGCGCTCGTTCACTCGCAAGTCCGGCGAAAGGCGCAGTCATGCCGCACTTTATGCCTGGAAAGGCGGGGAACGCGAATGTGCCTGAAGTCGGTCCGTGCCGAAAGGCAGGGGCTACATTCTGGCCCACTTGCCGGACCCAGGGCCCTTCGGGCTACCGAGATGGAGCTTGGCTGGGTCTCCTAGCGAGACGTGTGGCCCAAGGCTTGCTCCAACAGAAGCGAACTGAACCGGCCTGCGGCCTCGATATCCGGAAAGTGACCGCATTCCTCGAATACCACCACCCGTGCCCGCGGCATGTGCTGGCGCAGGGACTGAGGGTCGGTGACGGCGTGCGAGCGGTCCTGGGCTCCCCAGGTCACGGTGCAGGGTATATCCAGGTCGGTGAGGCCGGGCATGACCTCTTTGGTCATGCCTTGCACCACACCGGCCAGGCAGAAACAGGCGCCATGATCCATGGCATGCAGTGCGGTGCTCTTCAGGGCGTCGGGGGCCATGCCCATGGGAAGCGCCTTGCGGTACCAACGGGCGATGATGCGCTTGCGAAAGCGCCAGCCGATGGCCTGGCCGAGAACTGGCACGCGCAGCGCCCTGGGAATGATCCGCTCGACCCAGCGGTGCATGGATGTCAGCGACGGCGTTTGGGACAGCACCAGGCCTTGAATGCGATGGGGTGCGAGTCGCGCGGCTTCCATGGCGTAGAAACCGTTGACGCAACTGAAGGCGAGTGTTGCTTGGTCAATTCTGAGCTGATCGAGCACGTCGAGGACGACGCGTGAGCCCTCGACCAACGAATGACGATAGGAACCTTTGGGCAGCGAAAACCCGAAGCCTGGCATCTCGAAGCAAACCACTCGCAATGAGGGGGTCAGGCGCTCTATGAGATACGCGTAATGCTCGATGACGTTGGGGCCATCGGGAACCATAACCACGCATGGCTTTTCCACTGGGCCAGAGTCGTACAGGCGAACGGGACCCGCTGTGGTCTCTATCTGGCGCGTGAGCAGCGTTGGGTTATGGTCGTGCCCCGGTGAGCGCCGAGCCGAGCGCTTAGTTAGCAAAGAATCCACGTATGCGCCAAGCGACCATCTACGCACTGTGTCTATTCCTTTGCTCTGGCTATGAAAAGAGCGGTCGGTTCTACGACCTTCCCGAACGGCGTGCCACGTAGCGGGGCCCAGAACTGTACCGGTGCGCGGAAGTTCGCGTAACTATGCAGCGGTCCGGTTTTGGAATGTCTTCTTGTAGTCCAAAGCACGACCCGCAAACGCGAGCGACTCAGGCGTTGCCATCGAGTTCGCTCTCGCTCGGCTCAACCCGCCGTCGTCTGCGCTTTCAGACTGCGCTTGGCCTCGCGCTTAGCACGACGCGCAGCCTTGCGCAGCTTGCGGTCGTGGTTCCACAAGTAAATCGCCGGCGTGCTCAACAAGGTCAGCAGCTGCGACACCAGCAGGCCGCCCACGATCGCCACGCCTAGCGGCTGGCGCATTTCCGAGCCCACGCCAAAGCCGATGGCCAGCGGCAGCGCCGCGCCCATGGCGACCAGGGTGGTCATGGTGATGGGGCGGAAACGTACCAGTGCAGCCTCGCGGATGGCGTCAGGTGGCGAGAGCCCGCGCTCGCGCTGTGCCACCAGGGCGAAGTCCACCATCAGGATGGCGTTTTTCTTCACGATGCCGATGAGCATGAGGATGGCGATGATCGCCATCAACGACATCGGCGTGCCCGTGGCGAGCATGGCCAGGAAGGCGCCTGCGCCGGCGGCCGGCAAGGTCGAGAGAATGGTCAGTGGGTGGCCCAGGCTTTCGTAGAGAATGCCCAGCACGATATACATCGCCAAGATCGAGCCGATCAGCAGCACGTTGGCGTTCGAGCGCGTTTCCTCCAGGTTCTGCGCGCTGCCGGAGTAGCCCAGCTGCACGCCGGCCGGCAGTCGGGCGTCGGCCACGATCTGCGCGATCAGGGCGTTGGCTTTGTCCTGCGTCAGGTTTGGCTCGACGTTGTAGTAGATCTTGGATGCTTCCAACTGGTTGGTGTGGATCACGAACGATGGCGTCACCTGCGGGCTGATCTTGGCGACGGCCGACAGCGGCACCATGGTGCCCGCTTCGCTGCGCACATAGGTGTTGAGCAGCGTGCTCGGGTTCAACGAGCGTGCATCGGATGAGGTGAGCACCACCCAGTATTGGTTGATGTCGGAGTAGATGATCGACACCTGCCGTTGGCCAAAGGCGTTGTACAGCGCCGAATCCACCTGGCCCATGCTCACCTGGAGGCGCCCGGCGGTGGCGCGGTCCACGGTGAGCAGTTGCTGCTTGTCCACATCGTCGTAGTCGGTGCTGACGTCGCGGAACTCCTTGTGTTGGCGCATGCGTCGCGCCACTTCCAGTGCCAGCGGTTGCAGGTCCACCGTGCTGCTGCTCACCAGTTCGAAGCTCTGGCTGCCGCGGTCGCTGTCGTTGTTGTCGTTGAAGAAGCCGATGGAATTGATCGAGACGCGCAGCTCCGGCAGCTTGGCATACGCCTTGTTGAGGCGCGCGATGATGTCCTTGATCGGCTCGGGTCGCTCGCCCGGGCCGTGCCCGCGAGGCTTGAGATCCACGAACATGGTGGCCTGGTTGCCAACCGAGCCACCGGCGCGGTCGCTGCCAAGGAAGGTGGTGACATCGCGCACCGCAGGGTCTGCCAGCATGACGGCGGCGGCTCGCTGCGCGCGCGCGGCCATCAGCGTGGGAGAGATGTTGGAGTCGGCTTTGACGTCGCCCTGGATCATGCCGATGTCTTCCTGCGGCATGAAATTGAAGCCGAACAAGTTCACCACCAGCATCGACAGCGCCACGGTGAGGCTGAGTAGGATCAAGGGCTGCCAGCGCATCAGCCGGCGATGGTGCAGCGCCCAGTCCAGCGCGCGCTCGTACTTGTCGTGCAGGCTGCGGTCGAAGCGTTCCAATGCCTGTTCGAGCCGGTTCGGCTGGCGGGTGTTGTCGTGCTCCACGCGTAGAAAGCGCCCGCACAGTGCGGGTGTGAGGGTCAGCGAGATCACCGCCGAGATCACCACCGCCGAGGTCAGCGTGACGGAGAACTCGCGCAGCAACAGCGTGAACTGGTTGTTGCCGAACAGCAGCGGCGCGAATACCGCGATCAGCGACAGCGTGATGGACACCACCGTAAAGCCGATCTCCTTCACGCCCACCATCGCCGCCTCCAGCGGTGGCGTGCCTTGCTCCATATGGCGCACGATGTTCTCGATCACCACGATGGCGTCGTCGACCACGAAGCCGATGCACAGCACCAGCGCCACCAGCGACAGCGTGTTGAGCGTATAACCCAGCGACCACATCACCACGAAGGCACCGGCCAGCGACAGCGGCACGCTGATCATGGCGATCAACGTGGGGCCGACGCGACGCAGGAACACCAGCATCACCAGTGCCACCATCAACACGCTGAGCATCAGCGCCACCTGCACTTCGTGCAGAGCCGACTTGGTGGTCTGGGTGAGGTCGAAGATCGGGGTGATCTGGATATCGGCCGGCAGCCAGGCACGCATCTGCGGCAGCTTGGCGCGTACCGCGTCGGCGGTCGCCACGGCATTGGCTTCCGGGCGCTTGCTAATGCGCAGCGCAACGGCACGATCCTGGTTGAACCACGCGGCCTGGTATTCGTCCTGCTGGCCGCTGGTGACCTTGGCGACGTCGGACAGGCGCACCGGTGCGCCATTGCGGCTCGCGATGAGCAGGCTGGCAAAGTCGTCCGGTGAATGCAGCGCGTCGTTGGCGGTCACCGTCATCTGCGTGCGGCCATCGCTCAGGGCACCCTGCGGCGAGGTCACGTTGGCGGCCCGCAGCGCATTGGCCACATCGTTGGCGGTGAGGCTCTTGGCGGCCAGCGCCTGGGTGTTGAGCTCCACGCGCACGGCGCGCGGGCGTCCGCCGATGACGCGCACCTGGGCCACGCCGGGAATCTGGGCGATGGCCGGGTTGATCAGCGTGTCGGCCAGGTCATACAGCTTGTCCGGTGGCAGCGAGTGCGAGGTGAGCGACAGCAACAGCACTGGGATGTTGGCGGTGTTGAACTTGTAGTAACGCGGTGGCGCGGGCATGTTGGTGGGGAGGTCCACCATCGCGGCGTTGATGGCGGCCTGCACGTCGCGCGCCAGCTTGTCGGTGTTGTTGCCGAAGTTGAACAGCATGCGCACCGAGGTGGAGCCGTCGTTGCTCTCCGAGTGCATCTCCTTGATGCCGGCGATGCGGCCCAGGTGACGCTCCAGCGGCGCGGCCACGGTGGAGGCCATGGTCTGCGCGTTGGCGCCGGGCACCTCCACGTACACCACCATGCCGGGGAATTCGATCGAGGGCAGCGCGGCTACGCCCAGCAGCAAATAGGCCCACAGGCCGGCCAGGGCCAGCCCCAGCGCCAGCAGCGAGGTGCCGATCGGTCGGCGGATCAATGGCGCAAACAGGTTCACGGGTTCCCAACCCTTGGCGATGACGCGTCCCCGCGCGCCTTACGGACGAAGGCGCTACCGCGACGGGTCACCTCGTTCGCCTTTATGCCTGCAACCGCGCACGGGCGAATGTGCCGTTAGTCGGTGGCATGCGCTTCGTCTTGTTGGCGCAAGCCTGTCTGCGTGGCGTCGAGACGCGAACGGCGCGGTAGCCGCGCCGTTCGGTGGGTACTTCGAGCTGGTCTCAGCGTGCGGCCGGGCTGTAGCGTACGGTGAGGAACCAGCTGCGGCCGGGCTGGTTGAAGTAGTAGGCCGTTGCGTAGTTGCGATCGAACACGTTGGCGAGACGCGCTTCCACGCGCCACTGCGGCGCAAAGTCGTAGCTGGCGCGCAGGTCGGTGGTGCTGTAGCCGCCCAGGCGGTGTGTGTTGGCCAGGTCGTCGTAGGCTTTGCCGGAGGCGAAGAAGCTTGCGCCGATGCCGAAGGCGTCAAAGCGGCGGTCCACGTCCACGCGCGCAGTCTGCTCAGGGCGGCGCGGCAGCAGGTTGCCGCTGGCGCTGCCCTGCACGTTCTTGGGCTGCATCAGGGTGAGGTAGCTCTGCACTTGCCAGCCATCGAGGTTCACCCCGAACTGGCCTTCCACGCCACGAATGCGCGCCTTGCTGATGTTCTGCGGCACGTAGTTCTGGTCGAGCTGGATCAGGTCGGTGATGCGCGTCTGGTACACGTTCACGCCCCAGTTCCAGGTGTCCTGCGTCTGGCTCAGGCCGAGCTCGCCGCTGCCCGAGCGCTCCGGCTTGAGGTTGGGATTGCCCGAGCCGTAGGGGTAGTACACGTCGTTGAAGGTCGGCGCGTGGAAGGCGGTGCCATAGCTGGCCGACAGGCGCAGGCCGTGGTCGAACGCGTAGCCCCAAGCCACGCTGCCGGTGTCGTGGTTACCGAACTGGTCGTTGTGGTCGTGGCGCACCGAGGCCTGCACTTCGTTGCGGCCGAACGTGCCCATGTATTGCGCGTACACGCCGGTGTCCTGGCGGTCGCTGGCGAGGTAGCCGGTGGCGCTGTTGATGTGTTCCTGCTGGTAGTCCACACCCACGGTCAGCAATTGGTTGGTCGCCAGCGTCACGTCGTTCTGCCAGGAGGCCTGGTTGCGGCGGGAGTACGCGTAGCCGACCTTGCCGTACGGGTAGTACGTGGTGGTGCCGGCGTATGGGTCGGTGTAGGTGCCCTGGTAGTAGTTGGTGGAGTCGTCGCGGCTCTGGCCGGCGTTGAGCGTGACCTTCCAGGCATCGAGCGGCGTGAAACTGAGCTTGGCGCCGGAGACGATCTGCTGATTCACCGCCTGATTGCCGCCGTAGGGGCTGCCGGCGTAAGCGACTACGTTCTTGCTGCGCAGCCAGGTGGCTGACAGTTCAGTGCCGTTGTCCCAGCGATAGCCGCCGTTGGCCATGCCGTTCCAGTTGCGGAACGGATCGTTGTTCGGGTCGTCCACGAAGCAGCCCGCGCCCTGCTCGGCCGCGCCCAGGCGGCAGGCCGGGATGCCGCTGGTGTACTGACCACCCAGGCCCACGTTGAACCAGCTATGCGAATCGCCACCGGAAAGGCCAGCGTGTCCGTCCATGTAGCTGCGGTTGCCGGTGCTGAGGCTCAGCGACGGGCTCAGCCTGCCATTCGGGTTGCCGTGGCGGGTAAAGATCTGGATCACGCCACCCACCGCATCGGCGCCGTACAAGCTCGAACGAGGGCCGCGCACGAGCTCGATGCGCTCGATCTGGTCCACCGGGATCTGCTCGTACGCCGGCAGGCCCGCGCCCACGGTGCCGATGCGCACGCCATCGACCAGTACCAGCGTGTGGGTGGAGTTGGTGCCGCGCAGGAACAGCGAGCTTTGCTGGCCAAGGCCGCCCGATTGCGCGAACGATACGCCCGGCAGGCCCACCAGCAAGTCACGCACCGATGCTGGCTGCAGGCGTTCGATATCGGCGCGGGTGATCACGGTGACCGAAGACAATGCCTCGTCCGTGGTGATGGCGGTGCGTGTGGCGGTAACGATCACCGACGACAGCGAGGTCGCCTGGGTGGTATCGGCCGCGTGGGCGGCGAGCGAGCAGCACAGCAGCGCGGCTGCCAGCGGGGTCTTCTTCATGCGTGTTCCTTCGGGCGCGCACATCCGCGCAACCCTGGGTGGGGTTTCGATGGCAACACGGTGGAGAGGGCGTAGCCCGGCGAACGGCCATGACACGACACTCGACCTCGCCCACCGCGAGTCTTTCGTCACATGTCGGGCCGGTCTCCGGGCTTGCGTGCGGCATGCCGGGTGAGGGCATGCAGTCGTGGTCGCCTTCCCATGCATACGCACAGTGGCATCGTGACCGCGGCTGGATTCGCGCGCTTACCGTTGCGGGGGCAGCGCCGGACTAGCTGCATGGCAGCGCACCGGCTTCCCGTTTCATCCCGCCGAGATACGCGGCGGGACACCCGAACGGGCGAAATGTTAACGAGGCGGCGATGGCGCGGCAAATGCCCTGTGCTCTCGCTGGCGCCTGATATGCAGGAATTTGCGTTTTCAAAGGCGGCAAACTCTTTACGCGATCTATATGGGGCGCGGGTTCGCGCATATCGCTTCTTTATGGGGTGGCGACCCAGAATGGCGCCATGAAGAACGCCAACTCTCGCCCGCTCATCGACTTGCCATGGCGACACGTGCTGTTGCTGACCTGCGCACTGCTGTTCGCTGCGTCCATCTACAAGCTGATGATCGGTGCGGGAGCGGAGGCCGGCGTGTGGCGCGGCGCGGCGCTCACCTCGCTGTACTTGGGCTTCTGCATCACCCAGCGCCGGCTGTTTACGCCGGCGCGCCGCTATGTCGACTCGCTGCCTCGCGAGCGCTTCATCAAGTAACCCCCCGTTTCATGTCTCCCCGTGGCTTGCGCCAGCGCGTGCGCGTGCCTCGTCCATGGAGGGAAGCCGCGTGCCGGTGGGCGCATGCGGTTTCACGAGGTTCGCCTCACGCGACCGCCACGGCAGGGCGCCGTGGGCGGCGGGGAGACATGGAATTGGCTTTTAGCCCGCCTTGTTGGGCGCTTGCTGGGCGATCTGTCGGCAGCTCGTGCTGTAGTCGCGCAGGTTGCTGCGCACCGCATCCAGGTCCAGCGCAAAGCCGTAGCGTACGGCACCACCGCGATCGGCCAGCCATGCGCCCATCGAGTGCGCCGCCAGCAGCTGATTGAGTTGCGCTACGGGCACGGGGTGACTGAACACCAGCGATTGATTCACCGCGGCGACGCCGTCACGTTCGCCCTGCGGCGTGGGTTGCTGGTCGATCTCGAAGTACGAATGCGCGACGCGTGCGGCGATCTTGCGCGAGCGCTCGGCGCCCACGCTGTAGTACGCCGTGAGTGTCATGCCATCGGGGCGGCAGAGCAGCGTGATGCGATGCTCGCCATCGCGCGCTATCTGGCTCAGCGATAGCGAGGTAGCGCCGATCATCGGGTGATAGCTCGCGGTGGTCGGCAAGCGGCCGTTGTTGGCCAGGCCACTGGCGAGCATCGGGTCGGCATCGAACCAATGCACGTCGCCTGTCGGCGTATTGGCGGGTGCGGCGAACACGCCGGCACGAATACCCATGTCTTTCAGATACGCCGCCTTGTCGTCGGCCGACACACTATCGGTGACGCCGGCCTGCACGCCCAGGCGATCGTTACCGGTGGGCGCCCAGCGATAGAGGCCACCGAGATAGGCATAAGCGCAGGCATCCAGACATTGCGCGGCGCGTGGCCCGGCCGGCATGCGTGCCGTGCGGCGTGGCACGCCCAAGTGCGTGGCGAGCGCGCCATCGCGAAACAGTCGACCCAGTGCCAGGCCGCTGGCCATGTCGCCGCCGTTGGCGTTCAAGTAGATATCGGAACCGGGTGGAATCTTGCCGGCTTTGATCAACGCCTCAAGCCGATGCGGCGCATCGGCGTCGATGCGGCCATACAGATACACCTGCGGCACCTTCGCCACGGCCAGCGTCATGCGGTCGTTGTTCACCTGGATGGCGAGCTGGTCGCTGTTGGCCGGCACGCTGCCGCGCGTGCCTGGCTCCAGTGCGTGCGCGTACCCGATCAGCATGGCGCCGCTGGCGAGAAACGCGGCACGCACGGCGCGCGTGGATCGCAAGAACGAACGGAGGCGAGGGCTGGTGAACACAGGCACGACTGAATCCGGAGACGACGGTCGCTCAGTGTGCGTGGTTTGACATGCGGTGCAAGTGAAAGGGCCCTGCCTTCGGATAGCTGACGGTCAGGTGGATGAACGAGGTGTCCGGACACGCCATAGTGTCCGCGGCAGCCAATCCCGGACGTCCGCGAGATTGTCCGCGGACTGCGGTCATTGGCGCTTGTCTTGGCGAAAGTGCCAGAAAAACAGGGGTTTCCGCTTTGGCACGCTGCTTGCCATATCTGTCATGACATCGACGGTGCAGGGGCTCCGTCGGCATGGCTTCGCTTATCGAGATTCCAAGGAGATGGCTTTGAACACCTTCCGCACCACCCTGCTGTTCGCGCTGACCTTCGCCGCCGGCATCGCCGCCCAGCCTGCCGCCTATGCCGCCGACGCGTCGAGCAAGATGATGTCGCGCGAGCGTGTCACCAGCATCCTCGACAACAACCGCATGATCGACACCACGCAGGGTGTGAACGAGAAGATCAAGGTGCACATCAACGGTATCGACCAGTGGATCTCGGTGCGCGGCAAGGATCGCCGCAACCCGATACTGCTGGTGCTGCACGGTGGTCCGGCCGCGCCGATGATGCCAGAGGGCTACATCTTCCAGACGCCGTGGGAGGACTACTTCACCGTCGTGCAGTGGGATCAACGTGGCGCCGGCAAGACCTATCGCGCCAACACCGAGGAGGCCATGGCGCCCGGCATGACCGTGGCCGGCATGACCGATGACGCCAGCGAACTGGTCAAGTACCTGCGCGATCGCTACAGCAAGCAGAAGATCTTCGTGCTTGGCCACTCGTGGGGAACCGTTCTGGGTGTCGAGCTGGCGCAGAAGCATCCCGAGTGGATCTACGCGTACATCTCCGTGGGCCAGGTGGTGAACGGTCGCCGCAACGAAGAGGATGGCTTCAACTTTGCGCTCCGCCAGGCCAAGGCCGAAGGCAACGCCACGGCGATCCGCGAGCTGGAGGCGATGGCGCCCTATCCGGGCCCGGGCCCGCTCACCCTCGACCGGCTGGGCATGCGCAGCAAGTGGGAGATGTACTACGGCGGCCTGGCCTGGGGCCACAAGGACTACCAGTTCGACGTGGACGGCGAGGAGCTGTCGCCCGATTACAGTCGCGCGGATCTGGAGGCGATCGACAAGGGCAGCCTGTTTTCGCTCAATCACCTGATGCAGCCGCTGCTGGACGTCGACTTCGACCGCACCACGCATTTCAACTGCCCGGTGATCGTGTTCGTCGGCGCGCACGACTACACCACCTCGCACACCCTCACCGAGGAGTGGTTCGGTCACCTGCAGGCGCCCTCAAAGCGTCTGGTGAGCTTCGCCGATTCGGCGCACATGATCATGCAGGAGCAGCCCGGTCGCTTCCTGCAACACCTGCTCACCGATGTGCGCCCGCTGGCCGAGAAGGCCGGCGACGTGGCCCCGGCGGAGGTGGTGCGCGACCACTGAGCCTGCACGGCTAGGCGAATCAAATGCCCCGGTCGGTAACGGCCGGGGCATTGGCGTTCAGTCGGTCTGCAGCTCGGCGACGAAATCGTAGATGTCGCCGCGATACCACGAGGTGGTGAACTCCACCACGCGGCCGTCATCGAGAAAACTGCGACGTTCGATGTTGAGGCCGGCGCTGCCCACCGGCACGTGCAGCAAGCGCGCCTGCTGCGCGCCGAGCGATACCGCGCGCAGGCGCTGCAGGGCGCGGCGCGGGCGAGCACCTAGCGCTTCCAATACCTGGTACAGCGAGTCGTGCACGATGGTGGGGTCCGGCAGGATGCTGGCCGGCACCACGCTGCGCTCGATCGCCAGCGGCTCTTCCTTGGCATAACGCACGCGGTGCAGGCGCGCCACCAGCACGCCCGGCGACAGGTTCAGCGCCATCGACTCCTCCGGCGTCACCTCGCCCACCACGCGCTCGGAAAACTCCGAGCGGGGGTTCAGGCCACGGGCGCGCAGATCCTCGGTGAAGCTGGTGAGGCGCGACATCGGCTTGATGATGCGCTCGGCCACGAAGGTGCCCGCGCCGTGGCGCTGGTGCAGCAGACCCTCTTCGACCAGGCCGGCAATGGCCTTGCGTACCGTCACGCGCGACAGCTGCAGCAGGCGCGACAGGTCGCGCTCGCTGGGCAGGGCCTGACCCGGCTCGATGTCGCGGTGTTCCACCACGTTGCGTATGGCCCGGCGCAGGCGCAGGTAGGCCAATGGCTGGCTGGCGGCCGGGTCCCGGCTGAGCCGGCGGTATTCGTTGACGAGGGCGGTTTCCATGCCGTCACGATACCAATGACCATACCACTCTGGCAATGCGCCGTTTTGGCGGGAATTTCCGGTGGTACCAATTTTGGGGGCTAACCCTTGGCCTGACTCGATCGCCAAGTTGGATCGAGAGAACTGGTTTTGTCTGGTATGTCACTGGTACGATCGACAGGCACCGCACGTGGTATGCATGCCACGTGTCGTCCCCCGCATCGCCTTGAGGTGACTGAAGTGACTGCTTCTCCCCAGCCGGTCGAACCCTTCGACCTGGTGATCTTCGGCGGAACCGGCGACCTCGCCGTACGCAAGCTGCTGCCTGCCCTGTACCACCGCTACGCCGATGGCCAGATTCCCGATACCAGCCGCGTCATCGGCATCGCCCGCGAGGTGCTGGACGATGACGGCTACCGCGCCCATGCGCGCAAGGCGCTGCTGGAAAACGGCGGCAGCAAAGACAAGGTGGACGCCTTCCTTGCGCTGCTGCGTTATCGCGCGCTCGACGCCCGCAAGGACGAGGGCTGGGATGCGTTCGCCGCGCTGATGGGCGAAGAGCCCGAGCACGTGCGCGTGTTCTATCTCTCCACCTCGCCGGACCTGTTCGTCGACATCTGCAATCGCCTGGGTGCCCACGGCCTCAACCAGGGCAAGGCACGCGTGGTGCTGGAGAAGCCGATCGGCCGCGACCTGGCCAGCGCCAACCAGATCAACGACGACGTGGGTCGCGTGTTCGGCGAATCGCAGACCTATCGCATCGATCATTACCTCGGCAAGGAAACGGTGCAGAACCTGCTCGCGTTGCGCTTCGGCAACGTGCTGTTCGAGCCGCTGTGGAATGCCGAACACATCGATCACGTGCAGATCACCGTGGCCGAAACGCTGGGCGTGGGTCAGCGCGTGGCTTATTACGACCATGCCGGCGCACTGCGCGACATGGTGCAGAACCACATCCTGCAGTTGCTGTGCATGGTGGCGATGGAGCCGCCCTCCTCGCTCACGCCCGACGCGGTGCGCGACGAGAAGCTCAAGGTGCTGCGCTCGCTCAAGCCCATCGATGAAAGCAACGCGGCGCAGCTCACCGTGCGTGGCCAGTACAAGGCCGGTGCCGCCGAAGGCCAGAGCGTGCCGGGTTACCTGGACGAACTCAAAGATCACAAGTCGCACACCGAAACCTTCGTGGCGGTGAAGGCGGAAATCGCCAACTGGCGCTGGGCCGGCGTGCCGTTCTACCTGCGTACCGGCAAGCGCTTGCCCGAGCGCGTGTCCGAGATCGTGGTGGTGTTCAAGCCGGTGCCGCATTCCATCTTCGACGCCGCCGCCGGCCCGCTCGCGCAGAACCGCCTGGTGCTGCGCTTGCAGCCGGACGAAAACATCAAGCTGTGGGTGACCATCAAGCATCCGGGGCCGGGTGGCTTGCGCCTGCGCCATGTGTCGCTGGACATGAGCTTTGCCGAGGCCTTCGGCGTGCAGCAGCCCGATGCGTATGAGCGACTGATCCTCGACGTGGTGCGAGGCAACCCCACGCTGTTCATGCGCCGCGACGAAGTGGAGGCTGCATGGCGCTGGGCCGATCCGATTCTGGCCGCCTGGGCGGATAGCGGTGAGGCGCCGCGTCCGTACACCTCCGGTACCTGGGGGCCGAGCGCGGCCGTGGCGTTGATCGAACGCGATGGTCGCACCTGGAACGAGGACAGCGACTGAGCGCGCTGCCCACCAGTTTGGCCGCGATGCACGGAAGCTTCACCCGTACATCGCGGCACCCTGCCTAAAGTGCGTGGCCTCTCCGTTTCCCCGCCACGCGTGTGTTTACCGCGCCGCCTGATGTGTTTCTTGCCATGCCCGACACCGTGAACGTCACCACCCACACTTTTACCGACAACCAGGCGCTGGCCGCCGGCTTGGCCGAACGCGTGGCCGCGAGCCTGCGTGAAGGCATCGCCGCGCGAGGCCATGCCTTGCTGGCGGTGTCCGGCGGCAGCACGCCGCGCCATTTCTTCGAGCGACTGTCGCGCGAAGCACTGGATTGGTCCAAGGTGCAGGTCACCCTGGTCGACGAGCGCTGGGTGCCGGAAAGCCACGAGCGTTCCAACGCAGCGATGGTGAAGGGCATGCTGTTGCAGCACGCGGCATCCGCGGCGCACTTCGTGCCGCTGTACACCGACGCGCCCACGCCCGAGGCCGGGCTGGCCACGGTGCGTGCGCGCATGGCCGCGCTGGAGTTGCCCTTCGACGCGGTGGTGCTGGGCATGGGCAACGATGGCCACACCGCATCGTTTTTCCCCGGCGGCGATCGCCTGCCCGAGGCGCTGGACCTCAACAACCCGGTGCGCGTGCTGCCCATGCGCGCGGCCGGCGCGGGCGAGCCGCGCATCACCTTCACCCTGTCGGCGCTGCTGGAGACGCGTGCGCTGTTCCTGCATATCGAGGGCGACGCCAAGCGCCAGCTGCTGGCCGACGCCCAGGCCGGCACCGGCGCGGCGGCCGATTTCCCCGTGCGCGCCGTGCTCACCCAGCCGCGCGTGCCGCTGGCTGTGTTTTGGTGCCCGTAAGGCGCCGCTCGCCTGCCCTGCTTGAATGGTGCGCCGACTGGCGCACCGCCTGACTGATCCGGAGTTCAACATGAACGTGCTTCACCCCGTCATTGCCGAAGTCACCGAGCGTCTGCGCGAACGCAGCCGCGAATCGCGCGCGGCGTACCTGCGTCGCATCGAAGGGGCGCAAGGCAACGGCATGCATCGCGAGCGCCTTTCCTGCGGCAACCTCGCGCACGGCTTCGCGGCTTGCGGCACCACCGACAAAGAACGTCTGCGCGAAGGCCACACGCCCAACCTGGCCATCATCAACGCCTATAACGACATGCTCTCGGCGCACCAGCCGTACGAGCGTTACCCGGAGCTGATCCGCGAGGTGGCGCGCGCTGCCGGCATCACCGCGCAGATGGCGGGTGGCGTGCCGGCCATGTGCGACGGCATCACGCAGGGCCGTGCGGGCATGGAGTTGTCGCTGTTCTCGCGCGACCTCATCGCGATGGCGACGGCCGTGTCGCTTTCGCACGACATGTTCGATGGCGTGATGTACCTGGGCATCTGCGACAAGATCGTGCCGGGCCTGCTGATCGGCGCGCTGAGCTTTGGGCACCTGCCGGGCATCTTCGTGCCCAGCGGCCCGATGCCCAGCGGCATCAGCAACGAGCAGAAGTCCAAGGTGCGCCAGGCGTATGCCGAGGGCAAGGCCACCAAGCTCGAACTGCTGGAGGCCGAAGCGGCCTCGTATCACGCGCCGGGCACCTGCACCTTCTACGGCACCGCCAACTCCAACCAGATGTTGATGGAGATCATGGGCCTGCACTTGCCCGGCTCCAGCTTCGTGGCGCCGGATACGCCACTGCGCGACGCGCTGACGCGCGAGGCGGTGCACCGCGTGGCCGAGCTGAGCGCGCCGGGTTCGGCGCACCTGCCGGTGGGCCACATCATCGATGAGCGCGCCATCGTCAACGGCGTCATTGGCCTGCATGCGACGGGCGGCTCCACCAATCACCTGCTGCATCTGGTGGCGATCGCGCGCGCGGCCGGCATCGAGCTGCGCTGGGACGATTTCGACGCGCTGTCGTCGGTGGTGCCGCTGCTGGCGCGCGTGTATCCCAATGGCTATGCCGACGTGAACCAGTTCCACGAAGCGGGCGGCATGGGCTTCCTGATCGATCAGCTGCTCAGCCAGGGCCTGCTGCATGGCGACGTGCGCACCGTGTTCGGCACGGGCATGGACGGTTACGCGCAGGTGCCGGAGTTGGATGCGCATGGCCAGCTGGTGTGGAAACCGGTATCCAAGGAAAGCGGCAACCGCGGTGTGCTGCGCGCCGCGTCCGAACCGTTCCGCGCCGATGGCGGCTTGCGCATGCTCAGCGGCAACCTGGGCCGCGCGGTGATCAAGGTGTCTTCCGTGCCGGATGACCGCCTGGTGATCGAAGCGCCTGCCATCGTGTTCCACGACCAGGACGATGTGCGCAAGGCCTTCGAACGCGGCGAACTCAACCGCGACTTCGTGGCGGTGGTGCGTTTCCAGGGCCCGCAGGCCATCGGTATGCCGGAGCTGCACAAGCTCACGCCGACCTTGTCGGTGCTGCAGGATCGCGGCCATCGCATTGCGCTGCTCACCGACGGACGCATGTCCGGCGCCTCCGGCCGCGTGCCGGCGGCGATCCACGTGACCCCGGAAGCGCAGGCCAACGGTGCCATCGCGCGCATCCGCGACGGCGACATCGTGCGCCTGGATGCCGAGCACGGAAAGCTCGATGTGCTGGTCGACGCTGCCGAGTTTGCCGCGCGCGTGCCGGCCACGGCCGATCTGTCCGCGCACCAGTTCGGCATGGGTCGCGAGTTGTTCGTGCTGTTCCGCCAGAACGCCGTCGCCGCCGATCTCGGCGCTGGCGTGTTCTGAACACGTCGCGCCCTCACCTCACACGATTTCACGGAACGCCATGAGCATCGAACAGAAGCAACAGCAGATCGCCGCCACCCTGCGCCTGGCGCCGGTGGTGCCGGTGGTGATCATCGACGACGCCCGCGCCGCGGTACCGATGGCGCGCGCCCTGGTGGCAGGCGGCATTCCCGCCATCGAAGTCACACTGCGCACGCCCGCCGCGCTGGATGCGATCAAGGCCATCGCCGAGGAAGTGGAAGGCGCCGTGGTTGGCGTGGGCACCGTGCTCAGCGCCAAGGACCTGCGCGCCGCGCATAAGGCCGGTGCGCGCTTTGCCGTGTCGCCTGGTGTATCGCCCGGCTTGCTCGACGTGGCCGACGACAGCGAGCTTGCGCTGTTGCCGGGCGTGGCGACGGCGGGCGAGGCCATGACCTTGCTTGAGCGCGGCTATCGCCATCTCAAGTTCTTCCCGGCGGTGCCTGCCGGCGGACACAAGTTGCTGGGCGCATGGGCCAGCCCCTTGCCGCAGATCACCTTCTGCCCCACCGGCGGCATCACCCTGGCCAGCGCACCGGAGTTTCTCGCGCTGCCCAACGTCGTGTGCGTGGGTGGCTCCTGGCTGACGCCGGCGGACAAGCTGCGTAGTGGCGACTGGGCCGGTATCGAGCAGTTGGCACGCGAAGCGGCGTTGCTCAAGGGTTGATAGTCGTGCGAGCGATGCGGCGCGCATGTGCCGCATCGCAGTCAGGTTTTCTTTAATGAGCTGAATGGACTGACGTGAGTCAGGCCGTACGCGGTCTGGGCAGCCATGCTCTGGTTCCCCCGGTGCGTCGCGGCTGCGCGGAGCGTCCGCAGGATGCTGCGTTGCACGATGACG
The DNA here is from genome assembly GCF_057750885.1 of Frateuria sp. sgz306004. Classification (NCBI taxonomy): domain Bacteria; kingdom Pseudomonadati; phylum Pseudomonadota; class Gammaproteobacteria; order Lysobacterales; family Rhodanobacteraceae; genus Frateuria; species Frateuria sp. sgz306004. The sequence goes on from NZ_JBYLFE010000007.1 coordinate 160,369, forward strand.
CGGTAATTTCTCTCGATCATGCTGCCGCGCCTACGCAGGAACGTATCCCTGTTTGGGCTGGCGCAAGCATGTGCGGCCTATGCACGGATGATCCTGCGCCCGGCGCGCAGGGGGCGCGCCATCCAAAAACAATATGGGGAGAAGCATGAGTTATCGCCGCCGTTTGCCGCAGGTGTCCACCGTGCACGTCCAGCGCTGGCAGCAGCGCCCATTGACCGTTGCCTGCACCGCCGCCTTGTTCGCCCTGATGGCTGCTAGCCCGTCCCACGCGCAGTCCGCGCCCGCGACGACCGCCCAGGATCAGCCAGCCCAGGCGCCGACCAAAGACAAGGCAGCCACGCCGGCCAAGCCGGCGGCGAAGACCGAGACCAAGTCCGAGAACAGCGCCAAGAATCTCGACGCCATCGTGGTCACCGGCATCGCCGGCAGCATCCAGAACTCGGTGAAGGCCAAGCAGAACTCGGACAACATCATCGAGGCGATTTCGGCCGAGGACATCGGCAAGCTGCCCGATGCGAGCATCGCCGAGAGCCTGGCGCGGCTTTCAGGCCTGGCCACGCAGCGCGTGGATGGTCGCGCCAACCAGATCTCCATTCGCGGCCTGTCGCCGGACTTTGCCGGCACCACGCTCAACGGCCGCGAGCAGGCCACCATCGGCGAGAACCGTGGCGTGGAGTACGACCAGTATCCCGCCGAATTGATCAGCGGCGCGGCGGTGTACAAAACGCCCGATGCCAGCCTGATCGGCCAAGGTCTTTCCGGCACGGTGGACTTGCACACGATCAAGCCGCTGGATCTGCCCGGCCGCGCGCTGGCCGCCAACTTGCGTGGCGAAACCACCAGCAACGGCAACCTCAAGGCAGGCGGTGACGTGGGCGACATGGGCCATCGCGCCAGCTTCTCCTACATCGATCAGTTCTTCGACCATACGCTGGGCGTGGCGGTGGGTTTCGCCCAACTCGATTCGCCCATCCAGGAAAAGCAGTACCAGGCTTGGTGGTGGAGCGTGGACAACGGCTCGGCGGGCATCGAGCAGAACTGGGGTGGCCCACATACGCCTGGCCTGCCCGACAACGTGCTTTCGCAGGAAGGCATGCAGTTGCGCGCGCAGTCGGAGAACCAGTTGCGCAACGGCTTGATGGCGGTGATCGAGTGGGCGCCGAACGACGTCTATCACTCCACGCTGGACATGTACTACTCGACCTTCAACGAAAAGAAGTACACCAACGGTGTGCAGTGGTCGAGCAGCCCGTACAACACCAACGGTGTGCCTACCTATAGCAATGTGGGCCTCACGCCGGCGTTTCCCTATCCCATCGTCACTTCGAGTTCGATGACCAACATCGCACCCATCCTGCAGAACGAGTACACCAAGGAAAAGGACAAGCTGTTCTCCGCCGGTTGGAACAACCAGCTGGATTTCGGCAACGGCTGGCAGGCCACGGCCGATCTCTCCTATTCCACCGCACGTAAGCGCCTGCATGACGCCTACTTGTTCAGCGGCCTCGCCAATGGCCCCACCACCAGCGTGGATTTCAATACGCCCACGGGCGACGGCTACCCGGATTTCCGCCCGGCGGTGGATCTGTCCAACCCGGCCAATGTCGTGTTCACCGACCCGGACAACTACGGCTACAACGGCCGAGAAGAGTGGGACAGCCAGAAGGACACCATCAAGGCGGTGCGCTTGCAGGTGAGCCATCCGGTGGGCTGGATCTTCTCCACGGTCGACGTGGGCATGAATTATTCGGAGCGCAAGAAAACCAAGCAGGCCGACGTGTACTTCGCCTGGCTCAACGGCAATGGCAGCGGCACGCCCGATAGCCCGTATTTGCCGGGTTTCAGCGCGCCGATCGGCGGTGGCTTTCTCTACGGCCCTACCTCGCTGAGCTACGGCGGCATTCCCGGCATCGTGAACTACAACGTGCTCAGTGCGCTGGCGAACCAGTTCTACATCACCCCCGAAAATGGCCAGGGTGACTGGAGTCGCAACTACTCTATCGAGGAGAAGGTGCCGGTCGGCTACGTCAAGTTCAACATCGACACCATGCTGGGCGACGTGCCGCTGCGCGGCAACATGGGCGTGCAGTTCGTGCACACCGACCAGTCGTCCACCGCGTTCCAGACCAACGGCAACACGCTGGTGGGCACCCTCACCGGTGGCGCCGTGTACAACAACGTGCTGCCCAGCCTGAACCTGGTGGCGCAGATCGCCGACGGACAATACCTGCGCTTTGGCCTGGCCAAGACCATGGCGCGCGGGCGTATCGACGACGAGAAGGTCGCCTCCAGCGCCTACGTGGCGCGCGTCACCGATGGTCCGGCGGCCGGTCAGGTGCTGTGGACGGGCAGCGGCGGCAACCCGCAGCTCAAGCCGTACATCGCGGTGGGCACCGATATCTCGTGGGAGAAGTATTTCGGCAAGGCCAGCTATGTAGCTGTCGCGGTGTTCAACAAGAACCTGCTCAACTACATCTACAACAAGACCGTGCTGGACTTTAACTTTACCAAGGCCGGTTACATCAACAACACGCCGACGCTGGTGCCCACCAGCGACATCGGCTCGTTCACCCGGCCGGAGAACGGCACGGGCGGCAAGATGCAGGGCCTGGAGTTGTCCGGTGCGTTCGAAGGCGCGCTGCTCACGCCGGTGCTGGATGGCTTTGGCATGCAGGCGAACTTCTCGCTCACCAATAGCGATATCCCGGTGAGTTCGGTGTCGTCCATTCCGGGCGCGCCGGCCACGCTGCCTGGCCTCTCGCGCAAGGTGGCGAACCTGGCGTTCTACTACGAGAAGTACGGCTGGTCGGTGCGCATTGCCGAGCGCTATCGCTCCTCGTTCACCGGCGAGGCGGTGGCGCTGTTCGATCAACTCGGCTACACCACCATCCTGGCTGACAAGCAGACCGACTTCCAGGCCGGTTACGCGTTCAGCGAGGGCCGCTGGAACGGCCTGTCGGTGTTGTTGCAGGTGAACAACCTCACCAATTCGCCGGCCAAGACGCGCCAGATCTCCGGCCTGCCCAACAACGTGCAGGTGTCGCGTCCGCTGGAATACGACACGTGGGGCCGCACGGTGATGTTCGGCATCAACTACAAGTTGTAAAAATCAGCCGGGGCGTCCACGAGGGCGACCCCGGCGCTGACGCCGCCCTAACGGCGCGCAGTGTTGAATGCGCGGACCACATGGAGGGACGCACATGAACAAGCGCATCGGCAATATCTCGACCACCTGCGTAGCCATCGCGCTCAGCCTCGCCTGTAGCACCGGTGGCGCGCAGGATCTGGGCAAACTGGGCAGCGTGATTCCGGGCGGCGGCTCGATGACCTCGGGCAGCATGGGTAATGTCGCCGGCCTGCTCGAATTCTGCGTAAAGAACAACTACCTCGGCGGCGATTCCGGCGCGGCGGGCATCAAGGACCAGTTGATGGGCAAGCTCGGTGGCGGCTCCAGTGCCTCCACCAGCAACGCCAGCACGGGTTCCAGCGCCAGCGATATGTTGGGCCAGCTCACCGGCAGCAAGAAGAAATCCAGCAGCGACAGCATGGCGAGCATGGCCAGTAGCGGTGGCACCAATGACCCGGGCTACCTCAGCGGCGTCAAGGGCATCCTGCAGGGCAACAGCGGCCAGAGCGTGGATCTCAACAGCGTCGGCGGCGGTTCCAGCGACATGAAGTCCAAGCTCACCAAGAAGGTGTGCGACACCGTGCTCAAGCAGGGCAAGTCGTTCCTGTAACGACCTGCCCCAGCGGCTCAGCGCCGGCCGCGCAGCCGGCGCTCGTCGCGCACCACGTACACGCCGGCCGCCAGCACCATCAAGGCCAGCAGGTACCAAGTGATCAGGTAGCTCAGGTGATTGTTGGGAAAGTTGATCACGGTGAGCCCGCCTTGCGGCCACGCCGGCTTACCCGCGTCGAGCGTGCCGGGTGCGGCATCTTCGTCGACAAAGTACGGAGCGACGTTCGCCAGCCCTCGCGTCTGCGCGATGGCGCCGACGTCACGCGTGTACCAGCTGTCGCGAGCCGGGTTGTTGCTGCGGAACATCACCGGCGGCTCGCTCAGGCGCAGCAGCCCGGTCACGGTGACCTCGCCCACCGGCGCGGTGGGGCAGGCGTTTTTCAGGCCGCACCAGTCGGTGGGCACGAAGCCGCGATTGACCAGCACGATGCTGCCGTCGTCCAGCTGCAAGGGCAGCATCAGCCAGTAGCCGCTGCCGAACTCGGTGGCGGCCCAGATCAGGGTGCGTCGGTCGCTCAGATAATGGCCTTGCAGGCGCACATGGCGGTACTCGGCGGTCTGCGCGTTCACCTCGGGCCATTGCGCTGTACCGGGCGCCGCGGAGGGCGGCGCGTGCACGCGAGCCTCCACGCGGGCGATCAGGTCGCGCTTCCAGGCCAGGCGATACACCTGCCAGGTGCCCAGGGCGATGAAACCGGCAAACAGCACCAGGCCCAACAGGGCAAGGAGGCTCAAGGCAACGGGGCCGCGCGGCTGGCGACCTGCTTCTTCGGTGGAACTCATGGACGACTCGCGATGTGGGAGTAGCGGTCCGCTGCCTGCGCAAAGGATGGTCTGATTAAACGACATTTTGCTCGTCATTCCTGCGAACCCCAAAAAGGGGGCGAGAGCAGGAATCCAGTGCCTCTATCTTCAAGCATTTACAGGCTATGGATCCCAGCTCTTGCCCCCTTTTTGGGGTTCGCTGGGATGACGATCAAAATCAGAGCATCCCTAAGGCAGGTTGGCGGGGTTCAGCATCGGCATCATGTTGTTGTTGAGGTGGTACATGATCCAGATGGAACCGCTCAGCGTGATGACGACCAGCACGATGGTAAACACCAGGGCCAACATGTTCCAGCCGCCCTCGGATTTCGCATTCATGTGGAGGAAGTAGATCATGTGCACCACGATCTGCACCGCCGCCAGCGCCAGGATCACCACCGCCGCCGTGCTGGACTTGGCGATCACATGGTTCATCACCAGCCAGAACGGGATCACCGTAAGCACCACCGACAGCACGAAGCCGGTCATGTAGCCACCAAACGTGGCGTGGATGCCCAGGTCGTCGTGATCGTGTTCGTGGTGGCCGCCGTGCGAGGTGTCGTCATGCGCGCTCATGGCAGCACTCCCATCAGATAGACGAAGCTGAAGACGCCCACCCACACTACGTCGAGGAAGTGCCAGAACATCGACAGGCACAGCAGGCGGCGCTTGTTCGCGGTGATCAGCCCCTTCTTCGCCACCTGCACCATCAGCACGATCAGCCACAGGATGCCGCAGGTGACGTGCAGCCCGTGCGTGCCCACCAGGGTGAAGAACGAGGAAAGGAACGCACTGCGTTGCGGCCCCGCGCCGATGGCGATGAGGTGCGCGAACTCGCGCAGCTCCAGCGTGATGAAGCCCGCGCCAAGCAAACCCGTGATGCCCAGCCACAGCATCATGCTGCTCTGCCGGTTGCGTTGCATCTGCAGCACGGCAAAGCCATAGGTGATGGAGGACAACAGCAGCAGTGCCGTATTCAACGCCACTGCCGGCAGCTCCAGTACCTCCGCTGCGCTGGGGCCGCCGGCGTATTCGCGCCCCAGTACGCCGTAGGTGGCGAACAGGCAGGCGAAGATGAGGCAATCGCTCATCAGGTACACCCAGAAGCCCAGCAGCGTGCCGTTGGGCACGTGGCTCTCGGTGGTCTCGTAGAAGCGCAGCGGTTGCTTGGGCGCGCCGCTGGCCGGGAAGGGCGTGGTTAGCTCAGACATGGCGGGCCAGCAGCTCCGTTCGGGTTGCCTCGACGCGGCGCACATCGTCCGCGGTCAGGTAGTAGTCGCGGTGATAGTTGAAGGTGTGTGCGATCGCCACGATCAGAAGTGCCGCAAAGGACACGGCCGCCAGCAGCCACATGTACCAGATCATGGCAAAGCCAAAGATGAAACTGAGCCCGGCCAGGATAATGCCGGCGCCGGTGTTGAGCGGCATGTGGATGGGGATGAAGCCATCGAGCGGGCGCCGGTAGCCGTACTTCTTCATCATCCACCAGGCATCGTGATCGTGCACCAGCGGGGTGAAGGCGAAGTTGTACTTGGGCGGCGGCGAGGAGGTGGACCATTCCAGCGTGCGACCATTCCACGGATCGCCGGTGACGTCGCGCAGCGCCTCGCGGCGGCGGAAGCTCACTACGAATTGGATGATCATGCTGGCGATGCCGAGCAGGATCAGGAACGCACCGATGGCCGCCAGCACGAACCACACCTGCAGGGAGGGGTCGGTGAAGTGGCTGAGGCGGCGCGTCACGCCCATCAGGCCCAGCACGTACAGCGGCATGAAGGCGAAATAGAAGCCCACCACCCAGAACCAGAACGCGCATTTGCCCCAGAACGGATCGAGCTTGAAGCCGAAAGCCTTGGGGAACCAGTAGGTGATGCCGGCGAACAGGCCGAACACCACGCCGCCGATGATCACGTTATGGAAGTGCGCGATCAGGAACAGGCTGTTGTGCAGCGAGAAGTCCGCCGGCGGCACGGCCAGCAGCACACCGGTCATGCCTCCGATGACGAAGGTGACCATAAAGGCGATCACCCACATCATCGGCACTTCGAACTCCACGCGGCCGCGATACATGGTGAACAGCCAGTTGAAGATCTTAGCCCCGGTGGGAATGGAGATGATCATGGTGGTGATGCCGAAGAACGAGTTGACGCTGGCACCCGAGCCCATGGTGAAAAAGTGGTGCAGCCACACCAGGTAGGACAGCACCGTGATCACCACCGTCGCGTACACCATCGAGGTGTAACCAAACAGCGGCTTGCGGCTGAAAGTGGCGGTGACCTCGGAGAAGATGCCGAACACCGGCAGCACCAGGATGTACACCTCCGGATGTCCCCAGATCCAGATCAGGTTGACGTACATCATGGCGTTGCCGCCGAGCTCCGTCGTGAAGAAGTTGGTGCCCGCGTAGCGATCCAGCGCCAGCAGTGCGAGCACCGCCGTGAGCACCGGGAAGGCCGCCACGATCAGCACGTTGGTGCACAGCGCCGTCCAGGTGAACACCGGCATCTTCATCAGGGTCATGCCGGGCGCGCGCATCTTCACGATGGTCACCAGCAGATTGATGCCTGATAACAAGGTGCCCACGCCGGCGATCTGCAACGCCCATATGTAGTAGTCCACGCCCGCATCGGGACTGGAGGCGATATCGGACAGCGGCGGATACGCCAGCCAGCCGGTGCGGGCGAATTCGCCGATGAACAGCGAGGCCATCACCAGCAGCGCGCCGGCCACGGTCATCCAGAAGCTGAAGTTGTTGAGAAAGGGAAACGCCACGTCGCGCGCGCCGATCTGCAGCGGCATCACGAAGTTCATCAACCCCGTCACCATCGGCATGGCGACGAAGAAGATCATGATCACGCCATGCGCGGTGAATATCTGGTCGTAGTGTTCCGGCGGCAGATAGCCCATGTTGTCGCCGAAGGCGATCGCCTGTTGCGCGCGCATCATGATCGCGTCGGCGAAGCCGCGCAGCAGCATCACAAAGCCGAGGATCATGTACATGATGCCTATGCGCTTGTGGTCGATGCTGGTGAACCACTCGCGCCACAGGTAGCCCCACAGCTTGAAGTAGGTGAGCGCACCCACCAGCACCAGGCCGCCGAGGGCGACCACGGCGAAGGTGCCCAGCACGATGGGCACGTGCAGTGGCAGCGACTCCAGGGTGAGGCGACCGAAGATCAGCTTGGTGAGGTCGGGATGGGCAAGCATCGTGGACACCGTCAGTCGCTGGAGTCAGTTCGAGGGAGCGGGATGGGCGTGCATGTCGGGCATGCCGGCGCTCCCCAGGGTGCTGGCGCCCTCGCCTTCGGCCTTGGGCGCGTGCATCTCCATGCGGCTCATGCACGAGGGGCTTTCGGGCTGGACGCAATGGGTAAGGATGGCCTGGTACAGGCCCGGCGCCACCGAGGCATAGAAGGTGATGGGTACGTTTTCGCTGGGCTCGGCCAGCTTGGCGTACGCCTCGCGGCTGAGGTCGCTGCCGTTCGCTTTGGCTTGCGCCACCCATCGCGCAAAGCCATCTTCGCTCACGCCATGGAACACGAAGTGCATGCCGGAGAAGCCCTCGCCACTGTAGTTGGCGGAGAAGCCCTGGTATTCGCCGGGCTGGTTGATCACCGCCTGCAGCGTGGTTTCCATGTTGGGCATGGCGTAGATCTGCCCGGCCAGCGCGGGGATGAAGAACGAGTTCATCACCGTGGTCGCCGTGATCTTGAACTGGATCGGGCGATCCACCGGCGCGGCCAGTTCGTTCACGGTGGCAATGCCTTGCTCGGGGTATATGAAGAGCCACTTCCAGTCGAGCGCCACCACGTTCACCACCAGTGGACGCGCATCGGCGGGAAGCGCACGCTGGGCGTCCAGGCGCTCCAGCGGTCGATAAGGATCGAGCTTGTGCGTGCTGACCCAGGTGATCGCGCCCAGCGCAATGATGATCAACAGCGGCGCGGACCAGATCAGCAGTTCAAGGATGGTGGAGTGATCCCAGTCGGGATCGTAGGTGGCCTTCTTGTTGGAGGCGCGGAAATGCCAGGCGAACCACAGCGTCAACACGATCACTGGAACGATGATGAGAAGCATCAACACCGTGGACGTCAGGATCAGGTTGCGCTGCTGTACGGCGAGGTCACCCGAGGGCGACATCAACACGGACTGGCAGCCGGCCAGCGGCAGGGTGGCCAATAACAGCGGTGCACGGAAAGCCTTCATGGACATAACCGATGGCGCGACCGAAGTTCTGTTGGTGGAAAACGGTACGCCAATCGGCGCGAAACAGGAACAGGTGTAGCATTCCCATCACGCGGTAGGCGTGGCGATGTCGATCACTGGCCGGGTCATCCTCCCTCTTTCCGAGTAACGACTATGTCAAGCACGTTCCCTGAGCACGGCGCGGCAGGCACTTCGGTCGAGGACATCGGGCGCCTGCAGGCGCACGCCAAGGTCGCGCCGGGCGAGATCGCGGTTGGCGTGATCATCGGCCGCACGTCCGAGCACTTCGACTTTTTCGTCTTCGGCATTTCCTGCGTGCTGGTGTTTCCATCGCTGTTGTTCCCCGACGCCAGTCGGCTGGACGGCATGCTGTATGCCTTCACGATCTTTTCACTGGCTTTCATCGCGCGACCGTTCGGCACCGCGTTGTTCATGAGCTTCCAGCGGCGCTGGAGTCGTGGCATCAAGCTCACCATTGCCCTGTTCCTGCTCGGCAGTGCGACGGCAGGCATGGCCTTTCTGCCTAGTTACCGCGTGATCGGCACCTGGTCGATCGCCTTGCTGGTGTTGTTCCGCATCCTGCAGGGCATTGCCCTGGGCGGCTCATGGGATGGCCTGCCCTCCTTGCTGGCGCTCAACACGCCACCCGCGCGGCGCGGCTGGTACGCCATGCTAGGCCAGCTCAGCGCACCCATCGGCTTCATGGTGGCCGGTGCCCTGTTTCTGTTCCTGCACACCAGCCTCAGCGAGGAAGATTTCATCGACTGGGGTTGGCGCTATCCGTTCTTCGTCGCCTTTGCCATCAACGTGGTGGCTCTATTTGCGCGCCTGCGCCTGGTGGTGACCGAGGAATACACGGTGGCGATGGAAGAGCGCGAGCTGGAGCCCATCGGCATCGTCGAGTTGCTGCGCACACAGGGCTACAACATCTTCATCGGTGCGTTCGCGGCGCTGGCCAGCTATGCGCTGTTCCATCTGGTGACGATCTTCCCGCTGTCATGGATCGTGCTGGGTTCCACCCAGTCGGTGGGCGCGGTGCTGGTGGCGGAACTGATCGGCGCGGTGGCCTGCATCCTGGGCATGATCGTGTCGGGTCTGCTGGCCGATCGTTTCGGTCGTCGCACCACCCTGGGTACCATGGCGGCGTTGATCGCCATCTTCGCGCTGATCACGCCGTGGCTGCTGGGCGGCGGCAAGCTGGGGCAGGACGCCTTCATCATCCTGGGCTTCGGCGGCCTGGGTCTGTCCTACGGACAGGCGGCGGGCAGCGTCACGTCCAATTTCGATATCCGCCTGCGCTACGCCGGTGCGGCGCTCACCACCGATTTCGCCTGGCTGATTGGCGCGGCTTTTGCGCCGCTGGTGGCGCTTGGTCTGTCGGTGCGCTTCGGGCTGGTGGCGGTCAGCGTGTACCTGTTGTCCGGCGTGGCGTGCACGTTGCTGGCCTTGCGCGTCAATCGCGCCCTGGCGGAGCGAGAGTAGTCACCGCGTGCCGTCGATGCCCTGGGTAACCAGGCGGTAGCCGTCACGTCCGTTTTCCTTGGCCTGGTAGAGCGCTTCGTCGGCACGCTGCAGCAGTGTGTCGGCGTCGGACACGTCGCGGCATAGCGCCAGGCCCATGCTCAGGGTGACCCGTAAGGGGACGGTGCCGAGCATGACGGGCACGCGCATGGCGTCGACGATTTTGTCGGCCAGTGCTTCGGCGGTATCGGCATCTTCAATGTCGTGGCAGAGAATGACGAATTCGTCACCGCCCAGTCGCGCCAGCAAGTCGGTCTTGCGCACGCTGGCCTTGAGTCGCGCGGCTACTTCGCGCAATGCGGTGTCGCCGGAGGCGTGGCCATAGGTATCGTTGATCTGCTTGAAGTGATCCACGTCGATCATCATGGCTAGCAACGTGGTGTGCGTGGCGCCGGCGTGGCGCACGGCCTCGTTGATGCCTTCGTGGAACGATAGGCGGTTGGCGATGCCGGTAAGTGTGTCGTGGTGTGCCAAGAAGGCAAGCTGTTGCTCGGCTTGCTTGATCTCGGTGATGTCCGTGGTGAGTGTGTAGAAACCTTCGTGCTCACCGCGCACGCCAGTCACCGGCAGGTAAGTGGCCTGGAAATAGCGTCGCCGGCCGTTGGTATCGGTCTGGTATTCGAAGGTGTCGGCTTCGCCCGCCAGAGCGCGTTCTACGTGTGGTTGGAGCAGCGGGAACAACGTGGGGCCGCGCACCTCCTCGATCGTGCGGCCAAGGATGGCACCGGCATCCACGCCCACCACGTTGCTCGCGTAGGCATTGATGAAGGTGTAACGCTGCTGCGCGTCCACCTGCGCAATCACCGCAGGCACGTTGTCAGTGATGGTGCGCAGGCGCTGCTCGCTCTCGGCGAGCGCCTGCTCGGCGAGCATGGCCTCGGTGATGTCACGGCCTGTGTAGATCAGTTCCGACTCGCCGGGGTGGTCAGGGCTGGGCGCCACGCGCGCTAGGGCTTCTATCCATACATACTCGCCGTCCCTGCGTCGCACCCGGTACTGGGTGAGCGCGGGCTTTCCGTTTTGCCACAGGGCTTCGGCAGCTTGCGTCACGCGTTCGCGGTCGTCCGGGTGGATCAGCTCGCGGCCCTGTGCGATGTATTCGGACACGTCCCAGCCCAGCATGTCTTTTACCGAGGGCGATACGTAGCGACGCGTACCGTCGCGGGCCACGCGCATGATGAGGTCGGTGGCGTAGTCGGCCAGCAGGCGGTAGCGGTTTTCGCTCTCCTCCAGTTGCTGCAGCAGCAGGCGGCGATCGGCCATGGCCAGCGCCACCGGCAGCGCCACGAGGCACAGCGCGCCGAGAAACAATTGGGCCATCAGGGCCCAGGTGCGCGTGTCGTGCCCTACCAACAGGTTGAAAGGTCCCCAGCCGCGTGCGGTCGCCAGGTTGGTCAGCGTTGTGACTAGGCCGATGCCGATCACCAGTCCGGGAAACCGGTGCTGGTAGACCACATAGAGCAACGGCGGCAAGACCAGGAATGTCAGGGGATAGTTCGACTGAGTAAATACCCAGGCGGTCACCAGCGCGAGCAGGGTCACATCCACCAACAGGCGGAGGCGGCGACCAGGGTCACCCAGCATGCGATGCCGTTGCCGCAGCACTACCAGGGTGAGCGTCGCCACCACCACCATGCCCAGCAGGTGACCGCGGAACCAGGTGTCCACCGCGCCCCAGTACGGCAGGCCGTTTGCAGCGTTGTCCACCGCTGCGCCGAGCAAGGCGCAGGCGGCGCAGCCGATCACGGCGGCGATGAAACCTACCCGGCCGAGCTGTCGGTAATGCAATAAATGCGGCGCCTCGGCCAAGTTGGGAAACCAGCGCCTTACGATGGCGACCACCACCAGGATGTCCAGCATGTCGGCCACGCTGAAGGCGAGCGCCATCGGCAGGTGATTTCCGGGAGCACCCTCATAGGTGATGGCTTCGCCAGCGACGTAGGCCAGGAAGGCTGCGAGGAACAGCGCGAGCCAATCGCGCGAGCGCGCCATCAGGGTCACCCCGACCACAATGCCGCCGGGAATCCAGATCGGCACCACGCCGCCAAAGTGCAGGCCGAGCGACAGTGAGAACACCACGGTCAAGAGCACCACCACGAACAGGCCGCCCATGCTCGCCAGCAGCGATAGCGACTCGCGAACTCTCGCTTCCTGTTCGTACATGCCTCGTTCCTGGGGTGGCCCGCAGGCACACGCCTGCCTCGCCATCTTTAGGCGGAGGCATGTCAAAGAGGTGTCGTCGGGCGAAATGTTCAAGAGCCTGTTCACGATCTCCGCGTGGCCCGTGCCGGGATCGGTTTGCAGGCAGATCAAGGAAGAACGAGGGCGTGTACGTCCGTACACAACCGAGTGGTGACGACGAGCTGGGTGCAAAAAGGGCGCAGCTCAGCGCTCGGCAGGCGACAAGCCGTCGATCTTCGCCACCAGTGTCGCGTGCGCGCGAAGGTCTACGGGGTGGTGCACCACCTGCGTGCTGGCTGGATGGCGCGGCAAGGCGTTGCCGCCTCGCCAGTCGTGCGCCGGGCGCACCGGGCGCGGCGCGAAGCCGCCGCCGCAGTTGGGGCAGACATTGGCCAACAAGTCCACGCAGTCGCGGCAGAACGTGCACTCGAAAGAGCAGATCATCGCTTCGCCCGAGGCGGGCGGCAGGGCCTTGTCACAGTGTTCGCAGGTGGGGCGCAGTTCCAGCATGGTTTCGGCCTCGTGGGGTGCGTGATGATCGCATGGCATGTGCGCGTTCATGGCGACGCGGGCAGCACCAAACGGTAGCGACGCTTGATTGATTCGTCGGCGCCCAGGCGGCGATAGAAGCGCGCGGCACCCTCGTTCCAGTTCGGGGTTTGCCATTCGACGATGGCGCAACCCAGCGCTGGCGCGGCGTCGATGACGGTGCGCCACAGTTGATGACCGATGGCTCGCTTGCGCCAGGCGGCGCGCACGTAGAGGCAGTCCATATGCAGGAAGAACGCACCATGGAGCGTGGAGTAGTCGCGGGTGACGCTGGCATAGCCCACGGCATCGTTGCCCACCCAGGCGAGCCATGCGCGCAGCGTGGGCGATTCGCCCGCAAGCGCCGCCGCCAGTGCGGCGGCTTCCGCGCGGTGCACCAGTTGTTCGTAGGCGGCGTGTTCGGCGCCCAGCGCATGCAGTACGGCGACATCGGCGGTGCCTGCGCGTCGGATCGTCACTGCCGGGTCATGCGCATTCGGGGCCGGTGCATCAAGGCTGGGCAAGCGCAAAACCCTCGTCGAGCCAGCCGGTGATGCCGCCGATCATCTCCTTCACCGGGCGCCCGAGCTGAGCGAGTTTCAGCGCGGCCTTGTTGGCGCCGTTGCAGTGCGGGCCCGCGCAATAGACCACGAACAAGGTGTCGGTCGGAAAATCCGCAAGGCGTTGTTCGCTGATGGTGCGCGTGGGCATGTTTTGCGCGCCCGGCACGTGCCCTTCGGCGTAGTGCGCGGGAGTGCGTACATCCAGCAGCACGAAATCCGCGGTTTCGTGCTGGGTCGCGTAGTGCACGTCGGCGCAGTCGGTTTCGAAACCCAGGCGGGCCTGGAAGTGCGCCAGCGCCTGGGCGCTGGCCGCGGCGGGAAAACGTTGCACCACACTGCTCATGATCGGCTCCGCGTTGAAGACGGGAGCCAGTATCGGCACTGGCACGCCGGGCCGACATTGGCAAGAATGACAAGCATCATGAATAAATCGCCAAAACGCATCCACCGCCGTTCAGGGCCGGCCAACCGCGACGTGATCGCGTTGGTGTACGACGGGCTGTGCACCTTTGAGTTCGGCATTGCAGTGGAAATGTTCGGCTTGGCGCGGCCGGAGCTACCCGAGTGGTACCGCTTTGGCCTCTGTGCAGTGGACGACGGCCCGATGCGCGCGGCAGGCGGCATGCTGGTGCAGGCCGAGGGCGGCCTGGAGCGGTTGGCGCAGGCGGGCACGGTGATCGTGCCCGGCTGGCGCGGCGTGGATACCGAGCCACCGCAGGCACTGTTGGCCGCGCTCCGCGAAGCCCATGCACGCGGTGCACGTTTGATCTCCTATTGCTCGGGCGTGTTCGTGTTGGCGGCCACTGGCCTGTTGGATGGTTGTCGCGCCACCACGCACTGGCGTTACGCCCAGGCCTTGGCCGAGCGCTACCCCGCCATCCGGATCGAGCCGGACGTGCTCTACGTGGACGAGGGGCGCTTGTTGACCTCGGCCGGTAGCGCGGCGGCGCTGGACCTTTCCCTGCACGTGATTCGCCGCGACTTTGGTCCGGAGGCGGCCAACAGCGTGGCACGCCGCGCGGTGGTGCCCGCGCATCGCGATGGCGGGCAGGCGCAGTTCATCCAGTCGCCCCTGCCGCCGCAGGGCGCCACCCTTGGCAAGCTGCTGGATTGGATGCGTCGCCATATGGACCAGCCACTGGCGCTGCGGGAGCTGGCGGATCGCGCGCGCATGAGCGAGCGCACCTTGCTGCGTCGCTTCGAGGAGGCCACCGGATGCTCGCCCAAGCAATGGCTCACGCGCGAGCGCCTGGGTCGCGCGCGCGAGCTGCTGGAGGGCAGCGAGCTGGACATGGAGCGCGTGGCGCAGTTGTGCGGCTTCGGCAGTGCGGATACGTTGCGCCACCACTTCCGCCATCATCTGAAGCTCAGCCCGGCGCGCTATCGCGAACGCTTTGCGCACCAGGGTTAACGCCCGTGTCGTACCCGCGCGGCACGATGGCGGCGGCTCGATCTTTCCCAAGGACCCTCCATGATCTATGTGTTGATGAGCGTTGCCTGCAGCGTGTTGGTTTCCGTGCTGCTCAAGCTGGCGCGCCGCCTGGAGGTGGATATCGGCCAGGCCATCGCATGGAATTACGTGGTGACCAGCGCGATGACCGCGTGGGTATTCCACCCAAGCCTGGCGGTGTTGCGCAGCGCGCAGGCGCCGTGGCTGGGCTTCGTGGGCCTGGGCGTGTTGCTGCCGTTGATCTTCCTGGCCCTGGCGGCGTCGGTGCGCAGCGTCGGCATCGTGCGCACCGACGCTGCGCAGCGGCTCTCGCTGTTGATCTCGCTTCTTGCAGCGTTCCTGTGGTTCGGCGAAAGTCTGAATGCGCAAAAGGGTGCCGGCCTCGCCCTGGGCCTGTCGGCGCTGCTGTGCATGGTGTGGCGGGTGGAGCCGCGCGGCGTGGACGCCGGGCCGCGCGCCTGGCTGTGGCCGCTGCTGGTGTTCGGCGGTTTCGGCGCTATCGACATCCTGTTCAAGCGCGTGGCGCAGGCCGGCACGCCCTTCGCGGCTTCTCTGCAGGCGATGTTCGCGTTGGCCCTGCTGGTGTCGGTGGCGTTGCTGTTGTGGCGTCGCTGGCATGACCGCACCTTCTTTACCCTGCGCGATGCGGTAGCCGGTCTGCTGATCGGACTGGCCAACTTCGGCAACATCGTGTTCTACGTGCGCGGCCACCAGGCGCTGCCCGATCATCCGTCGCTGGTCTTCGCCAGCATGAACCTGGGCGTGGTGGCGTTGGGCGCGCTGGTGGGCACGCTGGCCTTCCGTGAGCGGCTCAGCCGCCTGAATGCGCTGGGCTTGGTACTGGCGGTGGCGGCCATCGGCCTGATCGCCTGGGGGCAGGCGTGACTTCTGGCGTATGTAAAGCCATGGAAGCTGCTGCCTAAGCTGGCGTCTTCGCGCCCCGCGCTTCCCCAGAGGTTTTCGTCCATGCGTAAGCTCCCCCTCGCCGTCGCGCTTGCCTCGCTACTGCTCGGCCCGGCCGTCCACGCGGCCGACAAGGACACCAAGGCATCCAAGCCCGAAGACAAGCCCGATGCGGCCTTGCTGCAGCCGCAGGCGTCCGAATCCTCCGGTTCGGTGAAGGTGGAAGGCAAAAGCATCGACTACAAAGCGGTGGCGGGTACCCTGGTATTGCACGGCACCGGCGACAAGGAGGCCGAGTCGCAGGTAAGCATGTTCTACACCGCGTACTTCAAGAAGGGCGTGGAAGCCGGCAAGCGGCCCATTACCTTCATCTACAACGGCGGCCCGGGTTCGGCCACGGTGTGGCTGCACATGGGCGCATTCGGGCCCAAGCGCGTGGTGACCAGCGACGACTCGCACACGCCCGCGGCGCCGTACGGGCTGATCAACAACGACTACAGCCTGCTCGATGCCTCGGACCTGGTATTCATCGATGCGCCAGGCGCCGGCTTCAGCCGCCTGCTCGCCGACGATGCCGACAAGGGCAAGCGCGACGATCAGATGAAGGAGCGCAAAAAGCAGTACTACAGCGTGGATGGCGACGGCCACGCGTTCGCGCAGTTCATCACCCAGTTCCTCTCCAAGTACAACCGTTGGAATTCGCCCAAGTACCTGTTCGGCGAGAGCTACGGCACTACGCGTTCGGCGGTGGTATCGAACATTCTGACCAACGAGGACAGCGTCGACCTCAACGGTGTGATCCTGCTCTCGCAGATTCTCAATTTCGACACGAGCATCGACGGCGCAGGCAACAACCCGGGCGTGGACCTGCCCTACGTGGTGGGCCTGCCGACCTTTGCCGCCACCGCGTTCTACCACCACAAGCTGCCGCAGCAGCCGGCGGCGCTGGAGCCGTTTCTGCACGAGGTGGAACAGTACGCACTCACCGATTACGCCTCGGCGTTGATGGCCGGTGCGCGACTGGACAACGCGCGCAAGCAAGCCGTCGCCGAAAAGCTGCACCAGTACACCGGCCTGCCGGTGGCCTACCTGCTCAAGGCCAATCTGCGCGTGGACGGCGGCATGTTCGAGCACGAACTGCAGGCCGATGGCGATATCACCACGGGCCGACTCGATTCGCGCTTCTCCGGCCCGTCGCTGGACCCGCTGAGCAAGAGCGCGGACTACGATCCGCAGTCCTCCGCCATCAGCTCTGCCTACGTGGCGGCCTTCAACGACTATGTGCGCCGCCAGCTCAAGTTCGGTGAGGGCCGCACCTATCGTCTGTTCGCCGACATCGATCACTGGGATTTCGCGCACAAGGCACCCGGCGCAACCGAGGCTCTGCAACAGTCAACCAACGTGATGCCTGACCTGGCCACGGCGATGAAGACCAACCCGAACATGCGCGTGTCGCTGCATGGCGGTTATTACGATCTGGCCACGCCCTACTTCGCCGCTGATTACGAAATGCACCACATGCCGATTCCGGCAAACCTGCAACAGAACATCTCCTACGCGTGGTATCCGTCGGGACACATGGTGTATGCGCACGAAGCGTCGTTGAAGGCATTGCACGACAACGTGGCGCGCTTCATCGAGGATACCGACAACGTCGGCAAGCACTGAGTGATGGCGTAGGCGCGGGCATGCCCGCGCCTTCACGCTCGCGTGGCTGAGGCGGCGTTACGCTCCGGCTCCCTCCAGCGGAGCGCGCCCATGAGTACTGAAAGTATCGCCAAGCGCCTGGTGGCCATGTGTCGCCACGGTCGTTTCGAAGAAGCCCAGCACGAGCTGTACGCGCGCGACGCGATAAGCGTCGAGCCGGCGGCCATGGCCAACGGTCCCCTCGGCAACGTGAGTGGGCTGGAGGCCATCCTGGAAAAGGGCAAGCGCTTCCAGGCCGGCGTGGCGGAGCTGCACGGTGTGGAGGTGAGCGATCCGCTCGTGGCTGGCAATTGGTTTAGCGTGGTGATGAGCCTGGACGTGACCATGAAAGAGCACGGTCGCGTCCTCATGAGCGAGGTCTGCGTGTACCACGTGAAGGACGACAAGATCGTGCTGGAGCAGTTCTTCTACGACGCAGGCTGAGCTGCCCCGGCCTTTACGCAGGCAACAAAAAGCCCCGCTTTCGCGGGGCTCCCTGTACTTGCACCAGCGTGATGCTCGATTTGATCAGTCGATGTCGAGGAACGAACGCAGCTGTTCCGAACGGCTCGGGTGACGCAGCTTGCGCAGCGCCTTGGCCTCGATCTGACGGATGCGCTCGCGCGTCACGTCGAACTGCTTGCCCACTTCTTCCAGCGTGTGGTCGGTGTTCATATCGATGCCGAAGCGCATGCGCAGCACCTTGGCTTCCCTCGGGGTGAGGCCGGCCAGCACGTCGCGCACGGTTTCCATCAGGCCCGTTTCGGTGGCCGACTCGACCGGCGAGGACGCGTTGGTGTCCTCGATGAAGTCACCCAGATGCGAATCCTCGTCGTCGCCGATGGGGGTTTCCATCGAGATCGGTTCCTTCGCGATCTTCAGCACCTTGCGGATCTTGTCCTCAGGCATGTCCATTTCCTTGGCCAGCTCCTCCGGCGTCGGCTCGCGGCCGAACTGCTGAAGCATCTGGCGGGAAATGCGGTTCAACTTGTTGATCGTCTCGATCATGTGCACCGGAATACGAATGGTGCGCGCCTGGTCGGCGATCGAGCGGGTAATGGCCTGGCGGATCCACCACGTGGCGTACGTGGAGAACTTGTAGCCGCGGCGGTATTCGAACTTGTCCACGGCCTTCATCAGGCCGATGTTGCCTTCCTGGATGAGGTCCAGGAACTGCAGGCCGCGGTTGGTGTACTTCTTGGCGATGGAGATAACCAGGCGCAGGTTCGCCTCGACCATTTCCTTCTTGGCGCGGCGGGCCTTGGCCTCGCCGATCGACATCGTACGGTTGATTTCCTTGATGTCGGTCAGCGGCAGGAACAGCTTGCGTTCGATGGAGGCGAGCTTTTCCTGCTCGGCGTCGATCGCTTCCTTGTGCGGCTTGATGTTCGGCGACCACTTCTGGCGCTTGCGGCCCAGCTCGTTCGCCCACTCGAGGTTGCCCTCGTTGCTGGGGAACGTCTTGAGGAACTCGGCCTTGGGCATCTTCACGTGCTTGACGAAGATGTCCATCAGCACGCGCTCGTGATGACGGATGTCGTTCACCACCTCGCGCAGCTTGCGCACGAAGCCGTCGATCAGCGCGGACGGCAGCTTGAGCTTGAGGAACTCCTCTGCCATCTGGTCACGCAGCTTGGTGACCTTCTTGTCGTTGATGTCGGTGGCCTTGGCGGCCGACTTCTGGAACTTGCTGTAGTAGTCGCGCAGCAGCTCCATGCGACGCTTGACCTCTTCCGGGTCGGGACCGGCCGGGCCGGCATCCTCGTCCACGGAATCGTCTTCGTCTTCTTCCACTTCATCGTCGGAGTCGGCGACTTCTTCTTCGGCCAGGGCCTGAGCGGCGTCAGCCGCTTCTTCCAGGTCGGCGAAACCGGCCAGCACTTCGCTGAGGCGGCGCTTGCCGTCCAGGTGCTGGTCGTACTCTTCAAGCAACAGCTCGATGGTGAGCGGGAAGGTGGCGAGTGCGGTCTGCACCTGGCCCAGGCCTTCCTCGATGCGCTTGGCGATGGCGATTTCGCCCTCGCGGGTCAGCAGCTCGACCGTGCCCATCTCGCGCATGTACATGCGCACGGGGTCGGTGGTGCGGCCCACTTCGGAGTCCACGGCCGACAGCAGGGCCACGGCTTCTTCAGCGGCGGCCTCGTCGTCGGTGGTGCTGCCAGCGGCGGTGTCGGAGAGCGGGTCGGCGTCCGGTGCAGCGTCGTGCACCTCGATGCCGACGCCCTTGAGCACCGCCATGATGTCTTCGATCTGCTCCGGATCGACGATGTCGTCGGGCAGGTGGTCGTTGATTTCGGCGTAGGTCAGGTAGCCCTGCTCCAGACCCTTGGAGATGAGCGCCTTGATTTCAGACTGTTGCTCGGGAGCTTTGTTGTTCATACCTACCGCCGCTTGTGCCGGAACCGATCAGTATACCGATGTGGTGCTTTTTTGACCAGTTTTCAAGGAAGAAAAATGGGGATGGTCGCTACGCAAAAATCGCGCCAAATCGCCATCTTCGGTCGATTTTTCTGTGGGAATACTCGGCGCGCGCTTGTCTGCGCGGCTCAGGGCGTTTCCAGCCAGAAGGTGACCGGGCCGTCGTTGACCAGATGTACCTGCATATGGGCGCCGAAGCGGCCGATTTCCACCCTGGGGTGCGCCGCGCGGGCAAGTTCCACCAGGCGATCGAACCAGCGGCGCCCCTCTTCCGGGCTGGCTGCGCTGGTGAAGCTGGGGCGCATGCCCGAGCGGGTGTCGGCGGCCAGGGTGAACTGGCTTACCAGCAACAGCTCGCCACCGGTGTCGGCGAGGGAGCGGTTCATGCGGCCCTGGTCATCGGCGAAGACGCGATAGCCCAGCAGGCGCTCAAGCAGGCGGCGTGTACGGGCCTCGTCATCCCCCGGTTGCACGCCCACCAGGGCCAGCAGGCCCGGGCCGATCTGGCCGACGGTTTCGTGTTCGACATCGACGCGAGCGGATAGGACGCGCTGGATCAGGGCAATCATGGGGACCAAGGCAGTGGCGAGGGCGCCCAAGCTTAGGGCGTGGCTGCGGTGGGTGCCACGGAGGCCTAGCGCGCTGGTGCCACGCGGGCGGTTACACTGCGCGGCTCATGCGATTCGACATCACCCTCATCTACCTGCTGCTGCGCCTGGTCGGCAAACTGCCGCTGCGCACGCTGCATGGCATCGGCGCCGGCATTGGCCGCTTGTCGCTATGGCGGCGCAGCCGCACCGCGCACTTCACCTCGGTCAACCTGCGCATTGTGCGCCCGGGCCTGGACGAGGCTGCTCACGCCGCCCTGCTGCGCGAGACCATGGCCGAGAGCGGCAAGTCGGCGCTGGAGATCGCCAAGATCTGGGGCAACGATCCCGAGCGTGCGCTGGACCTGGTGCGCGAAGTGCGCGGCGAAGCGCTGTTCGACGCCGCCCTGGCATCCGGCAAGGGCGTGATCATCGCCGCCCCGCACCTGGGTTGCTGGGAGCTGCTCAACTACTGGCTGTGCCGCAAGACGCCGATGGCGATCCTGTATCGCCCGCCGCGCATCGCCGCGGTGGAAACGCTGCTGCGCAAGGTTCGTGGGGCGCTGGCGCCCGAGCAGGTGCGCGCCGAGGGCGCGGGCGTGCGCACGCTGTACAAGCGGCTGGCGGCGGGCGGCACGGTGGGCATCCTGCCCGACCAGAAGCCGCGTGCCGGCGAAGGCGAGTTCGCGCCTTTCTTCGGTCGCGATGCGTTGACCATGGTGCTGTTGCCGCGGCTGGCGGCCCGCACGGGCGCGACGGTGTTGTTTGCCTTCGCCGAGCGACTGCCGCACGGGGCCGGCTATCGCATCCATCTGCTGCCGGCGCCGGAAGCCCTGGCCGAGGCGGATCTCGCCGTGGCCTGCCGTGCGCTCAACCAGGGCGTGGAGCGCTGCGTGGAGTTGGCATTCGCGCAGTACCAGTGGCATTACAAGCGCTACACGGCGGACGATCGTCCGAGCCCGTACGACACCGAGAATCACTGAGCGCGTTGCTCGGAGCCTGTTGGCGACCTCTGCATAACCCTTCGCGGCCGGCGCGGGCCACACGGTCATCGTGAACGGGCGCTCAGGGCGCCGGTCGCTCCAGTCGGCGCAGGAACACGGTCATCTCCTTTTCCGCCTGCTTGTCGCCGCGCGCCTGCGCGGCGGCGATGCCATGCCGCCAGGCGTCGGCCGCGCCGGCCTGGTCTTCCAGCGTCAGGCAGGCCTTGCCCAGCAGCTTCCACGCGGCGGAATAGCCCGCATCGAAGGCCACTGCCTGGCGCAGTTCCTGCGCCGCGCCAGCCGGATCGCCCGCGGCGAGCAGCGCATTGCCCAGCGAAAAGCGCAGCAATGCGCCATCGCGGGGGCCGCCGCATTGGGCGCGCAGGTTGGCAATCAGGGCGTCGTTCATTGCAGGGCGCGGAAGCGCCACTCGTCCACCTGATACACCCGGGTCGGGTGCGGCGGTTCCGCCGGCACACGCCCGGCGCGCAATTCGGCCAGCGACTTGGCTGGCCAGATCACCACCCAGGTGGAGCGGAACGGCTGCACCAGCAGCGGGTAGCGCAGGTCGGTGGATTGGAGCTTCTCCGGGCGCGCGACGATCAGGCCGTCGGGATGCAGGCGCGCGAACTCCTGCAGGGAGTCGCCTTCGGCCAGGCGTTCCAGCGGATGCGTCAGGCGACCCTCGAAATGGAACTGGCCTTCGTAGTTGCCCAGATAGCCGATCGCGCGGCCCTCCGCATCGGCGGCGCTCAGCAGTCGTGCCGAGGGGCGCAGGTCGAAGTTCGGCCACATGGTGAGGGTGAACAAGGTGTTGAGCGCCAGCGTGCCCACCAGGCCGGCGAAGGCCAGCCGGCGCAGTTCGCCGCGACCGCGAAGCAACAGCAGCGCGCCCAGCAGCACGAACACCACGCTGAAGTAGCGGCTATAGCGCTGCGTGTTGTCGAACCATTCGCCGTGCAGGTCGTTGTGCGCCACCAGCACCGGCAGCACGAACAGGAACACGCCAAACAGGATGCCGCCGATGCCCAGCGGCCACGTGCCCAGCCATGGCGTATTGGCCAGGGTCGGACGGCGCTCGCGCAGCACGGCCACCGCACCGGCGATCAGCAGGGCGGCGCCCGCATACTCGGGCAGCGGGTAATACAGCTGCTTGCCGCTGATGAAGGAGAACGCCAGCATCACCGGCAGCACCCAGCACAGGGCAAAGCGCAAGCCGGCATCGAACGGGCGGCGCAGCGTGATCAGCGCGGCCCAGGCGCGCGGCCAGCCACTGAATGGGAACAGCAGCGCCGGGATCATCGGCAAGTACCACCAGAACGGACGGGCATGGTCGAATGCATCCACCACGCGGCCGGCAGTCTGGGTAAAGAACAGGCGCTGGCGATAGGCCTCGCCGCCAGCGAAGCCGGCGGGCAGCGCCCACGCCAGCAGCATCGCGCCGCCCAGCAACAGGGACAGCACGCCGCGCCCGTACCAGCGCGCTCGGTTGTCCCGGGCCCAATCGCTCCAAAGCGGGCCGAGCAGCCACGGGAAAGCCACGTGCAGGAACATCACCGGGCCCTTGGTGAGCAGGCCCAGACCCACGCACACCCCAAACAGCAACCAGCGTGGTTCGGCACGATCGCGGCGCGGAGTAAGCGCAAGCAGCGCCGCCAGCACCCATACGGCCAGCAGCACCTCGTACATGATCTGCAAGCCGAACAGGAAGGCGTAGCTCAGCGCCAGCAGCATCCACGGTGCGCCCTTGGCTACCCACGGCCGCTGCGGAAAGAGGCGCTGCGCGAGCAGCGAGAGCAGTACCAGTTCCGCGCCGCCGAAGATCACTTCCAGCATGCGTGGCCACACGTCGCTTACGCCGAACACCAGCCAGCCCGCGTGGATCAGCCAGAACAGCAGCGGTACTTTTTCGCTGTAGGGCTGGCCATTGATGTGCGGCACCAGCCACTGGTGGTGGTTCCACATTTCCCACGCCACGGCGAGCGTGCGGGTGGAATACAGCGGCATGGGGCCGTGCGAAAAGATCGCCAGCAAGGCCGCCGCGACCCATAGCGGGAGCCAGGGCCAGAGGGAGCGCAGGTGTTCGGAGCGGCTATAGCTGCTGGATGCCACGGGCAGTCTTCTTGGTGCGGTGGGCCAATTCTAGCCCGAGCCGGGCCCTGTCCACGTTGGCCTGTGGCGCAGCGGGCTTACCAGCCGGCCGGGCCCCAGTAGCCGATGCGCCGACGCAGCTTGAGTTTTCGCCAAAGATTCCAGGGTTTGCGGCGTCGGTTGCGGCCGCCGGCGGCAATGAAGGCGTCGA
Source organism: Frateuria sp. sgz306004 (assembly GCF_057750885.1). Lineage (NCBI taxonomy): Bacteria > Pseudomonadati > Pseudomonadota > Gammaproteobacteria > Lysobacterales > Rhodanobacteraceae > Frateuria > Frateuria sp. sgz306004. The sequence continues at coordinate 184,240 of NZ_JBYLFE010000007.1, forward strand.
TGGCCTGCAGGATGCGTTCGCTCGAGTGGCCGTCCCGGTAGGGGTGGATGGCATCGCCGTATTCGCGAATGGCTTGCATCAGCTCGGGTGGCCGGGCCAGCGCGCGCTCGATGGCGGGTTCGAACTGCGAGGCCTCGTCGATGTCGATCAACTGTGGCCCGGGGCGACGGTTCTTGAACGTCACCACTGGTTTGCCGGTGAGCAGGAACTCGTTGAGCGCCGAGGATGTGTCCGAGCACATCATGTCCACCTGGGGGAACAACTCCAGAATGTTGTCGTTTTCGGCGAACGTGAGGTACTCGTTCTGCAACGCCTTGTACTTGGCCGTGGTTTCCGGATTCATCTTCGGGTGGAAGGTGACGATCCAGCGCCAGCGGCCATCGCGCGAGAGCCGCTTGACCTCTTCGTACAGCGTTTCGGCGGCGCTCCACGACGGCGAAAAAGTCGAGTGGTAAAGGATCACGGGCGGCTGGCGCACCGGCGGCAGCGGACCGTGGATTTCCTTCATGAAGGGATCGAGCTTGGGGAAGCCCGTTTCCATCACGGCGAAGTGGCCCACGCGATCGGCGATTTCCTTGAACTTGGCGGTATCGCGCGGTCCAGTGGTGCAGTACAGGTCGAAGAAGCCACGCACGTAGATATGGCGCGGCTTGCCAGCGTCGAAGCCGTGGAAGGTTTCCACTTTCACGCCCGGGAAGAAGTGCGGCACGGCGTTGCTGGAGGTGATGACGGCGCGCGGTTTCCATGCGCGTACCTCCTGCACGGTGAGCAGGCGCTCGCCCTTGACCAGATCCTCGGCGCCCGGGCCGTCGAAGAACCAGGCGGCCTCGTCACCGCGGGCGCGGATGGCTTCCTGGATGGGGCGCAGGATGGCCAGCGCGTAGCGCTCGGAGCCGTAGAGAAGGTAATGCTGCTTGCTCATCGATCGATTCCGTGGCGGGTCAGGGCATCGGCCGCGCTTTGCACGGAGGCGGGGTTGTGCCGCATCTCGTAGTAGCGCATGCGCTTGTAGGCGGCATACGTGGCGGCGGTTTGCGCGATGGCGAAGCCGCGCCAGCCGTCCAGGAAGGCCAGCCGGAACAGGTAGTCCTTGACGAAGGCCAATAGGTACACGAACGGCGTTTGCCACATGCGCACGGGTTTGCCCTTGTCCAGCCAGTCGCGGCACTTGAGCTCCGCGTAGCGCAGCACCTTGATCTGCTTCTCGGGCAGGCTGGGGTTGTTCTCGTGATTAAACGGCGCCTTGAGCGTGACCGAGGGCCCGTCAAAGCGCAGCGATTCGTGCACGCGCGCATCGGTCCAGCGGGCGCGGTCGCGATGGAACAGACGCGCCATCTTCTCGCCCATGGCCGGCAGGTACCAGCGCATCGGCGCGCCCATGTAGATGGTCGCGCGACGCAGGAAGGCCGCGCATGTGTCGCTTGCCATCAACGCTGGCAGCCCCTGCTCCAGCTCGGCAGCCAGCGCCGGGGTGAGGTATTCGTCCGCGTCCAGCGCCAGGATCCATTCGTGGCTGCATTGGGTCGTGGCGAAGTTGCGTTGAGGGCCGAACCCAAGCCACGACTGATGCACCACGCGGGCGCCATGGGCCTGGGCGATGGCCACGGTGTCGTCGGTGCTGCCGCTGTCGATCACCAGCTTCTCGGCGGCGAACGGCACGCTGTCCAGGCATCGGGCAATGCTCTTCGCCTCGTTGTAGGTGATGACCACGAGGGTAAGGGGGTAGGTACGCATCCGCGCATGGTATCCCAAGTCATGCCGTGGGCCGCCGGCGGCGCTGGTGTCGCGCGGCGAAATGGCGTCTTCAGGTGGCTGCGGCTATTGTTGGCGGGCTTACCCGGCGCAACAGGCAGCCATGCTTCTTTCCGTAGTCGTACTCACTCACGAATGGCCGCAGGCGCTGGAACTGGCGCTGCGTTCGCTCGCACGCCAGCACTGTCCCTGGCCGTGGGAAGTGATCGTGACCGACGATGGCTCCGGGCCGGAAACCTTGGCGACCGTCCAGCGCGTGGCCGAGCATTTTCCCGTGCCGCTGCGTTATGTCTGGCAGCCGCATGAAGGCTTTCGCGCGGCGCGCGCACGCAATCGTGGCATCGCGGCGGCGGCGGGCGACTATGTGGTGCTGCTCGACGGCGACATGGTGCCGCAATCGGCCTTCCTGCAGGACCATGTGGCTTTCGCCAAGCCGCAGGCGTTCCTGCAGGGCGGGCGTGTGCTGCTCGACGAAGCGCGCACCCGCCACCTGATCGAGGCTGGCCGGTTGGACATCGGGCCGTGGTCGCTGGGCCTGGATCGTCGCAGCAAGGCGTTGCGCATGCCGTTGCTGGCGCGCTGGAAAGCGCGTCCGCGTCACGACCTCACCACCATCATGAGCTGCAACCAGTCGTACTGGCGCAAGGATCTGCTCGCGGTGAACGGCTTCGATGAGGCTATGGTCGGCTGGGGTTACGAGGACACCGAGCTGGCGGCACGTTGCCTGCACTACGGCCTTACCCGTTACAGCCTCAAGTTCTGCGCGATTGCGGCGCATCTGCATCATGCCTCGCGTGGCAACCTGGGCAGCGAGAATCCCGGCGAGGCACGCTTCGAGGCCACCCTGGCCAACAAGGTGGTGCGTTGCGAGCGTGGCATCGATGGACACCTGGCGACATTCGCCCAGCGCCCGGATGATCTGCGCCCCGCGCACCGGCAGGGAGCATGAGCGCCGTGCGCATCAGTGTCGTTGTCATCACCTACAACTGGCCCTCCGCGCTTGAGCTGGTGCTCAAGGCGCTGGCTCGCCAGAGCGAACTGCCCTACGAAGTCATCGTGACCGACGATGGCTCACGCCCCGATACGCGTGCGTTGCTTGAGCGACTGGCGGTGGATTACCCCTGTCGCCTGGTGCATGTGTGGCAGCCCGACGACGGTGCGCGCATGAGTCGGGCGCGCAATCGCGGCATTGCCGCCGCGCGTGGCGATTACATCGTGCTGCTCGACGGCGACATGGTGGCCGAGCGGCACTTCATCGCCGATCATTGCCGCTTTGCCCGCGCCGGCTGTTTCATCCAGGGCTCGCGGGTATTGCTGGATGAAGGCAATTCGCAGCGCCTGATGGATGAGGGCGAGACCGAGGTGGGCTTTTTCACGCCGGGCATCGAGCGTCGCCGCCACACCTTGCGCCTGCCCTGGCTGGCCGGGCTCTACGCCAAGCCGTCCCAGCGCACCAAGGGCATCAAGAGCTGCAACATGGCGTTCTGGCGCGAGGACCTGGTTCGCATCAATGGCTTCAATGAGGCCATGACCGGCTGGGGGCGCGAAGACCTGGAGCTGGCCATTCGCGGCCTGCATGCCGGCCTGCAGCGACGCGACGTGCGCTTCAGTGCCCTCGCCTGGCATCTGTTCCATCGTTCACGCAAGCACGATCGCCTGGACAACCCCAACGACGCCGTGGTGGACGCTACGCGCGCCACGCGCGCGGTGCGCTGCGCCTTGGGGCTTGATCAGCACCTGGCCGAATTCACCCAGGCGCCGCAGGCGCTGACCGAAGGTCAGTCCTCGCGCAAGAGCTGATCGATCGCCTCGCCAAGCCGTGCGGGGAACGTGCCCTGCACTTTCAGGAACCAGGCGCGGGCGTTGTCGCCCAATTGCTTGCGTTGATCCAAGGGCATGGCCACGGCCTGGGCGACAAGGCGCTCCAAGTCCTCGGTATCGAAGGCGTAACGGGTGGCCAACTGGCTATGGCCGCCTGGCGAAGCAGCCACCAGCATGCCGCGCTCGGAAGTGACCAGTTCGTTCATGGGTGGTGCATCGCAGGTGATCACGACGGCGCGGCAACTCATGGCCTCGACGATGTAGTGGCCCCAGCCTTCCGTTTCAGATAGGCACAGATGGAACGCGTGGCTGTTCTGTAGCGTGCGTAACGTCTCGCTCGACAGATGCTCGATGCGATGGCGGATATTCGGTGCTACGACCGCTCGCGCCGGGTCAGCCGCCTCGGGTGACTGGAGCACGGTGAGTACGGGCCACTCCGGGTGGCGACGCCATACGTCGAGCAAACGTTCGGTGCCCTTCATGGTGCTGGCGCCGGCCACATGAAGAAAGCCATCGTGCTTGGCAACGTTGGCGTCCAGCCGATCGCAGCTGGTGAAACCGATTGGCACAACACGTTTTGCGATGGGCGCGAACAGGTGGGCGCTGATGGCGGTCTTGGTAAGCACCGCGTCATAGCGTTGCAGGAAGCGCTGGCTCCCGGGTGGGAACCACTCGGGGTTAGGGATGATCAAGTTGCGTCGCGCCAGCCCGAAAAAGCGAGGGCGAACTGTCTCAAGGGCAATGTTGGCGTCATAGCGGTGCGGTGAGCGTCCCAGGGAGCATGCCCAGCGCCACCACAGACGCAGTCGCTGTCCCACAGCACGCCACCTTCCGTCCTGCCAACGAGGTCCCAGCCGCGTGACGTGCACGTCGTGGCCCTGCGCGAGCAGGGCGTCCTGGACCAGGCGCAGGTCATGGCTCAATCCACGCTGGTTGTCCCATACAAGCAGGTGGATGGCTGCCATGTACTACCGCGCGCCGGGCAGGGAAGCGTCGATGCGGCCGGACTGCCGGTAGGCGATGCTCAACATCAGCCCAAGCACGAAGAACATATAGATGGACTGCGGCATGGGGCGATAGAACACGTTATCGGTCAGGGCGCACAAAGCATAGAGCAAGACGATCGCCGCGCCTGCGCTGGCCTGGGTCGCGATCTGCTCGTGGTCGTCGTTACTGCGACGCAGGAAAAACACCAGCGGCAGTACGAAGATCAGAACGATGGTGATGCCGCCGGCGATGCCCAGCGTAGACAGTGCTTCCAGATACTCGCTATGCGGGTGCTGGTACTTGGCAATGCTTTCGTTGGCCTTGCCCAAGGCCACCTGGGCCTGGGAGTAGTTGCCGAACTGGTTCACTCCCACGCCGCTCCACGGATGCTCCTGGAAGGCGCGCCAAGCTGTACGCCACATCTCCAATCGCTCCCGCACCGCACCGGTGGCACTACGGGGGCTATAGGTGACCACCTCGGCATGCACTTCCAGAAAGCGTTCGCGGATCTTGTCGTTGAGTGACAGCGAGCCGCCACCGATGATTAACAGCGTGGCGGCCACGGCACCCGCTGTGAGGGACCACGTGCGGTGGCGGCGGAAGTGCAGCGAGAGCACCAACACCAACGCCACGGCAAAGGCCAACAATGGCCCTCGGCTCTGGGTGAGTACGGCGCCGTAAAAGCCCACCGTCGCAGCCACGCCATGAAACAGCCGCAGCGGAGCGGCAGCCGTGCGACGCATGAGCTGGATCACGGCGAACAGCGCCATCGCCAGCATCACCATGGCGTACTCGATCGAGCCCCAATCCTTACCGTTGAGGCCGTAAGGACGCTCGATACCTTGCAAGTAGTGCTGCCACAAGCTCGCGCCGCCGAGCAGGAGCAGGGTCGCACTCACTACCGCCCAGAACAGGTGCTCCTTCCAGGGGCGCGCGAACAAGGCGCCGACGACGACGAACAACAGGATCTGCGATGGCAAGTCAGCCTGTTTCCAGCTCAGGTGGTGCAGCCGGATATTGACCAGGTTGATCACCAGGTGAAGCAGGAATACACCCACGATCAAACCTACCGCGCGATAGGTGCGTCGTGTGTCTGCGCGGGTGATCAGGGTAGCGATGCCCCACAGGAACGCCGCCCCCACCAGCACGGTCTTGGACTCGTACGGAGTGGTAAAGCAGAACGGCAGGGCGGACAACAGGGCGGCGACGATCCAGTCGCTGTAATTGCCTGACTTGTTAGGGACGTCGGACATCGAACCAGTCATTCAAGGATTCTTTTCACGGCCAGCGGGGCATGTTGCCTCCAGGAGGGGACGGCCGGCGAGAGCATAAGGCAAGCGCATCGCATGATCTGACGGTTAGGTCGAATGTCTGAAGCGCCGTTCATCTAGCCCGAATAGAGCCCTTAGTCATCCGGGCTATTGGCTGGTACGCGATCCACGGTCTCATCCGGCAGGCAACCCGGCACCACCGCATCGGCCTTGAACAACCACCACTCGCGGCGGTTGGCATGCCCCAAGCTGATCGCCTTGTTGCGGTCCACACACTGGGCCATCACCGGGTCGAGCGCGAACAGCCAGCGATGCGCCGGATCTTGCGCCTGCCAGGCGACGGCGGCGGCGTACTGGTCGTGCCATGGGCGAGTGAAGCCGAAATCCACCGCGGGCCGGTCGAGCATCAAGAGGTTCTGCTCCTTCCAGGCGACCATACCCAACTGGTCGCCAGGGGCGAGTCGCTCGCGCACTTCGGCCATCAACCCTGCCGACGAGCTGGAATTGTTGAGAATGGGGTAGGCCCACAGGCTCCACACCAGCCACATGGCGGCCATGCCGCCCGCCACTGCCGCAACGGCACGTCGCACGCGCAGGGCGGCGATCAGCGCCAACTGGATGGCGCCAATGGTGACGAACATCAGCCACAGCGCATGGCCGCCATCTTCGAAACCTCGCGCGGTGGCGAACTCGCTGGCGAACTTGGGATGGGCCAGCAGCGCCGCGCCACCCACGGCCAGCATGGCGCCGCCCATCACGCCGATGAAGGCGAGCCCGGCGACGCGCAGCCAACGCTTGGTCAGTAGCTCTTCCAGATACGGGGCAGTGATCAGCGCCAGCATCGGCAGCGCCGGCATGATGTAGACGTCGCGCTTGCCCTTGGGGACGGAGAAGAACACCAGCAGCAGCACGATCCAGCCAAGCGGCAGCAGGATGCGCGCATCCTTGGCCTTGAGAGCACGCCACCAACGCGGCAGCGTGCCCGGGTAGGTCAGCGACAGCGGCAGCCAGGTGAACAACACGATGGGCACGTAGTAGTACACCGGATGGTGGTGATCCCACGATTTGCTGTAGCGGCCGGCGGTCTGGTGGAACAGGATGTCGTTGACGTAGGCGGCATAGGCGGGGTCATGGGCATGTGCTTTGGCGCTCAGCAACATCGGCACCAGCCACAGCGCCATCGCTACGCCAAGCGCCACCAGGCCCAGCAACCAGCGCCACCAACTGCCCGGCCCCGGTCGGCTGACGCCATGCCATTGGCCATACAGAGCCACGACGTAAGGCAGCAACAACAGCAGCGCCAGCACGCCAACGCCCTTGGTAATGACGCCCAGGCCCGCGCAGAAACAGCCGAACCAGTACGCCCGCCAGTTCGGTCCCTTCAGTAGATGAACCAACAAGCCCCAGTTGGCGGCGGTGATGTAGCCCAGCACCAGCGGATCAATCTGTGCCCGTTTGGTCTGGTAGATGAACTGGAAGGTGATCAGGAGTGCCGAGGCCGCATACAGGCCGACCTGTCGGTTCCACAGGCGACGACCCAGGTCGTAGACCAGCGCCAGACAGGCCAACGCAGAGAGCAGCGAAGGCAGCAGGAAGGCGATGCGCCAGCTACCCACCAGCAGATAGCTGGCGGCCTCCAGCCAGAACAGCATGGGCGGCTTGTCCGAATACAACTCGCTGCCGCGATGCGGGAACAGCCATTCGCCGCTCTCCACCATTTGCTTGGCGGCCAGGGCGAAGCGAGGTTCGTCCGAGGGCCACGGGTCGCGCAGACCCATGCCGGCGCCGATTACCACCAGGGCGATGAGCATCAGTAGCCAGAAACGGCGTCGTTCCTGGGTGGTGGCGGGAGCGGCTGCAAGCATGCGTGGTTTCCGGGGCGGCAGGGCCGCATCGCAAAGAATGTTCACGGTCCGCGCGCCCCCCGCACTCGGACCACCTCGGTGGCGCCTACGCGCGCAGGGCGTCAGGCCTTTTCAAGGACGGCATAGTACATGCCGTCCAGGTCACCATCGCCGGGCAACACTTGCCAGCCCACAACTGCCGCCCGGCCGGCCGGTAGGTCCAGCGGCAGCGCGCGGGCATCGGGCTGCGTGGCCAACCACTCATCGACCACTTCGTCGTTCTCCGCGCGCAGCAGCGAGCAGGTGATGTAGAGCAGGCGTCCGCCCGGCGCCAGCAACGGCCACAAGGCGGTAAGGATGCGACGCTGCTGCGCCACCAGCGGGGCGATGTCGCTTTCGCGGCGGTGCAGGCGCACGTCGGGGCGGCGGCGCAACACGCCGGTGGCCGAACACGGCGCATCGATGAGGATGCGATCAAATGGCTTGCCATCCCACCAGCGGGCGGGCTCGCCGGCATCGCCGATCACCAGGTTTGCCTGCAGGCCCAGGCGCTCCAGGTTCTGGCTGATGCGCTGGGCACGCTTGGCGTCGAACTCCAGCGCGGTGAGGTCGAGATGGGCGCGCTCGAGCAAGTGGCACGCCTTGCCACCCGGCGCCGCACAGGCATCGAGCACGCGCAGGCCATCGTGCACCTGAGCCAGGTCGGCGGCGATCTGGGCCGCGCCGTCCTGGACGGCAAACTCGCCTGCGGCAAAGCCCGGCATGCGGGTCACGTCGCTGCTGTGCGGCAACACGATGGCGTCGCCCAGCCAGGGGTGGGGCGACGCCTCGTAGCCACCGGCGCGCAGGCGTTCGATCAAGTCGTCCCGCTGGGCGCGTCGATGATTCACCCGCAACATCAGGGGTGGCTCGCGGTTGTCGGCGGCCATGACGGCGTCGGCCTGCGCGGGCCAGTCGCGTGCCAGAGACTTGGCCAGCCAGGCCGGGTGCGCGTGACGGGTCTGGGGCTTGGCGTCGAGCGCGACCAGCAGGCCCTCGCGCTCGCGCTGCCAGCGCCGCAGTACGGCATTGACCAAGCCGGCCAGTCGCGGTCGTTGCAGCGCGCGTGCCGCCTGCACGGTGGCCGCCACGGCGGCGTAATCGGGCAACTGCAGAATCTCCAGTTGCACCAGGCCCAGCACCAGCAGGGCGTGGATGGCCGGCTCCTTCTGGCGCAGTGGCTTCTCCAGCAGGCGATCGAGCGCAGGGTCGAATCGCAGCCACCAGCGCGCGCCATCGCTAAGCAAGGCCATCAGCAGCGCGCGGTCGCGTGCGTCGGGAAGGCGTGGCGCGTAACGTTCCATGGCGTCGCGCAACGACGCGCCGCGCAGGGCGACTTCGGCGAGGGCTTGGGCAGCAAGGGCGCGGGTGTCGTTCATGGGCGGGCCATCGTAGAGGGGAGCGGATCGCGGGTGGGTGACGGCGCCGTCTTTGGCGCGACCCGCGATTTACCTGGCTTTGAGGGCGTTGACGTAATCGGCGGCGCTGATGCGCTTGCCGCCGGCACGCTGCAGGGCGGTGATGCGCAGGGCGCCTTCGCCACAGGCCACGTCGAGGCCATCGCGGCTCATGCCCAGAAGGCTTCCGGGGGCGGCATCGCCGGGCGCGGGCACCGCGTGGGCGGCCCAGATGCGCAACATCTCGCCACCCACCTCGCCTTCCGCTACCGGCCACGGATCGAAGGCGCGCACCTTGCGCGCCAGTTCTTCCGCAGGGCGGCTGAAGTCGAGTCGCGCTTCGGCCTTGTCCAGCTTGTGCGCGTAGATGACGCCTTCGTCCGGCTGCGTGCGGGCGGCGAGGGTTTCACCGGCCATCACGCGCGCCAGGCCTTCGGCCAGCACCTCGGCACCCAGCGCAGACAGGCGATCGTGCAGCGAGCCGCCGGTGTCCTCGGGGCTGATCGGCGTGCGTCGCTCCAGCAGCACGGGGCCGGTGTCCAGGCCCGCTTCCATCTGCATCAGGTCGACGCCGCTCTCGGCATCGCCCGCGAGAATGGCGCGCTGGATCGGCGCGGCGCCGCGCCAGCGCGGCAGCAGGCTGGCGTGCACGTTCCAGCAGCCCAGGCGCGGGGTCGCCAACACCTTGCGCGGCAGGATCAGGCCATAGGCCACCACCACCATCAGGTCGGGCGCATACGCCGTCAGTGCCGCGCGCGCTTCCGGCGATTTCAGCGACTCGGGCTGTTCCACGGCAATGCCAGCCTCAAGCGCGGCCTGCTTCACCGGGCTGGGGGTGAGCTTGCGGCCGCGACCGGCGGGCCGGTCCGGCTGCGTGTAGACGGCCACTACCTCGGCGCCGCTCGCGCGGCAGGCTTGCAGGCAGGGGACGGAGAATTCGGGGGTGCCCGCGAAAACGACGCGGAGCTTCAAGCGCTGGCTGCCTGTTTGCGTTGCTTGTCCAGGCGCTTGAGCAGCATGGAGCGCTTGAGTGGCGACAGGTAGTCGACGAACACCTTGCCGGCCAGGTGATCCATCTCGTGCTGGATGCACACGGCGAGCGGGCCCTCGAATTCGCGCACGACTTCGTTGCCGTCCACGTCGTGGGCCTTCACCTTAACCTTGAGCGCACGCGTCACGTCGGCGTAGATGCCGGGGAAGGACAGGCAGCCTTCCTGGTATACCTGGGCGCCGTCCTTTTCGATGATCTGGGCGTTGATCAGCGCCAGCGGCTCGTTGCGCTCGTCGCTCATGTCCGCCACCAGCACCTGCTGGTGTACGTTCACCTGGGTGGCGGCCAGCCCCACGCCGTTGGCGGCATACATGGTTTCGAACATGTCGGCCACAAACTGCTTGAGTTCGGCATCGAACACGCGCACAGGCTCGGCCTTGGTGCGCAGGCGGGGGTCGGGAAATTCGAGAATGGTCAGAACGGACATGGCTTTACCTCAGCGCCAAACTGCGGGCGAATCGGTGAAAACCAAGCCCGGGCGCGATCTAGAATAGGCCTTATTGTACGCCGCCAAGCCCCCGTCTGGCATGCCGTTTTGCCAACTGTGGCTGGTTGCGTGAACAAGTGGTTCGGTTACACTCGCCCGAGCGTCGGGGGATGGGGGATTCCCGTTTATGATCAGAAAGTCCATTGGGCTGCTGGCCGGCATGCTGGTCACAGTGGCTGTCTATGCTGCGGGCGCGCAATTGCGGGCCGATCACCCCGATACCTATACGGTGCGCAAGGGCGACACGCTCTGGGCGATCTCGGCTCGTTTCCTGTCCAAGCCCTGGCTCTGGCCAGAAATCTGGCAGGCCAACCCGCAGGTGCAGAACCCGCACCTGATCTATCCGGGTGACGTGCTCAATCTTTCCTTCATCAATGGTCCGCGCCTGGGGCTGCAGCCGCGCGTGCGCGCCGAGGGTGAGCCGGTTCCGGCCGTTCCGTTGTCGGCGCTGCGCATCTTCCTCAAGGAAATGCGCGTGCTCGACACCAAGCAGGTCAAGTCGCTGCCCTACGTAGTGGGCTTCGAGGAGGCCGACCTGCGCGGCACCGTGGGCCGCAATGTCTACGCCCGCAACCTGCAGGCCGAGCCTGGCCAGCGCTTTGCGATCGTTCGTCCCACCCAGACCTTCCGCAACTTCAACGGCAAGGCCGGGCGCGACAATGGCGCCGACCTGGTCGCGCATCCGCTCGACAGCGACGTGTCGATGACGCGCACGCCGTGGAAGGAAGAAACCCGCAACGACGGCCACTATGGCTACGGTGAAGACATCGGCACCGAGGTCACCGTGATTGGCACCGCCGAAGTGCTGCGCACCGGCGACCCGACCACCCTGCTCCTGCTCGACTCCACCATGGAGATCCGCAAGGGCGACCGCTTCCTGCCGATCGACGACAAGCCCTACGACGCCTACTACTACCCGCATGCGCCCAAGTCGGTGCCGGGCAATGCGCGCGTGATCGCGTTTGCCGACGCCTACGACGCGGTCGGTCGCCTGCAGGTGGTCGCGCTCAACATCGGCTCGCAGGATGGCGTGGAGAACGGCCAGACCTACTCCATCTTCCAGCCGGGCGAGACCATTCCCGACGACGTGGCCAGCAACAGCTGGGATCGCGGCACCTCCAAGCGGGTCACCTTGCCGCAGGAGTTCGTCGGCCACGTGATGGTGTTCCGCACCTTCGACCGGGTGAGCTACGGCTTGATCATGGACGGCCTGCGTCCAGTGCATAAGCACGACAAGCTCGAACTGCCTGAGTAAATCCAGCGGTACCTGACGACACGACGGCGCGGTCTCTACCGCGCCGTTTTCGTTGGAGCAACGCCTAGGCTTGGGGCATGAGCGACACCACGCGCTACCGCTCCTGGATGTGCCTGCTACGAACTCCTGGCCTGGGGCCGGCCGGGTTGCGTGAGCTGCTGAACTCGCACGACGGCGATGCCGATGCCGGCTGGGCGGCCCTGTGTGCCGGGTCTATGCGCTTGCCAGCCGCCGCGCGCGACTGGATGCGACGACCCGATGAGGCGCGCATCGCCGCCGACCTGGAATGGCTGCATGCCCAGGATCATCGGCTGCTGCTGTACACCGACGAGGACTTTCCGCCCCTGCTGGAGGCTATCCAGCAGCCGCCAGCGGCCTTGTTCGTGGTGGGCGACGCCAGCCTGCTACTGCACCCGCAGCTCGCCATCGTGGGCGCCCGCGCGGCCAGCCTGGGCGGTTGCGCTCACGCACGGGCGTTTGCCCTGGCCCTGGGCCAGGCCGGTTTCGTCATTGCCAGCGGCATGGCCGACGGTATCGACGGGGCGGCCCATCGGGCCGTAATGGAAGCGGGCTTCCCCACGGTGGCCGTGATTGGTACCGGGCCGGACCGGGTCTATCCCCGCAAACACCACGAACTGGCCCGCCGCATTGCCGCGCAGGGGGCGATGGTGAGCGAGTTTCCGCCGGGCACGGCGGCCCGGGCGGACCATTTCCCCCGCCGCAACCGGCTGCTGGCGGGGCTGGCGCTGGGCACCCTGGTGATCGAGGCTGGACTGCAATCGGGCTCCCTGATCACCGCGCGCCTGGCGGCCGAATCTGGCCGCGAGGTGTTCGCCTTGCCCGGTTCCATTCATAATCCGCTCGCGCAAGGGTGTCATCGTCTCATTCGCGATGGCGCCCGGCTGGTGGAAACCGCCAGCGAAATCGTGGAGGTACTGACGCCAGCGGCTCTTGCGCTGGGGCGTGAGCTGGCTTGCCGGCTTGCGGCCCCGGTCGCTCCAGCCGGCTCCCTGGGCGCCGATATCGAGCCTGCGGCTCTGGCTTTGCTGGATCTTCTGGGCGACCGCTGGATGACCTTGGACGAGCTGGCGGTGGCCGCGGGTCAGACGGTGGCCGCCTTGGCTCCGGCCTTGCTCATGCTGGAGCTGGCGGGCAGGGTCGAGGCCTTGCCCGGCAACCGTTATCAGCGTCTGCAGCCCTAGGCCAAAGTCGACCTGAGACGCGGTTTCACATGGTCGAGCTTGACGGCGTTGAGCCGCCATGCCTTTAACTAGATATATAGCGGCCAGGCCCAACGGGGCGCGGCCATAGATGGCGGATAACAAGCTTCATGGCAAAAAACCTGCTTATCGTCGAGTCGCCGGCCAAGGCCAAGACGATCAACAAATACCTCGGCAAGGACTTTCAGGTCCTGGCGTCGTACGGTCACGTGCGTGACCTCAAGCCCAAGGAGGGCGCGGTCGACCCCGACCACGGCTTCGCCATGGCCTACGAGGTGATCGATCGCAACGAGAAGCACGTCGACGCCATCGCCAAGGCGGCCAAGGTGGCCGACGACATCTACCTCGCGACCGACTTGGATCGCGAAGGTGAAGCCATTTCCTGGCACATCAGCGAGATCCTCAAGGAGCGCGGCCTCACCAGCGGCAAGCAGCTGCACCGTGTGGTGTTCTCCGAGATCACGCCCAAGGCCATCAAGGCGGCTGTGGCCAGTCCGCGCCAGCTGTCGCTGGACATGGTGGATGCGCAGCAGGCGCGTCGCGCGCTGGATTACCTGGTGGGCTTCAACCTGTCGCCGGTGCTCTGGCGCAAGGTGCAGCGCGGCCTGTCCGCCGGCCGCGTGCAGTCGCCCGCCTTGCGCATGATCGTGGAGCGCGAGGAAGAGATCGAAGCTTTCGTCGCCCGCGAGTACTGGACCATCGAGGCCGCGCTGCGCCATCCGGAAGGCGACTTCTCGGCGCGCCTCACCAAGCTCAACGGCAAGAAGTTCGAGCAGTTCGACCTCACCAACGAACACGATGCGCTGGCCGCCCGCCATGCGCTGAAGGAGGCCGCGCACGGCCACCTCACTGTCAGCGACGTCAGCAGTAAGGAACGCAAGCGCCGTCCGGCGCCGCCGTTCACCACCTCCACGTTGCAGCAGGAAGCGGCGCGCAAGCTCGGCTTCTCCACCAGCCGTACCATGAAGGTGGCGCAGGGCCTGTACGAAGGCGTTTCGCTGGGCACTGAAGGTAACGTCGGCCTGATCACCTACATGCGTACCGACTCCGTGGCGCTGTCCGAAGACGCCGTGGTCGAGCTGCGCCAGCTGATCGCGCGCGACTACGGCAACAAAGCGTTGCCGGACCACGCGCAGGTCTACAAGTCCAAGTCCAAGAACGCGCAGGAAGCGCACGAGGCCGTTCGCCCGACCTCGGCCATGCGCACGCCGCGCGAAGTCGCCTCGTTCCTCAACGACGAGCAGCGCAAGCTTTACGAACTGATCTGGAAGCGTACCGTCGCCTGCCAGATGATCCACGCGACCATGAACACGGTGTCGGTGGATTTCAACGTGCCGCACGTCAAGGGCGGCGACGCGGCGTTCCGTTCCACCGGCACCACGGTGGTCGATCCGGGCTTCCTCGCCGTGTACGAGGAAGGCCGCGACCAGAAAACCGCCGAGGACGACGACGAGGGCCGCCGCCTGCCCAAGCTCGACGTGGGTGAGCGCGTGGCGCTGCAGGATATTTCCGCCGACCAGCACTTCACCGAGCCGCCGCCGCGCTACTCCGAAGCGAGCCTGGTGAAGGCGCTGGAAGAGCACGGCATCGGTCGCCCGTCGACCTACGCCAGCATCATCCAGGTGCTGCTCAACCGCGAATACGTGTTCCTGGACAGCCGCCGCTTCAAGCCCACCGACGTGGGCCGCGCGGTGAGCAAGTTCCTTACCCAGCACTTCACCCGCTACGTGGACTACGACTTCACCGCCAAGCTCGAAGACGAGCTGGATGCGGTGAGCCGCGGTGAGGAAGCCTGGGTGCCGCTGATGGAGCGCTTCTGGGTGCCCTTCAAGCAGCAGGTGGAAGAGAAAACCGAATCGGTCGATCGCAGCGAAGCCACGGGCGCGCGCGAGCTGGGCAGCGATCCCAAGAGCGGCAAGCCGGTGTCGGTGCGCCTGGGTCGCTACGGGCCATACGCGCAGATCGGCGACAAGGACACGGACGAAAAACTGCAATTTGCCAGCCTGCGTCCGGGCCAGAGCATGCACACCATCACGCTGGAAGATGCGCTGGAGCTGTTCAAGCTGCCGCGCAAGCTCGGCACCGCCGAGAACGGCGACGAGGTGTCGGTGGGCGTGGGCCGCTTCGGGCCGTTCGTGAAGCAGGGCAGCACCTATGCCTCGCTCAAGGCAGAGGACGACCCGTACACCATCGAGCTGCCGCGCGCCCTGCAGATCGTGCAGGAAAAGCTGGAGATGATCGCCAACCGCATCATCAAGGACTTCGGCAACGGCGTGCAGGTGCTCAACGGCCGCTTTGGCCCATACATCACCGACGGTGACAAGAACGCGCGCATACCCAAGGATCAGGACCCCAAGGAACTGACCGAGGCGCAGTGCGTGGAGTTGCTGGCGGCGGCGCCGGCCAAGAAGGGGCGTGGCGCGTTCAAGAAGGCCGCGGCCAAGAAGGCGGCGACCGAGAAGAAGCCTGCCGCCAAGAAGGCTGCCGCGAGCAAGACCGCCACGACCAAGACGGCGGCCAAGAAGACCCCAGCCAAGAAGGCGACGGCCAAGAAAACCGCGACCAAGAGCGCGGCGACTAAGAAGGCCGCCACCAAGAAGGCTGCGGCCAAGAAGCCCAAGGCCGACGCCTAAGTGAGCGAGCGTTTCACCCTCGCCCAGCTCGATGCCGCCGCCGCCCTGCTCAAACGGGGCGGCGTGCTGGCCTATCCCACCGAGGCCGTGTTCGGCCTGGGTTGCGATCCGCATGATCCGGTCGCCTTCGAGCGGCTGTTCGCGCTCAAGCAGCGCCCACCCACCCAGGGCGTGCTGCTGATCGCCGCCGACTTCGCCCAGGTGGAGCGCTATATCGACCTGGCGGCCGTACCCGCCGAGGCTTTGGCGGCGGTCAAGGCCAGCTGGCCCGGCCCCAACACCTGGATCTTCCCGCGCTCGTCGCAGGTTCCCGCGTGGGTGGCTGGTGCGCATGCCGGCATTGCGCTGCGCATTACTGCGCATGCGCCGGCAGCGGCCCTTTGCAACGCCTTTGGCGGCGCGCTGGTGTCCACCAGTGCCAACCCCCACGGTGAGCCCTCAGCGCGCTCTGCAGACACCGTGCAGGCATATTTCGGGGCGGCGCTGGATGGCCTGCTGGACGCCCCCCTGGGTGACCAGGAGCGGCCCTCCGTCATCCGTGACGTGCTTTCGGGCGCTATCATCCGCGCCTGAGCGAGTCCCTCGGCGGCGCGGTTGGCCGCACGGGATGCGCCGAAGCCTGGCGCCCACCTCAGGGGAGGAGTTGGATGAACGGCTTCCACACGCCATGCGGCCCCGGTAGGGGCCGATTCAGTGGCTGCCGTGAGGATGGGGCCTCGCGGAACACCGTTTCCCATGTCCGCACGTCGAACCGGCACGGCCGGCCGGCGACCGGTGCAGCGTATCTGTGGAGAGCTTTTTGGCCAGCGTTTTCGACAACTTCCTGCAGCAACAAGCCGGCCTCGAGCTGCCCTTGCTGGCGGCTGGCGACCTGCAACGCACCCTGGTGTGGCGCCGCGACGAGCCAGTGAGCGCGGCGCGCTTCCTCGCGCACGTGCAGGCCGTGGCCGAGCAGTTGCCGCCCGCGTCCTGCGCCGTGAACCTGTGCGAGGACCGCTACGCCTTCCTGGTTGCCTTCTGCGCCATCGCCCTGCGCGGGCAGGCCAACCTGCTGCCCTCTTCGCGCGCGCCCCAAGCCGTGGCCGAGGTGATGGCCGCCCACCCGGGCGCCTACGCGGTCGGTGAATCCCAGCCGGAGCTCGCACCCCCGCACTTTCGCCACCTTCCCGCCTTGCTCCATGTGCCGGAGGTGGCGGAGGCGGGCCCGGTGCCGCGGTTGCCGGCCGACCAGATCGTGGCCATCGGTTACACCTCCGGCTCTACTGGCGTGCCCAAGGGCAACGCCAAGAGCTGGGGCAGTTTCCACGCCAGCAACGCCGGCAACCTGCGCATGCTGCACGCTCGCGTGGGGCGCGGCTTTCAGGTGGTCGCCACGGTGCCGCCGCAGCACATGTACGGCATGGAGATGTCCGTGCTGCTGCCGCTGCTCGACGAGGTGGCGGTGCATGCGGGTCGGCCTTTCTTTCCTGCGGATGTCGCCGCCGCGCTGGCCCAGGTGCCGGCGCCACGCGTGCTGGTCAGCACGCCGGTGCACCTGCGTGCGTTGATCGAGTCGGGGATCACGCTGCCGCCGATCGCCGCCATGGTGTCGGCGACCGCACCGTTGTCTCCGGAGCTGGCGCAGGCCGCCGAGGCCGCCTTCCACGCACCGTTGCTCGAAGTGTTCGGCTCCACCGAAACCTGCGTGGTGGCCAGCCGCCGTGCTGCCGCCGACGAGCCATGGACGTTGTACCAAGGCGTGGAGCTGCATCCGCAGCCGGACGGCACCCAGGTCCGCGCACCGCAGCTGGATGAGCCCATTACCCTGGCCGACCTGGTTGCGTTACAGGACGAAGGGCGCCGCTTTCGCCTGTGTGGCCGCCATGCGGACCTGCTCGACATTGCCGGCAAGCGTGCCTCCCTGGGGGACCTGACGCGGCGCCTGCTGGCTATCCCTGGCGTTGAGGATGGCGTGATGCTGCAACTGGACGGCGCGGAGGGCCTGGGCGTACAGCGGGTGGCCGCGCTCGCAGTAGCCCCGACCATGTCGGAGGCGGACATTCTCGAAGCCTTGCGCCAGGCAGTAGACCCGGTGTTCCTGCCGCGTCCGCTCAAGCGGGTGGCGGCGCTACCGCGCAACGAAACCGGCAAGCTGCCACGCGCCGCCCTGCTCGCCTTGTTGGATGGCCGCACCTGATCGCCGCCTCGCGCTGCGCGGCCGGCGGGCTGCCTCTACAATGACGGGCTGCGCCAGCCTCCGGCGCATTCCCCTGCAGTGGAGCAAGCATGAAAGTCCTGGTGATCGGCAGCGGCGCGCGCGAACACGCGCTGGCGTGGAAGCTCAAGCAATCCCCCCGCGTAAGCGAAGTAATCGTGGCCCCCGGCAACGCTGGCACCGCGCATGAAAAGGGCGTGCGCAACGCCGACGTGGCGGTAACCGACCTGGACGGCCTGCTCAAGCTGGCCAAGGACGAAAAGATCGCGCTGACCGTGGTCGGCCCCGAAGTGCCGCTGGTGGCCGGCGTGGTGGACAAGTTCCGTGCCGCCAACCTGCGTTGCTTTGGTCCGCGCGCGGTCGCCGCACAGCTGGAGGGCTCCAAGGCGTTCGCCAAGGACTTCCTGCTACGCCACAACATTCCCACCGCGCGCTATGCGGTGTTCACCGAGCTTCAACCTGCACTGGCCTATGTGCGCGAGCACGGTGCGCCCATCGTGATCAAGGCCGATGGCCTGGCTGCCGGCAAGGGTGTGGTGGTGGCGCTCACGTTGGCCGATGCCGAGCAGGCACTGCACGACATGCTCGGTGCGCACGCCTTTGGCGATGCCTCCGCGCGCGTGGTGATTGAGGAGTTCCTCGATGGTGAGGAAGCCAGCTACATCGTGATGAGCGACGGCCAGCACGCACTGCCGATGGCCAGCAGCCAGGACCACAAGCGCCGTGACGAAGGTGACCTGGGCCCCAACACGGGCGGCATGGGCGCGTACTCGCCCGCGCCGGTGGTCACGCCCGAGGTGGAAAAGCGCATCCTCAAGGAAGTGATCGAACCTACCTTGCGCGGCATGGCGATGGAGGGCGCGCCCTTCATCGGCTTCCTCTACGCCGGCTTGATGATCGACAAGAGCGGCACGCCCAAGGTCATCGAATTCAACGTGCGTTTCGGCGATCCGGAAACGCAGCCCATCATGCTACGTCTGAAGTCCGACCTGGTGGACCTGATCGAGGCCGCGCTGGACGGCGAACTGCACCACACCCAGGCGCAGTGGGATGCGCGCCCCTCGCTGGGCGTGGTGATGGCAGCCGGTGGCTACCCGGGCAAGGTGCGCAGCGGTGACGTGATCAACGGCCTGGACAGCGATTTCGGCCCCGACACCAAGGTGTTCCACGCCGGCACGGCGCTGGACGCGCAGGGGCGCGCCGTCACGGCCGGTGGCCGCGTGCTCACCGTATGCGCCCTGGGCAAGGACATCGCGGTGGCTCGCGAGAACGCTTATGCCGCCGTCGGCAAGATTCACTACGACGGCGCGTTCTGCCGCCGCGATATCGCGCATCGCGCGCTGCATCGTCGCTGATCGATCAGGCCGGGTTCGTCGCTTCCGCGTGCATGGCACCGGGAGCGACGCCTCCACGCGCGGGCTTCAGCCAGGAATATCCGGCTCCACCAGCTGAGCCAGGTGCACCAGCGATTCCTGCCAGCCGAGATAGCACTGCTCGGTGGGAATCACCGCAGGAATGCCTTCCTGCACGATGCTGAGCTCGGTGCCACAAGAGACCGGTTTCAGAGTGACCGTGGTGATCATTTCGCCCGGCAGGTTCGCATCGTCGAAATGGCCGCTGTAGCGGATGCGCTCATGCGGCACCAGCTCGTGATAGGTGCCGCCGAACGCATGCGTGTGCCCGCTGGTGAAGTTGGTGAACGACATGCGATAGCTGCCGCCGACCTTGGCGTCCAGTTGCTGTACACGGCCGGTGAAGCCGTGCGGCGGCAACCAGCGGGCCATGGCATCTGCGTCGAGAAAGGCGCGATAGATCTTCGCGGGCGTGCTGCGCAGTACGCGGTGCAGCTTGACGGTGCCGGTGGTCATCGGTGCATCTCCTAGAAAGGCTTGATGGCGCAGGGGTTAGCCCCGTGCCCATTCAGTCGACGAACCTCACCGCGTGATTTCGACAGGGCAATGTCAGGCTGGCGGCGTGTTCTTGCGGAGAGTGAAATGCGTGGCGCGTTCGCCGGCGACGCTGTCGACACAGGCATAACCGAGTGCCGGCAAGTCCAGGCCCTGGAACAGCGCTTCGCCACTGCCCAGCAGTACGGGGCTTTGCGCCAGATGCAGTTCGTCGACCAGGCCAGCTTGCAGGTATTGGCGCACCGTCGCCACGCCGCCGCCCAGTCGCACGTCGAGTCCGCCGGCTGCTTCCCGCGCGCGGGCCAGCGCGGCATGGATGCCGTCGGTCACGAAATGGAACACGGTGCCACCGGCCATGGTCAGCGACGGACGGGCGTGGTGGGTCAGCACGAACACCGGCACGTGGTAGGGCGGCTCGTCACCCCACCAGCCCTGCCAGCTTTCATCCGGCCACGGGCCGCGTACCGGGCCGAACATGTTGCGCCCCAGGATCCACGCGCCGATGCCCTGAAAGCCGCGCTCGGCCATGGCGTTGTCCACGCCGGTTTCGCCCTCGTCGCCCAGGCCATGCATGCGTTGCCACACGCGCGTGGCTAGAAACCACGACATCAGTTCGAGACCGCGCCGCCCAAGCGGTTGATCCAGATCCTGCGCGGGCCCGGCACCGAAGCCGTCCAGCGACAGGGCGAAGCTATGAACGCGTAGCAGGGTCATGGTGGCCTCGACGCAAGCGTGTTCGCATGGCACGCCGGCGGGCTGCCGGCGGCTCCGCGCGAACGCTAGCAGGTTGCGTCGCGGCGTGGGTGAACGCGCTGGCGCGTTGCCGGGGTGATGTCTGGCTTGGGGCGACGTGTCGCCCCGCAGGATTCGCGCTAGGCTTGCGCGGAGCTTCGATTAAGGCTGCGCATGAGCCAATTCAATCTGTTGGGCAGTCGCCGCTTCGCCCCGTTCTTCTGGACGCAGGCATTGGGCGCCTTCAACGACAACGCCTTCCGCAACGCACTGGTGATGCTGGTGGCGTTCCAGATGGGGTTGGACGACAAGACCGTCTCGCTCTACACCAACCTCGCGCCGGCGCTTTTCATCCTACCCTACTTCCTGTTCTCGGCCACGGCGGGACAGTTGGCGGAGAAGTACGAAAAGTCGCGCATCATCCGCTACGTGAAGCTGTTCGAGATCGCTGCCATGGTGGTGGCCGCGGTGGGTTTCTACACGCATCACACGGCCTTGTTGCTGGTGGTGCTGTTTCTGATGGGTGTGCACTCCACTACCTTCGGGCCGATCAAGTACGCCATCCTGCCGCAAACGCTCAAGCCTGAAGAATTGGTGGGCGGCAACGGCCTGGTGGAGATGGGTACGCAGCTGGCCATGCTGATCGGCATGATTGCCGGCAACTCACTCATGCTCATCGCCGGTTTCGGGCCGCTGGCCGCGTCGGGCGCCACCATCCTGGTAGCGGTGCTGGGCTATCTCGCCAGCCGCCGTATTCCGGCAGCGCCGGCCACAGCGCCAGACCTCGCCTTCAACTGGAATCCGCTGACTGAAACCGTGCGCGTGCTCGGCATCACCCGGCACGATCCCAAGGTGTTCAACGCGGTGCTGGGCATCTCCTGGTTCTGGTTCTTCGGCACCGTGCTGGTGGCGCAGTTGCCCAACTACACGCGCATGAACCTTGGCGGCGATGGCACGGTGAACACGCTAGTGCTCACCTTGTTCTCGCTGGGTACCGGCGTGGGTTCGCTGCTGTGCGAGCGCATGTCGGGGCGCCGCGTGGAAGTAGGCCTGGTGCCCCTGGGCGCATTCGGCCTCACCGCGTTTGGTGTGGATCTTTACTTTGCGCACCCGGGCCTGGCCACGGTGCACGGCCTGGATTGGGCCGGCTTCCTGCGTGGCGCGGGCAACTGGCGCGTTGCGCTGGATCTCACCTTGATCGGCGTGTTTGCGGGTTTCTACGTGGTGCCGCTGTTTGCCTATGTGCAGGCACGCACCGCGCGCAGTCACCTGTCGCGCGTGATCGCCGGCAACAACATCCTCAACGCATTGTGGATATGCCTCGCCTCGGGCTTTGGTCTGGCGCTGTCGACGCTGGGGTTGAGCGCCGTGCAGATCTTCCTGGTGGCGGCGCTGCTCAACGTGGCCGTGGCGGTGTACATCTTTACCCTGGTGCCCGAGTTCCTGATGCGCTTCATCACCTGGGTGCTGGTGAACACCTTGTACCGCGTGCGCGTGGATGGGCTGGAGCAGATTCCGGAGGAGGGCCCCGCCCTGCTCGTGTGCAACCACGTGAGCTTCATGGACCCGCTGGTGTTGATGGCGAACCTGCGGCGGCCCGCGCGCTTCGTGATGTATTACAAGATCTTCAACATCCCGGTGCTCAAGTTCGTGTTCCACACCGCCAAGGCCATTCCCATCGCCGGGCACAAGGAGGACGCGGCCGTGCTGCAGCGCGCCTACGACGAGGTGGACGCCGCCCTGGCCGCTGGCGAGCTGGTGTGCATCTTCCCGGAAGGCGGCCTCACGCGAGATGGCGACATTGCGCCCTTCCGCGCTGGCGTGGCGAACATCCTGGAGCGTCGCCCGGTACCGGTGGTGCCGCTGGCGCTGCGTGGTCTCTGGGGCAGTGTGTGGAGCCGGCGCGATTCGATGCTGCATCGCGCGCGCCTGCCGCGACGTTTCCGTGCCCGCGTGGAGTTGGTGGCGGGGGCGCCGATCGCCGCCGCGGAGGCGGCCACGGCGACGCTGGAGAGCCGTGTGCGCGAGCTGCGCGGCGACTTTGCCTAAGGCGGCGATGCTGATGTCACCCGGCAAGCCGGGTGGCGATCAGGCGCAGGCGCTCAGGCCATCCAGCCGGCAATCACCATGACTGCCACCAGGCTGAGCCAGCCCAACAGGGCGCGCAGCAAGGTACTGCGCAGGCGAATCAGCTCGGCGATGGGGTCGCTGCGTTCTTCCGCGTAACCGTCACCCGCCTCGATATCCACTTCCACGTCGGCACGCGCGGCGGCGCCGAGAAAGCCCGGGCCTTCCACGTACCAGCTGTTGGGCGACTGCTGCTGGTGCCAGCGCTTCCACGCGCCGATGACGGCATCCCAGTGCCCCACCAGGGCGAGCGTGAACACCATCAACTGCGCGGGCAGCCAATCGGCGACATTGGCGAATGCGTGGGCCGCGCTGCGCGCCTGCGCATCCAGGCGCAGGCTGGGGTCGCGGCCGAGCGTCTGCGCGAGGCGATAGAGCAAAGCGCCGGCGGGGCCGAGCAGGAAGAACCAAAGCAGTACGCCGAAGCGGCGGCGCAGCGCGGCATAGGCGGTGGCCTCGCCCAACGCGATGGCGTTCCAGCTCACTGGTTCACCGTCATCGGACAGCGCCTGCGCAGCGGCTTCGCGCGAAGGTTGGTCGGCGGCCTTGAGGATGGCTTCCAGATCGGCTTCGAACGCATGCGGACCAAAGCAATACAGCAACACCACCAGTGAGAAGATCAGGCGGAACAGGTCGCTGCCCGGCAGCCAGGCGATCAATCCGAGAACCAGCAGGCACAGCACCACCGGCACGCCAAGCGTGATGGCGACGCGGGCGGGGCCGGCGGTGTCACCCAGTTGCGCCACCCAGCGGCGGAAACCGCCGTCACCACGCCAATGGGCGAGTTGCGGCGCCACATGCAGCAGGCCAAGGGCAATGAGGGCAGTAAGCAGGCTGACAGCCATGACAACGAATCTCCCGGTCGTTGGCGCGATTGTAGGCCAAGCTCCGTGGCGGTTGATGCGTGCGGCCCGTCATCGACGGGCGATGCTCAACGACGGTGTTGCGCGACCAGTTCGTCCAGCTCCAGCCCCGCGCGTTCGCGCAACCAGTGGGCCAGCAGGTGATAAGACACGGAGAGCGGCAGCGACGGCAGGAAGCTGCCATCGGCAAGACCATCGACGATGTCTTGCGGCGTGAACCAGCGCGCTTCTTCCAGCTCGTGGTCGCGCAGGCGGATGTCGGGCGATATCGCCTTGGCAGTGAAGCCCACCATCAGCGATTGCGGCAGCGGCCAGGGCTGGGAGGAGTGATAGTTGACCTCGCCCACCTGTACACCCGACTCCTCGGCGACTTCGCGGCGCACGGCATCTTCTAGCGCTTCGCCCGGTTCCACAAAGCCTGCGAGGGTGGAATAGCGGCCCGGCGGCCAGCCCGCCTGGCGCCCGAGCAGGCAGGCTCCCTGGTATTCGACGATCACGATCACGGCGGCATCGGTGCGCGGGAAATGCATGCGGCCGCAATCGGCGTTGGTGCATTGCGCGCGATGACCCGAAGCCACCAGCACCAGCGGCGAGCCGCAATAGGCGCAGTAGCGGGTTTCGCGCTGCCAGTGCGCCAGGCCCTTGCCGTAGGCGAACAAGCCGGCCTCGTCTGCAGGCAGGCGCAAGCCCACTTCACGCAAGCCGCCGCGACGGGCAACGAGCAGGCCTTCCAGTTCGTTGGCGCGTACGTCGTCATCCTGCGCCAGCAGAAAGTGCGGTTGGTCGTTGGCGAAGCCGAGGAAGCTGGCTTTCAGCTCACCGAGCCATTGCTCGCGTTCCACCGCATCGAGCCAGCGCAGTGTATCGCGCTCGGGGTGCAGGTAGGTCTGGCCCTTGGGGTCCAACAGCAGGTAACGCGCCTGGCCGGAGGCGGCCTGTTCGTTCACCCATACCGACTCGTCGCGCCGTTCGGCGCTGCGGTCGAGGATGTGGCTCAGTCCCGCGAAGGTATTGAGGCGCGGCAAGGGGGTGCGTTCCATGCCGTGAGGGCGCTCAGGTGGAGAAGGAGGAGCCGCAGCCGCAAGTGGTTTTGGCGTTGGGGTTGCGGATGACGAACTGCGAGCCGCTGAGGCTTTCCGAATAATCGATCTCGGCGCCCGTGAGGTACTGCAGCGAGAGCGGATCCACCAGCAGGGTCACGCCTTCGCGCTCCAGCGCGTAGTCGTCTTCGGCCTGGGCTTCATCGAAGGTGAAGCCGTACTGGAAGCCCGAGCAGCCGCCGCCGGTGATGTACACGCGCAGCTTCAGTTCCGGATTGCCCTCCTCCACGATCAGCTCGCGCACCTTGCGGGCGGCAGCCTCGGTAAACACCAGCGGGGCGCCGGCGCTGCGGTAGTCGGGGACGATGGGGAGGGGGACGACGGTATCCATGATGCTCAGGTGGGGGCGAAACGGCAGGTGCGCAAGGATAGCGCGATCAGGCCGGCAGGGCCTCCGCGGCTTCCAGGCTGGCCGGCAGCTCACGGGTGAGCTCCACGCCCTGGTGACTCATGCGGCCATTGACCTGGGCGCCAGCGGCAATCTCGATGGTGCGGTAGTGCACGTTACCTGTAATGCGTGCCTCGGCGGCCAGCTCCAGGCGGTCGGCGGCGTGGATGTCGCCCAGTACGTGGCCATTGATGATGGCGTGCGGCACCCGAATCTCGCCTTCGACGATACCGTGCTCGCTGAGGGTGAACACCGCGCCCTCCTCCTCGGCTTGCACGGTGCCCTCGATGCGGCCGTCCAGGTGCAGGTTGCCGCTGAAGCGGATATCGCCGCGGACG
The DNA here is from genome assembly GCF_057750885.1 of Frateuria sp. sgz306004. Classification (NCBI taxonomy): domain Bacteria; kingdom Pseudomonadati; phylum Pseudomonadota; class Gammaproteobacteria; order Lysobacterales; family Rhodanobacteraceae; genus Frateuria; species Frateuria sp. sgz306004. The sequence continues at coordinate 209,646 of NZ_JBYLFE010000007.1, forward strand.
ACAGTGCCGCGCGCGATCAGGCTGGTGTCGTGGCTGCTAGGCGTGCGCTCGACGCGCTTACGGTTGAGCATCCTGTTCTCCTTGGGTCGGGGTCAGCTGGCCGGCCAGCGCATCGCTCCAGGCCACCGTACGGCTCACGGCGTCATCGCCACCGGGTTGGGCGGTGATCACCAGACGGGTGGGGCGAAAATCGGCGGGCAGCACGATGGTGGCGTGCAGTTGCTGGAAATACTTGAAGCGAAACGGCAGACCAGCGGCCTGGGAGCTATCGCCCAGTGCTTGCCAATCAAGGCGGGCCACTTTGTCGCCACGCAAGCCTTCCACGCTCACGGTGACATTGCCGGTCACGTCGTCGCCGCGCTTGGCGTTCTGGGTGAGGCTGAGGGCCAAGTCCCAGGCGTGCGAGCCGCTGACCGGCTGCAGGCGGACCTCTTGCACTTTGAGGCCTTCGCGCTGAGCGTCGCCGCCGGTAAGCCGCGCGTAGAAGCCCAGGTCGGCGCGCAGGCCGCTGATCTCTTCCTCGCGTTCGGTCAGCGTCTGGCGCAGCGAGCGGGTGGCGATATCAGCCACTTGACTGGCGCGTTGCAGGTTGGCGACCTGCTGCTGCAGGTCGTCGTTCTCTTTGTTCAGCGCCTTAAGTTGACGCTTGTCGCTGACAGCCGGCGTGGCGTTGCGCACAACGGCGGCCACGATAACGGCGGTGAGCACCAGGCTGGCCAGCCATGCGGCACCCAGCCACCACAGCCGTCGCCGTGCGCCGACGGCGTCGTGCGAGCGAACCACGAAGCGCGGTGGTGGGCGTGAAGCCATGCGTGGCCGTCCTGGTGAAAACGCAGGTATAGCCGCGGCGTAGCGAGAGCGTCAAGGAACGGCCCCACGTCTCGATGAGGTGGCGCCGCGCGGCTCAGCTTTCGATCTTGGACTGCAGGTAGCGTTCGGCGCTGATGTCCTTGATAAGGCTGAACTGGGTCTCCAGCCAATCAATGTGCTCTTCCTCGTCGTGGAGGATGGTCTTGAACAGGTCGCGGCTGATGTAGTCGGCGATGCCTTCGCTGTAGGCAATGGCTTCGCGCAGGTCCTTCACCGCGGCCAGCTCCAGGTCCAGGTCGCCCTGCAGGCATTCCAGCGGGTTCTCGCCGATGCGCAGCTTGCCCAGGTGTTGCAGGTTCGGCAGGCCATCGAGGAACAGGATGCGCTCGATCAGGTGATCGGCGTGCTTCATTTCCTCGATCGATTCCTTGTACTCGTGAGCGGCGAGTTCGCCATAGCCCCAGTCCTTGAACATGCGGTAATGCAGGAAGTACTGGTTGATCGCGGTGAGCTCGTTGTAGAGCACCTTGTTGAGGAACTCGATGACCTTGGCGTCGCCCTTCATGGGTAGTCTCCTTAAGCAGCTGCAGCGGCCGACTATACGTGCTTGCCCGTGCGGGCGACGAAACGAGAATGACTATGAGCATCGCGCCTGTTGGGTGGCGCGAATTCGGCTCACCCAAACGAAAACGCGCAGCCTGGGCTGCGCGTTGGAATAGCTAAAGTGCGGCTCGCCTGTCAGGCGATCGCGGCGATGGGAAGCTGTATCTGCAGTTGCGCCACGGCTTTGTCCAGGGTGGCGCGGGCTTCCTGTTCGCAGCAGCCGCAGCAGTCCGAGCAGCCGGTGCGGGCCTGCAGCTCGCTGAAATGCTGGACACCATCGGCCGCGGCGCGGCGGATGTCGCTGTCGGTGACGGCATTGCACATGCAGATATACATGGCTGCATATGGAAACGTAAATGCGAATGATTGTCAAATGAAATCACGGGTAACCTGTGCCGGCGTAAGTTGCCCGTTCAGGCAGCGGCCTTGCCCTTGCGCTGGTGGCCGTGCGGATCATTAGGGTCGTGCTGGGGCAACTCACCCAGTTGCACGCTTAGCAAGGCTTCCACCAGGGGCGCGAAATGACGAAGGGCGCGCTCGTATACCTGGCGCTTGAAGCTGACCACGTGCGAGGCCGGGTACCAGAAATCCACCCAGCGCCAATGATCGAACTCGGGCTTCTCGCATGCATCCAGGCGCAGGGCGTCTTCACTGCCTACCAGTCGCAGCAGAAACCACACCTGTTTCTGACCAATGCAGGTGGGCCGCTGGTGGTGCCGTACATAGCGGCTGGGCAGGCGATAGCGTAGCCAGCCCCGGGTGGCGCCGATCACCTCTACGTGATGAGGTGCTAGGCCCGTTTCCTCTTCCAACTCGCGGTACATGGCTTCCAGCGGGGTTTCGTCGCTGCGCATGCCGCCCTGGGGGAACTGCCAGCCGTCACGATTGACGCGGCGCGCCCAGAACAGTTGGCCGTCTGCATTCAGCAGCACAATGCCCACATTCGGACGGTAGCCATCAACGTCGATCATGTCGCCTCCTTGGGTCGGCCTGGCTACAGGCTGTGCCTGTCGCAGATGCCGGAACCCGCGAAACGATTCAAGCACGCGGGTGAGGCGTGAGCAAGCCAAGGGCTTGATCCCCGGCGCGAGGGCGACTACACTGCCGCGCCCCGCCTGATCGACGCCATGTTGATCCCCGCGGCGGGCGGCACCCAAGGCTATGTAGCTCAGCCGGTTAGAGCACAGCACTCATAATGCTGGGGTCGGTGGTTCGAGTCCACCCATAGCCACCATGTGTCGCGCATACCTCGCGCGACCGGTTTTTCTCCCTTGTTTCCTTTAGTTTCCAGCGCTGCTGCGCTTGTTGGTTGCTGCCGCTTGGCGGGTGGTCGACGGTTGCGCACGCGCCGGGCGGTAGAATGGCCATCATGCATATCTTCAAAGTCTTCAACATTGAGGCGGCACACCGCCTGCCCAACGTCCCGCCGGGCCACAAGTGCTCGCGCCTGCACGGCCATTCGTTCCGGGTTGAGATCCACGTAGCCGGCGAGCCCGACCCGCATCACGGCTGGGTCATGGATTTCGCCGACGTGAAGGCGGCCTTCGCCCCGCTCTACGATCGCCTCGACCATCACTATCTCAACGATATAGAGGGCCTGGAAAACCCCACCAGTGAAATGCTGGCGCGCTGGATTTTCCGTCACCTGCAGCCGGCCCTGCCTGGCCTGGACAAGGTGGTTGTCCATGAGACCTGCACCTCGGGCGCCAGTTGTAGTCGTGACAGTTTTTGATGCGTCGCAAAATTTCATGGTATCGACGCAAGATGTCGGATTTCTTGAAGTTTTTATGACAGGCAATCCCTTCACAAGAAAATATATTGCACCGCACAAAATGACTTGGTAGAGTGCCTGCCACTACCCCCATTCCCGTCGAGGGACCAAGTCATGACGCAGCAACTGAACAACCAGGTTTTTGCCTACGCCAAGCAGCTGGCCGAAAGCGCGTTCAAGGCCCAGTCGATGGCCCTCAAGGGTCTGGAGAAGGTCGCTGAGCTGCAGATCAAGGCGCTCGAAAAGCAGTCGGAGTCCGCCGCCGAGTTCATCAGTGGTGCTCTCGAAACGCGTGATATCGATGGCCTGCGCACCCTTTGGGAAAAGGCCGCTTCCGCCAGCCGCGAGAACGCCGAGCGCGCCGTGGCCGTCACGCAGGAAATCATCGCCGTGACCCAGAAGACCGCCGAGTCGCTCAGCGCGCTCGTGCAGGAGCAGCAGCAGGCCGCCAACGATGCCGTGGCTGCGCCGGTCGCTGCGGTCAAGAAGGCTGCTGCCGCTAAGTAACACCGCTTTACCGACGCAGCGCTTCTTCCCCCCAGTTGCGTCAAGGGGCCGGACGGATGTCCGGCCCCTTTTTCTTGCGCCGTCGATACCCTTTCGTTTCGTGAATGGCGCCTCGGCTTGACAAGATGTCGCAGTCATCGCGGCTTGTCGCTGTAAATGCCTCGCTGATATACTTTTTCGGATTGGACCGTGGCCCGCAGCTGGTTCGGTGCCGCCTTGAGCGAAACCGCGCGGGAACTTCACGTGATCAACAGTCTTGCTTCCGGTCGTCGTTTGGCGTTGCGCATGATCTTGCTGCAGCTCGCCGTGACGGTGATCGTAGGCCTCGCCTTCCTGACGCAGGGCCCCCGTGATGCATGGGCGGCTGCTGCGGGTGCCGCTTCGGTGGCGCTGGGTACCGCGCTTCTGGCGTGGCGTACCTTCGCCGGGATGAGTGGAGGCGGCATGACCATGTGGCGCGTGTTGTCTGGCGTGGTCTTGAAGTGGATCGTGATCTTCGGAGGGTTGGTCACGATCTTGGGTTATTGGAAGCTGCCGCCGCTAGCCGCCATTACGGGGCTGGTGGCTGCGTACGCAATAAATCTGCTGGCGTTCAGATTCAAGGGCTAAGACATGGCGAGCGAGCCGCAGGGCGGACTAACCGAATACATCCAGCATCACCTTCACCACAACACGGTGAGCTTGGGTGATGGCTCCTTCATGAAGATCCATCTCGACTCGATCGTGGTGGCTTTCGTGCTGGGTGCCCTGTTCTGCCTATGGTTCTGGCTGAAAGCCCGCAAGGCGACCTCCGGCGTGCCCTCCAAGGGCCAGGCGCTGGTCGAGCTGATCGTCGAGTTCGTCGATACCCAGGTGAAGGACACCTTTCACGGCGACCGTCGCACGGTGACCCCGCTGGCGTTGTCGATCTTCATGTGGGTGGCCTTCCTGAATGCGATGGACTTGCTGCCGCTGGACGCACCGAGCTTCGGCGTGAAGTCCGTGGCCGGCAGCGAGGCGATGCATCACACCTTCTTCCGCTGGGTGCCCACCGCCGACATCAACACCACGGTCGGCCTGGCCCTCGCCGTGTTCTTCATCGTGCTGGCGCACGGCATGAAGGCCAAGGGCGCGTTGGGTTTCGGCAAGGAGCTGATGACCGCGCCGTTCCATGCGAGCAATCCGGTGGTCGTGGCCATCCTGGTGCCGTTCAACTTCCTGCTCAACGTCGTGGAATACCTGTCTAAGCCGGTGTCGCTCGCCATGCGACTGTTCGGCAACATGTACGGCGGTGAGCTCGTCTTCATGCTGATCGCGGGCCTGTTCGCGGGCTGGATCAGCTTCTTGCCGGGTGTGATCTTCAACACCGCATGGGCAATCTTCCACATTCTGATCATCCTGCTGCAGGCCTTCATTTTCATGATGCTGACTATCGTGTACATCGCGACCGCGCGTGAGCATCACTAAGTTCTGATCCGCTCCGATTTCGCTTCACCCTTTCTTTCTTGTTCTAACCAACCCGTTATCGATTCACAGGAGAACACCATGGAACTCATCGCACACGTGCAGGGCCTGACCGCCATTGCCATCGGCATCATCATCGGCCTCGGCGCTCTGGGCGCTTGCTTGGGTATCGCCATCATGGGTTCCAAGTTCCTCGAGTCCGCTGCTCGTCAGCCGGAGCTGGTGCCGCTGCTGCAGGGTCGCATGTTCCTGCTCGCTGGTCTGATCGACGCTGCGTTCATTATCGGCCTGGCCGTGGCGCTGCTGTTCGCCTTCTCGAACCCGCTGATCAGCGTCCTGTCGCACTAAGCATTCGACCGGGCCGAAAGGCCTATCGGGGCGGGTTAAGTGTTGCCGCGGCGAATCAACGCCGCGGCTTCACATCAGCTTAAACGCGTTCGGGAGTTAATTGGAAAGCTCATGGATATTAATCTGACTTTCCTGGGCCAGATGGTCTCTTTCGCCATCCTGGTCTGGTTCACCACCAAGTTCATCTGGCCGCAGCTCAATCACGCGATTGAGGAGCGCCAGAAGAAGGTTGCCGACGGCCTGGCCGCCGCCGAAAAGGCGCGCGCCGAGCTCAAGGACGCCGATGCCAAGGTTGCCTTGGAGATCAAGCAGGCCCGTCAGCAGGCCAGCGAGATCATCGAGCGCGCCCAGAGCCAGGCTAACCAGATCGTGGACAAGGCTCGCGCCGAAGCCACCGACGAGGCCAACCGCCTGAAGGCCGCCGCTGCCGAGGAAATCGTCAGCATGCAGCAGCGCGCTCGTGAAGAGCTGCGCGGCTGGGTGGGCCGTCTGGCCGTGCAGGGCGCGGAGAAGATCGTCCAGCGCGAAGTCGACGCCTCGGCCCACAAGGCCATGCTCGACCAGCTCGTGGCCGAGATCTAATCCATGGCCCAGGCAATCACCCTCGCCCGCCCCTATGCGCGCGCTGCCTTCGAACTGGCCCATGCGGCCGGTTCTCTGGGTGCGTGGTCGCAGGCGCTGGCGTTCGCCGCCGAGGTGTCCAAGGACGCCCGCGTGGTGGACCTCGTCAGCGATCCGCGCGTGCAGCCGGAACAGCTGGTAGCGCTGCACCTGCCGCAGGGCACGGCCGCCGACGCGCCGTTCGCCAAGTTCCTTGGCGAGCTGGCCGCGCATCGTCGCCTGGCCTTGTTGCCGGAAATCGCCGCGCTGTATGAGCAGTACAAGCGCGATTCCGAGTCGCAGCTGCTGGTCAAGGTGACCAGCGCGTTCGCGCTGGATGCCGCGCAGGCCGAACAGCTCAAGGCGTCGCTCAAGCGCCGCTTCAAGCGCGAGATCGAGCTGGAAACCAGCGTCGATGCGTCGCTGCTTGGCGGCGTGGTGATCGACACCGGTAGTGAAGTTATCGATGGCTCCGCCCGTGGACGTCTGGCGCGCATGACCCGCGCGCTGACGCATTAAAGGTTTTACGCGAAGTCCATTCGCGAAGAGCAAAAACCAGCCTCGCATGGCTGGACTCTTCAACAAAGGCTCCAATTTCAGGATATCGACCCATGTCCAGCTCCACCTTGAATCCGTCCGAGATCAGCGAACTGATCAAGAGCCGCATCGAGCAGTTCAAGCTCGGCGCCGAAGCACGCAACGAAGGCACCGTGATCAGCGTGTCCGACGGCATCGTGCGCATCCACGGCCTGGCCGACGTGATGCAGGGCGAAATGATCGAGCTGCCGGGCAATGCCTACGCACTGGCGCTGAACCTCGAGCGTGACTCGGTGGGCGCCGTGGTGCTGGGCGAATACCAGCACCTGCGCGAAGGCGACACCGCCAAGACCACCGGCCGCATTCTCGAAGTGCCGACCGGTCCGGAACTGCTCGGTCGCGTGGTCGACTCGCTGGGTAACCCCATCGACGGCAAGGGCCCGCTCAACGCCAAGACCAGCTCGCCGATCGAAAAGGTCGCGCCGGGCGTGATCTGGCGCCAGTCGGTCGATGAGCCCGTGCAGACCGGCTACAAGTCGGTCGACTCGATGATCCCGATCGGCCGTGGCCAGCGCGAGCTGATCATCGGCGACCGTCAGACCGGCAAGACCGCGCTGGCCATCGACGCGATCATCAACCAGAAAGATTCCGGCATTAAGTGCATCTACGTCGCCATCGGCCAGAAGCGCTCGTCGATCGCCAACGTGGTGCGCAAGCTCGAAGAGAACGGCGCGCTGGCCAACACTATCGTGGTGGTGGCTTCGGCTTCCGAATCGGCCGCGCTGCAGTACATCGCGCCGTATTCGGGCTGCGCCATGGGCGAGTACTTCCGCGACCGCGGTCAGGACGCGCTGATCATTTATGACGATCTGTCCAAGCAGGCCGTGGCCTACCGTCAGATCTCGCTGCTGCTGAAGCGCCCGCCGGGCCGCGAAGCCTACCCGGGCGACGTGTTCTATCTCCACTCGCGTCTGCTCGAGCGCGCAGCCCGCGTGTCCGCCGAGTACGTCGAGAAGTTCACCAACGGTGAAGTGAAGGGCAAGACGGGTTCGCTGACTGCGCTGCCGATCATCGAAACGCAGGCCGGCGACGTGTCCGCCTTCGTGCCGACCAACGTGATCTCGATCACCGACGGCCAGATCTTCCTGGAAACCGACTTGTTCAACGCCGGTATCCGTCCGGCCGTGAACGCCGGTATCTCGGTGTCGCGCGTGGGCGGTGCCGCCCAGACCAAGATCGTGAAGAAGCTGTCCGGCGGCGTGAAGCTGGCCCTGGCACAGTTCCGCGAGCTGGCTGCGTTCGCGCAGTTCGCTTCGGACCTCGACCCGGCCACCCGCGCCCAGCTGGACCGCGGCCAGCGCGTGACCGAGCTGATGAAGCAGTCGCAGTACGCGCCGCTGTCCATCGCCGAACTGGCGCTGTCGGTGTACGCCGCCGAGAAGGGCTACCTCGATGACCTGCCGGTCAACAAGGTGCTGCCGTTCGAGAAGGGCCTGCATGCCTTCATGCACCAGAACCACGACGAGCTGATGAAGAAGATCGTCGCCACCGGTGACTGGAACAACGACATCGAAGCCACCTTCAAGTCCTCGCTCGACGAGTACAAGAAGACCGGCAGCTGGTAAGCAATACAGGGTGTACGGCCGTCCAGACGGCCGTACCGAACTCCGGTGAAGAGCCGGGATCGCACTAACCCAATAGGTTGAGGCAAACGTGGCAAGCGGACGCGAAATCAAAACCAAGATCAAGAGCACGCAGAACATGCGCAAGGTGACGCGCGCGCTCGAAATGGTCTCGGCCTCGAAGATCCGCAAGGCGCAGGATCTGATGAAGGCCTCGCGTCCCTATGCGCGTTCCATGCGCAAGGTGATCGCGCACGTGGCGCAGGCCAGCACCGACTTCAGCCATCCGTTCCTGCAGGAGCGCGAGGCGGTCAAGCGTGTCGGTTTCGTGGTCGTCAGCACCGACCGCGGCCTGTGCGGCGGCCTGAACTCGAACCTGTTCCGTCGCCTCCTGCCGGTCATTCGCGAGTGGCAGGACAAGGGCGCCGAGATCGACGTGGTGGCGGTCGGCCAGAAGGCCGTGCAGTTCTTCCGTCGCCTCAAGGGCGTGAATCTGATCGGCAGCGCCACCCACCTGGGTGAAAAGCCCAAGCTCGAAAGCCTGATCGGCGTGATCAAGGTCGTGCTGGACGCCTATTCGGACGGCAAGCTCGATCGCGTGTTCCTGGCCCACAATGACTTCGTCAACACCATGACGCAGAAGCCGGCGATTCACGCGCTGCTGCCGCTGCCGGTGGTGGCGCAGGAGATGGTGGCCGCCGAGGGCGCGCCGACCTCGCCGGATTTCCCGGTGGCCGGCCTCAAGCTTGAGCAGAAGCACGACTGGGATTACATCTACGAACCCGATCCGGCCACGGTGCTTGAGCACGTGCTGGGCCGCTACATCGAGTCGGTGGTGTATCAGGGCGTGCTGGAGAACCTCGCCAGCGAGCATGCCGCGCGCATGGTCGCCATGAAGGCTGCATCGGACAACGCCAACAAGGTGATCGGCGAACTCACGCTGATCTACAACAAGGCGCGTCAGGCCGCGATTACCCAGGAAATTTCGGAAATCGTGGGCGGCGCGGCAGCGGTTTAAGTGCAGGCATCCCTGCCTGCAAGAGCAGATCAAAAAGCAACCATCCATGGTTGCGAATGATTAAAGCGATCATCCGTGATCGCCAGAAGTCAAAAAGCAACCATCCATCCATGGTTGCACTCTTAATTAGAGCGACGCATTAGCGGCGCTTGTAACGAACCTAAAAGATCCATCCGGAGCACATCCATGAGTCAGGGCAAAGTTGTACAGATCATCGGCGCGGTTATCGACGTGGAATTCGCACGCGATCAGGTGCCGCAGGTTTACGACGCACTGAAGATCGACGGCACCGACATCACGCTGGAAGTCCAGCAGGTGCTGGGTGACGGCATTGTCCGTACGATTGCCCTCGGTTCCACCGACGGCCTGAAGCGTGGCCTCGTGGCCCGCAACACCGGCGAAGGCATCAAGGTGCCGGTCGGCAAGGCCACCCTGGGCCGCATCATGGACGTGCTGGGCAGCCCCATCGACGAAGCCGGCCCGATCGCCGCCGAAGACAGCTGGGTCATTCACCGTGAAGCCCCGAGCTATGCCGACCAGGCCACCTCGAACGACCTGCTGGAAACCGGCATCAAGGTCATCGATCTGGTGTGCCCGTTCGCCAAGGGCGGCAAGGTCGGCCTGTTCGGCGGCGCCGGCGTGGGCAAGACCGTGAACATGATGGAGCTCATCAACAACATCGCCAAGGCGCACTCGGGTCTGTCCGTGTTCGCTGGCGTGGGCGAGCGTACCCGCGAGGGCAACGACTTCTACCACGAGATGAAGGACTCCAACGTTCTCGATAAGGTGGCCATGGTGTACGGCCAGATGAACGAGCCGCCGGGCAACCGTCTGCGCGTGGCGCTGACCGGCCTGACCATGGCCGAGTACTTCCGCGACGAGAAGGACGAGCACGGCAAGGGCAAGGACGTGCTGCTGTTCGTGGACAACATCTACCGCTACACGCTGGCCGGTACCGAAGTGTCCGCGCTGCTTGGCCGTATGCCGTCCGCCGTGGGTTACCAGCCGACGCTGGCCGAGGAAATGGGCGTCCTGCAGGAGCGCATCACCTCGACCAAGACCGGTTCGATCACCTCCATCCAGGCCGTGTACGTGCCCGCGGACGACCTTACCGATCCGTCGCCGGCCACCACGTTCGCCCACTTGGATTCGACCGTTACGCTGTCGCGTAACATCGCCTCGCTGGGTATCTACCCGGCCGTGGACCCGCTGGACTCCACCAGCCGTCAGCTCGATCCGGGCATCGTGGGCGCCGAGCACTACGACGTGGCCCGCCGCGTGCAAGGCACGCTGCAGCGCTACAAGGAGCTCAAGGACATCATCGCGATCCTGGGCATGGACGAACTGTCGGAAGACGACAAGCAGGCCGTGTCGCGCGCCCGCAAGATCGAGCGCTTCTTCTCGCAGCCGTTCCACGTGGCCGAAGTGTTCACCGGCTCGCCGGGCAAGTACGTGCCGCTGAAGGAAACCATCCGCGGCTTCAAGATGATCGTCGACGGCGACGTGGACCACCTGCCGGAGCAGGCGTTCTACATGGTCGGCGGCATCGACGAAGCGATCAAGAAGGCCGAAGAAATGGGTGCGAAGAAGGCAGCCTAAGGCGGCCTTCTTGAGGGAATGGTGAATCGGGAATAGGGAACAGCAAAAGCTCAGCGCTCACACGCAGCCGCTCTTTCCGATTCCCTTTCATCCCATTCCCAATTCCCTAGAGCGAGCAAAGCGAGCGAAAACCATGAGTCATACCCTCCGTGTCGACATCGTCAGCGCCGAAGCCGAGATCTTTTCGGGCGATGCGCAGCTGGTGGTCGCCACCGGCGAGATGGGCGAGCTGGGCATCGCGCCCCGCCATGCGCCGCTGATCACCCGCCTCAAGCCCGGCCATGTGGACGTGGTGCTGAGCAACGGCGAACGCCAGCAGTTCTGGGTGTCCGGTGGCATCCTGGAAGTGCAGCCGCAGGTAGTCACCGTGCTGGCCGATACGGCCGCCCGCGCCGCCGACCTGGACGAGCAGGCAGCCCAGCGTGCCAAGCAGGAAGCCGAGGACGCCCTGGCCAATCGCACCGACGCGGTGGAAATCGCCGAGGCGCAGGCCAAGCTGGCCGAAGCCATCACTCAGCTGCAGGCCCTGGAACGTCTGCGCAAGACGCTCAAGCACTGACGCAAGCCCTCCCCTGCTTCGCGCAGGGCAGCGCAACGGAACGCCGGCCTCGTGCCGGCGTTTTGTTTATGCTGAGTCGCTCATTTGGAGAAGTGAGGCGACATGCGGACCAGACGCCCATCGTGTCTATCAGGCACGTGCGCGAGCGCGGCCGTCGGCATGTCGCTGCTCGCCGCTTGTGCCGGTGTGCCGCCATCGGCGCCGGGGCGTGCCGCAACCCAGGGTGACACGTCGTATCGCGCCGAGCGTGGCGACCTTGCCCACTACGAGTTGGCCCTCGGGCAGGTATCCAGCGGCGCCGTGCCGCGCGAACATCCTGCGCCCGCATATCCGGCCGCCTTGCTGCAGGCACGCCTGCCGCCCATTGAGGTGGGCGCACACCTGATCGTGGATGCGCAGGGCAGGGTCATTGACGTACGCATCCCGAGCGGCGGACGCGATGACGCCAATCGGCGCCAGTTCGAGGCAGCGGTACGTGCCGCCGCCATGGCATGGATCTTCGACCCGCTCGTCGTCACGCAGTGGGCCGCTGATGCCAATGGCAACAGCCATGTGGTGAGCAGCGAGGCACGCCCGTTCAGCCTCGACTATGTATTTCGCTTTGCTTGCAAGGATGGTCGGCCTGTCACGAACGTGAATCCCATAACCTCCGGCCGCCAGCCCTAAAGGCCTAGTCACGATCTCCGCGTGGCGCGTGTCGGGAGCGGTTTGTGCACAGATCAAGGAACAAGGAGGGCGTGTACGTCCGTGCACCACCGAGTGATGACGCCGAGCAGGGTGCAAACCGACACTGCGCGAAGGGTTGCGCAGATGTGCCCGCCAGAGAGCGGGACGCGGCTCGACCTGACGGCCACTCAGGCGCTTCCCCACGCCCTGATCCCTGGCGGGCACACCAACGCAGCGCGGGTTACGCGGAGACCGCGAGCAGGTTCTAAGCCATTCAGATGACTAAAGGCTGCCCACCGGCGACTGTTATCCTTCGCCGCGAGTTCCACACAGGCAGACCCATGAACCACACCGCCCCCCTGCACGTCATTGTCCTCGCCGCCGGCGAAGGCAAGCGCATGAAGTCGAAGAAGGCCAAGGTGCTGATGCCCCTGGCTGGCCGGCCGCTACTCGCGCATGTGCTGGAGGCGGCCCGCGCGCTACGGCCCCAGGCCATCCATCTGGTCTATGGCCACTGCGGCGATCAGGTGCGTGCGGCGTTCGAGGGTGACGCGGACATACGCTGGGTGCTGCAGTCGCAACGCCTGGGAACGGGCCATGCGGTGCGCGAGGCCCTGCTTGAAGTGCCGGACGACGCCGTGGTGCTGGTGCTTTACGGCGACGTGCCGCTGACGCGCGCCCAGACCCTGCAGCGCCTCGTATCCGCCGAAGGCACGGTGGCGCTGCTCGCCACGCGCGTCGCCAATCCCTTCGGCTATGGGCGCGTATTGCGCGACGGCAACGGCTTCGTTCGCGCGGTGGTGGAAGAGAAAGACGCCGATGATGCACAGCGTGCGGTCAACCTGATCAATACCGGCATCGTGGCGGCCGAAGCGGTGGCGCTCAAGCGATGGACGTCCAAGCTCGACCGCAACAACGTGCAAGGTGAGTACTACCTCACCGATATCTTTGCGATGGCCGCTGGCGAGAACCGCGCCGCAGCCTGCGTGGAATGCGCGGACGAGTACGAAGCGGCCGGCGCGAACAACCCGTGGCAGCTCGCCGAACTGGAACAGCAGTACCGCCTGCGCGCCACCAAGGCGCTTGTGCTGGAGGGCGTGCGCATGGCCGACCCCGCGCGTGTTGACGTCCGCGGCACGGTGAGCGCCGGCATGGATGTAGAGCTGGATATCGACGTGGTGCTCGAGGGCGAGGTGACCTTGGGCGACGACGTGCGCATTGGGCCCTTCGTGCGCCTAAAGGATGTAAACCTGGCCGCCGGCACCGTAGTGCAGGCGCACTGCGACCTGGAAGGCGTGGTGACCCACGGCCCGTGCACGGTGGGTCCTTTCGCGCGCCTGCGTCCGGGTACCGAGCTGGCGGCGGGTGTGCACGTGGGTAACTTCGTGGAGACCAAGAAGGCACGCATCGGTGAAGGCAGCAAGGCCAATCACCTGAGCTATCTCGGCGATACCGTGATTGGCAGCGGCGTGAACATCGGTGCCGGCACCATTACCTGCAATTACGACGGCGTGAACAAGCACCTCACCGTGATCGAGGATGGTGCATTCATCGGTTCCAACAGCGCCTTGGTGGCGCCGGTGACCATCGGTGCACAGGCCACCATTGGCGCGGGCTCGGTGATCGGCAAAGATGCGCCGCCAGGCGAACTCACCATCGCACGTGCGCGCCAGCTCACGCTTGGTGGCTGGAAGCGCCCGACCAAGAAGCCGTAATTTTCCACGACATTCGCAGTGAACGGTGGTGGCAGCTACGCCTGACGTTCTATGCCGCAGCCAGGTGTATCGCCCGCGTGTAAGCTCTGCTGTGGTCATCGCCCGGAGGTCTTCCATGCGTGCCTGCAATCGTCACTGGCTGCTGCGTCTGGTTCCCGTGCTGTTGGGTTTGGCTGCGTTGTCGCCGCTGCACGCCGAAGTGGGTGTGCGCGAGTTGCCATCGACGCCCGATTCCCTATCCACGATCGGCAAAGACTACGCCGTGCGTTCGCTGCGTCTGGGCGATCGAAGCGTTTCGGTGGTGGACGTGAACTCCGGGTTGGGCGATTGGATACGCCCCGACCCCGCGAAACTGCCACCTTTGCCGATGGATGTGCCTGCTGCACTGCATGATCGGCTGCAATGGTTCTACGGCGACATCGTTGGCTGGATGCCGGTACCCGTTGGCTGGCACGTGCAGCGCGCCACGATCGGTGTGGATGGCGGCACGAAGTACACCTTTGCGGCACCCGCCGGTGCCTCCGCGGGCTGGCTCACTTATACGGTGATACCGGCGTGCGTGGGCTGCATGCTGGAAACCGCCAATGGGTTACTCCCCGGCGCCGGCGAGCACCTGGCCGCCATGACCGGCAGCCCTGCAGCCAATTTGGGCCAGACCAATCCTGTGATGAGCTGGCAATCGCGACCCGACGACTGCACGGTTCTGTTTCGGTATCGGGCGGCGGCGCTTACGGTCAAGGCGGCCATGCTCAGCAGCGAGCCCATCAATGCACTGGACAGCCAAAAGGGCGATCTGTCGGTTGCCGCCGTGTACGCGGCGTTGCCAGCAACCAAGCCCGACCTGACGGAGTATGTCCTTACCCAATTCCGCCAGGCGTTTCCGGCGTGCCACTCGCCGCAAGGCTGGTCTGGCTGAACCTTGGCGCTCAGCGCTTATTGACGATCGCTACGTAGCCCGCCCCTGGGCTCGAAGGATCGCGCGGAGATCGTGAACAGGCCCTCAGGCGTAGCGCCAGCCGTCGATCTCCACCAGCAGCTCCTGCCGGCAGATGTCCCCGTGCAGCATCAATATCGGTACGCCGGGCAGGCGACGTTGCAGGAACTCATGCACGCTGGCCGCATCGGCCGGGTGCCGCACGTAAGCCTTGAGCGGCGATTGGGTATCGAACCCGGCCGCCATGCCGGCGCTGGCCAGCAAGGCTTCCAGGTTGGTCAGCGTCTCTTCGAGCTGAGCGAGCAGGTCGTCGTCGTGGGCTGACGCGTGACCCACCACGGCAGCCGTACCGGAGATGGCCAGTGCGTCCTCGCTCGGCAGGGCCATAGCGCGGGCGAAACTCGGCGGCGTGCGGCCGTACTGCCGCGGGTAGTGCCAGGCGCTCACCTGACGGGGGTTCTCTACCCGCCGCCCTGGTTCGGTGCAAGCTAGCAGGTACACCTGGAGGCGGTTTTCGGTGGAGTGATGGCCAATGGCTGTGGCTGCGGGGAAACCCTCGGCGAAAAACCCACCCATCCCCTCGGCGCGCCCTTCGCAGAATGCCTTGTAGCGTTCGGTATCGCCCTCGCCCTGATTGATCGCACCCAGGTAGTTCCAGATGCGCTGCACGTGGCAAGCGGCCTGTCCGCGCAGAAAGGCGCACAACGACCGATAGGCCTCTGCTGCGGTGTCGCGAGGGCCGCCATGAGCGGCCTCGTCCAGCTCGATGGCGACGAACAGCCAGCCGTCGCCAGCGGCCCAGCGCAAGGCGCCCTCGCGCCCATGGTTCACGAAGGCATCCACCTGCCAGACCTCCAGGGGTGCCGGCGCATCGAAGCTCTCCAGCGGCACCGTAAGCCAGCGTGGATCATCGCTGGCGGCCACCCCGCTGCCAAAACCAAACACGGCCAGCGTCTGCGGCTCGGCAAGTACGGCGGCCAGATCGGTTGATCGATAGCTCACCTTGGGTGCCCGCGGTCGTGCGGGCCTGACGATTTCACAACCCTGAACCATGGGATCCAGCCGGGGAAACGAGGGGCCTATGTTACACTCGCTGACCGCCGCCTCTGGGGGAGAGGCGCACGTAACCGTCCGGAATCAGGCATGGCCGAGCAGACCACCGCACAACATGAACTGGCCGCGTTGATCGTGGAAAGTCTCAACCTGGAGACGGTCACGGCGGACCAGATCGACCCCGATGCCCCCTTGTTCGGCGGGGATCTGGGCCTGGACTCCATCGATGCCCTGGAAATCGCGCTGGCCGTATCCAAGCGCTACGGTTTCCAGCTGCGCTCGGACAACCCTGAAAACCGCCAGATCTTCGCTAGCCTGCGCACGCTGTCGGACCATGTCGAACAGCACCGCGCCGTTTAACTTGCATCGGGCATGATGAGTGCCACGAGTGGCCAATCCCGGCCACCGTTGGACGAATGGCCCGCAGGTTGAACCATGCTGCACTCCCCTGCCATCGATAGAACGCCGCGCTTTTTGCTGCCGCCGTTGCTGCTGCGATCGGGCGACCATGTGCTGATCGCGCCAGCGTCGGGCACGGCCGCACGCTGGCCGCTGCGGATGCACGGCAAGGACACGGTGACCCCGTGACGACGTCCACGTTCGAACAGGTCGTGTGCGTGCCCGCCGATCATCCGTGCTTGCCCGGGCACTTCCCGGGCGCGCCATTGGTGCCGGGCGTGCTGTTGCTCGATCATGTGGCACAAGCCCTGCGCGCCTGGCGCAACGAGCGGTTGGTGCGGGTGGTGGAAGCGAAGTTCATGGCCCCGCTGCTGCCCGGGCAGCAGGCGCACGTGGTGTTGAGTGAGGCGCGCGAGCGCGTGCGCTTCGATATTCGCCGGGGCGATGAGTTGCTCGCGCGCGGCACGATCGAGGGTGCCGCATGAGCGAGCATTGGCAGCGTCGTCCCGAAGGCGGCGGCGAATTCGCCCTGTGGCTGATTCGCAGCATTGCGCTGCATGGTGGGCGCAGGCTGGGGCGGGTCTGCCTGTACCCGATCACCCTGTATTTCTTCCTGCGTCGCGCCCCCGAGCGCCAGGCGTCGCGCCATTATCTAGAGCGTGCGTTGGGCCGGCCCGCGTCCACCTGGGAGGTGATGAAACACCTCCACTGCTTCGCTGCCACGTTACTGGACCGCATTTTCTTGTTGGCGCGGGGCGAGTGTGATTTTGCCATTCAGGTGGAGGGCCTGGAGGCCTTAGAAGCGTCCATCGCGCAGGGCCGCGGCGTGCTCCTGCTGGGCACGCACCAGGGCAGTTTCGAGGCGCTGCGTGCGCTCAGTACGCGCCGTCCGGACGTCCCCCTGCACGTGGTGCTCGATAAGCAGAAGACACCGGCTATGACGCGTTTGCTTGAGGCGTTGGCGCCGGACATCGGTGCGCATGTGATCGATGCATCGCAGGGAGGCGCTTCCATCACGCTGGCCATGGCGGAGGCGTGCGCCAAGGGCGCCATGGTGGCCTTGCTCGCCGATCGCGGTCGCGAGCACGAAGTGCTGCGTCGCACGCCGTTTTTGGGCAAACCTGCGCCGTTTCCAGTGGGTCCCTGGTTGTTGGCGCATACGTTGCGCGTACCGGTGTTGCTCTGCTTTGGTTTGTACGAGGGTGGTAATCGCTATCGCCTCATATTCGAGCCCTTTGCCGACCGGATCGAAGTGCCTCGCCATCAACGCGCACAAGCCCTGGATGCCCTGCTCGCCCGCTACGCTCATCGCGTGGAACACTACGTCCACGTTGCTCCCTTCAACTGGTTCAACTTCTATGACTTTTGGCAGCAAGACGTGGTGGCTCCTGTGCAGCCTGATGTTGTCGCTGTGCGCGAACGCGTCGGCGCCTGAAGACGCCGCCACCGCGCGTGAACTGGTGAGCTCGCTGGGGCGGCCCGCGCCGGCGCGCACGGCGTTTGCCGAGGCGCGCTTCATGAAGGTGCTGGCACAGCCACTGGTAGTGTCGGGTGAGCTGGCTTGGTTAGGCGGCGACAAGCTTGAACGTCAGGTCATGCAACCGCATCGCGAGCTGTCCACCATCGCCGATGGTGAGGTCACTCAGCAGCGTGACGGTCGCGAACCTCGCCGTTTTTCGCTCAAGCGTGCGCCGCAATTGCAGGTGTTGCTGGACAGCTTCGTGGCACTGCTCGGCGGCGATCCGGCACACCTGGAGCAGACGTTTACCATCCAGCGCAGCGGTAGCGACGCGACGCACTGGACGCTCACGCTGACTCCGCGTGACCCCAAACTCGCGCGCGCGGTCAGTCATATCGAGATCGACGGCCATGGCCGGGAACCGCGCTGCATGCGCGTGCAGGAGGCCGATGGCGACCTGGCGGTCGATCTGCTGGGCCCCTTGGCCGCGAAGATGCCTGCCGCACCCACACGTGAGGCTTTGTCGACGCTTTGCCAAGGCGGTTGATCATGCGCCAGGGTGGGCGGCTGTTTCTGTTGTTGGGCTGGCTGGTCGTGCTGGCTGTGATGACCCTGTTGGTGGTGCAGCGCTTGCGCGTCACCACGGATCTGCGCAGCTTTATGCCAGCGCCGACCACGGCGGACCAGCGCCTGTTGATGGAGCAGGTGGGCGAAGGCCCGGGTTCACGCCTGCTGATGCTCGCCATCAGTGGCGCACCCGACGAAACCTTGGCGAGTTTGAGCCAGGGCTTACTGCAAGCGCTGCGTCACGACGCGCGCTACACCCAGGTGCTTAACGGCAGCTTCGATCTGACGGCACTCGATGAATCGTTGCTTCCGTATCGTTACCTGCTCTCGCCAACGCTGGACAAGCAAACGTTCGATGCGCCGTTTTTGCGTGATCAGCTGGAGCAGCGTCTCGACGATCTCTCTTCGCCCGCAGCCAGCCTGTTGAAGGGCTTGTTGCCGCGTGATCCCACACTCGAAGTACTGCAGCTGGCCGAGCGCTGGACGCCGCCCCGCTCGCCGGAAATGCGCGAAGGAGTGTGGTTCTCCGATCGGCACGAAGCGCTTATGGTGGTGCAGACTCGGGAGGCAGGTTTCGATCCGGATGCGCAGAGCGGGGCCATTGCCGGCATCCAGCAGGCCTTCGAGACGCTGCCCGAGCATGCACGCGCCACACTTACCTTCAGCGGTCCGGGTTACTTCAGCGTAGTCACCAGCGCGCAGACGCGTGGGCAGGCGGAGTGGATCGGGCGCATTTCCACCGTAGGCTTCGTTCTCTTGCTGCTGCTTGCTTATCGCAGCGTCATCTCGCTGCTGCTGTCTGCGTTGCCCATAGCCAGTGCGGCGCTGGCGGGCATGCTCGCGTTGATCGCCTGCTACCCACAGGTGCATGGCATTACCCTCGCCTTCGGCTTCACCTTGCTGGGCGTGGCGCAGGAGTACCCCATTCGCGTGCTCAGCCATCGGCGCGCGGGCGAGGATGCTGTGCAGAGTGTGCGCGACCTGTGGCCGTTGCTGCTCACGGCCATCCTCTCGGCCTGCATTGCCTACCTGGCCTTCTACGCTTCCGGTGTGAATGGCCTGCGCCAGTTGGCCGTGTTCACTGTGGTCGGCCTATTGGTAGCGGGTTTCACCACACGCTATCTGTTGCCCTATCTGTTGCCGGCACGCGTGCGCGACGTGGCGCGCATGCCCTGGCTGGTCACAGCGCGTCGCCGCGTGGATGCATTGCCGCGTCCGCGCTGGGTACCCTTGCTGGTTGCGTTCGCGGTGGTCGTGATGCTGGCGATGGCGCCCTCACCGTTCTGGCAGAGCGATCTATCCGCGCTGACACCCTTGCCGCGTGACTTGCTGCAGCGTGACGCACGCTTGCGCGAAGCGTTGGGTGCTCCCGATGTGCGTTACCTGCTGGTGATACAGGCGCGCGATGCTCAAGCTGTGCTGCAGCGCTCGGAGTCGCTGGAAGCCTCGGCGGACGATTTGCAGGCCCGTCACGTGGTGGATGCCATCGAACTGCCTTCGCGATACCTGCCTAGCGACGCCGTGCAGCGTGCGCGCCAGCTACGCCTGCCTGACCACGCATCGTTGGAGCAGGCCCTCGCCCAGGCAACGCAGGGCATGCCATTCCAGCCAGGCTTGTTCGAGCCCTTCGTGGAGGATGTCACCAAGGCGCGTACTCTCCCGCTGCTTGAACCCGCGGCCTTCGCTGCAAGCCCACTCGGTCAGCGACTGGCGGCCATGTTGCAGCCGCGCGAAGGCCATTGGTTGGGCCTGGGTACGATCAGCGGCGTGCACGATGTGGCGGCCTTGCAGCAATGGGCGCATGCGCAGGGCGAGTCGGTGCGCTTGCTCGACCTCAAGGACGCGGCGGAGTCACTGGTGGTGGACTACCGCACGCGCATCCTCCAGGCGTTGTTGGCCGCTACCGTATTGCTGATGGTGACCATCGCGCTGGCGCTGCGCAGCCTGCGCCGAGCCTGGCACGTACTGGCGCCGATGACGCTGGCGACTTTCCTGGTGCTGGCAGTGGAGCGCATGGGCGGCGTGGAGGTGTCCTTGTTCCACCTCGTTGCGCTGATCTTGGCGGCGGGCCTTGGCTTGCACTACGCGCTGTTTTTCGAACGCGATACCGGTGACGCGGACGAGCAACGCCGTACCCTGCATGCGACCTTGGTATGTGTGCTGTCGGCGCTGCTGGTTTTTGGCATGCTGGCCTGGAGCTCCATCCCGGTGCTGCGCGCCATTGGCCTCACCGTGAGCCTGGGCGTGACTTTCCATTTCTGTCTTTCCATTCTGATGGCACCGCATGCTCGACAAGACTGACTGGGCACATCTGATTCCCCACCAGGGCAGCATGTGCCTGCTGGATGCCGTACTGGATTGGGACGACGCCAACATCCACGCCATCAGCGAAAGCCATGCGCGCGCCGAGCAGCCCTTGCGTGGCGCGGAGGGGCTGCATGCGGTGCACCTGGCCGAGTACGGTGCGCAGGCCATGGCGGTGCATGGCGCGCTGCTGGCGCGACAGCGGGGTGTCGAAACGGCTCGTCCAGGGCGCTTGGTGAGCCTGCGCGATGTGGTGCTGGCGGTGGAATACGTAGACGTCGATGGCGGCCGTCTGGACGTTCACGCGCAGGCGCTTTATGCCGATGATGCCGGTGCGCAGTATGCGTTTCGGATCGAACAGGGCGGACACCTGCTGGCCAGTGGCCGCGCAGCGGTCATCCACCCTTCTCGCGAATAGCAACAGGGGCAGGCACCGGACCTGCTCAAGCGCGGCTCAGGTTACGGCCGCGTCGAACACGATTGGGCGCGACGCGCGCGATCGACGGTAGCTGGCGATCACGTCCCCATGCTGCAACAGCTGTCCCACCGTGTACACGGTGATACGGGTGACGTCACGCACCGGGCTGAAATGGCTCAGGCGGAACTCGCCGTGATAACGCGATGCAATCGGAACGGAAACCACACCCAGCCCCTTGTCGCGTGAGGCAGCGATAAGAATGGCCGCCTCGAACACGAAGTTCTCTGCCGGCAGGTCGACCAGATCCAGCGCGGCGCGCGGATACCAGCGTTGACCGCTCTGCGTATCGGCCACCGGTTGGGCACAGGCCCAGGAGATACCCCAATCCGCCACGGCGTTGGCGCGGCGACGGCCCTTGGGCTGTTGCTCGCGATCGAGCAGGCGCGCGCCGATCACGATATGGTTGGGGTATCGCTGCGCGGCCGCGACGATGCGCGGGATGTCGCTGGCCAGGTGTTGGCCATCGCCGTCCATGGTGAGCACCGCATCGAAGCCTTGGCGCAGCGCTTCACGAAAGCCGGTGCGCAGGCCTTCGCCCTTGCCGCGCCGCTGCGGATGGCGTAACAGGGTGACCGGCAAGGCGCCGACGATCTCCGGCGTGCGGTCGTCCGAACCATCATCTACTACGATCACCGGTACGCCGAGCGCCAGCACGGATTGCACGATGCTGCCGATCGCCGCCTCTTCGTTGAGGCAGGGAATTAGCACGCACCAGCGGACATCGGTCGTATTCAAGCAAGCGTCTCCATGACAACGCGCAAGGCCAGCGTTTCGGCCGCAGCCAGGATTGTTTCGCCCTCGCCCTGGGCGAGATTCTGCATCAGCGGCCACGCAGATGCGGCAATGGGATTGTCTTCCTGCCACGCGCCAGTGGGTGGCGCGGGGCGCAGTACGTCGGCCGCGTGGGGCAGCAGCTCCAGACTAAGGCGAGCCATGCTGCGACTGCTCGCCTGGGGGGCGATGACCAGGGCACAGCCGAAGCTGACCCGGGTGCCGCTCATCTCACCCAGCGGGCCGTTGCCGGCGATATCGCTGCACACCAGCAATACGGGGCGCTGATCGGCCACGGCCAGTGTGGCCGCTTCGAGCAGGCCCGCGCCGAAGCTGGCGTGCCCCGCGCTCACTGCGCTCGAAGGCGCATGGCAACCGGTGGCGATCGTCCAGTAGCCGGCCGGCGCGTTGTGCACGGAGTTGTGGAAGCGCGTGGGCGACAACTCGGTCGGTGCCTGCGCCAAGGTGGCGCACATGTAATCCGAAATCAGTTGGTCGCCATAGGCGGAGCTGAACACGCAAGGCAGGGTTTCGGCAGCGTGTCCGCTCATGCGCACCGCCTGCCCGGCCACTTCCACGGCCAGCAATACGCTTTCCGGGGCGCGGCGGCGTTCGTTGGCCGGCAGCGTGGCGGCTGCTGGACGACCGGTGGATGGCACCGGCGCCTGGCCTTTCTGTTGGGCCCGCAGCGCGGCGAAGTCCGCCAGCGTGGGCGACCACAGGCCAACCCCTTCCAGATGGATCGAGAGCGCACTCATGCCGTGGCCGCCGCAAAAGCGAGGCAGGCGTTGTTGCCGCCAAAGCCGAACGAGTTGCTCAACGCTACCTGCACCGCACGCTGCTCGCCCTGCCAGGCGAACTGGGGGCCACAAGCAGGGTCGGGCGTCTGCGCGCCGAGGTTGCCCGGCACCCAGCCGCGCTGGATGGCGAGCAAGGCGAAGGCTGCTTCGAGGATGCCGGCGGCACCCAGGGTGTGGCCGGTGAAGGCCTTGGTGGAACTGGCGCGCGTGTCGGCGGGAAAGGTGCGCGCGATCAGCGCGGCTTCCACTTCGTCGTTCTTCTGGCTGGCCGTGCCGTGCAGGTTGATGTAGTCGACCTGTTCGGCGCGAAGGCCTGCGCGCGCCAGCGCATCGTGCAGCGCCAGCTCCGCGCCCAATCCCTGCGGATGCGGCGTGGACATGTGGTGCGCGTCGCTGGACTCGCCATAGCCAAGCAGGCGCGGTGCCTGCGGTGCGGCATCGATGCGCTCCAGCAAGGCGAACCCGGCGGCTTCGCCGATGGAGATGCCGCGACGTGCCTGGTCGAACGGCTGGCATGGCTCGCTCGACACCAGCTCCAGCGCGTTGAAGCCGAACAGCACGCTGTCGCACAGCGTATCCACGCCGCCGACCACGGCGGCATCGACCAGGCCCATGCGAATCAGCCGCTCGGCGTTGGCGAACACCTTGGCGCTGGAGGAGCAGGCCGTGGAAACAGTGAGGCACGGCCCCTCTAGCCCCAGCGCCTCGGCCACGAAGCCGGCCAGCGAATGGGTTGCATGGATCAGCGGTCGGCGCAGTTCGGCCGGCATGCGGCCTTCTTCGTCCAGGCCCCGATAGGCTTCCTCGGTCGCGCCGATGCTGGAGGTGGACGTGCCCAGCACCAGCGCCACGCGGGAGGCGCCGTAACGCAGGCGCGCATCCAGGGCGCGGTCCAGGAAGCGATCCTGTTGCAGGCCCAGCCAGGCCAGCCGGTTGTTGCGGCATTCCCAGGCCGCATGGGCGGCGGGTAGCGCGGCGTTTTCCACGCCCTCGACGCGGCCGATCCAGCACGCCAACGGCGCGCTGCTGAAATCGTTGGGTCGCAGTCCGCTGCGCGACGCGGTCAGGGCGGCGTACTGCGCATCGAGACCGTGGCCCAGGGCGGAGGTGGCCGTGTAGGCGCTGACGGCCAGGGGTTGAAACGGTACAGGCATCCAATCAGCGTACCCAGCACCCGCCGCATTGCCTAGCCTGAGCGATCCGCGCACGGGGCGGCGTTCATGTTCGTTCCGATCGGCGCTTCCGACCGATTGCGCCGGGCTTACGGCCTGCGCACACTCTCATCGCCCTTGTGCCGTGTTCCCGCCGTGTCCCCACTCACTGCCCCGCTCAAACGTGGACCCTGGCGCTACCTGAGCGATCGCGATGTGCTGCACGCGGCGCTGGTGACCCTGCTCGCCCTGGCGCTGAGCCTAGGCTTGCTGTGGGTGGCCTATCTCATCCACGTCTGGCGCGTTGCGGCGCGCAGCCCG
The DNA here is from genome assembly GCF_057750885.1 of Frateuria sp. sgz306004. Lineage (NCBI taxonomy): Bacteria > Pseudomonadati > Pseudomonadota > Gammaproteobacteria > Lysobacterales > Rhodanobacteraceae > Frateuria > Frateuria sp. sgz306004. The sequence continues at coordinate 233,681 of NZ_JBYLFE010000007.1, forward strand.
TTGACGGTGAACCAGCCGATGACCGTGCTGGTGTTCGGGCGACGCCTGGTGAACGACGTGCCCGAGCGTGATTACCAGCAGCGCCTCGGGCGCGCCCTGGCGCTGATGCGCGCCGAGCGTACCGACCATGTATTGCTGCTGGGCGGACGCAGCGGCGGCAGCGTGAGCGAGGCGGCTGCCGGCCAGGCTTGGTTGCGCCAGCACGACCTGCCGCCGGGTGTCACGCTGCAACTGGAGCAGGCATCGATCGATTCGCTGGAAAACCTGCGCCATGCGCGCAGCTTGTTGCAGCAGGACGGCCCGGTAATGCGCGTGTTGCCGCCCGTGGCGCTGGTTACCAGTCGCTACCATCTGGCGCGCTGCCTCCTGCTGGCGCGTCGCCTGGGCTTTGATGGCACCCCGGTGGCCGCCGAGCCGGAGTTTCGTCTTGATCGCCGGTACCTGCTGCGGCTGCTCACCGAATCGGGCTACCTGATGTGGATCGACGTGGGCGTACGCTGGGGCCAGTTGATCGGTCACCGGCGCATCGTCGCGCGCCTGAGCTGATCGCAGGGCGTTGGCGCGCGCGACGCGTAGCCGCACCGGTGCAGGCTACGCCGCTTGCTAAGCTTGGCGTGTTTTGGACACGACCACGGATCGCGTGATGAGCCAGCAAGCCGACCAAGCCGAACTTTTCCTGCGCGAACTGCAGGACCGCATCTGCACGGCCATCGAGCAGATCGATGGCAAGGCCCGTTTCGAGGAAGACGCCTGGACGCGCGCCGCCGGCGGTGGCGGACGCACGCGCGTGCTGCGCGATGGCGCCATCTTCGAGCAGGCCGGCGTGAACTTCTCGCGCGTGTACGGCCAGCAGTTGCCTCCCAGCGCCACCGCGCATCGCCCGGATCTGGCCGGCGGCAGCTTCATCGCGACGGGTGTATCGCTGGTGCTGCATCCGCGCAACCCGCACGTGCCCACCACGCATGCCAATGTGCGCTATTTCGAGGCAAGCAAAGAGGGTGTTGAGCCGGTGTGGTGGTTCGGTGGCGGCTTCGATCTCACGCCGTTCTATCCCCATGATGAAGACGTGGTGCATTGGCACACGGTGGCGCGTGACCTGTGTGCGCCTTATGGCGAAGAGGTCTATCCACGCTACAAGAAATGGTGCGACGACTATTTCTATCTCAAGCACCGCGCCGAAACACGCGGTGTCGGCGGCCTGTTCTACGACGATCTCAACGAAGGCGGCTTCGAGCGTTGCTTCGCCTTCACGCGCGACGTAGGCAACGGCTTCCTCGATGCTTACCTGCCCATCGTTGAACGTCGCAAGGACACCTCGTACGGCGAGCGCGAGCGCGAGTTCCAGCTCTACCGTCGCGGCCGCTACGTGGAATTCAACCTGGTGTACGACCGCGGCACCTTGTTCGGCCTGCAATCGGGCGGACGCACCGAGTCCATCCTGATGAGCCTGCCGCCGCGCGTGCGCTTCGAATACGCCTACCAGCCCGAGCCGGACTCGGCCGAGGCGCGGCTCTACGATTACCTCAAGCCGCGCGACTGGGTGTGACACTGGCAAGGCAGTGAGGCGTCCGCCTCGCTGCCTTGCCTTAATGCGTGTGGCTTATTCGGCCGGCGCATCACCGCTGAACTTGACCGGCGTGGCGCCCTTCACCGGGCCGATCTGCGCGCTGTCGCTCACCTGCAACACTACTTCGCGACGAAACTCCAGCGTGCCCTGCACCACGGCATGCGGACCGATCACGATGTGCGGCAGACGGCTGTTGGTGTTCCAGTTGAACCAGCCGCCGGGCTTGTCCACCAGGATGCCGCCTTCCACACGCGAGTTGGCGCCCACATTGATGTCACCGTTGACCGTGCGGATGCCGTCGCCCACGTGCGCGGCAGCGAGGTTGATGGTGCCGTTGACGGTGCTGACCTTGCCCACCACCTCGGCGCGATCGCCCAGGCGCACACCGCCGTTGGTCGTGCCGATAGTGCCGGTGACGCGGCTGCCGGCGCCCAGCGTGACCGAGCCGTTGACGGTATCCACTAGCGCGGCCTGCGACTTGTCACCGATGTCCACCGAGCCGTTGACCGTACTGGCCTTCTGCACCGTGGCGTTGTCGCCGATGTGCACGGCGCCGTTGACGGTGCTCACGTTGCCGGCCTGCTGGCCCGACTCCACGCGGACGGTGCCGTTGACCTTGCTGACGTCGTTGTCCCAGGCATGGGCGGCCACGGGCAGGGCCAGGGCGAAAGCGAGGGCGATGAGAGTACGGCGCATGGTAAAGCTCCCCAAGAGATGAATGGACCTCTCTAGGATGCGCCGTCAAGGCGCGAGGTTTAGCATGACCTTCGACACGGGCCCCCGATTTGACGTGCCCTCGGCCCGGCCTCACCATTTCAGGTTTCCCGCCAGCGATGTTCGCCATGTACAAGCTCGTACTCATTCGTCACGGCCAGTCCCAGTGGAACCTCGACAACCGCTTTAGCGGCTGGGCCGACGTGGACCTCACCGAACAAGGCATGGCAGAGGCTGCCGAAGCAGGCCGCCTGCTCAAGGCAGAGGGCTATGCCTTCGACGTGGCCCATACCTCGGTGCTCAAGCGCGCGGTGCGCACGCTGTGGGGTGTGCTCGACGGCATGGATCAGATGTGGCTGCCGGTGGTAACCGACTGGCGCCTCAACGAACGCCACTACGGTGGCCTCACCGGCCTCAACAAGGCCGAGACGGCGGCCAAGTACGGTGAAGACCAGGTCAAGGTCTGGCGCCGCAGCTATGACATCCCGCCGCCGCCGCTCGATCGCGCCAGCAACGAGGCCGTAACCGACCCGCGCTACGCGAACCTGGATGCCTCGATGATCCCGGACACCGAGTGCCTCAAAGACACCGTCGACCGCGTACTGCCCTACTGGCACGACGTGCTTGCGCCGGCCATCCGCTCGGGCCAGCGCGTGGTGGTGGCTGCACACGGCAACTCGCTGCGCGCACTGGTGAAGTACCTGGACCAGATGTCCGAGGACGAAATTGTGGAGCTCAACATCCCCAACGGCGTACCGCTGGTGTACGAGTTCGACGCCGACCTCAAGCCCATCCGCCACTACTACCTGGGCGACGCGGCCGCGATCGCCGCCAAGATGGCCGCCGTGGCCAACCAGGGCAAGGCCAAGTAAACCTCGCTCGTCGCGGGTGACAGACGTCACCCGCGATGGCTATGGCGCGTCAATCGCCATGGCATCGGGCCGCGGATAAGCTTGCGCACATCTTCCCAGCCAGGCGCCGCCATGACCCCGAACATGATCTACGCCCTCATGATTCCGCTGATGGCGTTCGCCATCTGGCGCCGCGTGCGCGGCAACTTCGGTCCGCAGCCCATCCGCCGCAAGCGCATGATGGGGCGCATCGTCTTCCTGGTCGTGATCATGGGCCTGCTGGCGCTCAGTGGCCTGCACAACCTCAAGCTGCTGGAAGGCCTGCTGGGTGGTGCCCTGGCCGGCGCCGCGCTGGGCACGCTCGGCCTGCGGTTGACACGCTTCGAGCGCCGCGCCGATGGCGCGGACCTCTATATCCCCAATGCCTGGATCGGCGGCCTGCTGACCGTGCTGCTGCTGGCGCGCCTGGCCTGGCGCTTCCTGGTGGTGATGCCGCAAATGCAGGACCCGGCCGTGGCGCACTCGGGCCCGGCCTTCGGCAACAGCCCGCTGACCCTGGCGATCTTCGGGCTGATGTTTGGCTACTACATCTGCTACAACGCCGGCCTGCTGGTGCACCACCGGCGTTTCGAGGCGGCCCAGGCGGCCGCCTGAACCGACGCTCAGAGGGCGTCGTTGTCCAGCTCGCCGGTGCGGATGCGGATCACCTGCTCCAGCGAGCTGACGAAGATCTTGCCGTCACCGATCTTGCCGGTTCGGGCCGACTGCTGAATAGCATCCACCACGCGGTCGAGCTGGTCGTCGCTCACGGCCACTTCCAGCTTGATCTTGGGCAGGAAATCCACCACGTACTCGGCCCCGCGGTAAAGTTCGGTATGGCCCTTCTGGCGGCCAAAGCCCTTCACCTCGGTCACGGTGATGCCCTGCACACCCACCTCGGCCAGGGCTTCGCGTACATCATCCAACTTGAACGGCTTGATGACCGCCACCACCAGCTTCATGGGTCTTCCTCACATGCATTGGGCCCCCACATGGGCGCCGCCGGGGGTACATTTTGCCTGGGCCGCCCGGAACTGTCGCCGGGAGCCTCAATGTAGGAAAATTCCTACAACACGTAACGGAGCATGCCGATAGTGGCATTTCACGAAATGAATCTACACTTTTTCTCGACGAGTTCGAGGTGCTATCCATGATGGATAGGCAGGGGATCGATCAACTTGCCCAGCGTCTTGTTTCGTTGGTTCCATCAGGATTGGCTCAGGCGCACGTGGACTTGCGCACCAACTTCGGCGATGTCCTGACGCAGGGATTGCGTCGCCTCGACCTAGTCACACGCGAAGAGTTTGATGTCCAGACTCAACTACTGGCGCGTACTCGCGCCAAAGTCGAGGCTCTGGAGAAACGAATCGCCGATCTTGAGGCCAGTGCTGGCACCTAAGGGGGCGTAGCGCGGGTCCACGCCCCGGGAGCCGCCCCCGATTTGTCACCCTCACCCCGAGAACGATCGGGGGCGGCTATTTTCTAGAAGGCCGCGCGAGGGAATCGCTTCATGTCCGAACCGGGTAGTCGCCTCCTTCGCGCTCATCCAGTCTCGGTCCCATGAGCCTCGCCGTCACCCTCAGCCGTGCCCAGGAAGGCGTCGCGGCGCCTCAGGTGATGGTGGAAGTGCATCTTTCCGGCGGCTTGCCGGGTACCAATATTGTGGGATTGCCCGAAGCGGCCGTTCGCGAAGCGCGTGACCGCGTGCGTGTGGCTATCCAGAACACGGCATTTGAGTACCCCAATCGCAAGGTCACGGTGAATCTCGCCCCGGCCGAGTTGCCCAAGGATGGCGGCCGCTTCGATCTGGCGATTGCCCTGGGCATTCTGGCCGCAGGCGGCCAGGTGCCGCGCGAGCGTCTGGACGACTGTGAGTTCCTGGGCGAGTTGGCTCTCTCAGGCGCTCTGCGTCCCGTTTCAGGCGTGCTGCCGGCCCTGCTGCGAGCGCGGGCCCGCGGGCGGCGCGTGGTGGTGCCGCGCGCCAACGCAGCCGAGGCCGCCTTGGTCACTGACGCCGAAGTGCTTCTGGCCGACTCCCTGGCGGAAGTTTGCGGCTGGTTGCGCGGCGCGCAGGAACTGGGTGTGCCAGGTGAAGCCGGGCACCACGTCTTTGACGGCACCGTGCCTGATCTGACTGATGTGCGTGGTCAGCTCCAGGCCCGACGCGCCCTGGAGATCGCTGCCGCTGGCGGACATCACTTGTTATTGATGGGGCCGCCCGGCACCGGCAAGACCATGCTGGCCGAGCGCCTGCCCGGCATCCTGCCGCCGTTGAGCGAGCCCGAGGCACTGGAAACCTGCGCCGTGCTCTCGGTGGCGGGCCAGCCCGTGGACCTCGCCCAGTGGCGCCGGCGGCCATTCCGTGCCCCTCACCACACCACATCCGCGGTAGCCCTCGTGGGTGGCGGTGCGTTGCCTCGGCCGGGTGAAATCTCATTGGCCCACAATGGTGTGCTCTTTCTCGATGAGCTGCCGGAATTTGGCCGCCACGTGCTCGATGTGCTGCGCGAGCCGATGGAATCCGGGCATATCATGATTTCCCGCGCGGCCAGGCAGTCCACCTTTCCGGCCCAGTTCCAGCTGGTGGCGGCGATGAACCCTTGTCCGTGTGGCTATGCCGGCGATCCACGTCAGCGTTGCCAGTGCACGCCCGATCAGATCCAGCGCTATCGCGGGCGCATCTCGGGGCCATTGCTCGATCGCATCGATCTGGCCGTGGAAGTACCCCGCGTTCCTCTGGGCGAGCTCGGCGCCGAGCGCAGCGCGCAGGATGAAGACTCGGCCACCGTGCGTACACGCGTCATCAAGGCGCGTCACCATGGCCTTATGCGTGCAGGCCGCTCCAATGCGGAAATCAGCACGCGCGAACTGGAAAGAGATTGTGCGCTGGGGCCGGCTGAACGTCGCTGGTTCGATGCTGCCCTGGAGCGCCTGGGTCTATCCGCCCGCGCTTATCACCGCACGCTCCGTGTGGCTCGAACCATCGCCGACCTCAATGGGGGCACCGCCCTGCTCGACCGCACGCATCTGGCCGAAGCGCTGACCTATCGGCGGTTTTGATAGTCCCCGCTTTCCCGAAGGCTCCGATGGGAGCGGTCCGCTCGCGACGGTCATGTCTAATCGTATCCACGGGCTAAAGCGGAAACTGGCGAGCCCGTTGTCGTCAAAGAGCAAGTGCCAGTCACGTTCATGCCAACGATGGGCCTCCTCCAGCGGAAGTGTTGGCAATAAAGCCGCTGGTTAGGGGCTTACGAGCCAACGGCTGCGGACCCGCCATTACCGTCATGGTGATCAATAAGGCTGACCGCCTTAGCGGGAGACCTGCAATTGCATCTGGACAAGACCGTAGTTCACGAGCGCTCGATTGCCGCATTGTGGGTCCGGTGTCGGTCTTGAGTCAGCTTGTGGTGGCCTTTCAAGAGGGTGCTATCAGGCAACGGGTATAGGCCTGTGCTTGCAGTTTGGAACTGCAAGGTATCCAGTGTATTCCGTGACGGCAGCTTGGCCGTTCTTGCTGGGACGAAGGGGCCACAAGAAATGCCTCTCGGAGCGCGTTTCCTATTATGGTTGATCAACCGGCGCGCAGGAGCTTTGCGATTCAAGTGAGCGGCAGCAGCATGAGTGAAAGGTTCTATACGCACCATGGATGAGCACAAGGCGGAATCCGGTCGGCTCGCCGCGGCATTCATTGGACTGCTTGCGCTGCTCACGCTTGGTGTTATTTGCGCGCCACGCTTTGAGGTTCCCGCAGCGGGTGCCAAAGCAGGGCTTGCGTTGCGGCCTTTCGTTCCGGTGGTTGAGCTGTGGTTGAGCACCGCGGATCGCCGACTCAAGTTGATGCAGCAGCCGGATGTGGAGATGACCGCGCGGGATGCTTCGCCCGCTGATGTGGTCATCGATGTTCGCAAGAAGTATCAAACCATGGCCGGGTTTGGCGCGGCCATGACCGACGCCTCGGCGTGGTTGCTGCAGAACAAATTGTCGGAGAGGCAGCGCAGCGACCTCCTGAATGAACTGTATGGCGCGCCACCCAACCTCAATCTGAGCATGATGCGCCTGACCATCGGCGCGTCGGATTTCTCGTTGAAGCCCTATACGTTGGATGACGTGCCGTTTGGCCAGAGTGACCCGCAGCTCCTGCATTTCAATGTGACGTCCAATCTGCAGGACGTGATACCGACGGTGCGCGAGACGCTCTCGATCCATCCTGGTTTGCGCATCATGGCATCGTCATGGAGTGCACCTGCCTGGATGAAAACCAGCCAGAACCTGATCGGTGGCGAGCTGCTGCCGCAATATGAAAGCACCTATGCCGATTACCTCATCCGGTATCTCGATACCTATCGCGGCTACGGCATTCCCATCTTCGCGTTGACCTTGCAGAATGAGCCAAGCTTCACGCCCATTACGTATCCAGGCATGGAAATGACCGCGGTTACACGGGCGCGCATCATCGGGCAGTACCTTGGCCCCAGACTGGCCAATCGCAAGCCCAAGACCGAGATCTTGGAGTGGGATCACAACTGGAACCATCCCGAGCAGCCATTGAGTGTGCTGGCTGACCCCGATGCCGCCCCTTATGTCGATGGCGTCGCTTGGCACTGCTACGAAGGCAGCCCTTATGCGCAGAGCCGCGTTCATCGTGCCTATCCGTCAAAGGATGTCTACCTTACGGAGTGTTCGGGCGGTGACTGGGCATCGAGCGCCAATGGCGAATTGCTTTGGTTCTCGCGAAATCTCTTGGTCACCGGCATTAGGCAGTGGGCCAAGGGCGTCTTGTACTGGAACCTCGTGCTTGATGAGAATCACGGGCCGCATTTTGGCGGTTGCGCCGCATGCAAGGGCGTAGTGACTATCGACTCGCACACGGGCGAGGTCAGCCGCAACGATGAGTACTACGCGTTGGCGCATTTCAGCCGCTTCGTGTTGCCCGGTGCCGTGCGCGTGGAATCCACCGCCACCGAAAAAAGCGGCATCGACAACGTGGCCTTCACCAACGCCAACGACGGGTCGGTCGTGCTGGTGATGGTGAACAGCAACCCCGACGCACGCCATGTGCGGATCGCTGAAGACCATACCCAGTTCGAGTACACGATGCCGGCGGGAAGCGTGGCCACGTTTGTTTGGAATACGGGCCAGGCCGGCGGCTGGATGCGACGCGCTTACTGAAACGGCTAGCCAAGGGAGCAGAGGGCCAAGGATGGTTTGGTGGCTCCATCGTCCCTCGTGGCAGGTAGCCTTGTTCGCGAAAATCCGGCGCGAGTTCGAGGCTTTGTCGGTTCATGCTATTGACGTTATTGGATTTTTTGACTGGCTCGGCGTGGCTCCATCGACGGGTCATTTACCTGCGACTCAAGGTGCGGACGCCACGGAATCGCCTCGTAGGCACCGTTTGAGGGTGCTCATTTCAATTTCTGAACTCTCGGGTATTGACTTCCCTCTTGGTGGGCGTATTATCTGTACCCGCTAGTTCTTTAATGAACTCAGCCCGCCACCCCGGTATCGGTACTCCCTCCCCCTCCCCCGTCCGATACCGGGGCTTGGCCTTACCTTTCCCCTCCCCCGATTCCATCATTTCTGACTTGCCAGCGCCCTGCGGTGGACGCGTTGCGTGTGTGCGTGGTCCGATAGCTCCACGACGGACGATGAAGGAGCATGCATGTCGCTGGATCTGGGCCTGTTGCTGGTCTGCATGCTGGGCATCGGTTTTCTCGCGCAATGGCTGGCGTGGCGAGTTCGCCTACCGGCGATCCTGTTCCTCTTGCTGGCGGGCATCCTGCTGGGGCCGGTCGGTGACGTGTTGAAGCCGGACACGCTGCTCGGTCCGCTGTTGTTCCCGGTGGTGTCGCTGGCGGTGTCGTTGATCCTGTTCGAAGGCAGCTTGACGCTGCGCTTCAACGAGCTGCCGGGCATTGGTAGCGTGGTACGCGGACTGGTGACGTACGGCGCAGTCGTGGCGGTACTGCTGCTGGGCGCGGCGGCGCATTACCTGGGTGGGCTCAGTTGGGAAGTCGCGCTGTTGTTCGGCGCCCTCACTTGCGTCACCGGACCTACCGTGATTGCACCGATGCTGCGCACGGTGCGACCGAATGCGCGCATCGCCAATATCCTGCGTTGGGAAGGCATCGTGATCGATCCGCTCGGCGCACTCTTTGCCGTGCTGGTGTTCGAAGCGGTGGTGTCGCATCACGAAGGACGCACGCTTGGTGTGTTTCTGGGCGTGGTGGCCTGCGGCAGCCTGGTGGGCCTGCTGGTGGCGTGGCTGCTCGCCGTTCTGTTGCGTCGACAGATGATCCCCGAATACCTGCAGAACTACGGCACCCTGGTGGCCGTGCTCGCGGCGTTCACCCTGTCCAACACGATGGCGCACGAGTCGGGCCTGCTGGCGGTGACGGTGATGGGCATCGCGCTGGGCAATATGCGCGGCGTGCATATCGACGACATTCTCGACTTCAAGGAAAACCTCACCACCCTGCTGGTGTCGGTGCTCTTTATCCTGCTTGCTGCGCGCCTGAGTTGGCCCTTGCCGCATGGCGTGCTGTGGTCGGGCATCGCGATCTTTGTGGCGGCGCAGCTGGTGGTGCGGCCTGTGACGGTGTTGATCGCCACGCTGGGCAGTACGCTGAATTGGCGTGAGCGTGCGCTTATCGCGTGGGTGGCGCCGCGCGGCATCGTCGCCGCGGCGGTGTCGGCGCTGTTCGCGCTGAAGCTGGATGCCCTGGGCATGCGCGGGGCGGAGATTCTGGTGCCGATGGTGTTCATTCTGATCATCGGCACTGTGGTCTTGCAGAGCGCCACCGCGCGGCCGCTGGCGCTGTGGCTGAAGGTTTCCGAGCCCGACCCCAACGGTGTTCTGATCTACGGTTCGGACCGGGCAGCGCGCGCTGTGGCGCAAGCCCTGCATGAAGCGGGCATTCGGGTCTTGGTGGCCGACGAGGATTGGGATGGCATTCGCCAGGCGCGCATGGAGGGCTTGGCTACTTTCTATGGGTTCCCAGGTTCGTCCTTTGCCGAGCGGCACCTGGATATCACCGGTATCGGCCGCTTGCTGGCGATGTCGGCCCATCGCGAGCGCAACGCGCTGGCCTGCGTGTACTACCGGCAGGAATTCGGTCGCAGCAAGGTCTATCGCCTGCAGAACGATGAAGCGCAAAGCAGCAATGGACGTGCGCAGCTAGGTAGTCCGCTGTTGGCGCCCGCCCTGTTCGAGGCCGAGCTCACCCACGATCGTTTGCACGAGCGACTGGTGGAGGGCTGGCGCATCAAGTCCACGCGCCTCACCGCCACTTTCGACTGGCCCCATTTCATCGAGCAGTACGGCTCACCCACGGTGTTGCTGTTTGGCGTGGAAGAAAAAGGCAGCCTGCGCGTGGCGTCGGTGAAGCGCGAGCTGGAACCGCGCCCTGGTTGGCTGGTGATTGCGTTGGTGCCGCCCGAGCTCAGCGGCAACGCTTGAAACGAACGACGGCGCGGAATAATCGCGCCGTCGTCGATTGCACGAGCGTGTGCGATCAGGCAGCGCTGGCCTGACGCGCGGCCTGGAACTGGGCTTCTTCGGTCGATCCCTTCAGTGCCGTGGTGGACGACTGACCTTGCTGGATCGCCTGCGTCACCGCGTCGAAATAGCCGGTGCCCACTTCGCGCTGATGCTTCACCGCGGTAAAGCCGCGTTCGGCCGCCGCGAACTCGCGCTCCTGCAGCTCCACGAAGGCGCTCATCTGGCGGCGTGCATAGCCATAGGCCAGGTCGAACATGCCGTAGTTGAGGCTGTGGAAGCCGGCCAGCGTGATGAACTGGAACTTGTAGCCCATCGCGCCCAGTTCCTTCTGGAACTTGGCAATGGTGGCGTCGTCCAGGTTCTTCTTCCAGTTGAAGCTGGGCGAACAGTTGTAGGCCAGCAGCTTGCCCGGATACTTGGCGTGAATGGCTTCGGCAAACTTGCGCGCCTCCTCCAGGTTGGGCTTGCTGGTTTCGCACCACACGAGGTCGGCGTACGGCGCATAAGCGAGGCCACGGCTGATCGCTTGATCCAGGCCGGGACGTACGCGGAAGAAACCTTCCACCGTGCGCTCGCCGGTGACGAACGGCTTGTCGTTGTCGTCGATGTCGGAGGTGAGCAGGTCCGCCGCATCCGCATCGGTGCGCGCCACGATCAGCGTGGGCACGCCGAGCACGTCGGCGGCCAGGCGCGCGGCGTTGAGCTTGTCCACGGCTTCGCGCGTGGGCACCAGTACCTTGCCGCCCATGTGGCCGCACTTCTTCACCGAGGCGAGCTGGTCCTCGAAGTGCACGCCGGCGGCGCCCGCCTCGATCATGGCCTTCATCAACTCGAACGCATTGAGCACGCCGCCGAAGCCGGCTTCCGCGTCGGCCACGATGGGCACCATCCAGTCGATGTCGTCCTGCCCTTCGGCGTGATGCAGCTGATCGGCGCGCAGCAGCGTGTTGTTGATGCGCTTGACCACCGACGGCACGGAGTTGGCCGGATACAGCGACTGGTCGGGATACATCTCGCCAGCGAGGTTCGCGTCCGCCGCCACCTGCCAACCGCTCAGGTAGATCGCCTGCAGGCCGGCCTTCACTTGCTGCATGGCCTGGTTGCCCGTGAGCGCGCCCAGTGCATTGACGAAATCTTCCTTGTGCAGCGACTTCCACAGGCGCTCGGCGCCGTGGCGAGCCAGCGAGTGCTCCACCGGCACGGTGCCGCGCAGGCGCGCCACGTCCGCGGCGCCGTAGTTGCGCTGGACGCCTTGCCAGCGGGGATTGTTCTTCCAGTCGAGGGCGATCTGATCGGCGGTGGGCAGCGTGGTCTTCATGGTCGTTTCTCCTGCGTATCCGTGATGCGTGTGGGCAAAACTGGTAAGGCTCAGAGCTGCTGATAGGCCGCCAGGGTGAGGAAATCGCCGAGCTCTTCGGCGTGCGTGAGTTGCTTGAGCAAGGCCGCGGCTTGCTCGGCGCGATGCGCGTACGGGCCGCCGCTTTCGATCAGGCGATGGGTGTGCTTGGCCAGCGAGTGGTCGAACAGCGCAACGTCGATCGGTGCGTGGTCGGTGAATTCCAGTGGCCCCAGATGCAGCCACTGCCACAGCTGGGCGCGAGCGATCTCGGCGGTGGCCGCGTCTTCCATCAGGTGATGGATGGGCACACAGCCCTGCCCGTCCAGCCACGAGGCGGTGTAGCGCAGCGCCACGTCCACGTTGTTGTCGAAGCCGGCACGCGTGATGGTGCCGCTGCACGGCGCGATCAGCTGGTTGCGCGTGACATTCACATCGGCGCGCACCACGTTCAGCTGGTTGGCCGAGGGCATGTACTTGTCGAACACTTCCTGCGCCACGGCCACCAGCGCCGGATGCGCCACCCAGGTGCCGTCATGGCCGGCCTGCACTTCGCGCAGCTTGTCGGCGCGCACCTTGGCCAGCGCCGCATCGTTGGCGGCTTCGTCGCCCTTGATCGGAATCTGCGCCGCCATGCCGCCCATGGCGAAGGCGCCGCGGCGATGGCAGGTCTGGATCAACAGCTCCGAGTACGCCTTCAGGAACGGTACCGTCATCACCACCTGGCCACGGTCGGGCAGCAGGCGATCGCGGTGCGCGCGGAAGGTCTTCAGGTAGGAGAAGATGTAGTCCCAGCGGCCGCAGTTGAGGCCGACCACGCGTGTGCGCAGCGCATGCAGAATCTCGTGCATCTGGAACACCGCCGGCAGCGTCTCGATCAGCACAGTGGCCTTCATGCACGAAGGCGGCAGATCCAGTTCGGCCTCGGTGGTGGCCATCACGTCGTCCCACAGCGCGGCCTCTTCCATCGACTGCAGCTTGGGCAGGTAGAAGTAGGGGCCGCGATCGCGTGCCTGCAGTGCGTGGGCGTTGTGGAACGCAAACAGGCCGAAATCCACCAGCGCGCCGGCCATTGGCTCGCCGTCCACGGCAAGGTGGCGCTCGGGCAGGTGCCAGCCGCGCGGACGCACGATCAGCACCGCCGGATTGGCGTTGACGCGGTAATGCTTGCCCTCGGGCGAGGTGTACTCGATGGTGCCATTCACCGCGTCGCGCAGATTGATTTGGCCGTCCATCTGGTTGGCGAACGTGGGCGAGGACGAATCCTCGAAGTCCGCCATGAACACCTTCGCGCCGGAATTGAGCGCGTTGATGATCATCTTGCGTTCCACCGGCCCGGTGATTTCCACGCGGCGGTCGCGCAGCGCGGCGGGGATCGGTGCCACCGTCCACTGGCCCTCGCGGATCTCGGTGGTGTCGGCACGGAAATCGGGCAGCTCGCCCGCGTCATAGCGGGCCTGGCGGCCATGGCGGGCTTGCAGCAGGGTCAGCCGACGTTCGTCGAACTGGCGGTGCAGGCGGGCCAGGAAATCCAGTGCCTCGGGGGTGAGGATGGCGTCGTGCTCCGGGCCGGTGGTGCCGAGGACCTGGGCCGGGGGCAGGGCGACGCGTTCCTTGGGGACAGCCATGGGAATCTCCGTGATGACGATGGGATGACACTAGGTCTCGGAGCGTGGCTTTGACAAAGCAAATGTTTCAATTTTTGATATTGTTATTCTCAATGCTTCTTGTAAGTGACTGAGTGTAAAGCTATGAGCAGACCACCCAAACGGCTGAACAAGGCTAAAAAGAAGCCTGTTGCAGCGCAAAAAAGGCGTCGGGGAGATAGCCCCGACACCGAGCGCTTCTATTACAAGGGCAACCGCCAGAAGCAGATGCGGGCCTTCGTGTACACCGTGAAGCTGGGCACGCTGACCCGCGCGGCCGAGGCGCTTTTTCTGTCTCAGCCCACGGTGAGCCTCCAGCTGCAGGCGCTGGAGCGGGAGCTGGGCGTGGTGCTGCTGGAACGCCGTCGCCGCCGCATCAATCTCACCGACGCGGGTGAGGCGCTCTATGAGCTGGCCCGCCCACTGGTGGAGGGCTGGGAGAATCTGGATCGCGACTTCCAGGCCAAGGTGAAGGGCCTGCAGACCGGCCGCCTGACCATTGCGGCCGGCAGCTCCACCATCCAGTACCTGTTGCCCGACCTGGTGCGCCGCTACCGCGAGCGATTCCCCGAGGTGCAACTGCAGTTGGCCAACGTGACGGGCAAGGACGGCCTGGCGCTACTGCGCGCCGACGAAGCGGATTTTGCGGTGGGCTCCATGCTGGATGTGCCGCACGACATCGCTTGGGCGCCGGTGTACCACTACGACCCTATCCTGATCACGCCGCTGGATCACCCGTTGGCGTCCAAGGCCACCGTGACCTTGCAGGATCTCTCGCCCTACGGCCTGATCCTGCCGCCGCAACGGCTATCCACCTATCGCCTGGTGGACCTGGTGTTTCAGCAGCGCCAGGTGCCGTATCGCGTGGCGATCGAGGTGGGCGGCTGGGATGTGATCAAGGAGTACGTGGCGATGGGGCTGGGCATTTCCATCGTCACTGGTATCTGCATCACGGAGGCGGATCGCACGCGTTTGGCCGTCCGAAACATGAAGCAGTATTTCCCCCAACGCAGCTATGGCGTGGTGATGCGCAAGGGCAAGTTTCTCAGCGCGGAGGCGCGGGCCTTCGTGGACCTGGTGAAGCCGGGTTTGCTGACGCATCGTGACTACGACGAGTCAGGGCATTCGGAGCGATAGTGCGGCGTATTCCTTGTCCCAAGGGACCAGCTTCGCTTTATCGGCAGACGATCGAAACGCTCGCTGCGTAAGCGCCAATCTTGCGTTCTCGTTGGGGAGAGTCATGCCGTCCATAGCCCCGTGCAACTGGCTCTTTCTCTCCGTGGAGGCAAGCGGCAGAGGCGATGGCGATTACGCCTGCCGATGCAGCGCCAGCTTCACCCCAAAGCCCATCAAGACCGTGCCGCACACGCGATCCATCCATTGACCCACGCTCGGGCGTGCATTCAACAGGTGGTGGATGTGGCCGCCCAGCAATGCCAGGACCAGCGACCAACACGACCCGGTGCCGATGAAGCTCAGGCCCAGCACCATCAGGCCCAGTTGCGGATGCGGCGCGCTCATCGAGACGAACTGCGGCAGGAAGGCGAGGAAGAACAGCGCCACCTTGGGGTTCAGCACATTGGTGAGCATGCCTTGGCGAAACGCCGCAACGTGCCCGGTGCCGCGCGTGGCGGTGGGTTCGCGCGGGCCTTCGCTGCGGCTGAGCAGCATGCGCAGGCCGACCCACACCAAGTAAGCCGCGCCCAGGTACTTGAGCACGTTGAAGGCGAGGGCGGAGGTCATCAGGATGGCCGAGATGCCCAGCACGGCGGCCAGCGTATGCACCACGCAGCCGGCCTGGATGCCTAGCGCCGCCATGGCGCCCACCGCGCGACCTTCGCGACCGCTGCGGGTGAGGATGTAGAACGTATCCAGGCCCGGCGTGAGGTTCAGCGCGATACAGGCAAGCAGGAAAGCGTCGAAGTGCTGGATGCCGAGCGAGGTCATGGCGGGCCTTTAGTCGTTGGCGTTGCGGTGCTTGCCGCGATAGGGCGAAAACAGCGCGCGGATCTTGGCCATGTCGGCCTCGTGATCGTCGGTGGCGTGCACTACCGGGCCGAGCGTGAAGGTCTTGCTCGGGTAATCGAGGAACAGGGTTTGGATCGGTACGTTCGCCTCATGCGCGATGCGCAGGAAGCCGGACTTCCAGTGGGTGACGCGCTTGCGCGTGCCTTCGGGCGTGATGCCCAGCCACATGCGGCCCTTTTCATCGAAGCGCTGCACCATCTGGTCCACCACGTTGAGCGCGGCACTGCGGTTGATCGGGATCATGCCGATCGGGCGCAGGATCAAGCCGAGCGGGCCATCTAGCACCTCGCGCTTGATCATGATGTTGATGTCCACGCCCAGGCCGATCTTCATCAGCAGGCCGTAGTAGCCGTCCCAATAGGAGGAATGCGGCGCGCCGATGAGAATGAGCTTGGGCACGTCGGGTAGCTCGCCGAGCAGCTTCCAGCCGGACAGGCGCAGCAGGCAGCGCGCCAGCCAGGGCCAGAAGCGGCTGTTGAGCTTGGGGGATTGGGGCGGGGCAGGGGGGAGCATCGGCGTGCTCATTCACGACTCCAGTCACGCGAACGCGTCTGCTTGATCTTGCCCCGCTGCTGCTTGCCGGCGAGGCGACGTTCTTGCGAGCCGCGGGTAGGTTTGGTGGCGATGCGCGCCTTGGGGACAACCAGCGCGCCGCGGATGATCTCGACCAGGCGCTCGCGCGCGTCCTCGCGGTTGCGCCCCTGGTCGCGGAAGCGGCGCGCCTGGATCACCAGCACGCCGTCGTCGGTAAGGCGACGATCGCGTCGGGCCAGCAGGCGCGCGCGCAGCGGCTCGGGCAGGGAAGGCGAGCGCGCCACGTCAAAGCGCAGTTCCACCGCGCTTTCGGTGCGATTGACGTGCTGCCCGCCAGGACCGTCCGCACGCAGGAAGCGCTCGGTCAGCTCGGTCTCGGGCAGGGCGATGGATCGGCTGATCGTGAGCATGGCACTCAGTTTAGCGGGCACGCATGACACGCTCCACGCCGCGTTGCCGCATCAAGGCGTCGGCAGCGACCAGCCGAAGCGTTCCAGCAGCTGGGTGTAGGCGGCATCCAGTGGCGCCTCCAGGCACATCGGCTCCCCCGACACCGGATGGGCAAAGCGCAGTCGCCAGGCGTGCAACAGCATGCGGTGGCAGCTGAAGTACTGCTTGTACAGGCGATTGTGGTCGCTGCGACCGTGCTGGCAGTCGCCGACGATGGGGTGGTGGATATGCGCC
Organism: Frateuria sp. sgz306004; assembly: GCF_057750885.1. Taxonomy (NCBI): domain Bacteria; kingdom Pseudomonadati; phylum Pseudomonadota; class Gammaproteobacteria; order Lysobacterales; family Rhodanobacteraceae; genus Frateuria; species Frateuria sp. sgz306004. The sequence continues at coordinate 250,578 of NZ_JBYLFE010000007.1, forward strand.
ATGTGCTTGCGGATCTGCCGGAACCGCCCGGTATGCGGCTCGGCCAGCACCAACGCGTAGCGCTGCTGCGGGTAGCGCCCCAGGGCGATGGGTACCTCCACCGTCGCCAGGCGCTGGTAGCTGGTCTGCGCCTCGCGGCGCGGGCCCGAGTCCTTGGAGCCGGGCAGGGGGTAATCCACCACGCCCTGTTCCGGTTCGGGCCAGCCACGCACTACGGCCAGGTACTGCTTGTGCACGTCGCGCCCCATGAACTGCTCGCCCAGCGCCGCGGCGATCTCGCTGGAGCGGGCCACCAGCAGCACGCCACTGGTGGCGCGATCCAGGCGATGCGCCAGGTAGGTGGTGCCGCCCACCTGCTCGCGCAGCAGGTCGATCAGGAACTCCTCGGCGTTGCCCACCATCTTGGAGCGGTGCACGGCCAGGCCGGCGGGCTTATTGACCGCGATGAGCGCGTCGTCTTGGTAGAGGATCTCGAGCATGGGGTATTCAAGCTGGCGCGGTTCTGCCGCGGGTTAAGACGAGCCGTCATCCCCGCTTTCGCGGGGATGACGTTGGGGCACATCAACGCCGCGGCCAGCCAGCGGCGAATGCGATCAGGCCGGCCACGCCCGCGGCGGCGGCATGCCATGCGCCATGGGCCGGCGCTTGGGTCCACAGTACGGCACTGCCGACGAGCAGGCTTCCGCCCAGCAGGCCGCAGGCGAGCGTGCGTCGTCCGCGTTGCGCGTCGTCGCGCTGCTGTGCCAGCTGTTGCGGATCGACCCGTTGCTGGTGCTCGCCCTTGGCGATCTGGCGCAGTGCATCGCGCGCCAGTTCGGGGAACTGAGGCGCGGCATGGAACCACTCGGGCAGGCGCTTGCGCACGTCGCGCAGGGTGCGCAGCGGGCTGTAGCGCTCGCGCAGGATGCGCTTGAGCACCGGGTGCGCCACCGCCCAGATGTCGATCTGCGGGTCGAGCATGCGACCCACGCCTTCGATGTTGAGCAAGGTCTTCTGCAGCAGAATCAGCTGCGGCTGCAAGGTGAGTTCGTAGCGCCGCGCGGTCTGGAACAGCTTCACCACCAGCTCTGCCAGCGAAATCTGCGACAGCGGGCGGGTGAAGTAGGGCTCGCACACCGTGCGCACGGCGGCGGTGAGTTCGTCCAGGCGCACGGTGGAGGGCATCCAGCCGGCGTCCACGTGCAGTTGGGCGATGCGCGCGTAGTCGCGTTCGAACAGCGCGATGAAATTCTGCGCCAGCCAGTACTGGTCTTCTTCCGGCAGCGAACCCATGATGCCGAAATCCAGCGCGATGAAGCGTGGCTCGCCCGGGCGCGCGGTATCCACCCAGATGTTGCCGGGGTGCGCGTCGGCGTGGAAGAAGTTGTCGCGGAACACCTGTTCGTAGAACAGGCGCACACCCTTCACCGCCAGCGTCTTGCGATCCACACCGGCCGCATCCAGCGCGGCGATGTCGTCGCAGCTCACGCCGTACACGCGTTCGAGGGTGAGCACGCGCGCGGTGGTGAGATTCCAGTGCACGGCGGGTACGTACAGATCCACGCCACTTTCGAAGTTGCGTCGCAGCAGGCTGGCGCTGGCGCCTTCGCGCTGCAGGTCCAGCTCGTTTTCCAGCATCTTCTCCACTTCCGCCACCACATCGAGCGGACGGATCTTGTCGGCGTTGGGATGCCAGCGCTGCGCCAGTTCGCCCAGCGAATGCAGCAGCTTGATGTCGCGCTCGATGCGCTTGTCGATGCCCGGGCGCAACACCTTCACCACCACCGCGCTGCCATCGTGCATGGTGGCGGCGTGTACCTGGGCGATGGAGGCGGAGGCGAGCGGGGTTTCGTCGAAGCTGGCGAACAGCTCGCTTACCGGTGCCTTCAGCTCCTGCTCGATGATGGCGCGGGCCTGCGCACCGGGAAACGGTGGCACCTGGTCCTGCAGCTGCGCCAGTTCGTCGGCGATGTCACCGGGCACCAGGTCGCGGCGGGTGGACAGCACCTGACCGGCCTTGACGAAGATCGGGCCAAGGTCGGTGAGCGCCAGGCGCAGGCGGGCGCCACGCGAGAGCGTGCTGACGTCCGCACGCGGACGCGCCACGAACGGACGCACCAGCTTGAGCGGGCGGAACAGGTGGGCGGCATCGACCAGTTCGTCCAGGCGATAGGCCAGCAGCACGGAGGCCACGCGCATCACGCGCGGTACAACCTTCAGCGGTGTCCTCACGCGGTGGGTCCCTTCTTCAAACGCTGCTCCAGCCGGGCCAGCCGCGATTCGAGTCGCTCGCTGCGCTCACGCACGTCGTCCACGCCATCAAGGAAACCTTCCACTTCACCCGGCGCGGCGGCCACGCGTGCTTCGTCGCGCAGCCAGTCGGCGGTATCGGTGGTGAGGTGGCTGGCGGTTTCCTTGGCATGCGCCAGGCCCTTGCGTACCGCCTTGGCCAGCGGCACGCCCAGCACGTCGCCGAAGGTGCGGGCAAAGGCCTCCTCGAAATCCGGGGCGAACTTGCTGGCAAGTTTCTCCAGGCGACGGGCGAGGTCGGCGTCGCCGGCGATCTCCACCTTGCCCGGCGCTACGCCCTCATCGTCACGCTTCACCAGCATGGCGAGCAGGCTGCCCGGCGTGGCTGCCACGCGCAGGTGGTTGTCTTCCTGGGCCGGCCCCACCTTCAGGCGCTCGCCTTCCACCGTGACCGACAAGGCCAGCTCCGGCCCGCGCAGGTGCAATTGCACGCTGCGCCCGTCGAGCGCGGCCAGGCGCTTGGCCGTGTCCGGGTCGAGCGAGAGCGTGTGGTTGAGCGCGGTTTCCAAGGCGCGCCCGGCAAGGGCACGCAAGGGGCGGGGCAACAGGGAGAAGGGTGAGGCGGCAGTCATGCCGGCGATTGTAGCGGCTAGCGCCGGTCGACCCTCGCCCTATCGCGCAGGCGACTCAGCTCGCCGCGCCGGCGAAGTCGAGTTGGCGCCACGCCTCGTACACCGCCACGGCCACCGTGTTGGACAGGTTGAGGCTGCGGCTGTTGGGCCGCATGGGCAGGCGCAACCGCTGCGCGTCGGGAATGCTGTCGAGCACCTCGCCGGGCAGGCCGGCGGTTTCGCAGCCGAACAACAGGGCGTCGCCCTCGGCAAAGCGTGCATCCACATGAGCGACGCGGCCTCGCGTGGAAAACGCGAACACGCGTGGCTGGCCGATGCCCTCCAGGCAGCTGGCGAGGTCGTCGTGTACGGCCAGCTGCGCATATTCGTGGTAGTCCAGGCCTGCGCGGCGCAGGCGGGCATCGTCCAGCTCAAACCCCAGGGGCCGGATCAGGTGCAACGTGGCGCCCGTGTTGGCGCACAACCTGATCGCATTGCCGGTGTTGGGGGGAATCTCGGGTCGGTAAAGAATGACGTGCAGCATGTCGCCATTATCAGGCCTCTCCCTTGGCCTGTGGAATGGCGAGCGTCCTTGCTCAACCGTTCGAGCGCGGGCACACCACGCCATCGGGCGGCAGTGCGCAGGCCACCGGTGCGGCGATCAGCTGGCCAGCGCTGCCAGCGGCGGCGAGACGGACGGCGTCCGGCGAGGCATTCACCATGGCACCCAGCACGAGTCCACAAACCAGCAGGCAGGCAACAAACAGGCCGCGCAGCATAAAGGCTTCGAATTTCATGATCATGTCTCCGATGAAAGTTGGGTAGGTCCTGCACCCTATCCATGGCAAGGCCCGTGCCAACCCTTTGATGGCAAGTAACTGCTTGTATTTGTTGAACATGCTTTCTGGCGACGGTCTGCGCCTAGCTGTCCGCGGACAGCGGCCGGGCGTGGCCGGACAGCGATGCGGACACCCGGACGGCCGGTCAAATGAGCATTCCGCCACTGGATCGCCATGCTGCGGACGCGATGCTGTCGGGGAACTGGCACCCCTGCCATTGGTCATTTGCCATGCCCAAGAGGCATCGTTAGCCTCGGATCGTTCGCCCACAGAAACAAATAGGAGTGTCCCGATGGCAAGAAAGCCCCTCGCCCTGCTCGTGGCCGGCCTGCTCAGTGTGTCCGCCGGTTTGCCGGCCGTCGCTGCGCCTGCTGCGGCCGTCGAGTCCGCCGCCACGGCCGTGCCGGACATTGCCTATACCCGCTTTACCCTGCCCAACGGCCTCACGGTCGTGGTGCACGAAGACCACAAGGCACCGGTGGTGGCGGTGAGCATCTGGTATCACGTCGGCTCGGCTGATGAGCCCAAGGGCAAGACGGGCTTTGCGCACTTGTTCGAGCACCTGATGTTCTCGGGGTCGGAGAACCACAAGGGCACCTATTTCCAGCCGTTCGAGCTCGCCGGTGCCACCGACATGAACGGCACCACTTGGTTTGACCGCACCAACTACTTTGAAACGGTGCCGACCACCGCACTGGACATGGCGTTGTGGATGGAATCGGATCGCATGGGTCACCTGCTGGGCGCCATCGGCCAGAAGGAGCTCGATACGCAGCGCGGCGTGGTGCAGAACGAAAAGCGCCAAGGTGAAAACCGCCCGTATGGCCGCGTGGACCAGAACATCCTGTCCAACACCTACCCGGGCAATCACCCTTACCAGCACGACACCATCGGTTCGATGGAAGATCTCAACGCGGCCTCGCTGGCCGACGTGAAGCAGTGGTTCCACGACTACTACGGCGCCGCCAACACCACCTTGGTGCTGGCTGGCGACATCACGGTGGCGGAGGCCAAGGCCAAGGCCGAGAAGTATTTCGGCGACATTCCGGCCGGCCCGCCGGTGCCGCGACAGCAGGCGTGGATCACGCCGCTGACCAAATCCACGCGCGGCGTGCAGCACGATCATGTGGCGCAACCGCGCATCTACCGCACGTGGGTGGTGCCGCAGCTGGGCACCGACGACTCGGTGCTGCTGGATCTCGCTTCCACTGTGCTTGGTGGTGGCAAGACCTCGCGCTTGTACCAGCGTCTGGTCTACCAGGACAAACTGGTCGATGACGTGTCCGCCAGCATCGCGCCGTTTGCCTTGGCCAGTCAGTTCCAGATTCAGGCCGACATCAAGGACGGCGTAGATCAGGCTAGGGTGGAGGCAGTCATTGCCGAGGAACTGAAGAAATTCCTGGCCGAGGGCCCCACCGCCGACGAGTTGGAGCGCGCCAAGATCGTCAATCGCGCGGGCTTCGTGCGCGGCCTTGAAAAGGTAGGTGGTTCCGGCGGCAAGGCGGTGATCCTGGCCGAGGGCCAGGTGTATCGCGGTGACCCGGGTGCCTACAAGAAGGATCTGGAGCGCGCCGATGCGGCGACGCCCGCCAGCATCAAGGCTGCCGCGGACAAGTGGCTGAGCAAGGGCGATTACCTGCTCACCGTGCTGCCCGCCGGCCCGGACTTCAACCCGGACGCGGAGGATGCCAAGGTCGCGGCGCTCGCTCCCGCCCCAGGTCGTCCCGCGCCCAAGCTGCCCGCCAAGCATGACTACACCCTTGCCAAGAGCCAGGTGGATCGCAGCAAGGGCGTGCCCGATGTGACCACCTTCCCGGACCTGAGTTTCCCCGCTCTGGAGCGCGGCAAGCTCAAGAACGGCATCGAAGTGATACTCGCGCAGCGCCACACCATTCCGGTGACGCATGTGCAGTTGATGTTCGACGCCGGCTACGCCGCCGATCAAGGCCATAAGCTCGGTACGGCGAGTTTCACCACCACGCTGATGAACGAGAGCACCAAGGATCTCGACTCGGTGGAAGTGGCCAAGCGCAAGCAGCGCCTTGGCGCCATCACCCGCGTGGGTTGCGGCCTGGATACCTGCTCGGCCTCGCTCAACGCCCTCAACGATCAGTTGCAGCCGTCGCTGGCGCTGTTCGCGGATATCGTGCGCAATCCGGCGTTCAAGTCCGACGACATCGAGCGTGTGCGCGGCCAGTGGCTGGCCAGCATTGCGCAAGAAAAGACCCAGCCTACGGCGCTGGCGCTACGCACGTTGCCGCCACTGCTGTACGGCGCCAACCATGCTTACGGCATTCCGTTTACCGGTTCGGGCACCGAAGAGGCCATCAAGGCGATGCAGGCGTCGGACCTGTCCACGTTCCAGCGCGACTGGTTGCGCCCGGACAACGTGAAGATCCTGGTGGCTGGCGATACCACGCTGCAGCAGATCATCCCGCAGCTCGATGCCGCCTTCGGCGACTGGAAGGCGCCTGCCAGTGCGCGGCCGAAGAAGAACGTTGCCCAGGTGGCGGCGCAGACCAAGCCGCGCGTGTTCCTGATCGACAAGCCCGACGCGCCGCAGTCGCTGATTCTCGCCGGCTTGCTGGCGCCCTCCAGTAAGGCACCCAATGAGTTGGCCATCGATGTGGCCAACGGTGCCTTCGGTGGCAGCTTCACCTCGCGTCTCAATATGAATCTGCGCGAGGACAAGCGTTGGGCCTATGGCGCCTTCAGCTTCATGCGCGATGCGATCGGCCAGCGTCCGTTCCTGATGTATGCGCCGGTGCAGACCGACAAGACCGCCGAGTCGGCGCACGAAGTGCTCAAGGAAGCCACCGAGGTGGTCGGCACGCATCCGCTCACTACGCAGGAGGTCAACAAGATCAAGGACTCCAACGTGCGCGGCCTGCCGGGCAGTTTCGAAACCAGCGCCGAAGTGCTGGGCGCCATGAACGACATCGTGCAGTACGGCCGCCCGGACAACTACGTGCAGACCCTCAAGGCCCGCACCGAGGCGGTGACCCAGACCGATGCGGAAGGCGCCATCAAGGAGATCATCCAGCCGAACGCCCTTACCTGGGTGATCGTGGGCGATCTCAAGAAGATCGAGAAGCCGGTGCGTGACCTCAAGCTGGGCGACGTGCAGGTCATTGATGGCGACGGCAAGCCAGTCAAGTAAGTTCTGTTCTTGTGGGGGCCGTTCACGTCCCCGGGTTAGGATGGAGGCCGGGCGGGAGACTGCCCGGCCTTTTCACTGTTCCGATCGCGGAGTTACTCATGCGCAAGACCCTGCTGTTGTTCGTTCCCATCGCGCTGCTCGGCGCCTGCACCTGGGGCATCACCCTGGACGATGCCGCGAAGAACGTCCGTACGGCCTGGAGCGGCGACGTGTCCTCTTGCCGTGAACTGGGCAAGGTCACCGTGTCCGTGATGGATCGCGTTGGCCCGGTCAATCGCAATGACATCAAGGTGCGCGACGAGCTGGAGGTCATGGCCCGCAATGAAGCGGCCAAGATGCACGCCGACACCATCAAGCCCTTGGGTGAGCCCAGCAGCGGTTCGCAGCCCTGGGGGGCCTACCAGTGTGGCAATGCGCAGCTGGCTCCGGCCAAACGCCCGGCCAATCCGGCCAACCAGGGCAACCCTCAGGCACCGGCAACGACGCCTGGCGGCTTTGAGACCTATCCCATCAAGAGCAACTGAGCCCCTTGAGTTGCCGGCGGGTCTCGCCGGCCGACCCGGAGCCCTCGAAAAAGGCGCCCTCGTGGCGCCTTTTTCACATTCGAAGGCCGACGCTCTTGCACAGCCTCGGGCGCAGGCATAAAATTTACATGTATATATTACATATATGTACTATCTAGGCCCCGCGCCATGAGCAGCTTCCTTCCCACCGAACAACGTTTGGCCGTCACCTGTCAGCGGCATCCCGCCTTTCCGCGGGAGCCGGCCGTGCTTGTGCGCCTGATCCGGCACATCTTCAAGCGTGTGCACGACGACGCCAACGCCATGCTCAAGCCCTACGGCATCAATCATCCCGAGTACAACCTCCTGATGATGTTGTACGGCACCGAGGGCTACACGCTGCATCCCACGGAGCTGGCGGACGCTGCCGGCGAGAAATCGGCCAACATCACCCGGCTCACCAACGAGCTGGCGGACAAGGGGCTGATCGCGCGCAAGGCCAGCGACGAGGATCGCCGCAAGATCGCCCTTACCCTCACTGAGCAGGGTGTGGCGCTGATCGAGAGCTTCCTGCCGGATGTATGCGCGCTGCTCGATCGCCAGGTGGGCGACATGCCGGCGCGTGACATGGCGCAACTGGAAAAGCTGCTGAAGAAGTTCCTCGCCCAACTGGAGCGGGAATAACCGTGGCTGCCGTTCCCTCCGACGTCGCCGCCGCCAAGTCGCGCTGGCCCTGGCTGGGCGAGTTCTTCACCGGCGAGCGGCAGGCGTGGATCTTCGTCTTCAAGTGCATCCTGGCGTTCTATATCGCCGCGTGGTTGTCCATGCTGTTCCAGCTGGAGCAGCCCTCGACCACGATGATCACCGTATCCATCGTGATGCATCCGCACAGCGGCATGGTGCTGGCCAAGAGCTTCTACCGCGCCATCGGCACACTCGCCGGCAGCTTGTGCGGCGTGCTGCTGATGGCAGCGTTTCCGCAGCAACGCGAGCTGTTCCTGCTCTCCTTGTCGCTGTGGGTCGGGCTGTGCGCGGGCGGTGCGGTGCTCTACCGCAACTTCATGTCCTATGGCTTTGTGCTGGCCGGCTACACCGCCGCCATCGTGGCGCTGCCGGCCATCAACAACCCTTACACCGTGTTCGACTCCGCCATGATGCGCGTGAGCGAGGTGCTGCTGGGCATCGTGGTGGCCGGCCTGGTCAGCGACGTGGTGTTGCCCGAACGCCTGCGCCAGGTGCTTCGCCGCAGCGCGCGCGAACACTATGCGCACTTCATCGAATTCGCGCGCGGCAGCCTGGGTGGTGCGATTCCGCGTTCGGAGATGGAGCAGGCCCACCTGCGCTTCGTGCGCGCGGCCGTGCAGCTGGAAGACCTGCGCGCCTCGGTGATCTTCGAAGACCCCGAAGCCCGCGCGCGCAGCAGCCGTATGCAGCTGCTCAATGTGCGCTACATGGCGGCAGCCACCACCTTCCAGTCGCTGCATCATCTGATCAATCGCCTGCAACGCAACAATCACCCGCGCACCGCTGGCGCGCTGATTCGCCTGTATGCGCCCGTGGGCGAGGCACTGTCGCCGCCTGCATCCGAACGCGGTGTGCCGCGCTTGCTCGCCACGCGACTGGAGGCCTGCGAGGCCACGCTGCCGCCGCTCGCCGCCCAATTGCGTGAGGAGTTGAGGCAAGAGCCCGAGCTGCTGCTGGAGTTCGACAGCGGTACGGCGCTGCTCTATCGCTTCGTGGCTGAGCTGCGCGACTTCACCGCGCTGGAAGCCACCCTGCGTGAAACACAGGGGCGCCTCACGGGCAACGTGGAGCAGGTCGAGTTCAAGCGCGCCAACGACTACGTAGCGCCCGCGATCGCCGTGCTGCGCACCTTCCTCACCATGATCACGCTGAGCGTGTTCTGGCTGTGGACCGGCTGGCCGTTCGGCCCCAGCGCCATGCTGCTGGCCACCATCTTCAGTGGATTGATGGCTGCCTCGCCCAATCCGGTGGCCAACACCATCAACACCTGGATCGGTTACGCCATCGGCATGACGGCGGCGTACTTTGTGGTGTTCTACCTCATGCCGGGCAGCGACGGTTTCCTCATGCTGTTTCTGGTGACGGCGCCGCTGCTGGCCATCGGCCCTTACCTCACCACGCGCAACGCCACGCTGCCGGGCGTGGGCGCGGGCTATACGCTGGGTTACGTGTACATCCTCGCGTTGAAGAACCCGATGGTGTACAGCCCCGAGCACTTCCTCAACGACGCCATCGCCTCGCTGTTCGGCCTGATGATGTCGGCGACTGCGTTCATGGTGATTCCCACGGTGATCGGTACGGCCTGGCTGCGTCGCCGCCAGCTGGTGCAGCTGCGTCGCCAGGTGGTGCTGGCCGCCACGGCGCCGCTGCAGGGTCTGGTCTACCGCTTCGAAGCGCAGAACCGCGATCTGTTCCACCAGATCGTGCAGTTCACCCAGCCGCACAGTGAAGAATCGCGAGCCCTGCTGGGCTGGGCGCTGGCCGTGCATGACAGCGGCCGCGCGCTGATCGAGTTGCGCGAAGACATGCGCCACGCCGAGTTGCCACCGCCGGTAGCCGAATCCATGCAGCGCGCGGTGGATGCATTGGCACGCTTCTATGACGAGCCCGATCAGGCGCGCTGGCGCGATGCCGACCGCAGCGTGGAACACGCGCTCACCCTCACCACGCATACGCTGCCGCAGGCGCGTGCGAGCTGCCGTCCGGCGCTCGCGCACCTGCTGCAATTGCGCACGGCCCTGCGCGACGACGAGTCGGCGCTGGCTCCCTACATCGACAAGGCAACGGAGGCCGCTCGTGCCCTTTGAAATCGCCCTGGCCGATGCCCTCGTTCCAAGCATCCTGCTGGTGTACGCCGGCTGCCTGCTGGTGCTGTGGGTGGTCGACACCATCGTGGGCCGTTATGGCCTGTATCGCTATGTGTGGCATCCCTCGCTGTTCCGCGTAGCCGTGTTCTTCGTCCTGTTCGGCGTTGCCGGGCTGCTGCTGTATCCCTGAGTGCACCTATGAAAGTCCAATCCCAAGCCCTGCTCCGTTTCGCCATCACCGCCATCGTGGTCATCGTGGCGTTGCTGCTCTGTCGCGCCCTGTGGAACCACTACATGTACTCGCCGTGGACCCGTGACGGCCGCGTGCGCGCCGAAGTGGTGCGCATCGCGCCTGACGTGTCGGGCCTGGTGACCCGCGTGGCGGTGATCGATAACCAGGAAGTGAAGAAGGGCGACGTGCTGTTCGAGATCGACCCGGAGCGCTACCACATCGCGCTGGCGCAGGCCGAGGCCAACCTCAACGCCGCCAAGGCCAGCGCGCGCGCCGCGGGCGCCAACATCGACGCCGTGCTCGCCAGCGCCGCCGCGCGCAAGGCCGAGTTCGAAATGCGCCAGGAACAGGCCAAGCGCCGCCAGGACCTGGCCGATGTCGTGCCCAAGGAAGAGCGCACTGACGCCAAGTCCGCCGCCGACACCGCGCTCGCGGTATGGCAGCAGGCGCAGGCCAGCGGCCACCAGGCCGGGGCTGCTCGCGAACAGGCCGAGGCCGCCGTGGTGCAGGCCCAGGTGGCGGTGGATCGCGCCAAGCTCGACGTGGAACGTACCGAAGTGCGTGCGCCCGTCGACGGCTACGTCACCAACCTCGACGTGCGCGTGGGCGACTACGCCGCCACCGGCAGCCCGCGCCTGGCGCTGATCGATCGCCACAGCTACTACATCTACGGTTACTTCGAGGAAACCAAGCTGCCGCACCTGCGCGTGGGCGACCCGGTGGACGTGCGCCTGATGAGCGGCGGCGTGCACCTGAAGGGTCACATCATCGGCGTGGCGCGTGGTATCACGGATCGCGACAACCCCACCGGCCGCGACCTGCTGGCCGACGTCAATCCCACCTTCAACTGGGTGCGCCTGGCGCAGCGCGTGCCCGTGCGCATCGCCATCGACGAGGCCAGTGTGCCCAAGGACGTGGTGCTGGCGGCTGGCATGACGGCCAGCATCGACGTGCAGCCGCGCCGCGTGCTGGACAAGGCGGCGGACGCGCGCTGACCGGGGTCTGACTAAACGACACGGTGCGCGTCATCCCGGCGAGCCCCCAAAAGGGGCAAGCGCTGGAGGCGCTTTGCTACAGCCGAAGGCGGGTCCTCCAGCGCCTGTCAATCGTTGAGTGGAAAGTCACTGGATTCCTGCTTGCGCAGGAATGACGAGCAAGTTCGGCGCATCCCTGGCTCCGACCCGTCATGGGCTCCCGGGCCCATGGCTCCTACATTGGGGCGCGCTTCATTACCATGGCGCCCCATGAATCGACCTTTGCCCTCGCCGCGTAGCCTCGCCCGCCGCCTGCTGTCCCTGCGGCGTCGGCGGGCGCTGGACCTGTCCGGCTTTCCGCAATTGGCCGTACCGGCCGATGCCATCACGACCCTGGCCGGGCCGGAGGCATTCCGGCAGACCCTGCTGGCGCAGATCGGCGCCGCGCAGCGGCGCATCGTGCTGGTGGCGCTTTACCTGCAGGACGACGATGCCGGTCGCGAAGTGCTCGATGCACTGTACGCGGCCAAGGCAGCGCGGCCGGGGCTGAGCGTGGAGGTCTATGTCGACTGGCATCGCGCGCGGCGCGGCCTGATCGGCAAGGGAGCCAGCGAAGGCAATGCGGCGATGTACCGCGAGTACGCCCAGCGCCTGGGCGGCGGCGTGGTGATCCGCGGCGTGCCGGTGCAGAACCGCGAGCTGTTCGGCGTGCTGCACCTGAAGGGCTTCATCATCGACGATGCCGTGCTGTACAGCGGCGCCAGCCTCAACGACGTCTACCTCGCCAAGCACGAGCGTTATCGCTTGGATCGCTATCACCTCATCCGTGATCGGGCACTGGCGGACAGCATGGCCAGCTTCGTGGCGCGCGAGTTCGGTGGCAGCGACGCCGTGCCTCGCCTGGATCAGTCGCCACTGCCCAGCACCCGCGAGCTGGCCGAGCCGATTCGGCGCTTACGTCAATCCCTGCAGCAGGCGCAGTACCAAGGCGCGCGCCAGGAGCCTGGCACGGGCCAGGTAGCGGTGATACCCCTGGCCGGTTTCGGGCGTGGCGACAACGCGCTCAACGAAACCCTGCTGGGCCTGCTGCGCAACGCGCGCGAGCGGGTGATCCTGCTTACGCCGTACTTCAACTTGCCGCGCCCCGTGCGCGCGGTGATCGGCCAGTTGCTGCGCCGCGGTTGCCAGCTCGACATCATGGTCGGCGACAAGGTGGCGAACGATTTCTACATTCCGCCGGGCCAGCCGTTCAATCGCATCGGCCTGTTGCCGTACCTCTACGAGAGCAATCTGCGGCGCTTTGCTCGCTCGCACCAGGGCGCCATCGAGCGTGGGCAGCTCAATCTGTGGCTATGGCGGCACGAGGACAACAGCTACCACCTCAAAGGTCTGTTCGTGGATCACGACGTGGCCGTGCTCACCGGCAATAACCTCAACCCGCGTGCGTGGGCGCTGGATCTGGAAAACGGCCTGTTGCTGCGCGACCCCGCAGGCTTGCTTGTGACCCAGCACGAAGCCGAGTGGCAGGCGCTGCGCCGGCACGCCACGCGTCTGAACCACTACCGCGAACTGCAAGGTGCGCGTAGCTATCCGCCCGAAGTAAGGCGCCTGTTCAAGCGCCTGCGTCGCGTGCGGCTCGATAGCCTCATCGGGCGATTGCTCTAGGCCGGTGACGCTTTCAAGGTTCATTGATGCCGATCGTCATTCCAGCGAATCGCCGAAAAGCCAGCACGGGATGACTGGCGCCTTCGGCGCTTGAAACGTGCCGGTCGCATTTGCTGGATTGACGAGCAACACGCTGCTGAGGCCGATGCCTTAGCGCCAACCCAATCCATAAACCAGATAGCCCGGCACTTCGCGCAGGCTCGAATAAATGTCGCGCGAACCACTGATGCGGATAAGCGCCTCCAACCACCGTGGCGCCGGTTTGCTGCAAGGCGAGTCGGGCACGCGGCAGGTGGTAGAACTGGGACACCACCACGACGCGCCGCTTGTCGTTGGCGCGCAGCCACGCTTGCGCATGCTCGGCCGAGGCGCGCGTGTTGTCGCCCAATGCATCTTCGATCACCGCGTGCTCCGGCACGCCGCGCTCCACCAACCAGCGCTTCATGCCCTGGGCTTCGTTGCGGCCGTCGCGCGCGTCGATGCCGCCGCTCACCATGATGACGGCGCAGTCGCCTCTTGCGTAAAGCGCGCGAGCGGCATCGAGTCGCGCCGCCAGCCGCGGCATCGGGCGACCTTCGCGATCCACCGTGTTGCCCAGCACCAGGGCGAGGTCGGCCGGCTGTGGCTTGCTGCGCAAGCCGGCATGGGCAATGGCGCACGCACCGAAGAGCCAGGCGAGTGCCAGCGCGCCCGCGCCACGCCAAAACCATCTGCCTAATGATCTGCCCGCCATGACACTGCCGCTCCTTCGACTGAGAGGCGGCAGTCTGCGAGCCCGCTGTGGCGTTTTACGGGCGGCCGCAGGGCCGCGCCGGGACCGTTCAGCCGGCGAGCCGTTCCAGGCGCATCGTCAGCCAGCGCGAAACGTCCGGCCATTCACTGGCGATCACGCTGAAGCACACGGTGTCGCGAAGCGTGCCATCGGGGCGGCGCTTGTGGGCGCGCAGCACGCCGTCGCGGCGCGCGCCCAGTCGTTCGATGGCGCGCTGCGAGTCGAGGTTGCGATGGTCGGTGTGGAACTCCACCGCCACGCAACCCAGGGTGTCGAAGGCGTGCTGGAACAGCAGCCGCTTGCACGCCGTGTTCAGGTGGCTCTTCTGCCAGCGCTTGGCATACCACGTGTAGCCGATGGCGATGCGTGGCAGGTCGGGCACGTAGTCATAGAAGCGCGTGGTGCCCACGATCTCACCTCTGCTCTTCTCGCGCACCGCGAACGGCAGCATCGTGCCGGCCGCGTGGCCTTCCAGGGCCTTGGCGATGTACGCGGCTGCTTCACCGGGGGCCGGCGCGCTGGTGAACCACAGCTTCCACAGCTCGCCATCGGCGGCAGCGGCTTCTAGGTCCGGGACGTGTTCGAGGGTAAGGGGCTCAAGCGCGACGAAGGCGTCTTCGAGGCGGGCAGGGGGCAGCACGGGCATGGAAACTCCGGCGGGCGGGATTCAGGCATCCAGATCGGGAATCAGCTTGCTTTCCAGTCGCGCGATATGGTCTTTCAGCAGCAGCTTGCGCTTCTTCATGCGGGTGAGCTGCAGCTCATCGCGACCGACCAGGGCGGCCAGGTGTTCGATGGCGACGTCGAGATCACGGTGCTCCACGCGCAGTTCGGCCAGCAGATGGGCAATCTCGGCTTGATCCTGAACCTGCATGCGGGCGCTGGGGGCTGGAGGGGAAGCCCCAGTGTACTCCCGCCGGACCTCAGGCGGTCAGATCGCTACAATGGGGGGCCGAGCCGTACCGAAACCGCCCATGTCCGCCCAGCCCGACGCCAACCGCAAGCAGCACCACGAGGCCACCAAGCTGGCCAAGCGCCTGCGCCACCAGGTGGGGCAGGCCATTGCCGACTTCAACATGATCGAAGACGGCGACAAGGTGATGGTGTGCCTGTCCGGCGGCAAAGATTCCTACACGCTGCTGGATGTCCTGTTGTCGCTGCAGGCCAAGGCGCCGGTGCGCTTTGAGCTCATCGCGGTGAACCTGGACCAGAAGCAGCCGGGCTTCCCGGAGCATGTGCTGCCCGATTACCTCACCGCGCGCGGCGTGCCCTTCCATATCATCGAGCAGGACACCTACAGCACGGTGACGCGGGTGATCCCCGAGGGCAAGACCATGTGCAGCCTGTGCTCGCGCCTGCGGCGCGGCGCGTTGTACAAGTGGGCGGCGGAGAACGGCGTCACCAAGATCGCGCTGGGTCACCATCGCGACGACATCCTGGGCACGTTTTTCCTGAACCTGTTCTACCAGGCCTCGCTCAAGGCCATGCCGCCCAAGCTGCGCTCGGACGATGGCCGCCACGTGGTGATCCGGCCGTTGGCCTACTGCAAGGAGAGCGATATCGCCGCTTATGCCCAGGCGCGCGAGTTCCCCATCATCCCGTGCAACCTGTGCGGCTCGCAGGAAAACCTGCAGCGCAAGGCGGTCAAGCGCATGATGGAAGACTGGGAGAAGACCCAGCCGGGCCGCTCGGAGAACATTTTCCGGGCGCTGGGCAACGTGGCACCCTCCCAGCTGGTGGATCGCAACCTGTTCGACTTCGCCGCGCTGGGCGCGCGCGAAGGTGTCGCCCGCGCGGACGCGCACCAGTGGCTCGCCGGTACGCCGGACGAGTCGTGACCTCATCACCTTTTTAGTCGAGTAACGCCGTGTCTCTCTTTGCATCCGTTGAAATGACCCCGGGCGATCCGATCCTGGGACTCACCGAGGCCTATCTGGCCGATACCCGTCCGGGCAAGGTCAACCTGGGCGTGGGCATCTACTACGACGAGCAGGGCCGCATTCCGCTGATGCGCGCCGTGCACGAGGTGGAGAAGTCGCTGGCGCTGGAAGCCAAGCCGCGCGGCTACCTGCCCATCGACGGCATGCCGACTTACAACCTCGCCACCCAGAAGCTGGTGTTCGGCGAAGACTCCCCGCTGCTGGCCGCCGGCCGCGTGGCCACCTCGCAGACCATCGGTGGCAGCGGCGCGCTGCGCATCGGCGCGGACCTGCTCAAGAAGGTGCTGCCCACCGCCAAGGTCGCCATCAGCAACCCGAGCTGGGAGAACCACCGCGTGGTGTTCAGCGCGGCCGGTTTCGACGTGGTGGATTACGCCTATTACGACGCCGCCACCCACGGCCTGGATTTCGCCGGCATGCTGGCCGACCTGGGCAAGCTCGAACCGGGCACCGTGGTGTTGCTGCACGCGTGCTGCCACAACCCCACCGGTGTGGATCTGAACGCCGAGCAGTGGCAGCAGGTGGTGGACCTGGTGAAGGAGCGCGGCCTGATGCCCTTCATCGACATGGCCTACCAGGGCTTTGACGAAGGCATCGATGCCGACGCCACCGCCGTGCGCCTGTTCGCCGCCTCGGGCATCGAATCGTTCGTGGTCGCCAACTCCTACTCCAAGTCGTTCTCGCTGTACGGCGAGCGCGTGGGTGGGTTGTCCGTGGTGGGCAAGGATCGCGAGGAAGCGCTCCGCGTGCAGTCGCTGGTCAAGCGCACCATCCGCTCCAACTACTCCAGCCCGGCCACCCACGGCGGCGCGCTGGTGTCGGCGGTGCTCAACAGCGCCGAGTTGAAGGCCATGTGGGAGCACGAGCTGGGCGAGATGCGCGAACGCATCCACGCCATGCGTGCTGGCATGGTGGAGAAGCTGGCGGCGGCCGGTGCGTCGCAGTTCGGCTTCATCCAGGAGCAGGCGGGCATGTTCTCCTACTCGGGCCTCAGCAAGGCCCAGGTGGATCGCCTGCGCGAGGAATACGCCATCTACGCCATCGGCACCGGCCGTATCTGCGTGGCGGCCCTCAACCGCGCCAACCTGGATACGGTGGTGAACGCCGTGGCTGCGGTCAGCCGCTGAGCCTCAACCTTCCCGCACCGTCGTCCCAGCTCTAGCTGGGACCCAGTGGCCTAAGCCCAAAAACGCCGGAGCCCAGCGCTTGCCCTCATTTGGGGCGCGCTGGGATGACGGCCAAGCATTTGTTTCCGGATACCTCATGTTCTTCCGCAACCTCACGCTGTTCCGTTTTTCCCCTGCCGTCGCCGAAGATCTCAACCGCCTGGATAAAGCACTGGGCGAACATCGCCTGCGCCCATGTGGACCGATGGAAATGGGCACCAAGGGCTTCGTGCCGCCGATTGGCCGGGGCGACGAGGCGCCGCTGACGCACAGCGTGAACGCTTGCACCATGGTCACCGTGGGCAGCGAAGACAAACTGCTGCCCGGTTCGGTGGTCAACGACGAACTTCACCGCCGTGTGCAGAAGATCGCGGAAGAAGAAGGCCGCAAGGTCGGCGGCCGCGAGCGCAAGCGCCTGAAGGAAGACGTGCTCAATGAGCTGGTGCCGCGCGCCTTTATCCGCAGCTCGCGCATGCGCGCCTATGTGGACAAGAAGCTTGGCTGGCTGGTGCTGGATACCGCCAGTCGCAAGTCTGCTGAGAACGCGATTACCCAGGTCCGCGAGGCGCTGGGCAGCTTCCCCGCCGTGCCGCTGGCACCGGAGGAAGGCCCGCGCGTGCTGATGACCGACTGGCTGGCCACCGGCAACCTGCCCGCCGGCCTGACCTTAGGCGACGAGGTGGAATTGCGCGACCCGGCCAGCGCCACCGGTGCCATCGCCAAATGCCGCCGCCAGGACCTGGATAGCGAGGAAGTGAAGGAGCACCTGCGCAACGGCAAGCAGGTGTTCCAGCTGGGTCTCATCTTTGATGAGCGCATGAGCTTCGTGCTCGGCGAGGATCTCATCGTGCGCAAGCTTAAGTTCCTCGACGTGGTCACCGAGGAACTAGGCGATAGCCACCCCGATGCGGCCGCCGAGGCCGATGCCACCTTCGCCCTGCTCACCATGGAGCTGGAGCGCCTGCTCGGCAAGCTGGAAGAGTGGTTCGGCCTGCCGCGTCCCGCCGACGCTTGAGACAGCGACCCCTGGCCAAAAGTCAGGGGTATCCGGTCACCCGTTCGTCTTGCGAAGCCTGCATGATCCCCCCACATTCCCTGAGGGACACTGAAGGCCTGGACGCCGTGCAGTAACCGTAGGCAGTAGGGCGGGGACATGACGCAGCATCTCGAAGGCGATTGGCTCGAATTGGCCACCGCGCGCGGCAGCACCATCCGCGTGCTCAAGGCCGCGCATCCGCGCGCACGTCGGTTGCGCCTCACCGTGACGCCCAAGGGTGCGCGCGTGTCGTATCCGCATGGCACGCATCCGGCGCAGGTCAGTGCGTTCCTGCGTCATCATGCCGATTGGCTGGAACGCAAGCTCGACGAGCTGCACCTCATCGTCAAACCGTTGCCGCCGCTTCGCGTCGGCACGCCTACCGAATTTCCTTTGCGCGGCGAAACCGTGCAGCTGGATTGGGCCGATGGCGACTACCCGCGTGTGGAGGCCGGCGAAGGCACGCTCACGCTGCAGCTGCCGCGTCCGCATACACGCGCCTTGCCGGTGGCGCGTGGCCTGTTGGCCTCGTACTTCGAAGCACAGATTCGCCGCGACGTATCGCGCTGGCTGGCCAGCTACGTGCCGCAGCTGGGCCTGGCGCCCACGGCCTTGCGCGTGCGCCCCATGAAGAGCCTGTGGGGCAGCCTGGACACGCGCGATCGCATCAACCTCGACCTCGCGCTGGCCCTCGCTCCGCCGGCCGCGCTGCGCTATGTGCTCGCGCACGAGCTGTGCCACCTCAAGGTACGCAGTCACGCACCGCGCTTCTGGGCGCAGGTGGAACAGCTGTTTCCCGACTGGCGCGAGCAACGCGACTGGCTGCGCTTGAATGGCGCCTGGCTCAAGACCGAGCTGGATCGCCTGATCGCCGACGTCGCCGATTGAGCGCGTGCGTTAACCCCGTTTCGTCCATTCCAGCGATCATCTCTAGGTCGCCCCTGGAATGGACGTCATGTCGGCCACGCTTGCCTGCCCCACCGATGACTGGAAGCACCGCTACGCCACGCTGCTGACGCAGTGGCAAACCCTGTGGAGCGCGCCCGCGCCGACGGTGGATGTCGCCGCGCCCAGCGATGCCGAGTGCATGCAGCGCTATCGCAACGGCGATGCGCAGGCCTTTCGCCTGCTGTACGTGCGTCACCGCGACAAGCTGCATCGCTACGTGCTGCGCCTGGCCGATCGCGCCAGCGATGCCGAGGAGATCTTCCAGGACGTGTGGATGGCCGTGATTCGCGGCAAGGACACGTATCAGCCCCAGGCACCCTTCATCACCTGGCTGTTCGGCATCGCCCACCGTCGCGCCGCTGATCGCTGGCGCACGCTGGCGCGGCATGCGCCCGAGGCCACGCTGGCCGATGACGACGGCGAGGCCTGGCTGACCGAGCAGGCTCACGCGTCGATTCATGCCCCGGAGCAGCTGGCGCATAGCGAAGCCCTGGGTCAGGCGTTGCTTGCGGCGATCCGGCAGCTGCCGCTGCCGCAACGCGAGGCCTTCCTGATGCGCGCCGAAGGCGAGCTCAGCGTGGAAGACATTGCCCACGCCACGGGGGTGACCAGTGAAACCGCCAAGAGCCGGCTGCGTTATGCGCAGCAGCGCTTGCGCGCAGCCCTGGAGGCGTGGCGGTGAACGATCCCGGCATGGATGACCTGCTGCGCATCTACCGCGTGGCCGCACGCGAAACCACCACGATCGCGATGGATGCACACATTCTTCAAGCGGCCGAACGCGCCGCGCATGCGCCACGTCGGCGGCGATATCTCGCCTGGCCGATGGCCCTGGCGGCGTCGCTGGTGCTGTGGGCCGCATGGCACCCGATCACGCCGATGCTCGGCTCGGCCATCACGCTGCCACTGCCCAGTGCGGAGGCGCTGCAGCTACGCCACGAACTTCAGCAAGTGCCGGCCGCACCACCTGGCTCGGACATTGCGCAGTACCTGCTGCATGACGAAGTAGCTAGCCGGCTCCCCAACCAACCCGAGGAAACCCCATGAGGACATCGTTGTCGATCGCTGCCTTGCTGTGCGCCCTGCTCGCGGGCGCGGTGCATGCCGAAACGCCGCGCGGCTGGTACTTCGCCGGTCCGGCGGCCAAGGATTTCGAGGTGAACACCGAAGCCTCTGATGGCGCCTCCGGTGGACGCGTGGTGCATATCCGCGCCAAGAACGACAGCGCCGGCTTCTGCACGCTGAGCCAGGGTATCGATGCGGCCGACTATCGCGGCAAGCGCGTGCGCCTCTCGGGCAACCTGCGCACGCACAACGCCGGCAAGAGCATGCTCTGGCTGCGCATTGACGACGCGGATCGCAAACCCATCAGCATGGACAACATGGAACCGCGGCCCGTGCGTGGTGACACCGAGCGACGCAACTATGCGGTGGTGCTGGATGTGCCCGACAACGCCCGTGCGCTGGCCTTCGGTGTGATTCTGGATGGCCATGGCGAGGTATGGGCCGATGGCCTCAAGCTTGAAGTGGTCGGCAAGGACGTGCCCACCACCACCAACGTGATGGCCATGCCTCGCGCGCCGGTGAACATGGATTTCGCCAACTAAACGTCAGCAGGCGTGGGCCGGGTGATGGGTGTCACTTGTGCGCGGCCCACGCCTGCCCGAAGCTCGGCGCAACCATTTGCGAGGGGGCGCCATGGAACTGCCGATCGGCCAGATCATTCGTGTGTTGTGGCTGTGCTTCGGGTTGTACTGGTTGTGGGGCTGGCGGCGGGTCAAAAGCGCGCGACGCAGTGAGCCGGCGTTGCCGCGCTTGCTCAAATACTGGCTGCCGCTGGCCGTCGCCGTGTTGCTGCTGGCCGGACCGGACGAGTGGTACGCCGGCAGTTGGCTGGGCCAGCATCTGCTTCCGCCAAGCCTCCTCATCGCCCTCGCGGGCACCGCACTCACCGCGCTTGGTGTCGCCTTTGCCTGCTGGGCGCGTTACGTGCTCGGCCGCAACTGGAGCTCGGTGGTACAGGTGAAGCAGGATCACGAACTGATCCAGCGCGGACCCTACGCCTGCGTGCGCCATCCCATCTATAGCGGTTTGCTGCTCGCCTTCTTCGGCACCGCGCTGGCCATTGGCGAATGGCGAGGGCTGCTCAGCGTGGTGATCGTGTTCGCCTCGTTCTGGTTCAAGCTGCGCCTGGAAGAGCGCTGGATGCGCGAGAGCTTTGGCCCGGTGTACGAGGGCTATATGCAGCGCGTGAAGGCGCTGATCCCGGGCGTGCTTTGAACTCAGGTATCCAATGGCAGTGCCGGGCGCGGATGGATTAATCCGTCTGCGCCGAGTTCGCCCGTCGCCGCTGGCGAAGTACACGTATCGTGCGACGGATCATCAGGCCCAAGCCGGCGATGATGAAAAGTTCCGCCATCACGCCCATCGCGGTGAGCGCTGTCGGCACATCACCGTGCAGACGGGTCGCGTTGCCAGCGAGGGAGAGGGCTATCTTGGCGGCAAACGTGATCAGCGGCGGGCCAAACAGCATCCACATCAGCGCCACCGACGCCAGGCCTTGCTTGCCGTTGACCATCTTGTCGACCAGTTCGCCGCGCGCGTAAATGCTGCCCATCGGATCGACCGTCTGGATGACCTGAGCGGTTGGCCGGTTCTTCACCGTACGCACGCTGGCTTCCAGCGCCTCGGCCTCATCGTGTTCGGCGCGTTGCTGCGTGGTTGCGGCGCGTGCGAGCTGGCCCTGTGGATCATCGACGGTGAGTGAAACGCCACCGATCTTGAATTCGTGTGCCATGCGGACTTCACCCTCCTTCCCTGTGGATGACGCGTAGCCTGCTTTGTGTGGCTGCCTCAGTGCGACAGCGAGAACGAGGTCAGGATACGCGCGGTTTCTTCCGGCTTCTCCAGGATCGGCATGTGGTTGCAGCCGTTGAGCGTGCTCGTGCTGATGGCGCTGGCGTTCTTCAGGCCGTTGCGCAGGCTGTCGAGCGCGGAGATGTCGGTGATCTTGTCGTCGTGGCACCACATACCAAGTACCGGCATGGTGAGTTTGTCCAGGCGGTTCTGCACCGACAGGTACTGCGACGGGTCACGCAGTTCGTTGAAGGTGTGGTCGATGAAGGCGCGATTTTCCTGGTTCCGCTTGATCAGCACATCCTGGAAGCGGCCGGGAATGGTGGGCATCTTGGCGAAGGCAAGCAGGGTGGCCTTGGCGAACTGTTCGCGGTTGTCGAACACGAACGGGTTCTTGCCGGTCATGGCTTCGCGCGAGAAGTCGTTGTCGTTGGCCTTGAGGCCGAACGAATCGAGCAGGGCCAGTTCGGCCACGTGCTCAGGGTGCTCGGCAGCGTAGACGCCGGCGATGGCGCCACCCATCGAGTGGCCAATGAGCACGAAGCGCGGCAGGCGCAGTGCTTCAACGAACGCGGCCAGGCGCGAGGCCTGTGCGTCGATGTTGTAGCTGGCGCCATCCACGCGGCTGGATTCGCCCCAGCCGGGCAGATCCGGCGCAATCACGTGAAAGTGCGGGGTGAGCAGTTCGGCCTGCTTGAGCCACACCTCTTTGCTGGCGGCGAAGCCGTGCAGCAGCACCAGGGTGGGGCCTTCACCGCCTTCGAAGTAGACCCAGCGCGTGTCGCCGACCTGTACCGAATGGGTTTCCAGGTGCGCGGCCACGGCCTGGCGCTTGATGTCCGCGCTGAGCAGCCATTGCGGCGCAAACAGGTAGGAGCCGCCGAGCAATACGGCGAGCAACACGGCCACGAAGCCGAGGAACTTCAGGCGGCGCAGGGCGAGCCGCTGCCACAGCGGGCGCGTGGCGGTGCTGGTCTGGGGCGCTTGGGTCTTGGATTTCATGGGTGGCTCGGTTGGCTTTGGGGCGCGTCATCGATGGCGGCGGGCCCCGCCTTTTGCAAGGCGGGGCCCGTGCTTTTTACTTGCTGTTCTTGGCGGCCTTGGCGAACACCGCCTCCACCGCTTCCTGCGTCATCGGGTGATAGCCGGTCTTGGCCTTGGCATACACCTGCTTGGCGAAAGCCAGGCCGTCAGGCGTTTTGGCGAAGGATTTGTACAGCGGCATGGTCAGGTACAGGCGGCCGATGCGCGTCATGTGCTCGGCGGCGGCGTTCCATACGTCCTTGTCGCCGGCGGCGATGGCGTGGCTGTACCAGCGCATGCCGATCTCGGCGTTGGGCGTGCCGGTGAGGTGCCAGGCAGCGTCGATCTGCTTGATCTTCTCCAGCGGCGTCACGTCCGGCAGGCCATCCAGGAAGTACATCCATTCCTGCGTGTTCCAGCTCTTGGCATCGAGCTTGTCGGCGGTGAGCGAACCGGCGAGCAGGGCGGCACGCTCCTTGTCGATGGCGTTGAAGCGCGGCGAATCGGGCAGCGGCGCATTCTTGGGGATGCCAGGCTGGTACACCCACTCCTTCACTTCGTCCCAGCTCATCTTGCCGGGGTTCTTGTCGAACAGGTTGGCCTTCAGGTAGTCGAGCATCTGCTCGGTGGTGATGCTCTGGAAGGCGAAGTGCGCAAAGTAGCCTTTCAGGTAGGCGTCGAAGGTGTCGCGGCCAAAGCGCTGCTCCAGCGTGCGCAGGAACCACGAGCCCTTGTCATAGGCCACATCCGACAGTGCGTCGTCGGCACCGATGCCGCGCGGCTCCGGTGCGAGCTTCTGCGCGTTGGCCGGCATCTCGGCGATGTCCTTCTGCAGCGAGCGGGCGGAGATCAGTGCCTCCTCGTCGGCCAGCGCCTTGCCGTACACGGCCTCGGTGATGCGGCCCTGCACGTAGGTGGTGAAGCCCTCGTTGAGCCAGATGTCACGCCAGGCGGCGCTGGTCACCAGGTTGCCGGACCACGAATGTGCCAGCTCGTGCGAGATCACCGAGACCAGGCTCTTGTCGCCCACCAGCAGGGTCGGCGTGGCGAAGGTCATGTTGGGGTTTTCCATGCCGCCGAACGGGAACGAGGGCGGCAGCACCAGGAGGTCGTAGCGACCCCAGGCATAGGGACCGTAGAGCTTCTCGGTGGCGACGATCAGCTTTTCGGTGTCTTCAAATTCCTTGGCCGCCTTGCCTGCCACGCTGGGCTCGGCGTACACGGCCGAACGCGGGCCGGTTTCCTTGGCGGCGATGTCGCCCGCGGCGATGGCCAGCAGGTAGGACGGGATCGGGTGCGGCTGCTGGAAGTTGAAGCTGCCGTCCAGCGGATGCTTGGCGTCGTTGAGCGCGCTCATCACCACGCGCACATCCTTGGGTGCGCTCACGTGGGCGCTATAGGTGAAGCGGATGGCCGGCGAATCCTGGAGCGGCACCCAGGAGCGCGCATGGATGGATTCGGACTGTGAGAACATGAAAGGCAGCTTCTTGTCCGCCGTCTGCTCCGGCGTGAGCCACTGCAGGCCCGAGGCGGTGGGCACGGTCGAGTAGACGATGCGTACCTGCGCCGGGTGCTGCGGCGTGGCGATGGTGAGCTTGCTGCCCAGTTCCTTGTCGCGCGGTGCCAGTGCGTACTTGAGTGCGCTGGCCTTGCCGGCGTCGTCGATGGCTTCCACGCGGGCGATTTTCAGGTCGCGCGTGTCCAGCACCAGCGACTGCGCCTTGGGGTTGGTCCAGTCCAGCTTGAGTGTGGCCTGGCCATCGAGCTGCTTGTGCGGAAAGTCGATCGTCAGGTCCAGGTCCAGGTGGGTCACTTTCACCTGGTCGGGCTGGGCGTAGGAATGCGGATCGGCGGCAAAGGCGCTCAACGGCAGCACGAGTGCGCCGAAGGCAAGGGCGTGGAACGGACGCATCGGGGGAAACTCCATCAGCAGGAACGCCGAGTATGCCATCGGCGGCGCGCCGGCACGGGTACCGGTGGTCACGCTTGGCCGGCGCCGGAAGGCTCCTGGCGCCGGCTCGCAGGGCTCAGTGGCTGGAGCTGGCGGCGGCTGGTGCGGCCTTGTGCAGCGAGCGCACGTAGTCCAGCACGTCCTGCTTGGACACGGCGCCGCGGTGGTTCTTGTCGATCTCGTCGAAGTGCGCGCGGATGAACGGCACCGGGCCCTTCTCGGCTTCTTCCTTGGTGAGCAGGCCGTCGTGGTTTTTGTCGGCAATATCGAAATTCTTCACGACGTTGGCCGTGGTGTTGGCCATGCTGCCCAGGCCGATCTGGGCATGGGCGGCGCCGGCGATGCCGGCCAGGGCGAAAGCGGCGGCGAGAAAACGGGTGCGTTGCATGGAGGACTCCTGTCGTGGACGCGCGGAGTATCGCATCGGCTTCGTTAGCAGTCCGTGCGCGCTGGCGGGCAGGAGCCGCCAGCACGCCGAAGGCTTCAGGCGCTGAAGGTGAGCGCGTTGGTAAGGTCGCCTGGTGCGGGCCCGCCGGCTGCGGTCATCGCTTCTTCGCGCATACGCAGGCCCGGCAGCTGTTCCAGGCCAAAGCGACGCGTGAGGAAACGCGCGATGGAGCCGGTGTCGTAGATGGTGTGATCCACATGGCCCTTCTTGGCAAAGGGCGAGACGACCAGCGCGGGAATGCGCGAGCCCGGGCCCCAGCGGTCGCCCTTGGGGGGCGCCACGTGATCCCACCAGCCGCCGTTCTCGTCGAAGGTGATCACCAGCAGCAGATGCTTCCACGCCGGCGAGCGCTGCAAGGCATCCACCACGCGCATGATGTGACGGTCGCCCGCATCCACATCGGAGTAGCCGGCGTGCATATTCAGGTCGCCCTGCGGCTTGTAGAAACTCACCGTGGGCAAGCGGCCGGCTTCGATATCGGCAAGGAAGCGGTTGGTTTGCGCGGTGTCGCCCACGCCGCCGTCGCGCAAGTGCGTGGCGCGAGCCTCGGTGCCCGGTGCGAAGCGCTTGAAGTAGTTGAGCGGCTGGTGGTGCAGCTGGAAATTCGGGCGTTGCGGGAAATTCTTCTCGTCGCCATCGCCCTTGCCGTCCAGCGCCAATTGCCAGCCGCCCGCATACCAGGCCCAGTCCACGTTGGCGGCGGAAAGCACGTCGCCGATGGTCAGGTGCGTTTGCGGTACCAGCGTGTTAGGGCTGTCCGAATCGGCGAGCAACGGGTTGCTGCCCGATTCGGTAGCGCTGGGCGCGTACGGCGGCATCATGGTGTTCACCGCCCAGAAGTCCGGCGTGAGCGTGCTGCGCGAGGCGTATTTGGGCCGGCCGTCCATGGCGCTGCGCGGGGAATCTTCCGCCAGCTTCAAGCGCGTATCGGTGGGCGAGCCGCTCTCGGTCACGGCGATGTTGAAGCGCGCCGGGCTCTCGTCCGCCTTGGGATAAAACGGCGGCTGCGCGGCCACCAGATACTGGTGGTTGAGGAACGACCCGCCAAACGCACCCATGAAGAAGTTGTCGCACAGCGTGAACTGGCGCGCGAGCTGCCACAGGCGCAGGTGGGCGGCGCTGTCGCCGTAGTGACCCATCACCATGGCGCCGGTATCGCCCCAGGCAACGAAGCCATCGTTCTTGCCGCCGTTGATCTGGCGCTGGTTGTCGTAGAACGCGTGCACCAGGTCGCGCGTTACCACGCCCTGCGGCAAGGGCTCGCCGCTGCCGGTGCGCAGCGCCCACGGCGCGTTGGGCAGGCCGGTGATGTCGTCTTGCAGCACCTGGTAGGTGGTGTGGTTCACCACCTGCTTGTGTGGCGCCAGGCCGTGCCAGATCGGTGGCAGGGTCTTGAGCACGCTGCCATCGCGATCGCGCTGCAGGTACTGCTCGGGCTTGAGCGCGCCAAGCGGCTGGGCCACGCCGGGGAAATCGGCGAACAGGTTGTTGAAGCTGCGGTTTTCCGCATAGATCACCACTACCTGCTGGATGTGCTGGCGCAGGGCCTCGTCCAGCGGTGTGGCGGCGCCCTTGGCGGGCGCCACGCGATCGGCCAGCGCCTCGCCACCGACGCCTACAGCAAGCGCGGCGCCGGTGACGGCGAGGCCGCCGAGCAGGCGGCGGCGCGAGGGATCGAGCGGAAGGTCGTCGTGATGTTCGTCAGGGGGAGTGGGGTTCTGCGTATGGCTCACGGTGCGGCATCGTCGTAGAAGCGGGCCAGGTCCGCCTTGGATTGCTCCAGCGAACGCTGATCGATGTAGATCATGTGACCCGACGGGTAAAACCCGTAGGTGATGTTCTTGCGCTGGGCGGGTTCCAGGCCCAGATGGGTCAGGTCGAACTCGGTCGCGTAGAACGGGGTAGCCAGATCGTAATAGCCATTGGCCGAAAATACTTTCAGGTGCGGGTTGCGACGCATGGCCTCGCCCAGGTCGTCGCCCACGTAAGTGGCCTGCAGCCAGCCGCCGCTGCTCTTGCGCTTCCAGTCCCAGTTCTTGCCGATGGCGGCGTAGTTGTTGGGCAGGTACGGGCGTTCCTCGGTGAACTTGAGCTCGGTGGCCGCGTATTGGTTGAAGCTGGCCACGTAGGCGCCGGTGATGGCGTCGCTGGCGGTGTCGCCATCGGGCGTTTCGCCGGCGGCATCGGGGTCGATGCCCTGGAAACGGCCGTCTAGACGTCCTACGGTGAGGCGCTGGTCGCGCAGCAGTTCCTTGCGGAAGCGGCTCGAGCCCACGCGCAAGTTGGCCTCCTTGATGTACTGCGGGCTCAGGCCGAGGTAGCGGCTCATCTGGTTGGCGATGCGGTCGGCCTCGGCCGGCTCGATGGCGTCGCCCTTGGCCAGCGCCTGTGTGTAGTCGCTCGAGGCGAAGCGGCGCACCTCGGCGAGAAATGCGCCGATGTCGGCCGGCTTGTTGGGCACCTTGTTGTGGTACCAGGCAATCGCCGCCTCGGTCGGCAGGTTGACGATGTAGCCGTGGTCGATACCCGGCGCCGCCACGGCGAAATCCAGGATGGAGGACATCAGCACCACGCCGTTGAACTCCATGCCCTTGTCCTGCAGCGATTTCACCAGCACGGCCGAGCGGGTGGTGCCGTAGCTTTCGCCGAACAGGAACTTGGGCGAGTTCCAGCGATGGTTATTACTCACGTAGCGCATGACGAAGCGGGTGAACGCATCGGCATCCTGGTCCACGCCCCACACGTCCTTGCCTTCGGTCTTGCCCACCAGCTGCGAGTAGCCGGTGCCCGGTGCGTCGATGAACACCAGGTCGCTCTTGTCGAGCAGGCTGTATTCGTTGGGCACGTAGCGGTAAGGCGCCGGCGGAATCGGCTGGTCGCCATCGTTGGCCACGCGCACCGGGCCGTAGGAGCCCATGTGCAGCCACATCGAGGACGAACCCGGGCCGCCGTTGTAGAAGAAAGTGACCGGGCGCTTGCCGCTCTTGCCGCCGTCGGCGGTGTAGGCGACATAGAAGAAGCTCACCGTGGGCTTGCCCTTGTCGTCGCGGATCAACAGCGTGCCGGTGGTGGCGGTGTAGTTCACGGTGCGGCCGCCGATGCGCACGCTGTGCTTGGTCACCACGTTGCGTTCGGGCGGAATGGGCTGCTCGTCGCCGGCCTTGTCCTTGTCTTTGTCGCCAGCCTCGGTGGACGACTTGGGGGCGTCCTTGGGCGGCGTGTCGGCGGCATGGGCGGGCAGTTGGCCCAGCACGAGCAGCGTGGCGAGCGCGAGCGAGGCGAATGAGGGCGTGCGCATCAGTCGATCTCCGGAGGGATCAGGAATGGGTGGTGTCGTCGTAGTAGCGCGCCAGGTCGGCCTTCAACTGCTTCAGCGCATCGGTGTTGAGGTAGATCATGTGGCCCGACGGGTAGTACAGGAAGCGCACGTTGCCCTGCAGCGACGCATCGAGATTCATGTGCGCCAGATCGTATTCGGTGATGAAGAACGGCGTGGCGAAGTCGTAGTAGCCATTCACCGAGAGCACTTTCAGGTTGGGGTTGGTGCGCATGGCATGCGCCAGGTCACCCGCTACATAGGCGGTGGGCAGCGGGCGTCGCGCACCGGCGGCCTGGTGTTTCCACTCCCAGTTCTTGCCGATCTCGTCGTAGGTGGGGCGATAGTCCAGGTCGCTGTGGTAGTTGAGCTGGCTGGTGATGTAGTCGTGGAAGGCGGTGATGAACGCACCGCTGATGCCCGCGTCGGAGGCATCGTAGTCGGGTGTTTCGCCGGCGGCGTCTTCATCCACGCCTTGGAAGCGCGCATCGAAGCGACCGATGGTGCGGCGTTCGTCGCGCAGAAGCTCTTTGCGGAAGCGCGAGGGTTCCACGCGCAGGTTGGCGTGCTTGATGTAGTCGGCGCTCAGGCCGGTATAGGCCGCCAGTTGGCGCGCCACGGCATCCGCTTCGGCATCGGGCACGTTCTGGCCCTTGGCCAGCGCCGTGGCATACGGACCGCGCGCGAAGGCGCGTACTTCATCCAGGTAGGTCTTGAGGTCGGCGGGTGCGTTGGCGAGCTTGTGGTGATACCAGGCGGCTGCGGCGTAACTGGGCACGTAACCGACATACATCTCGTCGTAGCCGGGCAGGCGCACGCCGTAGTTGAGGATGGAGGACATCAACACCACGCCGTTGAACGCCATGCCCTTGTCCTGCAGGGCGTCCACCAGTGCCGCCGAGCGGGTGGTGCCGTAGCTTTCGCCGAACAGGAACTTGGGCGAGTTCCAACGATGGTTGAGGCTCACGTAGCGCTGGATGGCGCGGCTGAAGGCAGAGATGTCCTGGTCCACGCCCCAGAAATCCTTGCCTTCGGCCTTGCCCAGCGGACGCGAATAGCCCGCGCCCACCGCGTCGATGAAAACCAGATCGGTCTTGTCGAGCAAGCTGTCGTTGTTGGCCACCATCTTGTACGGCGCCGGACCGGTGGATGCGGGGCTATCGGTAACGATGCGCTCGGGGCCGAACGAGCCCATGTGCAGCCACATGCTGGAGGAGCCCGGGCCGCCGTTGTAGAGAAACGTCACCGGACGCTTCTCCGCCTTGCCGCTGTCCACCGTATAGGCCACGTAGAACACGCTGGCCTGCGGCTGGCCCTTGTCGTCGCGGATCACCAACGTGCCGGCCGTGGCCGTATAGGCGACCGAACGGCCGCCAATGCTCACGCTGTGCTTGGTGCGCACCGCGGTTTCGGTGCTGGGGGCCTGGACCTCCTGGTCCTTGCTGGCGGCGGGTTTGTCGGCAGGCGCGTCCTTGGCCAGCAGGATGGAAGAGGGCGAGAGGGCAAGACCGCTGCCCAACAGCAGGACCCACAGACGACGCATGCAACGATCCCCACATAGGTAAGAAGTAACCTACCCGAGTATGCGTACCGGGGTCGCCGGGCGACCGTGACAGAAGTCAGGGGTGCCCGGCTCAGTCCAGCAGCACGGCGCGGCCCGTGTTCCACATCGCGCGCGTGATCGGGCGGTTCTCGTGCGGGGTCTGCAGCACGATCAGCGTGGTGGTGCTGATGCTGGCGTGCAGCTTGAGCAGGCGGTCGAGCACGCTTTCCAGATGCGCAATGGACATGGCCACCACGCGCAGCAGGGCCGAATCCTCACCGGCCAGGCGGCGGCAATCGATCACCTCGGGAATGTCCGTCACCAGCGAGCCCACGCGCGCGCAGATGCCGCCATCGCAGCGCAGGCGAATCATGGCGTCGATCTCGTAGCCCAACCTGCGCGGGTTGATCACCGCGCGGTAGCCGGCGATCACGCCGGCCTCTTCCAGTCGCTTCACGCGCTCGGCCACGGCCGGGGCGGACAGGCGCACCTTGCGGCCCAACTCGGCATAGCCCAGGCGGGCGTCCTGTTGCAGGGCCTCGATCAACTGCCAGTCGGTGGCGTCCCAGGTGGGTTTCGATTCAAAGGTGACAGCGCTCATTGCACATTTCGTTCGTTGGCGAAACATGCTCATCCTACGCCGATCCATCATTCAAGCGCATCGTCGCTCGGCTTACGATGCGCTCCTTCCCCACCGGATATCGCACGCATGCACACCCCGGAACGCCTCGACGGGCGGGCCCTGAGTTATATCGGCGTCGCCCTGCTGACCTGGTCCTCGGCCTATGCCGCCATTGCCTATGCACTGGCCTCGTTCACGCCGGGCGAAGTGGCGCTGGCGCGCCTGGGCATCGGTTCGCTGTGCTTCGCCGTGCTGCTGGCGGTGAAGCGCGTGTCCTTGCCGGCGCGACGGGATTGGCCGGCATTGGCGGCGCTGGGTGTGGTGGGTCTGAGCGTCTATCACCTGTGCCTCAACCTGGCCGAGACCAAGGTCGCCAGCGGCACCGCGGCCATCCTCATTTCGCTGGTGCCGGCCACCACGGCGGCATTGTCGGCGGTGTGGCTGCGCGAGCGGCTGTCCGCACGCACCATCATGGGCCTGGCCATCGCGCTGGCGGGCGTGGTGGTGGTGGTGCTCACCAGCGGCAAGCAGGTGAAAGTGGAACCGATGGCGGCGCTGGTGCTGGTGAGCGTGCTGGCCTCGGCGGTGTTCTTCGTGGGTCAGAAGCCGTTCTTCGCGCGCAACAACGTGCTGGGCGTCACCGCCTTTACCTTCTTCGTCGGTACCTTGGGCACCTTGCCGTTCGGCCTCGGCCTGCCGGCGGCGCTGATGGCCGCGCCGACCTCCCACGTCATGGCGCTGGTGTGGCTGGGTATCGCGCCGTCCTTCATCGGCTA
Organism: Frateuria sp. sgz306004; assembly: GCF_057750885.1. NCBI lineage: Bacteria > Pseudomonadati > Pseudomonadota > Gammaproteobacteria > Lysobacterales > Rhodanobacteraceae > Frateuria > Frateuria sp. sgz306004. The sequence goes on from NZ_JBYLFE010000007.1 coordinate 282,019, forward strand.
TATCGCCTGGAACGCCGCGCTGCATCGCGCTTCCGCCTCGCAGGTGAGCAGCTTCATCTACTTCTCGCCGCCGATCGCGGTGCTGATCGGCTGGTTGTGGCTGGGCGAACGCCCCACCTTGCTCACCTTGATGGGTGGCGTCATCACCATCGGTGGCGTGGTGCTGGCGAACGCGCGGCGTCGCCCGCCGGTATCCAGTGCGCCGGTCGTCGCCACCGCCAAACAAGGTTGATGCATGCTGCCCATCGCCTTGCTCGATACCGCCCGTGACTTACCCGAAGCCTGGCGCTCCCGTGTGCTTGCCCGCATTGGCGGCGCCCAGCTCAAGCTGGTGCGCATGGATGGCGCGGCCTATCCCGAAGAAAGCCATGCTTACGACGAAGGCTTGCTGGTGCTCGATGGCGAGATGATGTTGCGCATGAATGAAAGCATCATGTGCGTGCGCGCCGGCGAACTGTGCGTGGTGCCAGCGGGCGTGGCGCACAGCGTCGAGCCGGGCAGTCATGGCACATTGCTGATACTCGATACCTGATACGACTCCTCCAGAGGGTGATCCATGCTGACGCTGTACATCGCCAACAAGAACTATTCGTCGTGGTCGTTGCGCCCCTGGGTGTTGATGCAGGAGCTGGGCATTCCCTTCGAAGAGCACCAGGTGGTGTTTGCCGAAGGTTCCAACTGGGAGGCGTTTCGCCGCTTTTCGCCCAACGGCCGTGTGCCCTGCCTGCGCGATGGACACGCCGCCGTGTGGGATTCGCTGGCCATTGCCGAATATCTGGCCGAAACCTACCCCAAGGTCTGGCCGTCCGATCGGACGGCGCGCGCCTGGGCACGCTGCGCGGCAGCGGAGATGCACTCGGGCTTTGGCACCCTTCGCGATGAGTGCGCCATGAGTTGCGGCGTACGCATCCAGCTGCACGCGATCGGGCCGGATCTGCGGCGCGACATCGACCGTGTGGCCGAGCTATGGAACGAAGGGTTGGCGCGCTTTGGCGGTCCGTTCCTGGCCGGTTCGACGTTCACGGCGGTGGACGCGTTCTTCGCGCCAGTCGCCTTCCGCGTACAGACCTATGGCCTGGAGCTGCCGGGCGCCGCGGCCGCGTATGCCGAGCGCCTGCTCGCCTTGCCATCCATGCAGCAGTGGTACCGCGATGCGCTGGCCGAGCCCTGGCGTGACGAGGCGCATGAGCGCCATCTGCGCGAAGGTGGAGACCTGCGCGAGGATCTTCGACTGGCGTGACGTTGGATAAGGTCGCTCAGACCGGGCGCGGCGTTGCGAGTTGCCGCCGCGCCTGCCAGCGGCCCAGCGCAACGAGTAGCAGGCCCACGATCACGAAGGCCACCAGCACGCCGATGGCATCCAGCAGCACCTGGACATAGCCCAGCGCGCTCACATCGAGGAACGGGTAGGGGTACCAGCCGTCCACCGCGCCGCGCAGCAGCACGTAGAGAAAGTACGCCGCCGGATAACTCTGCCAGGCGAATACCTGTGCCCAGCGCAGGCCGTCTTTGGGCACGGCGAGCCACCAGTACAGCAGGTACAGCGGTGGCATCAGGTCATGCACGATCACGTCGGCCACCAGCAGCAGGCCCGAAGGGTGCCACAGCGGGCGCAGCATGATGTTGTAGACCAGGCTGACGATGGTGATGCTCATCGCGACGGCCGTCTGCACGCCCGGGCGCAGATAGAACCGCAGCATCGCATTGCGCGGGCCGATGGCCGCCGAAGACAACACCTTGGTCACCAGCACATTGGTGAGGATGGTGTAGAAGCCCAGGTACAACCACACGCCGCCCAGCATCGTGCCGCCCTTGTCCAGCGTCAGGCGGATCGAGAACCACAGCTGCAAGGCCAGGCCAAGCGTGCCCAGCGCGGCACCGAACAGGGCGAGTGGGCGATAGCGCAATGCGGTGCCCTCAGGCCGTGGCGGGCGTGGCGCGCAGACGCAGGGCCTGGCGATGCCCCAGTGCGGCGAACAGGCGCACCAGCAGGGGAATGCTGAGCAGCAACAGGTTGTTCCATCCCGGTGCGAACCAAGCCGCCATCAAGGATAGCGCCGCCGCCGTGGGCAAGCCCCAGGAGCGCCAGCGCGTGGCCGACACTAGTTCCGGCGCGATATCGCTACGCAGGTAGGGCGCCTGCAGTGCACGGGCAAACAGCAGGCGTTGCAGCAGGCCGGCAATCAGCAAGGTGGCCGAATAGAACATCTCCGGCACGCGTGCGGCGGGCGCGGAACTCATGAACGCGGTGGCAAATGGCATGAAGGCCACGGCCATCAACAGCAGCATGTTGGGCCACATGATGGCCGTGCTGTAGTCCGCCAGCATGCCGAACACCCGGTGATGCGCCACCCATAGCGCGCCAACCACCAGAAAGCTCAGCACAAAACCCATGAAACTCGGCTGCAGCTCGTGCAGTGCCGCGAGGAAGGCGCCATCGTCGCCGCCGCCGATATGCGGCACGTGCACTTCGATGATCAGCAAGGTGATGGCGATGGCGAACACCGCATCGGAGAAGAACGTCAAACGTTCCAGTTGAAAAGCATGCTTGCTCATGGTGGCCCCCCTGGCGCGAAACGAATCGTGCCCCGTGAAGCCGGGGCGCCCTGCAGGTTAGCAAGGGCGCCAGGCGGCGACCATCAGAACTTGTAGCCGCGATGGATCGCCACGATGCCGTTGGAGAGATTGCGCACGTCCACGCGACCGAAGCCGGCGCGCTCCATCATGCCCTTGAGCGTTTCCTGATCCGGATGCTTGCGGATGGACTCGGCCAGGTACTGGTAGCTGTCGGCGTCGCCGGCGAACAGCTGGCCCAGCTTGGGCAGGATCTTGAACGAGTGGAAGTCGTAGAGCTTGCTGAAGGTTTCGTTCTGCACGCGCGAGAACTCCAGCACCAGGGCGCGGCCACCGGGCTTGAGCACGCGGCAGATATCGGCCAGCGCCTTGTCCTTGTCGGTGACGTTGCGCAGGCCAAAGGCCATGGTCACCGCGTCAAAGCTGTTGTCCGGAAACGGCAGGCATTCGGCATTGAGCTGCGCCCAGCGCAGGCCCGACACCAGGCCGCGATCGGTTAGGCGGTCACGACCCACGCCCAGCATGGCGGCATTGATGTCGCCGACGACGATTTCGCCGGAGGCACCCACGACCGGCTTGAGCAGCGCGGCGATATCGCCGGTGCCACCGGCCAGGTCAAGCACGCGGTCGCCGGCGCGCACGCCGCTGATGGCCACGAAATGGCGCTTCCACAGGCGATGAATGCCCATGGACATCAGGTCGTTCATGAGGTCGTAGTTACGCGCGACAGAGGTAAATACCTGTCCGACAAGCTTTTGCTTGTCGCTGACGGGGACGTCGCGGAAACCGAAGTGGGTGGTTTGGGGCTGCTCGCTCATGGGGTAATGGTAGCGGATCGGGGGGCGGGCTTCTTGTTTGTGGTGTTGGGGCGCTCGTTGCTCGCGTTGGCCTGGTGACGCCAGCGACACCTTAGTGCTCGTGCTTGATTGAGGCGATGTGGCGATTTGGCTCGCCTGTCACGTGCTTCTGCCCTCCTGCCGGAGGCAGGGTCACTTTCTCTTGCTTGCCCAGGAGAACGTAACCAAAGAAAAGGTGCCTCACACGCGGCTAGAACGTCGTCCCAGCGAAGGCTGGGACCCAGTGACTCGGCCCTTGGTTGTAGCGCCACCGCAACCGGGCTCGCCTGCTGGCGACACTGCGCACCCGACAGGTGGAGCGCACGCCAGCCTCACATCACCGGCTTCCCATCTTCCTTGTAGATCACCCCATTCTTCATCACAAAACTCACCTTCTGCATGAGCGTGATGTCATCCAGCGGATTGCCCGGCACCGCGATCACATCCGCATAGCGCCCTGCCGCTACCTGACCCAGCTCGTTCTGCTTGTGCAGCAGTTCGGCCGCATGCGTCGTGGCGGCCTGCAGCACGTACATCGCCGGCATGCCGGCCTGCACCATGTATTCGAATTCCTTGGCGTTCTGGCCGTGCGGGTACACCGCCGCATCGGTGCCAAAGGCGATTTTGACGCCCGCCTTGTATGCCTTGCCTGCCGTCGCCTGGATGATCGGGCCCACCTGCAAGGCCTTGGCGGCGACCTGTGGCGGGTAGTAGCCCGGTTTGGCGGCCATTTCCTGCACGTACTTGCCGGCGATGATGGTGGGCACGTACCAGGTGCCGTGCTCCTTCATCAGCTTCATGTCCTCGTCGTTCATGAAGGTGCCGTGCTCGATGGAATCCACGCCGGCCAGCACGGCGCGACGGATCGCTTCGGCGCCGTGCGCGTGGGCGGCCACGGTGAAGCCGTAGTCGTGCGCGGCGGTGACGACGGCCTTGATCTCCTCGATGGTCATCTGCGCGTTGTCAGCGCTGCTGCTTTCGTCCAGCACGCCGCCGGAGGGCATGATCTTGATGACGTCCACGCCGTCCTTGTAGTGCTGGCGCACGGCTTTATAGGCGTCTTCGGGGCTGTTGATCACGCCGTCCTTCGCATTCGGGTCGCCGGCAAGGTCGTCGCGATAGCCATCGGTGGGGTCGGCGTGGCCGCCTGTCGTGCCGATGGGCTTGCCGGCGGTGAACATGCGCGGGCCCGGCACGATGCCGGCGTTGATCGCGTTACGCAGGGCGATGGATTCGTTGTTGCCGTCGCCCACGTTGCGCACGGCGGTAAAGCCGGCCAATAGCGTGCGACGCGCATACACGGTGGAGCGCACCGCGTAGTCGGCCACGTTCCAGCGGAACTGGTCGGAATAGCTGGTGGGGCTGGTTTCGAACGAGAGGTGGGTGTGCGAATCGATCAGGCCCGGCATGCAGGTGGCATCGGCGAGGTTCACGCTGGTGAAGTGGGCGCCGGTGCCGCTGGCGGCATCGCGATACGGGGCGTCGTCGGCGCGGCCGTTCTTGATCTCCTTCACGCGGTTGCCTTCCACCACCACGGTGGTTTCACCCAGCAACTTGCCGGCGGCGGGGTCGACCATGCGTGCGCAGTGCAGCACGGTCACGTCGTGGTTGGCGGCGGGTGCCTCGGCCGCAAGGGCGGCGGGCAGGGCGAACGCGGCGGCGACGGCCGCGGCTAGGGCAAGGCGTGTGGTCATGGCGAGCTCCCCGGGTGAAGCCCCCATCTTAGGCGAGCGCCGCAAACGAGGAGGGGGTGACTTTCGTCACCCCCTCCGGGCGATGTCGCCGTGGCTTGCGCCGCTACTCCTTGCGGTGGCCGTCAGTGGCGTCCTCGGCCACTGGAGTCGTCTCCACGGGCGCATGGGCGTGATGCTCAGCGGACACGTGACGCTCGTGCAGGGCTTCGCTGGAGGCGTCGGCCGGTACGGGTTTGGCTTCTGCGGCGGGCGTCGTTTCTTTCTCGCCGTCGCCACCCGGGGTGATCTTGAGGATGGAGTGGCGCACTTCGCGCGCCAGGATCACGCGTGCATCGCGCACCATGTCTTCCAGCGCGCTGTCGTAATCGAGCTTGCCGGCTTCGTCGGTCCACACGATGCGGCTCTCGCGCAGCTTCTGGATGAAGCCGCGGAACAGCGCCTTGTCGAAGAACTCGGGTGCCGACAGCTCGTTGAGCAAGGCCAGGCGTTGCGCGGTGAGCGTGCAGGCGTTTTCCAGCTCCGCGCCGGTGAGTGTGTGCGGGCCGTTCTTCACCAGGGCGGCGATGGTGATGTAGTAGCGCTCGAATGCCTGGATCAGGCTGCGCGCGATGATTTTGAGCTGGAACGCTGCGTCGTCCTGGCCTGGGCCACGCTCCAGCACGCGGCCTTCGCCGGTGCTTTCCAGCAGGCCGCGACGCACGAAGAAGTCGATGGTGGCCTGCAATTGTGCGCAGAAACCATCGGCGTCCCACGGCAGGAACAGCTCGCCCTGGATGAACGGGTAGATGATGCGGCCCAGGCGCAGCACCGAGGCGCGCGACATGCGGCGGTTGTTGAGGAAGCAGCAGGCCACCCACGCCGCCGTGGCGGTGACGTGCAGCACGTTGTTGCGGAAGTAGCTGAGCAGAACGGCCTGCTCGTCCTCGGTCACGAGTACGTCGCCGAGCGGGTGGCGCACGCGACGGATCCAGCCCATCTGCTCGCCGTAGGCGATGATGCCCGGGGGGTCCATGGAGGTGAGTGTGACGCGGTCCGAGTAAGGCAGCTCTTCCAGCAGTGCCTTCATCAGCTCAAGCTGGGCCAGCAGGTCGTTCTCGGCCATCGCATGCTTGGGCGTGGCCAGCAAGGCGAGCGCCAGCAGGTTGATGGGGTTAACGTCGGCGGCGCGGTTGATGTTGATCTGAATGCGCTCGGCCAGCGTATCGACCACGCGGCCCAGCCACTCGGGCTTGGCGTCGGGGTCGTCGATGGCGGCGCGCCAGTTGGGGCTGGCGGCGTCGAGCATCGGGTTCAATTCGATGGGCTCGCCGAAGTTGAGCGCCACGTGGCCGTAGCGCTGGCGCAGCACCTTCAGTCCGCGCAGCAGGCCCAGCAGCGATTCCTTCTCCTTGGGCTTGCCGGAGAGTTCGCCGATGTAGCTCTTGCCCTCCATCAGCTTTTCGTAGCCGATGTACACCGGCTGGAACAGTACCGGGCGGCGCGGCGCGCGCAGGAAAGCGCGCACGGTCATCGCCAGCATGCCGGCGCGCGGCGCCAGCAGGCGACCCGTGCGCGAGCGGCCGCCCTCGATGAAGTACTCCATCGGCACGCCGCGGTCGATCAGCTGCGCCACGTACTCGTTGAACACCACCGAATACAGCGCGTTGCCCTTGAAGCTGCGGCGCAGGAAGAACGCACCGCCACGACGCAGGATCGGGCCGATCACCGGCAGGTTGAGGTTAACGCCCGCCGCGATATGCGGCACCACCACGCCGGACACGTGCAGCTGATAGGACATCAGCAGGTAGTCGGCATGGCTGCGATGGCAGGGTACGTACACCACTTCGTGGCCGGGCGCGGCAGCGCGGGCCTTGTCGAAGTGATGCATGGCGATACCGTCGTACAGCTTGTTCCAGAAGTTGGAGAGCAGGAACGACGCCGAGCGCACCACCGGGTGCGAATAGTCGGCGGCGACCTCCATGACCATGTCGTGCGCCTTGCGCCACGCCTTGGCCGGGGTGATGTTTTCCTTGGCCGCGGTGGCGGCGATGGCGTTGCGCACCGGTTCGGCGTTGAGCACCGCGTCCACCACCGTGCGGCGATGCGACAGGTCCGGGCCGATCACTGCCGCGCGGATGCGGCGGAAGTGCGTGCGCAGCACGCGGGCGATCTTGCGGGTGAGGCGCTCGGGGCGAACTTCGCCCGCTTCGCTCATCACCGTGCGCAAGGACACCGGCTGGGAGAAATGCACCACGGTGTCGCGGCCATTGAGCAGCAATGCCAGCATGCGGCGGAAGCGGCCCACCACCACCCAGTTTTCCGAGAACAACACGCGAAACCAGCCGGATTCGCGGGTGGGCGCGCGGCCGACATAGATCGATACCGGCACGACCTGGATGTCGCGCTCGGGGTCGCCTTCCAGTGAGCGCACCAACTGGCCCAGCGGCTCGGTGGGCGAGCGCTTGCGGTTGCGCCCGAACAGCCAGCCGTCGCGGCGGGCCAGGGCGAACACCGAGCGCTTGCGACGCGTGCCGCCCAGCGCCTGCATCGGCGTGGGCAGGCCGGCTTCGCGACAGGCGCGCTCGAGAATCAGCGCATCGGAAAAGCCATCGCGCTCGATCACGTAGCACACCGGAATGCCCGGCTGCAGCAAGGCAGCGGGTTCGGCGGGGTCGCGGCGAATGCGCACCCAGGGTTCGAGTAGTTGCCCGGCCAGGTTGAACCACCAGGGCGCGCGGCTACGGGCGGGAGTGTCCGTGGTCGACATATTCAGCATCTGCAGATTGTAACCGGTCAGCTTGTTAGAACCGGGTTGGGCGCTTAATGCGTGGGCTTGGATGCCGTAGCGGGGGCGTGCGCGCTGGCGCTAGCGGCGGGGTGCACCTCCAGCGTGGCGGCGGTGCCGGCAGCAGCGGGGGCCCCTGCTGCGCTCCCGGTCGTGGCCGGCACCATCAAGCGTTCGTGCGCCTCGCGTGTGTTCTGCAACACGTCGGCGCTGTACCAGCGGTTGTCCTGCTCGACCAGCTCGGACTCCAGCGACAAGAGCTTGCCGAGCAGGGTGTAGTCGATGCGCACGCGGGCGTGACCGTTACGGTTCTCGAGCACGGTGACCTTGACCGAATCCAGCGTTTCATCGACCGACAGGCCATACAGCGCCAGTGCCTGCTTGATGCCCAGGAAGCCCGCGCTGTACTTCTGCATGGCGGTGTCGAAATCCATCGAGCGCAACTGCTCGGGCGTCTTCAAGTCGATCTTGCGAGCGGTATCCACGGCGATCGCGATGGCGTGCTTGGCTCGGTCCTGGTCGAACCACGGCACCTGCTGCGCCCAGGGCGCCAGCACGTTGATCACCGCGAGGACCTGTGCCTTTTGCGGGGTGGTCAGCTCCTTGCTCTGCGATACGCCCGTGCTGGCAATGGCCTGGCCGATGCCGATCATCACCGGTAGCTGGTCGTGGTACTGCGCCTGCAGCTGTTGCAGCTTGGGTCGGGCCAGCGCGTAGAGCTTGGTCTCCGCATTGGGCTCGGTCATCAGCTGCATGTTCTTGATGAAGTCGGCGCGCTCTTCCGGGGTGATCGGCTGTTCATCTGGACGCGGACGTGCCCAGTCGGCACGCAGTGTGGCGTAGTCGGCAGGGGGCAGCGCATGTTTCCAGAAGCCCGCGAAGTCACCCGCCTTGATCAGCGCCACGGACTGCTGCACCGAAGCCTCGGGCGTCTCGCCGCCAGCCACTACCACCGGCGGTGCACTGGTGTGGCGGGTCATGACCAGGGCTGCGATCGATGCCAGCACGAGCAGGGCGACGAAGGCGCCAACGGCGTAGAGGACGGATGAGCGACGCATGGAGTCTCTGTAGGTGGCGCCCATCGGACGGCAGCGTACGGGGCGGTCGGCGGAGGGTAAGCGGGGCGCTGCGGGGCCACAAGGCCCCGAGGAGTGGGCGGTCGCCCAAAAAGAAAACCCCGCGGGCGTTGGGCCTCACGGGGTAATCCGGCAGAGCCGGAAGGGAAATGGCCTTGCCTGCGGAATATTCAAGGTCAGCAGGTGTTGGCGGGAAGGATCTTACCTTCCCGTTAAACTTAAGGCAACACTTTAAGTAAAGCTGCGTAAGTTGTTGATTCTTTTTGATCGATGATCAATCGAAACGCAGCGATTGGACCTTCTGGCGGCGACGTTCGTCGCGGGGTGCCGTCCAGTCATTATTAAACAAAGCCGGTTCCCATGCGCCATAGGTCGGGTTGGGCAGGACGAACCAGCGGGTACCGAACCAGCCCATGTAGGGGGCGACGGCCTTCTGTCGGCCTTCGGCGTTATTGGCCAGCACGGTGACAAAATCGGCGATCTGGTCGCCAAATTGCATCAATACGCGATATTTGTGGCTTACCAGCTGGCGACGGCAGCCCTTTTCGGTGCCCACCTGCTCGCAGTCTTCGACAAACGTGCCCAGGCCGAGGAAGGCCTCCGGACCCGAAACAGGCAGGCCTTCCTTGCGCAGGTTGGCCAGGGTCGCCTGATCCAGGTCCTTGGCGCGGTTGGAAATGTAGATCACCGCCACGCCGTGCTTGGCCGCGAACTGGGTGAACTCGACTACGCCAGGCAGGGCGCGGGCGCGCTGCTCGTTGCACCAGGCGGCCCAGTCGGCCTCGTTGTACTCGCCGCCGCTCTTCACCAGGCGGGCCTGGTAGGGCGAGTTGTCGAGCACGGTTTCATCGATATCCAGCACCACGGCGGGCTTGAGCCCCTTGGCCGGCGCCACGCGGTCGTCCTTGGGCAGGGCGTCCCAGTTGGGGTCGGCCAGCGCGGCCAGCAGGCGGGCCTGGGCATCGCGGTAGGTCTGCAGGTAGATCAGGTCGTGCTCGATCGCTGTCTGGCTCCAGGCCACCGCGTTGAGGTTGTCATCGGCCGACGTGCCCGCCGCCGAGGCGGGAGCGGCTGCCACGGCCGTGGCGGGCGCCACCGGGGCGAGCGGGGTCTTGGCGGGCTGCGAGGTGCAGCCGGCGATAAAGAGCAGGGCGGCCACGGCGGCCGGCAAACGGATCGACATGCAGGATTCCCGGAGAAACAAAGCCAACAGAATCGGACAAGTTTACGACAGCCCGGTGTCGGGCTTCCGGCTGACGGCGCAGTGAATGGCGGGGCTGGCGGCCTCGACGCCCTGCTGACAGACTCAGCCCGTCCCCACGGTCGCACGAACTTGCATGGAACCTGCGCAGTCGCCCCTGTCTCCCGCTACCCGCATCGTCAGCTACGTGCTGGCCGGCGTGGCGCTGTTGTTGATGTTGCTGCTGCACCTGTTGCCCGCGTTGTTCGCTGGGCTGCTGGTGTACGAGTTGGTGCAGTCCACCGCGCCGCTGCTGGGCAAGCGCGTGCCAAGTGCCAGGGCGCGTGCGCTGGTGGTGGCGCTGCTGGCCACCATCGTGGTGGGGCTGTTGGTGTTGCTGATCCTTAGCGCCGTGAGCTTCCTGCGTAATGAAATCGGCAACCCCGAGCTGCTTTGGCAGCAACAGTTGATGCCGCTGGTGGAGAAAGCCCGCGAGCAATTGCCGGCCACTGTGGTGGGCTGGCTGCCGGACAGCGTGGACGACCTGCGCATGATGGCGATGGAGCTGACCCGCAAGCATTCGGTGAGCCTGCAGACGATCGGCAAGGAAGCGGCACGCGTGTTCGTGCACATCCTGATCGGCATGGTGCTGGGTGCCATCGTGGCGCTGAGCCGCGCGCGTCCGGCGCATCAGGTGGGGCCGCTGGCGTCTGCGTTGGGGCTGCGCGCGCAGCGCCTGGCCGAGGCGTTCCACAACATCGTATTCGCGCAGATCAAGATTTCGCTGCTCAACACCGTGTTTACCGCGATCTTCCTGCTCGGCGTGTTGCCGCTGCTGGGCATTCACCTGCCGCTGGCCAAGACGCTGGTGGTGCTGACCTTCATCGTCGGCCTGCTGCCGGTGATCGGCAACCTGATCTCCAACACGGCCATCACCATCGCGGGCCTGTCGATCTCGCTGGGCGTGGGCGTGGCTGCGCTGGGCTTCCTCATCCTGATCCACAAGCTGGAATACTTTCTCAACGCGCGCATCGTGGGCAGCCAGATTCGCGCCCGTGCGTGGGAGTTGCTGGTGGCAATGCTGGTCATGGAGGCGGCCTTTGGCCTGGCCGGCCTGATTGCCGCGCCGATCTACTACGCCTACCTCAAAAGCGAGCTGGAAGCGGAGCGCTTGATCTGAAGCGCCGGCCGGTTCAGCCGGCCAGCATCGCTGCGATCTTGGCCAGGTGCGATTCGGCGGTTTCGCGCACCACTTCCTTATCGGCTTCTGGGTCTTTGCCCTGCCAGTGCAGGTCGTCCTGCGGCAGCTCGTGCAGGAAGCGGCTGGGCTGGTTGGAGTAAACCTCGCCGTAGCGCTTGGTCTTGGCCGACCACGACAGCGTGAGCATTTCCTTGGCGCGTGTGATGCCCACGTACATCAGGCGGCGCTCTTCGTCGATGCGCCCCTCGTCGATGGCGCCGTCGTGCGGCAGGGTGCCTTCTTCGCAGCCGACGATGAAGACGAAGCGGAACTCCAGGCCCTTGGCGGCATGCAGGGTCATCATGCGCACGGCGTTGCCCGGCTCGTCGCGGTCGGCATGCGTGAGCAAGGCGAGCTGCGCGGCGAGGTCGCCGGTGGTGCTGTCGTTGCGCTGCATGGCGCGGAACCAGTCCGCCAGCTCGCGCAGGTTGCCCAAGCGGCGTTCGCGTAGGGTCTGGTCGGTCGTGCTTGCGGCCACGTGCGCGGCATAGCCGGTACGTTGCAGCACGGTGTCCACCAGGTCGGCCGCGCTCTGGTGCAGCGAGGCGCTGCGCAGTTCGTCCATCAGCGTGGTGAACGACGCCAGCGCCGATGCCGGGCGCGGCGCCAGCTGGCGTAGCACGGCGTCGCTGCGTGCGGCCTCCAGCAGCGGCGCATGGCGGGTCTGTGCGATCTCGCCGAGCTTCTCCAGGGTGGTGGCGCCAATCTCGCGCTTGGGCACGTTCACCACGCGCAGGAAGGCCGCGTCATCGCTGGGGTTGGTGAGCAGGCGCAGATAGCAAAGCAGGTCTTTCACTTCCGCGCGGTCAAGGAAGCTCAGCGCGCCGGACAGGTGATACGGCACGCGCGCCAGGCGCAGTGCTTTCTCCAGCGGTCGGGCCTGGAAATTGCCGCGATAGAGGATGGCGATGTCGTGCCAGCGCGCCTTGTGCTTCTCCGCCAGGGTGGCGGCGATGGCGGCCACGCGCTCGGCCTCGTGCTCGGCTTCCTTGCACTCCAGCACGCGGATGGGCGCCCCTTCCGGGTGCTCGCTCCACAGCTTCTTCTCGTGCAAGTGCGGGTTGTTGGCGATCAGCTTGTTGGCGGCGCGCAGGATGCGTCGGCCGCAGCGGTAGTTCTGCTCCAGCTTGATCACGCGCAGGGCGGGCCAGTCCTTGCCCAACTGGTCGATGTTCTCGGGGTTGGCGCCGCGCCAGGCGTAGATGGACTGATCATCGTCACCCACGCAGGTGAAACGCCCGCGCTCGCCGGCCAGTGCCTTGAGTAGCCGGTACTGGGCGTCGTTGGTGTCCTGGTATTCGTCCACCAGCAGGTAGCGCAGGCGCTCGCGCCATGCGGTGCGACACTCCTCGTCCTCTTCCAGGATGCGCAGCGGCAGGCGGATCAGATCATCGAAATCCACCGCGTTGAACGCGGCCAGGCGCTGCTGGTAGAGCTGGTAGATGGTGGCGGCGTCGAGTTCGCGCGGGCTGCGCGCGGCGGCCAGTGCCTCTTCCGGCGAGAGCCCGTTGTTCTTGGCGCGACTGACCAGGTTGCGGATGCCGAACAGCACGTCGGGCTTGATGCCCTTGGGTGCCAGCTCCTTGATGATGCCCTCGCTGTCGTCCGCATCCAGCACCGAGAAGCCCTTGCGCAGCCCGGCACGCTGGTGCTCGATCTGCAGGAACTTCAGGCCGAGCGCGTGGAAGGTACACACGGTGAGCGCGGCGGCGTCCTCGCTGCTGATCAGCTTGGCCACGCGTTCGCGCATTTCCTTCGCGGCCTTGTTGGTAAAGGTGATCGCCGCAATCTTGGACGGCGCCAATTTCTTGCGGGCGATCAGGTACGCGATTTTCTGCGTGATCACACTGGTTTTGCCCGAGCCCGCGCCGGCCAAGACCAGCAGCGGGCCGTCGCAATGTTCGACGGCGGCCAATTGTTGGGGGTTGAGCATGGGATGGGCGGGCAGGTGACAGGGCAGGGATGGTACCAGAGCGGCCATCCCAGCCGGCGCCAGGCTAGGTATGCTTGCCCGCGCGGTCGCGGAAACTGGCCGTAACGACACTTGCCCTGGAGCCGGGCGCTGACTTGCTAGCCAGGGGAATGCAATGACCCGCGGTCTCACAGTGTTTTCGATCGGTTGGACGGCGATGCTGCTGGCGGGGATGGTCGGCACGGCGATGGCGCAGACCGCACCCGATGCCAAGCAACTCAAGGAAGTGCAGTCGTTCGAGGATGCGCTCTCGGTGCCAGGCGTTCTTGAGGATCACCCCGATCTGTTCTATCGCCAGCTTGCCGTGGATGCCTATCACCACGGCGATATGCGACGCGCGCTGAAGATGTTCCTGCGTTCGGCCAGCTACGCCGACAAGCCCGCCCAGGCAGCGCTGTCGAGCATGTATTGGGACGGCGTCGGCGTGCCGGTGGACCGGCCGCGCGGCTACGTATGGATCGACCTTGCGGCGAGTCGCGGTTATGGCGAGTTCGTCGCGCTACGCGAATATCGCTGGAGTCAGCTCAGTGAAGCCGAGCAGGCACAGGCACAGCGCGTTGGCGATGAGATCCTCAAGGAATACGACGACAAGGTTGCCTTCCAGCACCTAGGTGCCGCGCTCGATCGCGCCCGCTTGAACGTTACCGGAAGCCACGTGGGCGCCGTGGGCAATCTCAAGATCAAGCTGCCCAGCGCCACCCGCGCTTATGACACCAGTGGCGAGTTCGCCATGATGGGGACCGATCTGTACCGCGACTCGGTGTGGAAAGTCGACCAATACGCGCAAATGAAGGACCTGGAGTGGAAGGTCCGCGTGGAATCCAATCCCACCGTGCGCGTGGGCGACCTGCAATCGGTGGGGCTGCCAGCGTCAACCTCGTCAGCCCAGTCGCCTGCCCAATAGAAGGGCGGAATCGGGGCCGGGGCGCGCAGTATCATGTGCACCTGTCACCAGGATTCACCATGGCCAAGCTGTATTTCTATTACTCGGCAATGAATGCCGGCAAGACCACTACCCTGCTGCAGAGTGCCTACAACTACCACGAGCGCGGCATGCGCACGCTCATTCTCACCCCGGCGCTGGACAACCGATTTGGCGAGGGCATGGTGGCGTCGCGTATTGGCCTCAAGGCCAGCGCACGTCGCTTCGGTGTCGAGGAAGACTTGCTTGCCTTGGTGCAGGCCGACGTGGATGCCCGTGGCGCGCTGCACTGCGTGTTCGTGGACGAAGCGCAATTTCTCAGTAAGGCCCAGGTGTGGCAGCTCAGCGATGTGGTCGACAAGCTGGGCGTGCCCGTGCTCGCCTATGGCTTGCGCACGGATTTTCGCGGGGAATTGTTCGAGGGCAGCCGTTACCTGCTGGCCTGGGCGGACAAGCTAGAAGAGATCAAGACCATCTGCCACTCGGGGCGCAAGGCCACCATGGTGGTGCGCGTGGATGAACACGGGCGTGCCGTCACCGAAGGTCCGCAGGTTGAGATCGGCGGCAACGACCGCTATGTCTCCGTGAGTCGCGCCGAATTCAAGAACATCACCGAAGGACTCGGCCGGATCGAACTGCAGCAGCCCGTGCTGCCGCTGGGCGAAGGGCACTGAGCCCATCGCAATCACCTAAGGAACGGTATGTCCAAGATTCCCTTTCCCGCCTGGCAACGCCCGCATTGGCAACCCAGTGACGAGGAAGTGCTGCTGCAGTTCTACGTGTTCGGCAAGTTCCAGCCGGGCCGCGCACCTTCCGAGGATTACGGCAGCGACGGCCTGCCCGAGGGGCTGGAGCTGACCAGCCACCATCACGGCCAGCTGCGCCAGTGGGAGGGCTATCCGCTCAAGGGTCGCCTGGGCCGCATGTTCAAGGAAGACGCACCCGAGGCCTACACCAAGGCCCTGGACGCGCCGGAAGTGCTGGTGGTTCGAGGCCGTATCCCCGACCCGCAGGACACCGGCTACCTGCGCGACACCCTGGGTGTGCTGGCGGCGCTGCTGGACGTGGGCGGCGTGGCGATCCTCGATCCGCAGACGCTGAGCCTGCATGACGCCAACAGCTGGCGTCGCCAGTTTGTCGTGCGCGACGGCGCACCGATCCGCCATCACCTGTTGATCCTGCGCGATGCGGAGGAGCAGCCGGGTCGCTATTGGGTGCACACGCGCGGCATGCGCAAGTTCGGGCGCCCGGACATCAGCCTGCGCAACGTGCCCCAGGCGGATACGGATCGCGCAGGCATGCTGTGCGAGCGTCTGGTGGAACTGGAGGCGCTGGGCGCGCATTTCGCCGATGGTCAGGCGCTGGAGGCGGAGGGTTTGCCGGGGACGTTGGTGGCGCATGTGGGAGGCGGGTTGGAAGACCCGGCTTTCAACAATACGTTTGTGGAGTTTCGCTGGCCGGAGTGATGGGGTTGGTGGGCTGGCACCTTTGTGTGTGATCGCCGGGGTGCCATCTGCGTGGCGGACGTTTTGATCGTTTGCTGATACTCCGGTCCTGTTTTTTTTGCTGGACCCGATGGGGTTGTCTGGTTGATGAGGTTGTCAGCGGTGGCAAGCTCCAGCGTGGCCGCCAGGGTGCCGCCTACGCGGCGGGCGTTTCGACGTCCTGCCGGCCGCCGAGTCACTTTTCTTTTGCTGGCCCAAAAGAAAAGTAAGGCGGTCTCTAACATCAAGTGCAACACCCCAATGGAGGTGATGCATGGGTCAGCACTACAGTCATCTGAGCGCCGAAGAGCGAGGCGCCATCATGGTGGGCAAGGCG
>NZ_JBYLFE010000008.1:0-182049 GCF_057750885.1 Frateuria sp. sgz306004
ATGGACGAACAAGATCGTTTGGCGGGCAGATAAAGAAGGCTAGACCTTTGAAATACCGATGAATTGCGATTTGATCAAAGTGTTGCGTTGACCGGTTGAAACGGCAACCCAAAGCAGACCTGACGCCACTGCTTCATGTTGTGCATAGAAGGGGCTAAGAGTGCAGATACCTGATGACGTTCTGAACTATTACCGTTCAGGAGCTCCGCTCATCCGAAATATTCCAAGTCAGGAATTGGACTGCGAGTTCTACGGGGAGGACGTGGTGCTGCGCTACAACGTGGAGTACGAGGTTCCAGAGTACGCACCTGGGTACTTCATGTTTGCGACCAACGGTGGTGGCGAGCTCATAGCCCTATCCCCAATCGGCTCAGTCGTGCGTATGCCGTTCATTGGCATGGGGGCGAAAGATGCTTGGCTCGTTGCCCCATCATTCGCCAAGCTATTGGAGCTGTTGGCTCCGTGTGGTTAGGTCCGCTTCCGACCCAAGGCGGACTCCATATCCCCAAGAAGGACAGCTGCCATGGTTGGTGTAGGTGGGACGTCGCCAAAAACGCCCGAAGGGAAGGTAATCTGGTGGATACTCTTTTCAGCGCTCGTGCTATCCGTTCTTTACGTCTTCACGAAATAGTTTTGTTCTAGGGCTACCTCGTTTCGCATAGGACTGCCAAACGGATGTCCGCTTCCGACCCACAGCGCACGTTGCCGAAGAAGCCACCGTCACCCTATTGAATGAGAGCTAAAGGAAATTTCCGGCATGCCCTGGACGACTTCATTCGTGGAGGAGCTTCGCGAATTCGAGATGGAGGCTATCCGCAGATTGGTCTCGGGCGTGCTTTCTCCGGAGCAGGTCGGGGCGTTGAGGTACCCGAAAGCGGCCGCTCGTTACGAGTACACCGGGTGCGGTTACTTCCTGACTGTTACTGATCCCGAGCTTCCCGCCGAGCGGCGAACGTTGAGCGTGCCGCCCATAGTTGGTACCGCCGATAATGTCGTATGTGGATTTGTCGTGTTTCTGGGCGAGCACGAATTGACCCTGGAATGCCATACATGGGGCGCCGTCGATGTGCCTGAGGACTTTCGTCAGAAGGATGTGCGTGTCGAGGAGCCGAGCCCTGATAATTTCCTGAAACCGATTTAGTGGAGCGTCCGCTTCCGACCCAGAGCAGACATTCATGCAGCGCGGAATTGGAGAGTGAAATGGACTCGGACACGATTTACCGAAATGCTCTCGCTCTTGAGAATCAGGGCAATCACGGTGATGCCTTGGCTCTCTATGAAGCGCTGACGGCTGATTCGTCTGATTCCCGCTACCACGTTGCACATGGCGTATGTCTACAGCGCCTTGGCCGTTGGCATGAATCGGTCGCGCCCCTAACCCGAGGAGTTGAGCTCAAGCCCCAATATTGCTTAGGCGATGCGCGGCTGTTTCTTGCAGAGTCTTTTCTCAATTGCGGGCGCGAGCAGGATGCCATTGCTCAATGGAAGATTGTCGCGGCCATGGAGCCTGAGTACCCGAGCTACGAAAAGGTGCCGGACGAGGCCAAACGTATGCTTGAGTTGCACGGTGCCTAACACCAGGGGCGGCTTCAGGTCTGCTCATCCAGAACGACAAGTGTTTTATGTCCGTTTTCAACTGCCGTTTCAACCGGTCAACGCAACACTTTGATCAAATCGCAATTCATCGGTATTTCAAAGGTCTAGCCTTCTTTATCTGCCCGCCAAACGATCTTGTTCGTCCATTACGTTGGCTTTTCCTGGAATCAAGGCACCTCCAGCGTTGTGGCCGCCGGGCAGCGTGATTGGGTTCCAGGGCTTGTGGTAGCTGGCGTTCCGCCGGCCCGGTATTGGGGTGTTGCGTTGACCGATTGAGCCCGCAACCCAGAGCAGACATGTCGCGCGCCTAAGCATTGCAACATCTGAGCCTGACGGACGGAGGAGAAGGTGGTGGTTGACCAGTTCTCTCAAGATGACGAATTTGATGGCTATCCGGGTTGGCTACCACTGCTCTTAGGTGCGCTTGCTTTTGCCGCTTTCTACCTGATGCGTCACGGCGCCGGGGTGTCTTCCCGAGAATGGGGATATTTTCTCTTTGGCTGCGTGGTGTTGGGGTTCACGGCCATAGATCTCAAAGCCGGATGGGCGCTCTCATTCCTCCATCGCCCGGTGAAGCGTTCAAAGGAGCCGAGGAGGTACTGGACTTACGTCATCATTGAAGGTGTTTGTGGGATGGCAGCGGTTCTCTATTCAATGGGTGCCTCGCTCGGCTATTGGAGCGTTTGAACGTCGCTCATTTCCTGATGTCCGCGTTCGACCCGGAGCGGACCTCGGAGGCTCGTAGGCGAGTGAGTCAATTTAGGGGGCGTGCGTGGGAAAGAAAACATATCCGTGGTTGGTCTGTATGGCTGTGGTACTAGCCGCGAGTCCAGCATTAGCCACGCCCGCAGGATGCGGAATGCCGGATATCTCCCGCTCAAGTGAGCTGGACCGCTTCCTGATCCTTCGTGCCGTAGAAGTCGTCAAGCGTGCGGCAGGCCCGGATGAAGACCTCGCGGTCCTGGTCGCTCCTTCCGCGAACTTCAGTCTTGGCGGCGGCGACGTCGGTCGGCCCTTGGGAACGGGCTTGAAAGGCGCTCGCGGGCTTGCGCGAGAAATGAAAGCAGACACATACCGCTTTCTCGGATGGAACTACATGGACATGCCGGCAGATCCTTGCCCCAGGCAAAAGGTCGAGGTCGAGTTCATCGATAGCAAAGACGGGTACGTGTCCCGCGTAGAGTTCACATTTGAAGCAGGTCGCGTGGTAAGCGCCGAGGGCTGGCAGCGATCATTCGAGATTGGGCGGCTGTAGTACGACACGTGAACTACGGTAGGGTCTGCTCCCGACCCGCAGCGGACCTTTCGGATTCGTCGGCAATGGGCAATAGCAGCAAGGTGATCGACACCAGCGCATTGTTCACGCCATACCGGAACGCTGCTCGGCCATTCGCAGCGCCCGCAGGAGTCCAGCGCCCTTGCTTTTAGAGCCCGCTCAGCGCGTATGAAATCCATGGTGTGCCGGTGCGTCGCAAGCTTCGCGATGCACCGTATCCACCTGCGCCGCTGGCGGGCCTTGCCATAGCCAGCGCTCCAGCGCATCGATAGCCGCTTCGGTGCCGACGGCCACCACCTCCACCCGACCGTCCGGCAGGTTGGCGGCGTAGCCGGTCAATGCCAGCGACAGGGCCTGCTCGCGCGTGCTGGCACGAAAGAACACACCCTGCACGCGGCCGCTGACCCAGAAGCGCGCGGCGGCCATGGTTACTTGCCCAGGCCGATCGCCTGGCCCAGCGAAGTTTCGTTTACCGTGCCCACGAAACGCTGCGCCACTTTGCCATCGGGGCGAATCAGCCAGGTGGTGGGCAGGCCGCGTGGTTCGTCGAAATCCTTCAGCGGCTTGTCCAACGTGACCTGGGCGATGGGATAACTCACCGGGTGCTTGGCGAGAAACGCCCTGATGTCGGCCGGGTCGGAGTCGTCATAGGCCAGGCCGATGGCGGCCACCTTGTCCTTGTGTGTCTCGACGAACTTGGAGATGTCGGGCATCTCCTTGATGCAGGGCACACACCACGTGGCCCAGTAGTTCACGATCACCCATTTGCCGCGCTGCGACGCCAGGTCGTACGGCTTGCCATCAATGGTGGTCACCTTGATCGACGGCTGTTCGGGCATGGCCGCATGAACGGGCACGGCAAAGGCGGCCACCAGGGCGATGGCGGCGAACGACTTGAACAAACTCATGCAACAGGTTCCTTGGCAACGGGGGGCACGGAGGGCAGCGGCGGATACAGTTGGTCCAGGCGCTTGCCGAGCGTGGCATGCAGGGATTGGGCAGCAGTGTGCAACACCGCCACCATTTCGGGTGAGAGTTCGATGCCGGTGGCCTCGACGTCCTCCACCGGACGCAACGGCAAGCGATAGCTGCTGTAGGCGTAGACGTGCCGTAGCTCGGTGCTGTCCGGGCTGCGCGACAACAACCAGCGTCCGCTTTCGTCGCGCGAGATCATGCCGGCGTGTTGCAGGTCGTCCACGTAGCTGCCGATCGCTGCGCGACGCAAGGAGGGTTCGCTGTTACGCAGCGCATCGATATCCACGCTTTCTCCGCGCCGATGCGCCTCAATGAAATGACGCAGCACCACGAGCAGGCCGAGAAACGCGGCGTCTTCCGACAGGCACGCCGAGGGCGGCTGGTAGTCAAACGCCGAAAGCGAGGCTGCAATCGACGCGCACAGAATCACGATCACCCACGATAGATAGATCCACAGCAACAAAATCGGCAGCGCTGCCAGCGCCGCACCGTACACCTGCTGGTAGGTATGCGCGTGTCGAATGAAATGCCCGAAACCCCAGCGCGCCACTTCAAAAGCAATGGCGCCGAGCAACGCGCCGACGGCGGCCTCCTGCCAGCGCACGCGGCGATTGGGCACCACCATATAGATCAGCATGAGGGTGAGAAACGTCACCAGAAACGGCAGCACACCGACCAGCCGCTGGCGTAGGCCCAGTTGGTCGGCCGCGTCGTTGAGCAGCGGCAACGCCGTGGCGTAAGACGCCACCACCAGCCCGCCCACAATCAGCACCGGCCCCAGCGTCAACGCCGCCCAGTAAAGCAGCAGCCGCGATCCCCAGCCGCGCTGGCGTTGCACGCGCCAGATGCGATTGAGGCGATCCTCGATGCTCACCATCATCGACAGCGCACTAAAGAACATCACCAGGATGCTGATGCCAGTGAGCTTGCTCGCGTTGTCCGCGAAGCCGTTGAGGTACTCCTGCACGCGCTCGCCGGCCGCTGGCACGAAATTGCTGAAGACAAACTGGATCAACGTGCCGCGCGCATCGGCAAAGGCCGGAAACGCGGCAAAGATCGCCAGCGAGGCCACGATCAGCGGCACCAGCGACACCAGCGTGGTGTAGGACAGCGCACCGGCTGTCTCGAAACACTTGTCGTCGATAAAGCGCTGCCACAGAAAATGGCTGAAGCTGCGCATGCGGTCGCGGTCGAAACGCAAGGCCATGACGGCTCCTTCTACAACGCCGGTGGTCGGCTCCACCCTGGATGCGCTGCCGCCCATGGACATGGCGTGAACAGAGGGGCAACACCGGCTTGATCGACCAGTACACTAACCGATCACGCCGCTATCGCCCAAACCATGAGCCAAGACATCCTGGTCCTCTACTACAGCCGCACCGGCCACACCGCCCAACTCGCGCGCCTGATCGCACGTGGCGTGGAAGAAGTGCCGGGCATGCGCGCGCGTCTGCGGCAGGTGCCGCCCGTGGCGCCCGTGACCGAAGTGGCCCAGCCGCCCGAACCCGACGAGGGCGCGCCCTACGTCACCCGCGACGACCTGATCGAATGCGCCGGCCTGGCGCTGGGCAGCCCCACGCGCTTTGGCAACATGGCGGCGCCGCTCAAGTACTTTCTCGATTCCACCGGCGCCGAGTGGGCCAGCGGCGTGCTCGCCGGCAAGCCTGCCGCACTGTTCACCGCCACCAGCACCATGCACGGCGGCCAGGAATCCACCCTGCTCACCATGGCCCTGCCGCTGCTGCACCACGGCATGTTGCTGGTGGGCCTGCCCTATACCGAGCCCGCACTCACCGCCACGCAAAGTGGCGGCACGCCGTATGGCGCCAGCCACGTGGCCGGTGCCAAGGGTGAAAACGCCATCAGCGAGCACGAACGCGAACTGGCCCGTGCGCTGGGCCGCCGCCTTGCCGATGTGGCGCGCCGCCTGGGCGCCACCGCATGAGCGCGCGCCTGCCGACACCCTATCGCTTGGGCCTGGTCGCCTGGGCCGGGCTTACCGTGCTGCAACTGGCCTGGCATGGCTGGCTGTTTCCGCCCCAGCACATGCCGCTGGTCGGCGTGCTTGCCCTCACCGTGGTGCCGCTGTTGCTGCCCTTGCTTGCGCTGGGCAAC
This sequence comes from Frateuria sp. sgz306004, assembly GCF_057750885.1. Taxonomy (NCBI): domain Bacteria; kingdom Pseudomonadati; phylum Pseudomonadota; class Gammaproteobacteria; order Lysobacterales; family Rhodanobacteraceae; genus Frateuria; species Frateuria sp. sgz306004. The sequence goes on from NZ_JBYLFE010000008.1 coordinate 5,963, forward strand.
GTGCGCCGCGCGTTGCTGTGGGTGGGCATCCTCAGCCTGTTCTATTTCAGCCACGGCATCAGCGAGGCCTGGAGCGCGCCCGATCAGCGCGTGCTGGCACTCGTCGAAATCGCCCTCACCCTCACCCTTATCGGCACCCTCGGCTGGGGCGTGCGCCACAAGTCGCCGGCCTAAGAGCTACTTCAAGATTTCCGCGTTGCCCGCCCCGGCCCGAAGGGTTGCGGGAGCGACACGGAGATCGTCAACAGCCTCCAAGAGCCCCAATCGAAAAATTTTGCGTGCCATGACTTCCAGCAGGGAGGGCGAGCAAGGCCGCTGTGTTATCTCCCGATAATCACCCCAGGGAGAATGCACGATGCCCCTTGCCACCCCTCGTCGGCGAGCCCCCCTCTTTATCGGCCTGCTGGCCTTGCTGCCGGCGGCCTTGCAGGCCGGCTACGACAAGCCACCGGAGCCCCTGCTCGGCGTGATGCACGCCCCCCTGCCGGCAGTACCCATGCTCGACCCCACCCGCCAGCGCATGCTGCTGGTGGAGCAGTCGCAGTACCCGTCCATCGAACGCGTGGCCGAGCCTTACGTAAAGCTCGCCGGCTTGCGCATCGAGCCGCGCAACCGTAGCCGCCACGATGCCTCCAGCGGCTACGGCATCCGCAGTTGCCTCAAAAGCTTCACGCTCGAAGACGTAACCAGCCACCAGCAAACGCCGGTGACTTTGCCCGCCGATGCCTGCCCTGGCCTGCCGGTGTGGTCGCCCGATGGCCACCGCTTCGCCTTTACCAACACCACCAACGAGCGCACCGAGTTGTGGCTGGGCGACGCCCTGACCGGCGCGGCGCATCGCGTGGAAGGCGTATCGCTCAATACGGTGATGGAAGACAGCGTGCAGTGGCTGCACAACAGCGACTCCCTGCTGGTCAAACTGGTGCCCGCCAACCAGGGCCAGGCGCCCAAGGTCAGCGCCACGGGCGGCCCGGAGATCAAGGAGTCCATTCAGGGCAAAGGTGAAAGCAGCACCTACGAGGCGCGCGACACACTCGCCAGCCCCGAGGACGAAGCCCAGTTCGATTACTACGGCACCGCCCAGCTCGCCGTGGTCGATGTCGCCAGCGGCCAAGTTCACGCTGTGGGCAAGCCCGGTGTGCTGGCCGGCGTCACCGGCGCGCCTGACGGCGAGCACGTGCTGGTCGAAACGCTCAAGAAACCCTACTCCTACGTCACCACCTACGAACGCTTCGCGCGCGACGTGAGCGTGTTGGACGTGCGCACCGGCCAGTCCGCCCCCATCGCCTCGCTGCCGGTCGCCGACCGCGTACCGGTTCGCGGTGTGCCCGTGGGCCCGCGCGAATTCGAATGGCGCGCCAACGCGCCCGCCACCCTGGTGTGGCCCGAAGCGCTCGATCAGGGCGACTGGAAGGTCAACGCACCCCAGCGCGACAAGGTCATGCTGTGGAGCGCGCCCTTCAGCGGCAAGCCCAAGGAGGTCGCCCGCACCACGCAGCGCTTCAGCGGCATGCGTTGGCTCGCCCAGGGCGATGAGCCGTTCGTCTATGAGTTCGACGCCAATCGCCAGTGGATCCACATCACGCGCATCGACGTAGCTCACCCCGGCAAGCCGGCGCGCACCCTCTGGGACTACTCGCTCAACGAGATCTACAACAACCCCGGCAGCCTGCTCACGCAAACCTTGCCCAACGGCGCCAGCGTGGTGCGCCAGGATGGCGACAACGTGTACCTGGCCGGCCCCGGCGGCACGCCCAAGGGGGATCGCCCGTTTCTGGATCGCTACAACCTCGCCAGCGGTCACACGGAGCGACTGTTCCGCAGCAGCGCCGACAGCTATGAGCGCCCGCTAGCGGTGCTGCCTGGTGGCGAGCGTTTCATCACCGCGCGCCAATCTCCGATCGAGCCGCCCAACCTGTTGCTCTACACCATCGGCCAGCCCATCAACGGCGCGGCCACGGGTGAGGCAGCGGTGGCCTCCAGCGCCACGCCCATCACCCACATTCCCGACCCCACGCCGCAGGTGCGTGGCATCGGCAAACAATTGGTGACCTACAAGCGCAAAGACGGCGTGGAGCTTTCCTTCACCCTGTACACGCCGCCCGGCTACAAGCCGGGCACGCGCCTGCCGGCCGTGCTCTACGCCTACCCCCAGGATTTTGCCGACCCCAGCCAGGCTGGACAGATCAGCGGCTCACAACAGAAATTCGATGTGCTGCGCGGCTACCGCCTGCTGCTGCTCTCGGGCTACGCCATTATCGACAACGCCTCGTTCCCCATCGTGGGCGATCCGCGCACGGCCTACGACACCTACATCGACCAACTGGTGATGGACGCGCAAGCCGCCGTGGACAAAGCCGTGGACATGGGCGTGGTGGACCGCAACCGCATCGGTGTCACCGGCCACAGTCATGGCGCGCTGATGACCGCCAACCTGCTTGCGCACACCCAACTCTTCCGCGCCGGTGTTGCCACCAGTGGCGGCTACAACAAAACGCTCACGCCATTCGGCTTTCAGAACGAACGTCGTTCGCTGTGGCAAGCACCCTCGGTGTACGAGCAGGCATCCACCTTCTTCCATGCCGACAAGGTCAAGTCGCCGCTGCTGATCATGCACGGCATGGACGACGCCAACCCGGGCACCGAGCCCGTGCAGTCGCAAAAGCTGTTCCAGGCCATTCGCGGCCTGGGTGGCACCACGCGCCTGGTCATGCTGCCGCACGAACCGCACTGGTACACCGCGATGGAATCCAACGAGCAGGAGGTGTACGAAATGCTCACCTGGTTCGATCGCTACGTGAAGAACGCCTCGCAGCAAGCACCCTCCGCCGCCAACGCACCCTAAGGAAACGCTGAATTTGATCGTCATCCCAGCGAATGCTGGGATGCAGCGCCTGCAAGCACCTGAGCGTAAAGGCACTGGATGACCAGCCTCTCGGCTGTTGAAAAGCCCCTCCTGCACTTGCCCCCTTTTGGGGGTTCGCAGGAATGACGAGCACCGTGTCGCTAGATCAAACCTCCGCTAACGATGCTCTGGTTTTGCTCGTCATCCCAGCGAATGCTGGAAGCGCCTTTCAACAGCCGAAGGGCTGGTCATCCAGCGCCTGTAGGCGCCTGAGCGTAAGGGCACTGGATTCCTGCTTTCGCAGGAATGACGAGCACCGTGTCGCTAGATCAAAGCTCCCTAACAATGCTCTGGTTCTGCTCGTCATCCCAGCGAACGCTGGGATCCAGCGCCTGTAAGCGCCTGAGCTTAACGGCACTGGATTCCTGCATTCGCAGGAATGACGAGCACCATGTTGCTTGATCAAACCTCCCCTAACGATGCTCTGGTTCTGCTCGTCATCCCAGCGAACTCTGGAAGCGCCTTTCAACAGCCGAAGGGCTGGTCATCCAGCGCCCGTAAGCGCCTGAGCGTAAAGGCACTGGATTCCTGCTTTCGCAGGAATGACGAGCTAGATGTCGCTTGATCAAAGCTCCCTAACAATGCTCTGGTGCTGCTCGTCATCCCAGCGAACGCTGGGATCCAGCGCCTGTAAGCGCCAGAGCGTAAAAGCACTGGATGACCAGCCCTTCGGCTGTTGAAAAGCCCCTCCTGCTCTTGCCCCCTTCTTGGGGTTCGCAGGAATGACGAGCTGCATGTCGTTTCATCAGACCCTCCCTAAGGCCTCATATCCCCCTCCAACAGCCAACGCGCCTCCAGCACCATCCAATAAAACGCCGTGGTGCCAAACCCTCGCGCCAAGGCGCGCGCAAACTCCGGTGTGGTCCGCTCGCCCTCCGTCATCCAACGCTGCAGCGCCAAGCTGGTGACGCCCATGCGCCGGGCTGCCTGCCCCCACGGCAGCCGCTGCGGCAGCAGAAAATCGTGCAGCAGCACCTGCGCTGGCGAGCGCAGCGGCACCCGGTGGCCAACGTGCATGCGCGGGGTGAGAGAAATCCGACTCATCACTATCCTTGGTTGATGTGCGCGCACGCTTAAACACGCCGGCGCGAGCGCAGCGAAATATGTAGGCAAAATGCCAGTTCAGGCGTACGTCATCGCCAAGGTGCGGCACACCGGCAACACGCCCGGTGCGCCGCGGGGGCGATCAACGGACGGGTCAGGTGCTGGCGGCGGGTTTTTGGCCCAACAAGCGCGCGTAGGAGTGCAGGTAATGCACAGCCAACGATAACCCCGTGGATTCCAACGGGGTTAGGGCAAGCTGGCGTACCGGCTGGGAACCTCGGCGCGACGGGGCGAGGAGAGCCTCCTCGCTATCCATCAGCAGACCCAGCAAGGCGTCTGCGGAGCGGGCAATGCCGATCAGCGTTAACAACCGCTGCTCTGCGTCCTGCGCCTCAGCTGGGGGAGCCAGCGTGTCGGCGGAGGTCGCGTGCGTAGCCTCTGGTGGGAAAGACGGGCGTGCGCGTGCCGTATGATCGTGGACAGCCATGATCAACTTCCTAACAGTTGGTGATGGTCAGCGGGTCGTGAGTGTTGCTGCACTCGCGGCCCGCGCTTCATGACCCGAGGGTCACGATTGCGCGCAGTGCGGATTCAGAAACACTCCACGCGCAACGAGTGGCAAAGTAGCAGAGCCCCACGGAACACTTTGTCAGGCGATTGCCCGTTACGCCATGCGGCTTCAGCCGTGCAGACGCCACAGCCGTCGCTGTCAGCGCGTGCGCCGGCGGCTTCACGCACATGCCGCCCCATACGCGCGGAACGTCACGTTCTAGCGAAGGTTTGAATAAGCGACATTTTGCTCGTCATCCCAGCGAAAGCTGGAAGCGCCTTTCAACAGCCGAAGCGCTGGTCATCCAGCGCCTATGAGTCGTCGAGCACAAGGGTGTTGAATGACCAGCCCTTCGGCTCTTGAAAAGCGCCTAATGCGCTCGCCCCCTTTTTGGGGTTGGCAGAAACGACGATCAAAATCTGACCATCCTTCGTAAGGCATGGCACGTTTACGTGACTCTCGGGCATGGGCTAGCCGAGCCAGCTCAAAAGCAACGACTAAGCTGGCGCACACCCTCGTCGACCTCATCCAGCGATGCACCGCCGTAACCCAGGATCAAGCCGCCCTGTTCCGGTGCGTTGAGATAGCACTGCGATAGCGGCCGCACGGAAACGCCGCGTTGCGCGGCGGCGCGCGATACAGCGAGGTCGTCCACGCCGGCGGGCAGGCGCACGGCCACCTGCATGCCGGCATCGGCGCCCAGCACTTCCAGGCGGCCACTCATATATCGCTCGATGGCTGCCAGCACGGCCGCGCGGCGCGCCTGGTAGTGGCTGCGCATGCTGCGGATGTGGCGGGCGAAATGGCCTTCGCGGATGAAATCGGTGAGCGCGTATTGGTAGAGCGTGGCGGTGAAGGTATCGATGGCGTCGCGACCCGCCGCAAAGGCATCCACCAGGTCGTGAGGCACCACCAGGTAGCCGACGCGAATGGCGGGAAACATGACTTTGCTGAAGGTACCCACGTAGATCACGCGCGCGTGTGCATCGGTACCCTGCAACGACACCAGCGGGCGGCCGCCGAAGCGAAACTCGCTGTCGTAATCGTCCTCGATGATCCACGCCCCTTCGCGCGCTGCCCAATCCAGCAATTGCATGCGGCGCGCGGCGCTCATGGTGCTGCCCAAAGGAAACTGGTGCGAGGGCGTGATGTAGGCGGCACGTGCTCGCGGCTCACACTGCTCGCCCAACGACACGTTGATGCCGTCGTCGTCCACCGGCACGGGGATCAAGCGTGCGCCCGCCGTACGCAGGGATTGGTGCGCGCCGGGGTAGCCGGGGTCTTCCATCCACACCGCATCGCCGTCGTCGAACAGTACGTGCGCGCAGATCTGCAAGCCTTGCTGCGAGCCGGTGGTGATGATGACCTGCGAGGCGTCGCAACGTACGCCGCGCGTTGCGCCGAGGTAATCGGCAATGGCTTCGCGCAGCGGCAAATGCCCCATGGCGTCGCCATACACCATGCCCTGCCCGCTCAGGTTGCGCGCATGGCGGCTGACCAGGCGCGCCCATGTGCCCAGCGGAAAATGCTCCAACGCCGGCACACCCACGCGAAAGGCCCCCAAGTTGCCCAGCCAGGTCTGCTCGGGGCCGCGCATGTTCGCTACACGTCGCGACACCTGCCGCGTGCCCTCGCGAGCCGGTGCGTCGGGCGTGCTGCGTTGGCGACGCACGCGCGCCGGGCGCGCCAGGTGCTCGGGGATGGCGCGCGCCACGCAAGTGCCGGCGCCCTGGAAGCTTTCCAGGTAACCCTCGGCCTGCAATTGCTCATAGGCGCCCAGCACGGGGATGCGCGATATCTTGAGCTCGCCGGCCAGCGCGCGGCTGGAGGGCACGCGCTGGCCGGGCCGCAATTGCCCACCCAAAATGGCTTGGCGAAACCAGTCGGACAGTTGCAGGTACATCGGCACGCCGCCATGCGGGTCCAGGGCAACCGGCGGCACGAAACCGGCGGGCAGACGGCTCATTCGGCGCTCCTTAAAGTGGCTATATCGAAAACCTTGAAAGTGGTTATTTCCCATAACCACTTTCGGGCCTAGCTTGCGCCCCATGAATCGACTGGCACAAGCCTCCCCCCGACCATCGACGCGCTGGCGTCGCCTCGCCGCATTGGGCTTGCTGGTGCACGTGCTGATCGCGCCGCTCGCGGCCTGCGCGCAGGAGGCGCCGCAGTCGCGCGAGGAGGCCTGGTGGACGGGCCCCATGCTGGCCAATTCCGCCGAAACCCTGCCCCAGGGGCACCTGTTGTTGGAGCCCTATCTGTACGACGTGCAGAGCAAGGGCGTGGACAGCTTCGGCTCACGCGCGTACCTCAATTACGGGCTGGCCAATCGCCTGACCGTGGGCATCATTCCCGTGTTCGGCTACAACCGCGTAAGCGGCGCGCGCAACAGCAGCGGCGTGCAGATGGGTGACTGGACGGTGCAAGCGCAATACCGGCTTACACAGTTTCATGAAGGTAGCTGGCTGCCGACCATCGCTGTGCTGATTCAGGAGACGCTGCCCACCGGCAAGTACGACCAACTCGGCGATCGCCCCGCCAACGGGCTGGGCAGCGGCGCCTATGGCACCACCATCGGCATCAACTCGCAGACGTACGTGTGGATGCCGAACGGGCGCATCCTGCGCGTGCGTTTCAACGTGTCCGCCACGTTCTCCTCGCGCGCCGATGTGCAGGGCGTGAGCGTGTATGGCACCGACGCGGATTTTCGCGGGCATGCGCGCCCCGGCACCAACCTGTTCGCGGACGCCGCCGTGGAATACAGCCTTACCAAGCGCTGGGTGCTGGCACTGGACCTTACTTACAGCCACAACGGCGGCACCCGCGTGAGCGGCGAGGAATACCTCGGCAACGCCGACCCGTTTCCGCCAGATACGCGATTGGGCAGCGGCACCAGCGCTGCATTCGGCATCGCGCCCGCCGTGGAATACAACTGGTCGCCCAATATCGGTCTGCTGTTTGGCGTGCGCGTGATTCCTTCGGGGCAACGCACGGCGTCATCGATAACCCCAGCGTTTGCCCTCAACGTGGTGCATTGACGCGCGTGACCTCAACGGCCCGCGCGCCCAACGGAGGTAGCCATGAAAACCTTGAAGCTGCTCGTGCTGGTGGTGCTGTTGCCCGTCGCCCGTGTGTGTGTGGCGCAGGCCGCGCCTGATGCGATCGTGGCCGCCGTGGCCGATGCGCAGCGCCCCGCCGATGACCGCGCCAAGGATGCGCAGCGCAAGCCCGCCCAGGTGCTGGCCTTCAGCGGCATCAAGCCGGGCGATGTGGTGGTGGATTTGATGCCAGGCTCGGGCTATTACACGCGCCTGCTCAGCCGCTTGGTGGGGCCTAAGGGCAAGGTTTACGCGCTGCAACCGGTGGAGATGGACAAGGCCGCGCCCAAGGGCTTGCAGAGCCTGCACGCGTTCGCCGGCCGCGTGGCTTATGCCAATGTCGCGGTGTTGTTGCAGCCGGTGGCGGCGATGACGTTGCCCGAACAAGTGGATGCGATTTTCACCTCGCAGAACTATCACGACTTGCACGACCCGTTCATGGGTTCGCCGAACATCGCCGCGCTCGACAAAGGCCTGTTCGATGCACTCAAGCCGGGCGGCGTGCTGATCGTGCTGGACCATGCCGCCGCACCGGGCAGCGGCTTGAGCCATACCGACGACCTGCATCGCATCGACGTTGCGTCGGTGAAAAGCGAATGGCTCGCTGCCGGGTTCCGGCTCGACGGCGAAAGCGACGTACTGCGTAACCCGGCGGACCAACACACGCTCGGTATTCGCGACCCGTCCTTGCGCGGCCACACCGACCGCTTCTTGCTGCGCCTACGCAAACCCTAGCCGGCGCCCTCGGTACGCCGCCGTACGGCGCGCCTATACTCGGCTATCGCACTACCGAGGGCCGACCATGGGATTCCTGCAAGAACCGCCGCAGCTCGCGCATCCGTATCGTGACGATCGCCTGCTGCTCAGCATGCTCGAACGCAGCTTGCCCCCGCATCGGCGCGCCGCGCTGGAACCCGATTTGCAAGCGCTCGGCGACTACGCGCAGATGGCATGGCAACGTGCCTGCGCCACCAGCCGACGCAAGCCCGTGCTTACCCAGTGGGACGCCTGGGGCCAGCGCGTGGACCGCATCGAACTCACCACCGCCTGGCAGGAGGGCGCCACGCTCACCACGCGCCACGCGGTGCTCGCGGCCGGTCATGAAGCGCACGAGCACGCGCGCTTGGAACAGTTCGCCCGCGTGTACCTGTATCACCTCGCCAGCGAGTTCTACACCTGCCCGCTCGCCATGACCGATGGCGCCGCCACGGCGCTCAAGGCCTCCGGCAATGAGGAGCTGCTGGATCGCGCGCTGCCGCACGTGCTTAGCCGCGATGCGCGCAGCTTCTGGCTCAGCGGCCAATGGATGACCGAGAACACCGGCGGCTCCGATGTGGGCCGCACCGAAACTGTCGCCCGTCAGGACGCCAACGGCCAGTGGCGCCTGTATGGCCGCAAATGGTTCAGCTCCGCCGTGGTGGGTGAGATGGCGTTGGCCCTGGCGCGCCCGGAAGGCGCCGGCCACGGCCCCGGCGCGCTGGCGTTGTTCTATGTGGAAACCATGGACGGCGAGCGGCGCAAACCGGAGTTGGTGATCGACCGCCTCAAGGACAAACTCGGCACGCACGAACTACCCACCGCCGAGATTCACCTGGAAGGCCTGCCGGCCTGGCCGCTGGGCGAACTGGCCAACGGCGTGCGCCAAGTGGCGCCCATGCTCAACATCACCCGTACCTGGAACGCGGTGTGCGCCACCGCCAGCATGGCGCGCGCCATCTCGCTCGCTCGCGACTACGCCATGCGCCGCGAGGCGTTTGGTAAGCGCCTGATCAACCAACCGCTACACGCGCAGACGCTGGCGGACATGCAGGCCGAATTCGAGGGCGCGTTTGCGCTCACCTTTGAGGTGGCGCACTTGCTCGGCCGCGTGGAGCACGGCACGGCGGCCCCGCACGAAGCGGCCTTGCTGCGCCTGCTCACCCCATTGGCCAAGCTGTGGACCGGCAAGCTGGCCGTGCGGCTGTGCTCGGAGGCCATGGAGTGCTTCGGCGGTGCCGGCTACATCGAAGATACCGGCCTGCCCCAGTTGCTGCGCGACGCGCAGGTGTATGCGATCTGGGAGGGCACCACCAACGTGCTCTCGCTGGATAGCCTGCGCGCCCTGGCGGGCGACCAGTTCGGCGCGCTGCAACAGGCTATCGACACCTGGCTGGCCGACAGCATCGACGCCCATGCCCGGCACCAGATTCACGCCGCCATGGCGGCGGCCGGCAGCTACCTGCACAGTCACGCGGGCCAGCGCGACGCATTGGAAGCAGGGGCGCGCGGCCTGGCCCTCACCCTGGCGCGCTGCGCTGCGGCGGCGCTGCTGGCTCGCCACGACGGCTGGATGTCACCCCGGGGCGGCGCCCATGCCGGGGCGGCATTGCGCCGTTTCGTGGGCCATGGCCTGTCCCGGCTCAGCCACGCCGACGCCACGGACACGGCCCTGCTGCTGGGTCCCCATTGAGCCGGGATTCGGGGCTAGGCATACCCTCACGAGCACGGGGAGGCGGCACTCGCTAAAATGGGCGCTTCCCCTACCTCGCGATCACAGACCATGCAGCATCTGACCATCGTCACCACTGGCGGCACCATCGACAAGATCTATTTCGACGACAAGTCGGACTACAAGATCGGTGCCCCGCAGATCGGCGAGATCCTGGGCCAGCTCGGCGTCGCTTTTCAGTTCGACGTGATTCCGATTCTGCGCAAGGACAGCCTGCATATCACCGACGAGGATCGCGCACTGGTGCGCTCCACCATCGAGGCGCAGCCGCATCGCCACGTGCTGGTCACGCACGGCACCGACACCATGGTGGAAACCGCGCGCGAGCTGTCGGCCATCAAGGGCAAGGTGATCGTGCTCACCGGCGCGCTGAACCCGGCGCGTTTCCAGGGTTCGGATGCGGTGTTCAACATCGGTTGCGCCGTGGCCGCCGTGCAGACGCTGCCCGATGGCGTGTACATCGCCATGAACGGCCGCGTGTGGGACCCGGCCAAGGTGCGCAAGAACCGCGACGCCAACCGCTTTGAAGAAGCCAACGGCTGAAGGCGTTTCGCGACGTTCAAAACAAACGGCCCGGTCATTGTTGACCGGGCCGTTTGCTTTCAGGTCAATGGAACGTGCCCGCTTGGGAGGCGCTGAATCGGATGGTCATTCCGGCGAACGTTGGAGGTGTTTTTTCGAGAGCCGAAGGGCTGATTGTTCAGCGCCGGCGAATCTTGAAGGCGCTGGATTCCTGCTTTCGCAGGAATGACGAGGGGCATGCTGGATTCCCGCGTTCGCAGGAATGACGAGGGGCTTGCTGGATTCCTGCTTTCGCAGGAATGACGTGCGACGTGCTGGGTTCCAGCTTACGCAGGAATGACGTGCGGTATGACGACAAACGGCCCGGTCATCGCTGACCGGGCCGTTGGCGTTCGGGCGAATGGAGCGTGCCCGTTTACTGCACGGTGAGGTTCACGTCATCGAGCACGAACGAGGTTTGCAGCGAACTGTCCTCGGTGCCGGTGAACTTGAGCGTTACCGTTTGCCCAATGTAGGCGCTCAGGTCGAAATTGGCCTGCGTGTAGCCCGTGCCCTTGTTGAGGTTGGAGTACGTGGCCAGCGTCTTGAGCACGGTGCCGCTGCTGTTGAGCACCTGCACGGTGAGCTTGTCGTACGCCGTGGTGGTGCTGGTTTCGGCGGTATCCACGTGCAGGTAGAAACTCAGCTTGGCCGAGCTCTTGCCGCTGGGGATACTCACGCTCTGCGACACGGTGTCGGTATGCGCGCTGCCGTAACCATCCAGCCACGCGAACCACGTGCCCGCGTGCGCCGTCTCGCCGCTGCAGGTGCTGTTGCTGCACAGCACGCCGGAGCTGATCGACCACGGGCTGGCCGTGCCGGTTTCAAAGCCCGGGTTGCCGATGATCTGCTGCGGCGCGCTGGAGGTCACCGTGACCGAAGCGCTCTTGCTGGAGGTTTTGCCGCTCACGCCGTCCGTTACGGTTTCGGTTGCCGTGTAGGTGCCGGCGGCCGCATAGGTGTGGCTCGGGCTGGCGGTAGTGGCGGTGCCGCCATCGCCGAAGGTCCAGGCATAGGAGGAGATGCTGCCGCCGCTGTCGGTGGAGCTGTCGGTGAAGTTGGCGGTCAGCCCGCTGGTGGTGAAGCCGAAGTTGGCCGTCGGCGTGCCACCCGTGCCGCCACCGCCGCCGCTACCACCCCAGTACTTGGTCACGTAGGCGTTGAACTTGGCGATATCCAGGCTGCCCCAACCGGTGGTGTTGTCGTAGCCCGCCTTGGCGGTGTAGCCGTTGCCGTTGTAGCCGTTGTTGCCCGAGGTGACGTCATGCAGCGGCGACGCATCCGTGGGGAAGTACTTGTACATGTTCTGGGTAGGCAGGCCCAGGCTGTTGCTGTTGGCCGAGAGAATGCGCGCCCAGATGCCCACGAAAATCGGCGAGGCCAGGCTGGTGCCGCCGATCTGGTAGCTGGTGCCCTGGATGATGATGTTGGCACCGGTGGACTGCGCCGCATCGAAGGCCACGTCGGGCACCTGACGTTTGGTGGCGGAGGAACCCAGCGCCGTGGTCTGCCATGCCGGCGCGGTTTCGAACAAGCTCACGCCGCCGCCGGTCGCCCACAGGCGCTTGTTGTTGTCGCCGTTGCTGGGGTCGACCGCCGCCAGCCCTTCGTTCCACACGGTTTCGCCCGTCCAGGTGGTACCGCTGGTGCTGAGCGTGGTGCCGCCCACGGCCACTACATTGGGCGACGAGGCCGGTTCGCTCACCGAGTAGTGGGTTAGCGAAATTTCCACGGTGCCGGCGGAGTTGGTCACATAGCCGGGCGCACCTTCGGTCGGGTCGGAGGACCACTGGTACACGCCCGCATCGCCGGAGGCGATGGAGAAGGTCTGACCCTGCGCCACGGCCTGGGCGAAGATCTTGTCGTCGGCTGCCTGCGTGCCCGAGCTGTTGGCGGCGCTTTCGTCTTCACCCAGCGATACGTTGATCACCTTCGCCACGTTGTCGGTGACGGCGCGGTTGTAGGCCGCGGTGATGGCAGCATCGGTAAGGCAGCTATCGTTCGCGTCGCAGTTGGGCGCGGTGTAGAACACCAGGGTGCCCACGCCGCCGGACGTGCCGGTGATGGTCTGGCTGTCCAGGTTCCATTCGCCGTCGCCGTTCGGATCGTCCGCATAGGCGCTGGTGCCGGTCTTCACCACCTGGGTGTTGACCTTGCTCATGCCGGCGTTGGTGGTGAAGGTGTTGAGGTCGGTGATGGTTTGCGTCAGGTCACCCCAGGTCACGATACCCACGGTGGTGTTGGACGCGGTGGGCGTGCTGCCCACGTCGTAGATCGCCGGGAAATCCTTGGGGCTGTGCGCCACCTGGCTGCCGGTGGCCTGCGTGCCCACGGCCTGCGCGCCCGCGTGCGGGGTCGGCCCCAGAATGTGGTGCATGGTGTGCGGCACATTGAAGTTCTGCAGGCCGAGCACGGCATCCACGATGCCGCCCAGCGCCTGCGGCACCTGCACTGGCGCGTCGTTGGCGATGCGCTGTTTGCCGCCGTAGGCAAAGGTGCGCAACGTGGTGCGGAACGCGGCGTTCACCGTGTTGGCATTGCCGTCTGCCGATACCAGCATGTTGTTGCCGGCCACGTGCACGTTGGTGAAACCGGCCTGGCGCAGGTGCGCGGTGACCTGGGCCACGTCGGCGTCGCTCGGCGCGTAGCTCGCCTTGAACTGGGCGGGAGTGAGGAAGTGGTGGAACTGCGGGCTGGTGGGGTCGTTCACCGCCTGCAGGAAAGCGCGCAACTGATCCACGTTGCGCAGGTTCAAGCTCAGCTCTACGTGCACTGGCTTGCTCGCCTCCAACGGTGACACGAGGGCGGCATCTACCGTGGGTGCGCCGTGCATGCTCAGCGTCCAACCTTGATGGGTACCGGCAGTGGTGGCTGCCGTGGTCAACGCCGTGGCCGGCGCCGCACTACGCACCATGGCGGCCTGGGTGCGCGTGGTTACCCACGTATCCGCGGTTGCCGCATGCACCGAGCCCGCCACCGCAAAAGACACTGCCAGCGGCAGCAACGCACGACGCAATGCTTTTCCCCGCAAATCGATACGAACAGTCATTCTTGTCTCCTTGACGTTTTTTGAGAAAACACCTCCCCGATGCGGTGCGACGCACCACATGCACGGGGTTGCCGTATGAGCACGGCCTCAGCTTTCGTGACTGTCTTGCGATCCGATTGGCGCCTGGACTTGCGCTACCCCTGCCACTCCCTGGAACAGCAAACCCGGCTCAGACTTTGTCGAGCGGCACGCATTCGGCGAAGGCCGGTGCTGACGCCGCCATGGGACCATCCGTCAACCCTCCCGCTCACGGATTAATTGACGCTAATCAAGAAAATTCGAAGCGTCAATGCGAAAAAATCACTTTGGCGAATACCGTCACGCAAGCAAATTAATGCGAAATTCCGTAATGAATTCGCCTGTTCTTGCGTTATGAATAAAGTCTTTCGCGAAACCTACAAGTCACTGGAAAAGCGCCTATTTCCATTGCAATCAATGCAGTGAATTAAATGGTCATATCACATGACCATTTGTTTTCCAGGCCGACAAGCCGCATGGTGTCGCGATTATCACGATCTCAACGGCAGGCCGGGGATCGATATTTTCTGGATGGGTGAAGCAGGGTCATCCGAAATAATTTGCGCAAACCCATGCACCAAGACGTCAAGGACGTCTCGACAAAACTAAACCCACAATGAATTTCACCCACGACAAGTCGCGGGCGACGCTATAGGTCTTCATCGATCTGCGTGGCTGGACTCGTCATGGCATGCCGAAGCAAGTTGCCTTTCGTCCATGTGGCTAAACCAAAAAAAGCCGCCCGAAGGGGGCTTTCGATTCACGCACCCGGCGGTGCCTGTGGCGGCATTTTGGGGAACGCAGGTAGCCGCCAGTGCATCAAGTGCCATGGCGCTGCGGACGAAACGTACAAGTGCACGGTGGGCGTTAGGTCCGAGTTGTGGTCTAGTGCACCCAGCTTCACCGCCTTTAGCGACGACTCGGGTATCTCGCTCCACCATGGCGAGCCGCACCCGGAGCGGAACATGCGCGCAGCATTGTTGCCGCTGTCGCTCTTGGTGATGTATGCCTTGGCTTCGCCTTTGACGACCTCAAAGGTCGGGTCTAACGCGAGCGCTACATAGTTTGGCGGACCGCCCGACGCCTTCTGACAATCCGTGCAATGGCATACGCCTACGCCCAGCAAGGGGCCGGTTATTCGAAATCGGATCGCGCCGCACGCGCATCCTCCGATACGTTCCGTCATGACCCTTTGCATCTTGGCGTGAAAGCCCAGGGCCTATCCAAATGTTCTTCGTTCGACGCTGAGGGAATTCCGCGCGCTATCGCATCAGCAAGGCACTTAGTCGGCGCAAAGAAGCGCTTATGGATGCTTTGATTTTGATCGTCACCCCAGCGAAAGCTGGGGTCCAGCGCCTGTAAACACTTGAACGTAAAGGCACTGGATGACCAGCCCTTCGGCTGTTGAAAGGCACCTCCTGCTCTTGCCCCCTTCTTGGGGTCCGCAGGAATGACGAGCAAGAAGTCGCCTAATCAGACCATCCTTGGTCATTTGAACCTCGGCAATCTTCGCCCGTTTCAAGGCGTCGTCCGGCAAAGAAACGCTCACCGGCCTTACCAAAGATCAACCCAAAGCATCGGCGCACGCGGAGCAGATTGCCGCCCGGCGCCAATCGAGCATCGGCGCATCACGGTCAACATGGCTGGCAACGCCCACGACAGCGCACCGCCTCGCGCCTTCTTCCGACGCGCGGGGCAGTCGATTTGGAGCGGTTCAGCGAGGTTCGACGCGGCGCAGGATGGCGTAGAGCTGATCCTTGAGCAGCAGCTTTTCTTTCTTGAGCTGCTCGATCGCCATGTCATCGGCGGCCACCACACCCGACTCCATGTTCTTGATCGCCTGGTCGAGCGTGTTGTGGCGGTGGAACAGGCGGGAGAAGTGCGGATCCCGGCCTTTGAGGTCGGTGATCAGGTCGCGAAACTCGGGAAACATGCCAAGGCTCCAGGGGCGGACAGGACGCGAAAGTCTGCGTTGCCCCTGGCATGCGCACGTTGATATGGATCAAGTCGGCGCCCGGCTTTGCCGGGCGCAGCGGGTTAGAGCATGCCCGTTTCGAGCTTGGCCAGCTCGGACATCATGGAGTGGTTCCACGGCGGGTCGAACACGAGGTCCACATCCGCCTCGTGGACGGTGGGAATCAGCTCCAGCTTGGTGCGCACGTCGTCCACCAGGATGTCGCCCATGCCGCAGCCGGGCGCGGTCAGCGTCATCTTCACGTAGACCTTGCGCTGGTCGGCGGCCGTGTTTTCCAGGCTCACGTCGTAGACCAGGCCCAGCTCCACCACGTTCACCGGGATCTCCGGATCGAACACGGTACGCAACTGCTGCCACACCAAGGCCTCGACATCGGCGTCGGTGGCGTCGGCGGGCAGTTCGATCGGCGGCGGCGGCTCTTTGCCGAGGGCGTCGGCGTCGTTGCCCGCGATTCGGAACAGGTTGCCTTCCACATACACGGTGAAGCTGCCACCCAGCGCCTGGGTGATGTAGCCGATCTGCCCTGCGGGCAACGTCACCGACTCACCCTGCGGCACCATCACGGCCTGGCAGTCGCGCTCCAGGGTGAAAGGTTCACTGCTAAGACTGAAACCACTCATGCCAAATCTCATCGAAGAGCACGACAAGGGGTCGTGCCAAGCTCACTATTATGCCGCCTGACGGCCGGGCATGCCTGCTCACATCAGGCCAGAATGGGCCAAACTCAAGGGCCAAGGCGGTAGGGGCCGACATCGGGCGCGTCGGCGTCCGCGCTATCATGGCCGTTTTACGTTTGGGATCTACCGTGCCTTTCACCCTGCCCACGCCTCGCCAGTCATGAATGCACGGCATGTCTTTTCCTGGGTTTTCGCCCTGATCAGCGCCCTCGCACTGGGCCTTGCCGCGGGCGCGGTGTGGATGGTGCCCACCCTCTACCTGCAGCGCCCGCTGCCGTGGCTGGCCTTGCCCATCGGCTGGGCGCTGGGCAAGGTCATACGCGCATGGGTACGCCCTTCCGTGGTCGGTGCCGCGCTGCTGGCCGGTTTGGCGGTGCTGGTGGCGGCGGTCTACGTGAACCTGCTCACCGCCGGCGCCCGCATTGCGGGCCTGATGGGCCTGGGCCTGGTCGATGCACTGCACACGGCAGGCCTCGGGCTGCTGCTGCAATTGAGCAAGCTCGGCAGCCTGTCGGCCGACTACGTCTGGTATGCGGCCGGCGCCGGCCTGGCGGCTATCGCCGCGACCCGAGCCAAGCGACCCGCGCCCCGGCATTGACGCCCCGCTTGGCGCCGTCCGCTCACGGCGCTCGCTCCCTGGCACGCTCGCCACAGGGCCGAGCCTGAATAGCGAGCCTCGCCAACCGCACATTTCAGACTACGCCGATACAGCGGCACGCCGGCTTGGTGAAACATCACGCGTTCAAGACCTGTCCTACCGCGCCCCGGCAGGAGGACAGGCCAACCGCCCGCCTTGAGCCATTCTGGTTGCACCAGGCGCGGCGCCCCAACTCCTGAGTCACGTCGCGGATGCGTGCACCCGTGTCGCGTGACCGCGTCGATGGAACTCGCCAGACATGAACGCAAAGCGCCCGTTTCGCGCGCCCGCCAGCCAGGGCGTGAGCAAAGCCTTGAACGAGGCTTTTGCCCGCTATAACCGCAACGACCTCGATGGTGCTTTGGCGCAATGCGAACGAGGCGTGCTGGCCAAACAACCTCGCCACGTCGAAGCACTCACCCTCGCGGGCGCTATCTATTACTTGAAGAAAGATTTGCAACGCGCGACGCAGCGCCTTGAGAAATCCATCGCCATCCAGGAAACCGAGGACGGCTGGTTCAACCTCGCGCTGACCTATGCCGAAGCAGGCCGGCTCGGTGAAGCCGAGCGCGCCTACCGGCGCACCGTCGAGCTTGCACCTGCGCACAGCCGCGCCTGGAACAACCTGGGCAACATCGAGCTGGCGCGTCACGCGGACCACGCGGCCATCGAAGCCTATCGGCGGGCCATCGCTCATTCACCGGGTTACACCCTGGCGCATGTCAACCTGGCCGAGGCGCTGGTGCGCAAGAAGGACTACGCCGCCGCGACCGATCATTTCAACAAAGCGCTGGAACTAAACCCAGCCTCCATCCAGTCATTCAAGGGACTGGCGCAGATCGCGAGAATCAAGAAGGACTTTCGCTCCGCCGCCTTGTGGCGCGAACGCATCCTGGGTTTGATGCCGACGGACCCGGACGCGCTGGCCAAGCTGCTTTTGCTACGCCATGAAATGGCCCAATGGGAGGATTTCGACGAACTCCTTGCCCGATTCATCGCCTCGCTGGGGCCCAACGCCTCTACCTCGCCCTTGCCGCTGCTTTGCTGGCCGGGCATCACCGGGCAGGTTCAACGAGAAGTCGCGCAGGCCTTTGCCCGTAAGTGTTGGGGTGTTCAATTGGTGGCGCCTCCCTTGGTGCCCACCGATGCGATGGAGCCGATGGAAGGGCGCCCGATGCGCATTGGTTACCTGTCTCCGGATTTTCGCAATCACCCGGTGGCACACCTGGTGACCGAAGTCATCGAAGCGCATGGCGACGACGTCGAGGTCACGCTGTACAGCTATGGGCCGAACGACGGCAGCCCCGAGCGCAAGCGCCTGGAAGAGGCGGCCGATCATTTCGTGCCGCTGGAATCGCTCGACGACACCGAAGCAGCCCAACGCATTGCCGCGGATCGCATCGACGTGCTGGTGGACCTTGCCGGCTATACGACGCTGACGCGTCCGGGCATTGCCGCCATGCGTCCGGCACGCATCATCGCCTCCTGGATTGGCTACATCGGCTCGCTTGGCGAGGCACGCCTGGCCGACTATGTGATTGCGGACAGCCATGCCATTCCGCCCGAGTTGGAGTCGCATTTCAGCGAGCGTATCGCCCGCATGCCGTTGTGCTTTCAGCCCAACCCCGCTTTGGATTCGCGCGGCCCGTTGAGTACCGATCGTGCCCGCGAAAATCTGCCCGACCGTGCGTTTGTCTTTTGCAGTTTCAACCAAGACATCAAGCTCAATCCGCCGCTGTGGGACGACTGGTGCCAAATCCTGCTTGCGGTGCCCCACTCGGTGCTCTGGCTCGTTGCACCGAGCGACCCGGACGGCAAGGGTCGCCTCAAGGAAGAGGCGCGTCGACGTGGTGTCGACCCCGCGCACATCGTGTTCTGCGACCGCAAGCCGCTGGCGGAGCATCGGGCGCGGATCGCGTTGGCGGATCTCGCCCTGGATACCCACCCCTACAACTCGGGCACCACCGCCAGCGATACGCTGGGCGCCGGTGTGCCGCTGCTTACCTTCAGCGGCGCGACTTTCGTGAGCCGCATGGCGGGTAGCCTGCTGATGACGCTTGGCCTGCCGGAACTCATCACGGCGGATCGGACACAGTACCGACAGCGTGCGATTGAACTGGCGCGCGACCCGGCCGCACTGGGTGCGCTGCGCGACAGGCTGCAATCGAACAGCGCCGCATCGCCCCTGTTTCAACCGCAACGCTTTTGCCGCGACCTTGAGGCGCTGTATCTGCGCATGATTCGCGGCGAGATCTAAGGAAGGTCTGATTAATCGACTTCTTGTCCGTCATTCCTGCGGCCCCCAAGAAGGGGGCAAGAGCAGGCGGTGCCTTTCAACAGCCGAAGGGCTGGTCTTCCAGTGCCTTTACATACAGAGAATGACAGGCACTGGATCCCAGCATTCGCTGGGATGACGATCAAAATCAGAGCTTCCCTAAAACGCAGCCCTCAATAACAGCGGTGTTTGCGAATGTGAGGCGAGACCTCGGTGCATGCCGAGGTCTCCACGCGTGGGCGCTAGCCGTCCAGCGTTTTCAACTCGGTAACCAACTGGCTCGCGGCGGCTTGTCCGTCGCCGTAGAGCATGCGCGCGTTGTCGGCATAGAACAGCGCGTTCTCGATGCCCGCAAAGCCCGTGCCCTTGCCGCGCTTGACCACGATCACCTGCTTGGCCGCCGCCACGTCCAAAATGGGCATGCCGTAGATGGGCGACGATGGATCGGTCTTGGCCAGCGGGTTCACCACGTCGTTGGCACCGATTACCAGCGCTACGTCGGTGTTGGGGAACTCGGGGTTGATGTCTTCCATGTCCGCGATCAGGTCGTAGGGCACGCCCGCTTCCGCCAGCAGCACGTTCATGTGGCCGGGCATGCGGCCGGCCACGGGATGGATGGCGAACTTCACCTTCACCCCGCGCTCGATCAGCAGCTTGGCGAATTCCCATACCTTGTGCTGCGCCTGGGCCACGGCCATGCCGTAGCCCGGCACGATCACCACGCGCTCGGCATAGGCCATCATCACTGCTGCGTCGCTGGCCTCGATCGGTTTCTGGCTACCGCCGATGGCCTGCGCCTCGGCACCTGCCGCCGCGCCAAAGCTGCCGAACAGCACGTTGCCGATGGAGCGGTTCATCGCCTTGGCCATCAACTGGGTCAGGAGTGTGCCTGCCGCACCCACGACAGTGCCCGCGATAATCATGGCTTCGTTCTGCAATACAAAGCCCTCGAACGCCACGGCCAGGCCGGTGAAGGCGTTGTAGAGGGAGATCACCACCGGCATGTCGGCGCCGCCGATGGGCAGGGTCATCATCAAGCCGAACAGCAGGGCCAGCACGAAGAAGCACACGATGAGCGGCATGCTGAGCTGCCCCGCCGCGATCATCCCGCCCAGCACCACCGCGCCAGCCAGCACCAGCAGGTTCACCACCCGCTGACCGGGGAACACGAAGCGCTTGTCCAGCCAGCCCTGCAACTTGGCGAAGGCGATGAGCGAGCCGGAGAAGCTCACCGAGCCGATCAGCGCGCCAAGCACCGCCAGGGCCAGTTGGGCCGTGCCCGGCGTGGCCGCGCCGCTGGCGGTGAACTGGTCGCCGTCCAGCAAGGTGACGGTGCTGCTGGCATAGCTGAACAGCTCCGCAGCGCCAATGGCCGCCGCCGCGCCGCCGCCCATGCCGTTGTAGAGGGCCACCATTTGGGGCATGGCGGTCATCGCCACCCGCCGCCCGGACCACCAGGCCGCCGTGACGCCGATCAGCACGGCCGCCAGGATCAGCCCCCGGTTGTGCATGTCCGGCAGGGCGAACGTCGCCAGCACCGCCACCAGCATGCCCACGCCGGCCCACACGATGCCGCCCCGCGCCGTGCGCGGCGAGCTCATGCGCTTGAGACCGAGGATGAACAGCAGAGCAGCAAGGAAATAACAGGCCTTGATCACCACCGGCAGCCAGGCCATCAGTGGCTCTCCTTGCTTGCGGCAGGCTTGCTGGACTTGAACATCTCCAGCATGCGTTCAGTCACCACATAACCGCCGGCGGCGTTGCCGGCCCCCAGCAGCACGCCGAGAAAGCCGATCACCAGCTCGAATGTGGTTTGGGCGTGCCCTAGCGCGATCATGGCGCCAACCAGCACAATGCCGTGAATAAAGTTGGAACCCGACATCAACGGCGTGTGGAGAATCACCGGCACCCGCGCGATGATCTCGTACCCCGTGAAAGCGGCCAGCATGAAGATGTAAAGCGCCAGGAACCCGTCGATCATGACCCCTCCCTGCCCGGACATCGTTGTTTCCGCATCATACGGGCGCGGGTCAACCTGCGCGAGCCTTGAGCGTTGATGCACAAGGACGAACCGATGGAGTCACAGGATGCCCTGTCCGGTGAACTGGATGACGACGCCATGAGCAGCGTTGTCTCCGCCCTTGATGCCGACCTGCTGACCGAAGATAGCCGCGCAGTACCGGCCTCGATGGATGCGTTTCTGGCGCAGGTGGAGCGTCGCGCCTTTCGCATGGCCGAGCTGAACCTGGGTCATCGGGAGGACGCCCTGGACGCCGTGCAGGACGCCATGCTGCGCTTGGTCAAGCATTACGGCGACAAACCGCCACAGGAGTGGACCCCGCTGTTCTGGGGCATCCTTCGCCGCCGCATCGTGGATCTGCAGCGCCGCCGCAAGGTGCGCTCGATCATGGTGAGCTGGCTGGGCGGCAAGGACGATGAAGGTGACGACCTGCCCGCCTGGGATCCGGCAGACACCGGGCCGGGGCCGCTGGAGCGGCTGCACGACTCCCAGTCGTATGCGGACATGGCAGCGGCCGTGAAACAGCTGCCCCAGCGCCAGCGCGAAGCCTTCATGTTGCGAGTGCTGGAAGGCCTGGACGTGGCGGAAACCGCGCAGGCCATGGGCTGTTCGGAAGGCAGCGTAAAAACACATCTTTCGCGCGCATTGCAACGCCTGCGCGAACTACTGGAGGAATGGCGATGAACGCGCCTGACAACCTACTGGAACGCCGCGCCCGCGAACTCTATCGCGAGGCTGCGCACCAACTCGACCCGGCCACCGCGGCCAGGCTGCAAGCGGCCCGCCGTGCGGCGCTGTCCGGCGCCGAGGGTTCTTCGCTGGCGCATCGCCTGCTGCAATTGTTGCTGCCGGCCGGCGCCTTTGCAGCCATCGCCTTTGCCGCGCTGATGTTCTCGGCGCCGGTGGAGGGCCCGGCGGGAGCCGGCGCCGCGGGTACGTCCGTCATCGCCACCGATGCCGAGAGCGAGCTGCCGCCCGACGCGGCCGCCGCCGACCCGGCGCTTTACCAAAACCTCGACTTCTATGGCTGGTTGGCCAAGAACGGCGATAGCCAGGCGAGCCGTTGATAATGCGTCGATCTCGTCTTTTCGCTGCGCTGCTGTGGGTCGTCGTGCTGTGCGGCGCCGCCTCGACCGCGCTGGCGCAGAACCTGCCGCCGCCACCGCCCATGGGCGTGCCGCCTGGCACGCCCGCGGGAGGTCCACCGCCGCCGCCGCGTCCGTGGAGCAGCCTTTCTCCCAGCGACCAGGACATGCTGCGCCCGCTGGCCGACAAGTGGAATTCGTTTCCGCCGGAGCGCCAGGCCCGCATGTTGCAACGTGCGCAACAGTGGAAATCGCTGCCGCCTGAACAGCGCGATGCGATCCGTCAGCGCATCGATCAGTGGCAAAAGATGACGCCGGAGCAACGCGAGCAGGCCAGCGAGAACAGCCGCCGGTTCCGCGAGTTGCCGCCGGATGAGCGCGAACGCCTGCATGCGGCCTTCCAGCATTTTCAGCAGCTGCCGCCAGACCAACGCCAACAGTTGATGCGCCAATGGCGCCAGGAAATGCACAAGCCGCCGCCGTTCCCCGGTGGTCCGCACGGCCCGGGTCCGCACGGCCCGCCGCCGAAGCATTGAAAAAACCCCGCCTAGGCGGGGTTTTTCTTGGGTAACGTCCAGCCGCGACACATCAGCCCTGAAAGTGCGGCTCGCCGTTGCGCGTGACGCAGCTCTTGGCGATCAGCTCGTCGTTGAAATCCGGCGCGAGCCCACCGTCGTGCACCATCAGTTCGAGGAAGTTATAGACGTTGCGCGCATACATTTCCGACGCGTGCAGCGGTGCGCCGGCAGGCAGGTTGAGCGGCCCGAGAATCACCACACCGCCCTGCTCCACCCGCTCGCCGGGACGGGTCAACTCGCAATTGCCACCACCTTCGGCGGCCAGGTCCACCACTAGGGCACCCGGCTTCATGCCTGACACCATGGCGGTGGTGAGAATCTTGGGCGAAGGGCGGCCCGGCACGGCCGCGGTGGTGACGACCACATCGACGTTCTTCAAATGGTCCGCCAGTGCTTGTTGCTGCGCGGCGCGCTCTTCGGCGGAAAGCTCACGCGCGTAGCCGCCACTGCCCGCAGCGCTCACGCCCAAGTCCAGAAATTTGGCGCCCAGCGACTCCACCTGTTCGCGCGTTTCCGGGCGCACGTCATAGCCTTCCGTTTGCGCGCCCAGCCGTCGCGCCGTGGCGATGGCCTGCAAGCCGGCTACGCCAGCACCGATGACCAACACACGCGAAGGGCGAATGGTGCCGGCCGCCGTGGTGAGCATGGGGAAAAACTTGGGTGCGGCCTCGGCCGCGATGAGCATGGCCCGATAGCCCGCCACTGCCGCCTGCGAGCTGAGTACATCCATGGCTTGGGCACGCGTGGTGCGCGGCAGCAGCTCTAGCGCAAACGCGGTGAGTCGCCGCTTACCCATCGCCACGATGCGTGCGGCTGCGCCATAGGGACGCAATTGCCCTACCACCACGACACCCTCGCGCAGGCGAGGCCAACCATCGTCTTGAGGGGGTAGCACGCAGGCGAGCACGTCGGCCTGCGCCAGCACACTGTCGGCATCGGCGAAATCGACGCCGGCGTAGCTGTCATCGGGAAAGCCGGCGGCCTCGCCCGCGCCATGCTGCAACAACACACGCAGCCCCTTGCCCTGGAGCTTCTTCGCCACCTCCGGCGTGATCGCCACCCGGCGTTCGCCAGCGGCGGTTTCGCGCAATGCAGCCACGGTGATCGGCATCGTGCATCCCCTGCGGAAAGGTCCCCGCATCCTAGCCGAAGCGCCGAGCCGCAAACCACCGGCCACTTGCGTCGGGGGCCCCAACGGAGTTAACTGGCCCGCCACCGGTACGGATGCCGCTCCGGCGGCCACCACGATGGGGGTCCCGCCATGGAGATCCCGATGACCGTAGTCGTTGTTCCCAATGAGCTGATGGACATGGCGCGCCAGGCGCGCGACATGGCTTATGCCCCCTATTCCCGCTTTCTGGTTGGCGCCGCGCTGGTCACCCGCGATGGGCGCCATTTCACTGGCTGCAATGTCGAGAATGCCTCGTACGGCCTGTGCAACTGTGCCGAACGCACCGCGTTGTTCACGGCAGTGGCGGCCGGCTGCAAACCCGGTGATTTCGCCGGCCTGGCCGTGATCGGCGACACCGCCACACCGATCAGCCCCTGCGGTGCCTGCCGCCAGGTGATGTCGGAGCTGTGCGATGACACTATGCCGGTATGGCTGGGCAATCTCGCCGGTGCCGTGCAGGAAACCACCGTGCAGACCCTGCTGCCGGGCTCATTTCGGTTGGCGAGCTGAGTCAAGCCAGCGGCTTCGCTTCACGCGCCTCTTGTCACGGGGTTAGCATGCCGCCTTTGTTTTCCCCGGATATCCCCATGTCCCATCCTCTTTCCCTGCTCCAGCAGCGCCACTCCGCCCCGTCGCGCCAGTTGGGCGAGCCAGCGCCACAGGGCGATGCCCTGGAGGCTTTGCTCACGGCCGCCATTCGCGTGCCCGACCACGGCAAGCTGGAGCCGTTTCGACTGATCCTGTTGCGCGGCGCTGCCAAACGCAGCTTCGGCGCGCAGCTCGCCGAACTCTCGCTCAAAGTGAACCCGGACATGCCCGAGTCCAAGCGCGAGAAGGACCGCACGCGCTACGACTTTGCACCACTGGTGGTCGTGGTGGTCGCGCGCCTGGACCCGCACAGCAAGGTGCCGGTGATCGAGCAGCAACTGAGCGCCGGCTGCGTGGCCTATAACCTGCTGCTCGGCAGCACGGCCCTTGGCTTTGGCGCGCAGTGGCTCACCGGCTGGGCGGCCTACGATGGTGACGTGGCCACCCTGCTTGGACTGCGCGAACACGAGCACGTGATCGGCTTTGTGCATATCGGCACGCCACAGATCGACGTGCCCGACCGCGAGCGTCCCGCACTGGACGACCTGGTGAGCGAGTGGGCGCCATGAGCCGTCCAGCCGTCCATTTGATCGATGGCAGCTTGTACGTGTTTCGCGCCTGGCACTCCATGCCGGACGAGTTCCACGATGTCGATGGCCACCCGGTCAACGCCGTGCATGGCTTCACCCGTTTCCTGTGCGAGTTGCTGGAACGGGTCAAGCCCGAGCACCTGGCGGTCGCCTTTGATGCTTCGCTGACCACGTCGTTCCGCAACGCCATCTATCCGCCCTACAAGGCCAATCGCGAGCTGCCGCCGCCCGACCTGGAGCACCAGTTCGTGCTGTGCCGCGAGGTGACGCAAGCGCTGGGTATCCCGGTACTGATCGACCACACCTACGAAGCGGACGACCTGATCGGCAGCGCGCTGTGGAGCCTGCGCGCTCACGGTTTCCGCAGCGTCATCGTGTCGGCTGACAAGGATTTTGGCCAACTGCTGGGCGAGCACGACGAACAGTGGGACTACGCTCGCAATACGCGCTGGGGGCCGGAGGGCGTACTGGAGCGACTTGGCGTGCATCCGCACCAGGTGGCCGATTACCTGGCGCTTTGCGGCGACGCGGTGGACAACATCCCGGGCGTGCCCGGCATTGGCGCCAAGACGGCAGCGGCGCTGCTAGCGCATTTCGGAAACCTCGATGATCTGCTCGATCGCATCGAGGAAGTGCCCTTCCTGCGCCTGCGTGGTGCCGCCAGTTGTGCGGCAAAACTACGCGAGCACGGAGAAAGTGCGCGGCTCTACCGTCGCCTGACCCGCATCGCGCTGGATGCGCCGGTGGCCGCCGAAGCGGAAGCCTTGCGCCGCCTCGCCGGCGATACGGCCAGCATGGACAGCTTGTGCGAGCGGCTGCGCTTTGGCCCGCTCACGCGCACGCGCCTGAAGTCGCTCGTCGGTTGATGCCGGCCCGGCGTTAGCATGTAGCCCATGCAAGGCGTGCCCGACCCGTTCTCCTCACTCCATGACGCCGCACAGTTTCGACTGGCGGCGCATCGACCGGGCGTGGAGCTGTATCGCGCACACATCGTGCGCCATGCGTTCGAGCCGCACACGCACGATGGCTTTGGCCTGGGCGCCATCGAGGCTGGGGTGGAACGGTTCCGCTATCGCGGCGCCGAACATCTGGCGCCACCGGATTCATTGGTAACGATGAACCCGGACGAGCTGCATACCGGCCGCGCGGAGACCGAAGGCGGCTGGCGCTACCGCATGGTGTACGTCGAGCCGACGGCCATGGCCCGCATCACCGGCGACCCCGCCTGGTGGTTCACCGCCCCCGTGCACGAAGATGCTGCCCGGGCCCGCCGCGCCTCTGCGACCCTCGATGCCTTGTGGATAGCACGCGAGCCGTTGGCATTCGACAGCCTGCTGTTCGAACTGCTGGCGTTGTTCCGCTCTCACGTGCACACCTCGCGATCGCCCCGCAGCGAGGGAGCGGCGCGCTTTGCGCCTGTGCTGGATTACCTGCACGCTCATCTCTCACAACGTTTGACCCTCGACGAACTAGCCAACGTCGCGGGCCTGAGCCCCTTCCATTTCCTGCGCCAGTTCCGCGCCCAGCACCACGCCACACCGCAACAGATGCTGATGGCGTTGCGCCTGTCCGAGGCCAAGCGGCGGCTGACGCGCGGCGAATCGGCCGCCCAGGTCGCCAATGCGGTGGGCTTGGCCGATCAGGCGCATCTCACCCGGGCATTCGCGCGCCGCTATGGCATAACGCCGGTGCGTTACCAGCGGGAACTTGAGCGCTGAGGCACGGCGAATGCCTCACCGCAATCTGGTACAAGACGCCGCGCCCGCCATGGGAGAAGCTCCAACCCATGTGGACAGGAACTCTCTATGCGCTTGCGGCCGGCCTCATGTGGGGGCTGGTGTTCGTCAGCCCGCTGCTGCTGCCCGACTACCCGGCGGCACTCCAATCCGTAGGGCGCTATCTCGCCTTCGGGCTGATCGCACTGCCCCTTGCGTGGATCGATCGCCGCGCCCTGCGTCAGCTCGCGCGAACCGACTGGATCGAAGCGCTCAAGCTCGCCGCCATTGGCAACCTGCTCTACTACCTGTGCCTGGCCAGCGCCATTCAACTGGCCGGCGCACCGCTGCCCACCATGATCATCGGCACGCTGCCGGTGGTGATCGCGGTGAGCGCCAACCTGCGTGACGCCCATCGCGACGGTCGCTTGCCCTGGCGCGGGCTATTGCCCTCGTTGCTGCTGATCGGCGCGGGCATCGCCTGCGTGAATCGCGCGGAGTTGAACGCGCTGGTGTTCGACGGCGATGCCACGCCATGGCGCTACGCACGCGGCGCCCTGCTCGCCTGCGGCGCGGTGGCCTGCTGGACCTGGTACCCGCTGCGCAACGCCGACTGGCTGCGCCGCCATCCGGACCGACACCCGCGCACCTGGGCAACCGCTCAGGGCTTGGCGACGCTGCCGCTCGCGCTCACGGGCTATGTCATCGTGTGGGTGTTCCTGCATGCCAGCGGCAGCTCGTTCCTCATGCCGCTGGGCCCGCAGCCCTGGCGATTCGTGGGTTTGATGGCGGCCATCGGCCTGTTCGCCTCATGGCTGGGCACCTTGTGCTGGAACGCCGCCAGCCAGCGACTGCCCACGGCGCTGGCCGGACAGTTGATCGTGTTCGAGACACTGGCGGCGCTCGGCTATGCCTTTGCCCTGCGCGGCCACGCACCGGGCCCGCTCACTCTGGCCGGTGTCGCCCTGCTGGTGGCAGGCGTGGCCTGGGCGGTGCGCGTGCGACCGCGCCCGGTGGAGCTGCGCACAACCGACTAGCGCTGCCGCAAGGCATGGACGCTACCGGTTGTGACTGACACATGGGCAGGGCACCATGCCGTTTTCCTACCGCCCCGCTCACGCCATGAATCATCCCCACAGCGCCATCCCCGACGACGCCAACGCACCGGAAGAAACCCTCTACGTCGGCCGCTGGCTGAGCCTGCGCAAGCGGGGGCGCTGGGAGTACGCCGAGCGCAACAACCCTGGCGGCGCGGTGATCATTCTGGCCGTCACGCCGGAGGACAAGGTGCTGTTCGTGGAGCAGTACCGCGTATCCATCCTCAAGAACACCATCGAGATGCCGGCCGGCCTGGTAGGCGACCTGCATGACCATGGCGACGAAGATGCGCTGCTGGCCGCCGGGCGCGAACTGGAGGAGGAAACCGGCTACCGCTGCGAGCGCCTGCAATACGTGCACGAGGGCCCCTCTTCGTCGGGCATGAGCACGGAGATGATCACCTTCGTACGCGCCTGGGGGCTCACCAAGGTCGGCCCGGGCGGCGGCGACGAAAGCGAGAACATCGTGGTGCACGAGGTGCCGCGCAAGGAGGCCGGCCAATGGCTGTTTGCACGCGCCGCCGAAGGCTACTCGATCGATCCCAAGCTGTTCGCCGGCCTGTGGTTCATCGAACACACCGATCTGCTCGCCCGGGGCTGACTGCCGCGCTCCGGTCACCCATGGGTGACCGGCCCGCAACGGAAGCGGTGTACGCGCCGACCGCGGAACCGGGAGGGGGCCTAAGCCTTTGCCCTCCCGAGTGATGACGCCGTGCCGGGTGCCAGCCACTCTGGCCCCAAGGGCCGCATGCGCTAGCCCCAAGTCATGCCCCCACACTTAAGAATCCGGCGCCGCCGCCGATGTCGTTCTTGTCGCACCCCTTTTATCGACTTGAACTGACGGACCCCGCCATGAAGACCCTGATTGCCTCTGCCCTGCTGCTGTTCGCTCCGCTGGCCGCCCATGCATGTGCGCCCACCGATTTCGCCGTGGAAGGCTTCAAGATGAAAGTTGTCGGCTCCGGCATGGGCGCCCGCCTGAGCCTGAGCGGCCAGTTGGTCAACCATTGCGCCCAGCCCGCCGCCGCGCAGATCTCCATCGACGCGAAGGACGGCAGCGGCAAGGTGCTGCAGTCCAAGAAGGGCTGGCCGGCCGGTACCACCAACATCGGACCGGGCCAGTCGGTGGATTTCGACCTGGGCCGCCTGTTCCGCTTTGACCCCGAAATGCAGTCCTACACCGTCGGCGTGGCCGACGTGCGCACCTGGTAAGACCCCAGCGTTTCCGCATTGCTTGATCTTCGAGGCCCCTCCCGGGGCCTCTTTTTTTTGGGCTGCCCCGGATTTTGTGACACAGTTCAAGTTTTAGGCGTGCTGCCGATAAAGTGGCGAACGACGGCGGAGACGCCGATCCGCGGGCCTCGGCCAAGGCCCACCACGCTCCCTTGCACAAGGAGCGTAGCGGCGTGAGGGAGAGCGATGCATCTCGACATACCGACCCTGACCTTTGTCAGCCTGCTGATGGGCATCTCCGCCACGCTCGGGTTTACAGCCCTGATTCGTGTGCTGCACAACCAAGAGGTGCTGCGCATATGGGTGGCGAGCATGTGGGTCGCCATGGGCGGCGTGCTGCTGATAGGCCTGCGCAACACCATTCCCGACCTTTTCTCGATCGTGCTCGGCAACGGCCTGCTGGTTACGGCCAATGTGCTTACCCTCAAGGGCATCGCCAGACACCTGGATGTGCCCTTTCGCTGGCGTTGGCCTGGCTGCTTCATCATCGCGTACCTCGGCTGCCTGGCCTGGTTCGCCTATATCGAACCCAACCTGGGCATGCGGCTGATCGTCGGTAGCCTGCAAGCGTTCGGCTTCAACTTCGCCTATGCCTACCTGCTGCTGCGCTACAACGAGCCCTCCATACGCACCAGCTGCCGGATCGCCGCGGTGGTGATGTTGATGAATGCGGCGTTCTACCTCGCCAGAGTATTCATACCTATCGACCCGGTAGCCGGCCAGGACATCATGCGCGCCGGCACCCCGGTGGCGGCCACCTATATCGTGGGCATCATTGCCGGGCTGGCCACCTACTTTGCGCTATTGCAGCTCATTACCGAGCGGCTGATGGTGGATCTGCGCCGCGCCGCTCACACCGATGGCCTCACCGGCCTGTTCAATCGCAGCGCCATCGTGGCGGAAGGCCGCGCCAGCCTGGAGCGCTCGGTGCAACGCGGCCAGCCGTTCTCGCTGATCATCTTTGACCTGGACTACTTCAAGCAGATCAACGACAGCTGGGGTCACGACGCGGGCGACGCCGTACTGAGACACGTCAGTGCGGTGCTGCGCGAGCAGCTTCGTTGGCCGGGCCACCTGGCCAGCCGCTACGGTGGCGAGGAGTTCGTGGTGGCCCTGCCCGGCGCCACGCTGGAACAAGCCCTCGCCATCGCCGAGCGCCTGCGTCACGCCCTCGCACACTCGCATGCGCGTATCGACCACCACGCCATACCCGTGACCGCCAGCATTGGCGTAGCCACCTCACGCCCGGGCATCCGCTTCGAGCAACTGGTGCGCCAGGCAGACGAAGCCATGTATCGTACCAAGTTCGAGGGGCGCAACGGCGTAAGTACGGCGGAGCCTGATGGCTTTCAGTTTGCGGAGGCAGGGAATTCGCGCTGTTGACTGCTGGCGCTATCGCGGCGATGGCTTATTCAGCGCCTGCATCTGCGCCACTAGCCACTCCTTGCGTGGGTCCTCTCCAAAACGTGCCTTGAAGTCAGCGATGGTCTGCTCCAGGCCATCGCGCGGCTGGGCCTTCTGAATGTTGGCGCGCAGGAACCAACCCTGCGGGTCATCCGGATTCAGCTGCAACAATCGATTGGCGACATCCCAGCCCTTGTCCCACTCATGCGTCTCGTTAAGGTAGATGTCGCCCACGGCGGCCAGCGTCCAGGCATCGGCGGGATTGAGCCGCAATGCCTGCTCGAAATCCGCGGCGGCGGCGCCAGGCTGACCCAGCGCGCGACGTGCCTGTCCGCGCACGTCGTATGAGGTTTCGTCTTGCGGCGCCAACTTCACCAGCGCCTCGCCTTCCGCCAGCCCCCACTCGGGGTGCCCCAGTTGGATCAGGCCGAAGGCACGGCTCTGACGGTGATCGATCTGACTGGGATCAAAACGCAGCAGCTCGGAGCGATAGATCACCGACAGCTGGATGTTGTTGCGATTGGCCGCAGCCCAGCCAGCACTTATCAGCATGTTGAGGGGAGCGGCTTCGTCGAACAATTCGCGGTAGAGCCGGAACTCGCCCTGCTCGTCGCAACGGCATTTCTCCACACTGTCTTCGCCACCGGTTCGCTCGGACAGCAGTAAACGCAACAGGGGGTTCAGCGCAGCGTGCTTCTGCGCGTCGTCGATCACCTGTCGCATCTGCGCTACGCTGCCGCCCCACCGGGGTTCACTACCCCAAACCAGGCGAATGTACACCGGGAAGTTGGCAGGGTCTGCCGCCAACGCTCCCTTTGCGGCTTGATCGGCATACGCGTCATCGCTGTCCAACGTGGCCGCATACACCATGCCGCCATAAGCCGGCGTCATCTGTGGGTCGAGTGCCACGGCGCGATCAAGATCGGTACGGCCCTGTTCCAGCAGGCGATGCATGGCATCGAACGCGCTTTGCGATGTCTGAGAGGCATAAGCACTGCCACGTTGGCGCTGAGCCATGGCCACATAGGCCACGCCACTGGCAGCCAAGGCGTAAGGGCTATCGGGCGCCTGGCGCTTCCAGGCATCGATCAGAGCGCGCGTATCGGCAGATGCGTCGCGAAATATATGGTTATAGGTGGCATCGAACAGCCCGGGCGTTCCGCTGCGCGCGAGCTGCGCCTGCTTGGCCCTCGCCAGCTGTGCTTCCAGCTCGGCGATGTGCCCTTGCTCGATCCATGCACGCGCCTGCGCCAGTGTGATCACCGGGTCGAGCAGGTAATGGCAGTAGGCGGATGTAGTCGCCTTGGACCAATGCACGCCTGGCGGCTCGGGATACGCCAGGCAACGCTGCAGGGGGTCCTCGATGGCTTCGGCCTTGCGAGCCGCGTCCATGAAGTCTCGAAATGCCGCTTCATCGAACGGTGGCGGCTCCAAGCGAACCGCATGCGGTGCCCGCAAGGCTTGCTTGCTATTGGGCGGCGGCAGGGGCGCGGGCGCCAACTGCAGATAAGCCGCCACCGCCAACGTGCCGCCCACAGCGACCAAACCGGCAGTCAACCACCATGCCATCCGCTTCATCGTGCTTCTCCCTGCCCCCCGGCCTGGCGGCCGTTCCCTGGGGTGATGAATCGGGAGCATAGCGCGAGATCAGCGCGCCGTTGGTACACCCGCCGCGATGGCGGGCTCAGTGCAGCACGAACAACTTGTCGAAGCCCGCCACACGCAGCGTTCCACGCAGGCTGCTACCCGCGTTGACGATACGGATGTCGGCACGGTCGGAGCCCGCGTGCTCGCGCAGTAGCATCAGCATGCCCAGGGCGGAGCTATCCATGCTGGTGACTTCGCCCAGGTCGATCACGTAGCTGCGTGCGGCGCGGCCGCCAAGGCAGGCGTCGTGGAAATCGCGATGCACGCTGAAATCGAAGCGCTCGCCCATCTGCAGGGTCAGGCAGTCTTGCTCGGAATCGTGGTGAACAGTGAGGCTCATGGCGGCATTTCCTAAGGCAAAGGCGATCCATGGGGGACCGCTCGCAAATCAAGCACCCGGTGCCTGATCTGTCGAAACCAAGCCCGGGCCAGTCCCGGTCTTGAGCTGGCAGGGAGACACGAATGCCTCCCCGCCATCAGGTTCAGAAGAGTTCGATCTCGCCGGCATCCATCGAGTTCTGCAGCGCCGGACCGCGCGAACGGATGCGTGCCTTCTCGCGCTGGATCGCCAGGCGGTTACGCACACGCTCCGCACGCTGCGCCAGCAACTCGGCATCGATCGGGCTGCAGGCCAGCTCTTCGATATCGCGGGTGCACTCGGAGGTCACGTCCTGCAGTTCCACCAAGCGCTGACGCGTCTGGTTGATGAGCTGGCTGAGGATGTCCTCGAACTGCAGGGAGCGCACCGTGGTGGCGACATCGCTGCCCAGGCCACGGTTGATCTCCACCACCTGGTCGGCGACCTGGCTGGTGCGTGCATCGCTTTCGGTCACGTGCGCCATCATGGCGTCGATGCCGCCCTTGGCGGACAGCGCCACGTTCAAGTCCTGTGACGCCATGGTGCCCACCAGACCACGCAGCTGCTCCATGGCGGTGCGGGCGCGTTCCACATGGCTGCCGATCTGTTCGTTGAACTGGTTCGAATGGCTGGCCAGGTTGCGGATCTCGCCGGCCACCACGGCAAAACCACGGCCCGACTCACCCGCGCGCGCCGCCTCGATGGCCGCATTGAGCGCCAGCAGGTTGGTTTCCTCGGCAATGGTGTTCACGTTCTTCAGCAGGCCGAATACGGCGTCCATTTCCTTGGCCATGCCGTCGATGCGATAGACGATGCGCAGGCTTTCCCGCGACATCTGCACCACCATATCCACGAAGTGCTCCAGCAAATCGCCGGTGCGGGCGGCGAAGTCCTGCACGGACACACCTTCGTTCTGTGCGTCGATGATCTGGCGCAGCAGGGACTGTTGCATGCCGGTCTTGCGCGAAAGGCCGTCGAAGCCGCCGCCCAGTTCGGACACCGCATCGCGCAGCAGATCCAGTGCCTGGTGCAGTTCGCGCGTGGCGTGGCCCAACTCATCGACCAGGGAGCCGCGGACCTCTTCGAGCGCCTCGCGCACCGGGGCGTGATGCGCCAGCGATTCTTCGATCACCGTCTCCACCACAGGTGGCGTGCGGCGCATTTCCACGATCCACGCGGCGGCGACCAGCACGATCAGCACTGGCGACAACCATGCGCTCGGCCAGAACAAGCTCAACAGCAAGGCGGCGGCGCTGGCAGACAGGCCAACCACAGGGCGCGCGCGCATGAAGGAATAGATGGCGTCCATGGGGATATCCGAACAATCAGGTGACCGGCACGGCGGCGCGGGCTTGGGGTTGGTGCGCCAGCGCGAGCAAGCGCGCGGCGATGTGATCCAGCGGGAGCTTTTCGCTGGCGGCGCCGAGCTTCCAGGCGGCGCCGGGCATGCCCCACACCACCGAGGATTCCTCGTCTTGCACCAGGGTACGCGCACCGGCTTGCTGCATTTCCAAGAGACCGCGGGCGCCATCGTCGCCCATGCCGGTCAGCAGTGCGGCGATGCCGGCCTTGCCGACCGTGGCGGCCATGGAGCGGAACAGCACATCCACGCTCGGCTTGTGGCGGTTCACCGGCGGCCCGTTGTGCAGGCGGCATACGTACTTGGCGCCATCCCACATCACCAGCAGGTGCTGGCTACCGGGAGCGATATAGGCATGCCCCGGCTGGAGTGGCTGGCCGTCCCGGGCCTCGCAGACACGCATGGCCGAACACGTATCCATGCGCGCAGCAAAGGGGCCACTGAAGGCGGCGGGAATATGTTGGGTAATGACGATCGGCGGCGCATCGGGCGGCATGGCCTCCAGCACCACGCGAATGGCCTCGGTGCCGCCCGTGGAAGCGCCGATGGCGATGATCGGGCTGCCGCCACGCGTGCCGGCGGTCTGCGCGCGCGGCAGTACCGCGTCGGCGCTCAGACGAGGTGGCACCTCCAGCTTGCGCACAGCGGTGCGCTGGCGCGGCTTGGCCAGTGCGGCGAGCTTCACCTTGGCGCAGATTTCCTGCGCACCTTCGGCGAACGTGCTGGCGAGATCGTTGCCCGGCTTGGTGAAGAAATCCACCGCGCCCAACTCCAACGCGCGCAGCGTGACCTCTGCGCCCTCCTGGGTCAGCGACGACACCATCACCACCGGCATCGGGCGCAGGCGCATCAGGTTCTCGAGAAAGGTGATGCCGTCCATGCGGGGCATCTCCACGTCGAGTGTGAGCACGTCGGGGTTGAGCTGCTTGATCTTCTCGCGAGCGATCAGTGGATCGGCGGCGGTGCCGACCACCTCGATGCCAGGGTCGCAGGAGAGCATGGTCGACAGCAGCTTCCGCACCAGTGCGGAGTCATCGACCACCAGGACGCGAACTCTTTCCATTGCGTATTCGTCTCGCCTTCGTCGTGCGGCACGGACGGGTTCCGTCCTTGCCGAGAGGCCCATGCCGGCGCCGGATACTTGCCAGGGTGGCGTTCGCGCGCGTTGCGCTTAGAACAGCTCCACCTCTCCCTTTATCGGATCATTTGCCAAACGCTTGAGGTACAGCCGCTCGCCATCCACCAGCACCTTGTCGGCCCGGCCACTCAAATGACGCACGCGCACCTTGCCCGTGGTGGGAAAGAATTGGACATGGCGCGGGTGCACGTCGCCCAGGTCCTCGGCGCTCACCGGCAGGTGCTCGGCTTCCAGGTAGCGCCTGACGAAGGCGATGTTGCGCGCGCCGATATCGGTCATGGTGGCCAGTACGCGGCCGCCACCGAACACCTTCACTTCCAGGTTGGCGCGTTGGCCACCCGCCTTGAGAATGGCGTTGATCAGCTGTTCCATGGCGTCGTTGCCATAGCGCGCCGCGCGCCCGACCGTGTCGGCCCAGTTGCCGCGTTCGCCATTCATGG
Organism: Frateuria sp. sgz306004; assembly: GCF_057750885.1. NCBI lineage: Bacteria > Pseudomonadati > Pseudomonadota > Gammaproteobacteria > Lysobacterales > Rhodanobacteraceae > Frateuria > Frateuria sp. sgz306004. The sequence goes on from NZ_JBYLFE010000008.1 coordinate 41,664, forward strand.
GTTCGGGCAACATGAAGTGGTTCATGCCACCGATGCGCCGCAGGCGATCGAACACACAGGCCGACACACAGGAGCCAAGCACGGTGGAGATCATCTCCTCCTGCTGGCTCACGTAGAAATCACCCGGAAGCACTTTGACCGTCATGCAGGCATGGGCCGGATCCCAGAAGCGCCGCAAATGTTCGAAACCGGGAAGCACGCGGGCCGGGTCGTAGGTCGATCCTGGAGGAATCTGTACGGCGGGGACGCTCATACGCTACGTTTCCGATAGACCGTGCGTCCCATCAGGTCGAAGTTATCGTTGAGCCCGTACATGGACTCCGAATGACCGAGGAAAAGATATCCTCCGTCGGGCAACAGGCCGGCGTAGCGCTGGAACAGCCGCTGCTTGGTCGGCTTGTCGAAATAGATCACCACGTTGCGGCAGAAAATCGCATCGAACGGCCCCTGCATCGGCCAGTCGTGCAACAGGTTCAGCGGCAGGATGCTCACCAGCTCGCGCAAGCGCGGGTGCACGCAGGCGAACTGTGTGTACTCGCCTTCGCCGCGCAGGAACCAGCGGCGCCGACGCTCATCGCTCACGCCTTCCAGCCGCTCGATGGGATACACGCCCTTGCGCGCGGTCTCCAGCGCCTGCGGTGAGAGATCGGTAGCGAGGATCTTGGCGTCGAGCTGCGCGGCACCATGTTTCTCCAGCGCCTCGGCCAGCACGATGGCGAGCGTATAAGGTTCCTCGCCCGTGGCGCAGCCGGCCGACCAGATGCGCAAGCGGCCGCCGTCTTTCTTCTTCTCGGCGATCCAACGCGGCAGCAACTCGTCGGTCAGCAGATCGAAATGGTGCGACTCGCGGAAGAACGCCGTGACGTTCGTGCTGATCGCGCTGGCGAGCTCACCCAGTTCACCTTTCGGGTCGCGCCGCAGCAAGTCGCAATAGGCGGCGAAATCTCGCAATTGCAGGGCACGCAGCCGGCGCAGCAACCTGCCCTGCACCAGCTGTCGTTTGTGCTCGCCCAGCGAAATGCCGCAATGCTCGTAGACGAACGCCCGCAGGAATTCGAACTCCGTATTACCGAGCGACGGGCCACCCATGCCCGCCACGGCGTTGTTGTTGTCCATCGTGGCGGTGGTGGTCATGCTCAGAACTCCTTCCAGGAACCCGCGTCAGCCGATTCCTGACGCGACGGCTTGGATGCCGGCGCCGAGGAACCACGCACCGCCGCAAACACGGCTTCGGCCTCTTCCATCACGGTCTGCGAACGAACCTTTTCGCTCGCCGAGACAGCCGCACCTACGCCCACCTGGAAGAAGCCCACCTGGCGCGCCAGCTCGCCGGCCTGCTCTTGCATGGCGCGGGCGGCGGCAGCGGCCTCCTCCACCAACGCGGCGTTCTGCTGCGTCATTTCGTCCATCTGCAATACGGCGTGATTCACCTGGTCGATGCCGGCCGACTGCTCCTGGCTGGCCGCGGCGATCTCGGCCACGATGTCGGTGACCTTCTTCACGCTGTCCACGATCTCGGCCAGGGCCTTGCCGGATTGATCCACCAGCGAGGAACCCACGCGCACCTTTTCGGCGCTGTCGTTGATCAGGCCCTTGATCTCCTTGGCGGCACCGGCGCTGCGCTGTGCCAGGTTGCGCACTTCGGTCGCCACCACCGCGAAGCCACGGCCTTGCTCACCGGCACGCGCCGCTTCCACCGCCGCGTTGAGCGCCAGCAGATTGGTCTGGAAGGCGATCTCGTCGATCAAGCTGACGATTTCGGAGATCTTGCGGCTGGATTCGTTGATCTCGCGCATGGCCGCGCTGGCCTGTGCGGCTACTTCGCCGCCATGCTCGGCTTGGCGACGCGTCGCGGTGGCAAGCTGGTTGGCGTGGCTGGCGTTCTCGGCATTCTGCTTGACGGTGGAGGTCATCTCCTCCATCGAAGAGGCGGTTTCCTCCAGGCTCGATGCCTGCTCCTGCGTGCGCTGGCTCAGGTCGTCGTTGCCGCGAGCGATCTGCTGCGCGGCCGAGCTGACGGAACCGGCGCCGTGGCGCACTTCGCCCACGATGGCGCCGAGGCGCTGATCCATGGTGCGCAAGGCACCCAGCAGCTCGCCCAGTTCGTCCTTGCGGGTCACCTTGATCTCATGACCCAGCTTGCCGGTGGCGATGTCGTCGGCCACCTTCACGGCCACGCCCAGCGTGCTCATGATGGAGCGCATCAGCAGAATCGCCATGATGCCCGCAATGACCAGGCCCGCCAGCAGCGAGGCGATGCTCAGCGCGCGAATCACATGGTAGCGCTCGACCTGGGCGTCGTAGATTTGCTTGGCGTCGGCACGCTGCGCTTCCACCAGCTTGGCCAGTGCGTCGGCGCGCTGGATCATCAGCGGACGTACCTGCATTTCCAGCAGCTCGTTCGCGGTGGTGTCGCCCTGGTTGAGGGCGTCGACCATCGAGCTCAACGCGTCCTGGTAATCGGCGTCGGTGGTGTGCCAGTCGTCGTAGAGCTTCTTGACCGGCGGACTCATGGACACGGTCGCAAGCTGTTTCTTCAGCGCGCCCATGGTTTCGCGCAGCTTGCCGTACTCGGCGAGCTTGGACTTGACCTGGTCTGGTTGCTTGCCCACCAGCGAACTGGATTCACCCAACAGGACAAACGACATCAGATGGTTCTGGGCAATCTGCGACACGACCTGCGACGGAATGATTTCCTCTTCGTAGATCTTGCCCATGCCGTTGTTCTGCATCTGCATGGAGCCAAGACCGATCACTGCGCCGCCGATCAGCATCAGGCCAAGCAGGCCAAACACCACGCGAAGGCGATTGCGAACAGACAGCTGGGGCACCTTCAAAGCAAATTTCTTCATGACGATTCGACTTCCCGCTAAATCCATCAGGCCACGGCTTTCACATCAGAGGCGGCGGGCAGCGCCGCCTCCAGCATTTGGGCATCCTGGGGCTGCAACAGCTTGTCCACGTCCAGCAGCAGCACCATGCGCTCGCCGGCTGAGGTCAGTCCCTTGAGGTATTCGGTATCCACGGTGGTGCCCAAGTCGGGCACCGGGCGGATGACGTCGGCGGTCACGTCCAGCACGTCGGACACCGCATCCACCACCACGCCAAAGTTGCGGCCTGCCACGGTGATGATCACGGTGACGGTGGTGGCAGAGTAGGTTTCGCGCTCCAGGCCAAAGCGCAGGCGCATATCAATGACGGGCACGATGGCGCCACGCAAGTTGAGCACGCCCAACACATAGGAAGGCGCCTGGGGAATGCGCGTCACCGGCGTCCAGCCGCGAATCTCGCGCACCGCCAGAATGTCGATGCCGTATTCCTCATGGGCGAGGTTGACGGTGAGGTACTGCGACTGGAGCGCCTCGCTCCGGGTGTTATCGGACATGATTGCCTCGTCGTCGGAGCCCAATGCGCGGCCCCTTTCAGAAAACTGAATCGGCGGTAAGGGTGGAAACTTGAGGGGAACGCTGGCTTAGAACTCGCTCCAGCCGCCTGCGGCCACCGCTGCCGGGGCGCCTTTGCGCGGGGCTGTCGACGGGGCCTTGGACGCCGTCGCCGAGACGCTGCGCGCAGGGCCTTCAGGGGCGCCGCCCTGCAAACGGAAGTAGCGCACCTGGCGTTGCAGCTCATCGGCCTGCTCCTGCATGGCGCGGGCGGCGGCGGCAGCCTCCTCCACCAGGGCGGCGTTCTGCTGGGTCACCTCATCCATCTGCATCACCGCCCGGTTGACCTGGTCGATGCCGCCGGATTGCTCCTGACTGGCCGCGGCGATCTCCGCCACGATGTCGGTGACACGCTTGACGCTGTCCACGATGGCGGCGAGCACCTGGCCTGACTCCTCCACCAGCACTGAACCGGCCTGCACCTTGTCCACGGTGTCGCCGATCAGGGTCTTGATCTCCTTGGCCGCACTGGCGCTGCGCTGGGCCAGGTTGCGCACCTCGCCAGCCACCACCGCAAAGCCCCGACCCTGCTCGCCCGCGCGGGCCGCTTCAACGGCAGCGTTGAGAGCCAAGAGGTTGGTCTGAAAGGCAATTTCGTCAATCAGTTGCACGATGTCGGTGATCTGCCGGCTAGCCGATTCGATCTCGCGCATGGCGCCGCTGGTGCGCTCGGCGACTTCGCCACCGTGCTCGGCCTGCATGCGTGCGCTGCGGGCCAGTTGGTCCGCATGGCCGGCGTTGTCGGCGCTCTGGCGCACCACGGAGGTCATCTCCTCCATGGAGGCTGCTGTTTCTTCCAGGCTGGAGGCCTGCTCCTGGGTGCGGTGAGACAGGTCGTCGTTCCCGCGTGCGATCTGCTCGGCGGCGGTGGACACCGCCTGTGAACCCTGCTGCACCTCGCGCACGATCTCCACTAGCTTGCCGCGCATGCGCTGCAGGGCGTCGAGCATGCTGCCGGCACGGAAGTTCTGGTCCCCGCCGTCCTGACGGAGGTCGCCATCGGCGATGCGTCCAGCCATGGCCACCGCAAAGGCCGGCTCGCCGCCGATGCTCAGACGAATGCTATGCATGGAGCGCCAGACCACCAGGATCACCAGCGCAGCCACCAGCAGTGCACGCAGCAGGCTGACCTCCATGAGTCGCACGAACTGGTTGTCGATATCCACGAAATAGGCACCGCTGCCGATGTGGAAATCCCAGGGCTTGAACCATGTGGTGTAGGTCATCTTGGGCTCGAACTTCTTGTCCGGCGGCATGGGCCACACGTACTCGGTCAGTCCGCCGCCATTGGCGCGGTCGGTGCCCAACATCAGCTGGTAGAGCGGACGCCCGTTGGGGTCCTTGTCGTCGCGCACGTTGCGCCCCTCGTCGCCGGCGAGCACGGGATGCATGCGCAGCACGTAGTTGCCGTCGAACACGAACACGTAGCCCAGGCCGTTGTTCCAGCGCATGACGCGCAACTCGTCGAGCGCCCGCTTCTGCGCCTCGGCCTCGGTGAGTTCGCCGGCCTTGTAGCGGTCGTAGTAACTCTGCATCACCGCCATGGCGGTACTTACTTCGTCCCGCAGCGCATGCTCACGCGCTTCGAGCTGTTGACGCCGGCTACCTACCGAGGAAATGGTCGTAAGGGCGGCCAGGCCGGCCACCACGAAGGCGATCACCAACCACACCTTGGCCCGCAGGCTAAGGCGATCGACGTATTGCAAAGGGGACTTCATGAAAACTACCTTCAGAATGAAGAGGGCGGGTTGCGATTGCCCGAGTTCATTCCCTGCACTGCTCGACACCGTCCAGCCGGCCGGTGGCCGCGGCTTCCTGTCGCGGCTTAGGGGTGTTGCCAAAGAGGTTGTCGTCACCGCCCCGACTCCCCTCGGGGCGGCATGCCGCCAAGCGCGAATCAGGCCGCTTTGCGACGGGCCTGCATGCGCACCAGTCCGGCGATATCCACGATCAGCGCAACCGAGCCATCCGCAAGGATGGTGGCGCCCGATACGCCCTGCACGCGGCGATAGTTCGCCTCCAGCGACTTCACCACGGCCTGCTGCTGGCCGATGAGGCCATCGACAAACAGGCCCACGCGGGTGCCGTCGCCCTCCACCACCACCATAAGACCCTCGTCGATGGCGTGCACGGCATCCGCACAACCAAACACATCGTGCAGGCGAATCACCGGCAGGTATTCGTTGCGGAAGCGGAACAGCTCGCCGCCGCCCGCCACGCTGCGCACCGCTTCGGCGCGGAGCTGCACGGACTCGACGATGGACACCAGCGGCACGATGTAACGCTCTTCGCCCACCGCCGCGGTGAGGCCGTCGATGATCGCCAACGTGAGCGGCAACGTGATGGTGAAGACGCTGCCCTTGCCCTGCGTGCTGCGGATGGTGACGGTGCCGCCGAGATCGGCCACGTTGCGGCGAACCACGTCCATGCCCACGCCGCGGCCGGACAAGTCGGTGGTGACGGCCGCGGTGGAAAAGCCCGGCTGGAAGATCAGCTCGGCCACCTGCTCGTCGGTCATGCCCTCGCCGGTGCTGATGATGCCGCGCTGGATCGCCTTGTTGACGATGGCGTCGCGGTTGAGGCCTGCGCCGTCGTCGGACACTTCCACCACGATGTTGCCGCCGCGATGGGATGCCTCCAGCTTAAGCGTGCCCATGTCGCCCTTGCCGGCGGCACGGCGTTTGTCTGGCGTCTCCAGGCCATGGTCGATGGCATTGCGCACCAGGTGCACCATCGGGTCGCCGATCTTCTCCAGTACCGTCTTGTCCAGCTCGGTCTGCTCGCCCACCAGCTCCAGCTTGACCTGCTTGCCCAGCTTCTGGCTGATGTCGCGTACCATGCGCGGGAAACGGTTGAACACCGAACCGATGGGCAGCATGCGGATGCCCATGACGCTTTCCTGCAGCTCGCGGGTGTGACGCGCCAGTTGCGCCAGGCCATGTTCCAGCATGGCCAGTCGCGACGGCTCGATTTCCCCGCCGCGGAAGGTGTCGAGCATGGACTGGGTAATCACCAGCTCGCCCACCAGGTTGATCAAGCCATCGATCTTGTCGATGGATACGCGCACCGAACTCGATTCCGCACTGGTTTCGCGCTGCGTACGCGCCGCGCCCAGATCGGGCACGTTGGCCGCGGGCGCCGCTGCCGGCGTGGGTGCGGGTGCAGGTGCGGCTTCGGGGATGTGCCTGGCCTCGATGGAGAGGTCGCATTCGTCCTCGACCCAATCGAACACTGCGCTGATGTCCGCGCGCTTGGCGAGGCCTTTGAGTTCGATCACCCAACCCAGGTGGCATTGGGTCGGGTCGAGTGCCGCCAGCGTGACTGGCAGCTTGTCGAGCTCGGCGGATACGGAGATTTCGCCCAGCCCCGCCAGTTCGCGAATCAAGCGCAGCGGGTCGTTGCCGCCAGCGAGCATGCCGGCGTGAGGACGAAACCGGATGACCCACACGTCGCCCTGGTCCTCGGCGCGTCGTGCCTGCAATTCGACGGCGGGCTCACCGCGCCCCATGGCTGCCGCCAACTCGGCACGCAGGCCATCGGACACGGCGTCCACCAAAGGCTCGCCCGCCTGTGCACGCGCGAACATGCCACGCAGGCAGTCCACGGCACGGAGCAGCAGCTCGATGATGGCGCTGTCGATCTGGCGTTTGCCGCCGCGCACTTCGTCCAGCAGCGATTCCGCGTCATGGGTGAACGCGGACATCTCCGGAAACCCGAAGGTGGCGGCGCCGCCCTTGATGGAGTGCGCCGCGCGAAAGATGGTGTGCACCAGTTCCCCGTCGCCACCATCGTCCAGCGCCAGCAGCGACGATTCCATCGTGTCGAGTCCTTCCAGACTCTCCTCGATGAACACTTGTTGGAACTGCGCCAGACCGGCCTTGCTCATGGGGGTAGTTCTCTTGGGAGTTGCGCCCGACGGGCGCTACTGCGTCGGCCCGGTCCCGGCGCTTGCCGGGACCCAGCGATGCCTTATGGGGATGCACACGATCCGGGGCCGCGCGCCAGGGCCGCGACCACGGAGTGCTTAGCCAAGCACGCGCTTGACCGTGGCAAGCAACTGCTCCGGGTCGAACGGCTTGACCAACCAGCCGGTAGCGCCCGCCGCTTTGCCTTCCATCTTCTTGTCCGTATGCGACTCGGTGGTCAGCATCAGGATCGGCACGCCCTTGTAGGCCGGCATCGTGCGCAGCTCGCGCACCATGCTGATGCCGTCCATCACCGGCATGTTCACGTCGGCCAGTACCAGGTCGAAGCTGCCGCCACGCGCCACATCCAACGCCATCTGGCCGTTCTCGGCCTCGCTCACGTCATGACCGGCGCCACGCAGGGTGAATGCCACCATGCCGCGCATCGAAGCCGAATCGTCCACCGCAAGAATCTTTGCCATCTTCCACCTCAGTTTCAGGCCGGCGTCGGTGCCGGCAATTCCAAAGTCTTCGCCAGGTCGAGCACCCCGGCCGCGTCATGCATGGCGCCGCTCACGCCCAGCCAGGTCGGAGCCTGGCCGCGCGCCGCCGCTTCGCGACGAAACGCCACCAGCAGTTGCAGGGCGGCGGTATCCACGCGCTCGACAGCCGCGCCATCGAGCTGCACCGAGGGCGCGTCGAACGCCTCGATCAGGTTGGTCTTGACCTCATCCAGCACGGCCAAACGGAAATCGGCCGGCAGCGCCACGGTGCGCGCCTTGCCCTGTTCCGCCGGCTTAGTCGCCTGTTTTCCGCCCATGCCACGTGTTCCTCGCTGCGCCCCGTGGGCGTCTTCGTGGGTTTTATCGGCATCGGCGCAGATCGCTTTAGGCGCGAGGGCAGCCAAAAGCTTGTGACCGAGGCCGAACAAAAAGCCCTAAAGTTATGTCAGCGTCGGCCGATGGATAGGGCACGGATGGGCGCGTGCGCGACGACCCTCTGCAAGGAGCCCTGCTTGGTCATACAACCCACCAGCTTCGCCGCCCTCACCTGGGCCGGCGCCGCTTCCGGCACCACGGCCGAGAGTTGGCGCATCGGCACGGTGTTGTCCGCGCGACCGTTGGGGATCAACCAACAGGGCATGCTGGTGTTGCAGATCGGCGCCCTGGCGGTTGAAACCGAGGCGCCGCGCGGGGAGCTTCCACCGCAATTCCAGGTGCGGGTGCTTACCCTGGGCGCCCAGCCGCAGTTGGAAGTGATTGCGCCGCGTGCCCCGGAAACCGCCGCCCAATTGGCCCTTCGCGAACGCCTGCCGCAACAGAACGGCTACGCGCCCCTGTTGGCCACGTTGGCAGCACTGTCCCAGCGCCCGGCGCTACGCCAGCTACCCGCCTACCTGCGCCCTGCGCTGGCCTTGCTCGAACACGGCGTGCGTACCCCGGCTGAGATCACCCGCGGCGAAGGCCTGAAGGAGGCCATCAACCGCAGCGGCCTGTTCCTCGAAGCGGAGCTGACCCAATCCCAGCTCGACATGGCAGCGCTCAGCCAGGAGGACTGGAAGGGCGCCCTGCTGCGCCTGGCCAGCCTGCTCGACGACTACCTGCCCAACCGTCGCGCCAGTGGCAGCGGCAGCGAAACCCCGCCGCCACTGCAGCAACGCGGCATGCAGATTCAGCCACGCGCGGCGCTGCCACCCGAGCTGCTCGATGACGACGTGGACATCCTGCTGACGCGCTTGCATGGCGAAGTGCACGCTGCGCTTGCGCGTGTGGAAGTGGCGCAGTTGGAAGCCACAACCGTACCGGCGTGGATGATCGAGATTCCCGTGAAGGGTGAAGGCGGCAACGACATTTTGCAGATCCACCTGCAGTACGGTGCCGATCCCGAGAACCCTTCGGCCTGGGTGTTTGGCTTCGCTATCGACCTGCCCGCGCTCGGGCCATTACAGGGCGAGCTGCAACTGCGCGATCTACGACTATCGGTGCGTCTGTGGGCGGAACGGCCCGATACGGTGGAGCGCCTGGAGGCACAGTTCGGTGCGCTGCGCCAGCAACTGGCCAGTCACGGCCTGATCCTTGATCAACTCAGCTGCCAGCGTGGCCTGCCACAACCCAGCAATCCGCACAGCGCCATCCTGTTGAAGGCCATGGCATGAGCACGTCCCTCCCCCCTCCGCAGCGCCGCGTCACCCTGCGGCTGTCCAGCGGACAGCCAGACGCGCCTGCGGCGCCCGCGCTGCCGACGGAATCGCTCGAAACGCTGTTGGCCCGCGCTCGCGCGCTGGGCATTCCGCTGCACAAAGACCCGCAGATGGCCGCGCTGCTTGCCTCGCTACGCCTGCGTAAAGACGTGCCGCCCCTGCTCTATGCCGCCGCTGCCGCGGTGATGGCGAGCATCTACGACGCGGCGGAATCGAACGGCTGAACCGCGCTCAGGCGGCGTCCCGATCGGCGGGGAATCGCGCAATAGCCTGCTGGGCGGCTTCTTCCAGGGAATAAGCCATCTCGTTGAGCGCGGGACTCGCAGGCTGTGTGAGGTCGTGCCGTGCCAACGGTTCGGGAAGCCACAGGCCGATCAGGCACACCTTGGGTATGTCACCGCGCAACCGCGTGGCGAGACGGTCTAGTTCGCTGCCCTCCACATCCAGGTCGCCCGTAACCAGGTAGGCCATGGATACCGCACCCGGCGTCGCTTCCGGGTGGGGTTCGGCGGCGAATGCGGTGAAATCTTCCACTGCCACGTGGCGGGCATCGATATGCAGATCGCGCAGGATACGCGTGAGCAGCTCGGCGGCCAGGTCATCCACCATCGAACCCAAGCTCACACACAGCACCACCGAGCCCGGTGGTACCGCCAGCGAGCCCTGCCAGCGACCGGTGGCATCCTCCCGCTGTTGGCGCAGGCGGCGTCCAATGCTCATGTCGTCGAGCACCGAATGGCGTTGACGCCAGCGCGACCAGCGCCGTCCCTTGCTGCCGAGCGACTCCACTACCGTGGCGATAGTGTTGCGCACCGAGGTCTGTTGCACGGGATTGATGGCGCCGCGCGTGCGATCGATGCGCGCCAGTTGCATGGCGGGGAGCAGCACGGTATCGCAATAAGCGGCGAAGCTTTTGCGTTTCATGAACTCGCGCGCCTCCGCGAGTATCTCGCTGGCATCGCCGGACAAGGCACGTTGGTACACCCGCTGCGGCATCGTCAACGCCGGCGCATCGCCTAGCAGAATGTTGAGCAAGTCCAGCGCTTTCACATGTCGCCCCGCCACGACCAGGCAGAGCGTGAGCGGCGTGGACATGAGGAGGCCCACCGGTCCCCACAGCCAGCTCCAGAAGATCGCCGACACCACCACCGCGAGCGGCGACAAGCCGGTGGTATGGCCATACAGGAAGGGCTCGATCAACTGCGACACCACCAGCTCCACCACCAGGTAGAGCACCACCGTAATCAATAGCAGCGACCAGCCCGGCGACACCGCCGCCGCGAACAGCGCCACCAACGCCGCCACCAGCCACACACCCACATAGGGCACAAAGCGCATGACGGCTGTGAGTGCGGCCCACAGCGGTGCGCTGGGCACGCCGACCAAGGTAAGCCCCACCCAGATCGCCACGCCCACGCCGAAATTGACCGAGAAGGTCGACAGGAAGAATCGCGACAGCCGCTCGCCAGCGTCGTTGATCGCCGCCGTCGTCGCACGTAGATCGGCGCCGCCCGCCAGGCGAATGAAACGATCGCGCAGTGACTCATGTTCCAGCAGCACGAAGATCAGCACCACCAGCACGATGCCGGAGGTTTCCACCGGCGTCCACGCGGCGCTGAGCACGCGCGTGAGAATGCCCACCGGCGATCCGGGCGCGTGTGCCGCCGTCGGCTCAGCTTTGGGCGCGGTAGCCGCGCCAAGGTAGGGGGGCAAGGCATACGGAGCGACGGCACCACCCGGCGTCGCGACACCGCCTTGTTCCTCGATCACTTTGCCCCATTCGCCGCGCACGCTGTCGAGGCGTCCAAAGGTCTCCGCACGCAGATCCTTCACCTTGCTGCGGATGGTGACCTCGTACTGCGGCAGGCTGCGCGCCACGTGAACTACCTGCGAACCGATCATGGTCGCCATGCCGCTCACCACGACCACCAGGGCCACCACCGCAATAAGCACCGAAGCGGCATGGCCCAGCCCGATGCGTCGATACAGCCGCACCCATGGCGCCATCAGCAGACTGAGAAACAGCGCTAACACGATGGGCACCAGCACTTCGCGCCCGAAATACAACAGAGCCAACACGCACGCGGCGGCGACGATCACCACCGCCCGCTGGCTGGCCGACGCGGCGGGTGCCCCCTGGGCTTGCTCGGACATGGTCGATCTCCTGGCCGTTCTTACTCAAGCCAGTCGACGGAGGCTGGCACGACCGCCAGCATAGCCGCGCCGAAGCGCGGATGGATGGAACGAAGGCTCAGGCCGCGTCTTGCTCCTGCGGCAGGCGACACAGGCGGCGCACATCGAGCAGGGCCACAAATCCCCCTTGCCAGGGATACACCCCAAACACCGGCTCATCCATGCGCACGTCGCCACCCGGCGGCGGCGGAGCGATATCCGCAGTGGCCACCGGGATCAGGTCGCCGATGGCATCCACACGCACGCCGACCAGATGCGGACCATGTGAAAGCATCACCAGGCGCATCTGCGCCGGATCGCTGGTGTGCGCGAGCGACATGCCCAGGCGACTGCGACCGTCCAGCACGGGCACGATGCGGCCGCGCAGGTGGCGGATGCCCAGCAAGTCGTTCGCGGCACCGGGCACCGGGGTGAGTTCCCCGTCGCGGATCACTTCGCTCACTTCCGTCAGCGGTGCCGCATAAAGCTGCCCGCCGAGCCGAAAAGAGAGCCAGCGTTCGTCCGCGCCTTGGGTCGGGTTGGGGTTCACGAGATCAACTCCGTGGCATGCGTCGATGCCGCGCCGGGCGCGGCGTGGTGAATCAAGGGCCGTGGTCCGGCAGAACAATAGGTACGTGGCCTGCGGCGTTGACATTGGCATTCGCGCCAGGGAGCGCGTGCTTCAATGCCGGTGTTCCCGTATTCGGCGGACTGAATTCGTTGAGCGGCGCACGATCCGGCACGGCATTGCCAGGTGGCTGAGTGGCTTCACCTACGGCGGAGTCAGAAACAGGATGTGACGCCGCTGGCAACGCCGCCCCTTGTGGTTGGTCGTCAATGTGCCGCACGGGCGGCGTGGCCGGAGTGTCATCGGCAAACCGGCCTGCGCGCTGATCGTTGTCGAACAAGCGCCGTGGAGAATATTCATCGCTCAGCACAACCACCTGAACGCGCCGATTGTGATTGCGCCCATCCTCGGTGCCGTTATCCGCGCTGGGGTGATACTCGCCCCAGCCCACAATACCCAGGCGGCTCGGTTCGACACCTTGCGAGGTGAACAGCCGCGCGACACTGGCCGCACGGGCGGCCGAAAGCTCCCAGTTCGACGGATAGAGCGTCGTGTTGATGGGCCGATCGTCTGTGTAGCCTTCGATATGCACCGGGTTCGAAAACGGCTTGAGGATCGCTGCCAGCTGGTCGAGCACCTCATCGGCGTCGCCGGATAGCTTGGCTTCGCCGCTATTGAAAAGAATGTCGGTACGCAACTCGATTTCGAGCCAGGTGGCGGTTTTCCGCACCACCACCATCTGCTTGTCGATCAGCGGCTGCAAGGCGCGTTGCACCTGATCGCGGATCGTCTCCAGGTTGCGCCGTTGATCGCGCATCTGTGCGCTGCGCGCGTCGGCCACGCGAGCAGGCGAAGGCCGCGAGGGAATCGGCACATTGAGCGGATCGACCGCTGCGCCGGGCTGGCTCTGCGGCGAGGCCACCGCCGGATCCACATTGTGCGGTTTGGCGCGCGACTCCGGCATGGCTGCGATCACATGGCTGGAACCATTGAACGCCTCGATGATGGATTCGGACATCACGCGGTATTTGCCTTCGTTCACCACGGACACGGCGTACATCACCACGAAGAAGGCGAGCAACAAGGTCATCAAGTCGGCATAGGGGATGGCCCATGCTTCGTGATTGACGTGGTCTTCGTGGTGCTTCTTTTTCATGGCAGGTATCCCTGCAATTTCGATTCGATCTGGCGCGGATTGGCGCCCTCGGCGATGGCCACCAGGCCTTCGACCAGGATCTCGCGCATCTGCGTCTGCTTGTGGATCAAGCCCTTCAGGCGCGCGGCCATCGGCAGCATCAGCAAGTTCGCCAGCGCCACGCCGTAGATGGTGGCCACGAACGCGGCGGCGATGCCGTGACCGAGCTTGCTCGGGTCCGCCAGGTTCTGCATCACGGCCATCAGGCCCATCACCGCGCCGATGATGCCCATGGTGGGCGAGAAGATGCCGGCGTTCTCGAACACCTTGGCAGCGGCGAGGTCCGTGTGCTCGCGGGCGCCTACTTCGACCTCCAGCACGCCACGGATGGCGTCGGGTTCGCTGCCGTCCACCAGCAGTTGCAGGCCCTTGCGCACAAAGGTGTCGCTTTCCGATTCGATTTGCGGCTCCAGGCCCAGTAGACCCTGGCGGCGCGAAATTTCACTCCAGCCGACGATGCGGCTGATCAGGTCCGATGGCTGGTGATGCGGCGGCTTGTACACCATCGGAAACATGCCCATCGCGCGCTTGAGCGTCTTGCCGGAGTTTTGCACCAGCAGGGCCGCGATCGTGCCAAGGAACACGATCACAAACGCAGCCGGATTCCACAGCGCTTCCAGACTGGAGCCCTTGAGGATGGTGCCGACGATCACGACCACGAAGGCCAGGATCGTACCGATGAGACTTACCAGGTCCATGTCAGGCGCTTACTCGCAGGGAGGGGAGGAGTTGACCGTCGCCGCCGGCCAGGCCGGCCAGATCCATCACCAGCGCAAGACGGCCGTCGCCGGTGACCGTGGCGCCCGCTACGGCGGGCACGCCCTCAAACAAGGGGCCGAGCGGCTTGACCATCACGTCCTCGCGGCCCAGCACTTCGTGCACCAGGCAGCCGAGTCGCATGTGGCCGATATGCAGCACCACCACGTGGCCGCCGGAAGGGCCATCCACGCCGATCCATCCGGCCAGGTCAGCCAGCGCCAGTGCGCGACCGCGATGCGAGGCCACGGTGCGGCCATCCAGCTTTTGCTTCTGGCCGGGTGCCAGCTCGAACACTTCTTCCACGTTGCTCAAGGGCAGCGCAAGCAAGCGCGCTCCCACGCGCACCATCAGCACGCGCTGGATCGCCAATGTCAGCGGCACGGCCAGTTCAAGCGTGCTGCCACGCCCCAACTGCGAGCGCACCTGCAAGGTGCCGCCAAGTTCGGCTACGCGTGTCTTCACCACGTCCATGCCGACACCACGGCCGGAGATATCCGAGACGGTAGCGGCCGTGCTGAACCCGGGACGGAAGATCAACTCGTAGCATTCGTTTTCGCTCAGGCGCGCAGCCTGAGCTTCGTCGATCACGCCCTTCTCCAGCGCCTTGCGGCGCAGGACGTCGGGATTCATGCCGCGACCATCGTCGGCCACGGTGATGATGATGCGTTCGCCACGCTGGCTGGCGCCGAGCGTCACGGTGCCTTTGCGTGGCTTGCCGGCCTTTTCGCGGTCGGCCGGCGACTCCAGGCCATGGTCGAGCGCATTGCGGATCAGGTGCACCATGGGGTCGGCGAGCGCCTCGACCAGGCTGCGGTCAAGGTCGGTGCCCTCGCCTTCCTGCACCAGTTCCACTTCCTTGCCGAGTTGACGCGAGAGATCGCGCACGATGCGCGGAAAGCGCTGGAACAATCGACTCACCGGCTGCAGGCGCATGCCGAGCACGGCGTTCTGCAAGGCATCGGCCACGCGATCCAGCTCGCTCGCCGCGAGCGCGAGCGTTTCGTCGCCATGTTTGGCAGAGAGGCTGAGCAGACGATTACGCACCAGCACCAATTCGCCAGCGCGATGCACCAGCGCGTCCAGGCGTGCGGTGTCCACGCGCACGGTGTTCTCCGGTGCGGGCGCCGCATGCTTGGCCGCTGCAGCGGCGGGAGCCGGTGCCGGGCTGGGTGCCGTTACGGCGGCGCCTGGTGCCGATCCCTTTCCGTGCAGGTTATCGAGCAGGGATTCGAATTCGTCGTCGGAAATGCTGTTGGAGACCGCGGGTGCGGGCGCCGAGACGGCAACGCCGGGCGTACCACCCTTGCCGTGCAGGTTGTCCAGCAGGGCTTCGAACTCATCATCCGAAATGCTGCCGGATGCGTCTGCCGTCGTCGATGCGACGGCTCCCGGCGCGCCGCCGGTGCCGTAGAGGCTATCCAGCAGCGCTTCGAATTCCGAATCATCGATGGTGCCGTCGCTCGGTGGCGGCGCCACCGGCGCCGGCGCCGGCTTAGGAGCCGATGCGGGGGCGGCTGCGCCACTGGGCGACAGCCGCTGCAAGAGGCTTTGGGGCGGCATGGTCATGCTGTCGCCACCGGCCAGCGCGGCCAGCATGTCGTTCAGCAGGTCCAGCGCTTCCAGCAGCGCGTCCATGCGGTCAGCGTCGAGTAGCAGTTGCCCGTTACGCGCCACATTGAGCAGGTCCTCGGCGTGATGGCACAGATGCACCATCGGCTCGATCGCGAGAAAGCCTGCGCCTCCCTTCACCGTATGAAAGGCACGGAACACGGCATTGAGCAGGTCCGCATCACGCGGCGCGGCTTCCAGGCCGATCAGTTGTTCGCCCAGGCGCTGCACCAGCTCCCCGGCTTCCACCAGGAAATCATTGCGCAGCTCGCTGTCCAACGTGGGATCCATACGGAACCACTCTCCTTAGAAACCAAACTCGCTCAGGAGGCGATCGGCCTCATCTTGGCTGGACACCTTGACCGGGCCGCTGGCTGCTTCGCTGCCGGCCAGTGCGCCGGTAAGGTTCACCAGTTCCAGCAACGAGCTTTCCACGCTGCTGATAAAGCCCACGACCTTCTTGATGCGCTGGCCGGAAAGGTCCTGCCACGATTGCGCCACCACGAAATCAGCCAGGCCGTCGCGGCAGTTGGTCGCGAAACTCAGCGATTGCTGTGCGAGCACATGCGCCACGTCGCCAGCCGGCGTGCCGTCGACCACGGCGTGGGCGTTCTCGGCCAGTGCGTCTGCTTGCGGCCGCATGCGTTCGGCAAAATCGAGCGTGCGATGAGCCGCCTGCGCGCTCATCTCCAGCACGTCTTCCAGATGCTGACGCGCGTCGGCCACGCTGCCCGGAACGCCTTCCTGCGCCAGGTCGCCGCCTAGCCGACGTACGGCATCGTGCAGCTCGCGGGCCAACAAGCCAAGCGCGCGAAACAGGCCTTGCTCGCGCTGGCGCACGAGTTCGTCCAGCGCTTTTTCGAAGGCAGCGCCGTCGGCGCTATTGAGCAGATCGTGCAGTTCGGGCGGCAAGGTTTCGGCGGCCATCAATGCGGGTTGAGCGTTCATGCGGCGGCTCCGGCGGCGCCGAGGCGCTCAAAGATCTTGGTGAGTTTTTCCTGCAGGATCGCAGCGGTGAACGGCTTGACGATGTAGCCGTTCACGCCCGCCTGTGCGGCGGCGATGATCTGCTCGCGATTGTTCTCGGCGGTGACCATCAGCACGGGGATCGTCTTGAATGCCGGCTCGGCACGAATAGCGCGCAGCAAGTCGATGCCCGTCATGTTGGGCATGTTCCAGTCGGTCACGACCATGTCGAACGGCGCGCTGCGCAAAGCCGTCAATGCGCTCTCGCCGTCGTCGGCCTCCTGGATCAGCCCGTTGCTGAAACCCAGCTCGACGAGCAGGTTGCGAACGATGCGCCGCATGGTGGAAAAGTCGTCCACCACCAGGATCTTCATATTCTTGTCCAAACCACGTTCTCCGCTTGCACCGTGCCCTCCGGTGCGCCATGACGTAAGGAAATGTCCGGGGTACTGCTCAATTCTTTTCGCGCCAACCTGCCATGCGGGCACGCAAGCGCACGATGGCCTGGCCGTGGATCTGACAGACCCGCGATTCGGTGACGCCGAGCACTGCACCAATTTCCTTGAGGTTCATTTCCTCTTCGTAGTACAGCGACATCACCAGTTGTTCGCGTTCCGGCAAGGTTCCAATGGCTTCCACCAGCGCGCCGCGCATGCCCTCGTGCTCCACGCTGTCCTGCGGCCCCAGGCTGTCGCCATCGACCACATCGAACGCCGCGCCGCCATCGGCGTCATCGGGCGCGGACAAGCTGAGCAACCGGGCACTCGCCGCATCGGCCAGCACCTGGTGGTACTCCTCGGCACCGATGCCAAGTCGCCGCATGACTTCGGCGTCCTCGGCATCCGAGCCGGTTTCGATCTCGATCTGACGAACGACCTCCGCCATCTCGCGAACCTTTCGGTGCACCGAACGGGGAGTCCAGTCGGTACGCCGCAACTCATCGAGCATCGCGCCTCGAATGCGGATACCCGCAAACGTTTCGAAGCTCGCATTCCGTCCGGTGGTGAAATTTCGCGCTGCCTCCAGCAACCCGATCATGCCCGACTGAATCAAGTCGCTTACATCCACACTGGGCGGCAGCCGGCCCATCAAGTGATAGGCAATGCGTCGCACCAGTGGCGCATGCTGGCGAACCAGTTCATCGGCACTCTGCTTCTGCAGTTGCAGATATTCGGAAGCCACGCTCATGTCACCACCCCGTCGCCACTGTGGCGTGCCTGCTGAAGAACGCTATGCGGTCCAGCCCCAGTCGCTCGGGTTCACCCCATGTATCGACCGCACTGGCCAATTGCTTGAATGCCTGGCCGGAGCGACTGGAGGGCCACAGATCCACCACGGCGCTCTGGCGGCGAATGGCCTGCTTGAGCCGCTCGTCGCTAGGCACCATGCCCATAAATTCCAACGCCACATCGAGAAAGCGGTCGCAGACGCGAGCCAGCTTTTGATGCAGCACGCGGGCCTCGCTGGCGTTGCGCACCATGTTGGCCACCATGCGGAAGCGGCGCACGCCGAAGTCGCGGCTGAGCACCTTGAGCAAGGCATACGCATCGGTGAGCGAGGCTGGTTCGTCGCATACCACCAGCACCACGTCATCGGCCGCTGCGGCAAACATGGCCACGTTGTCGGACAAGCCCGCGGCGGTATCCACCAGTAGGTAATCCGGCGGATCGGGCAAATCGTCGAACGCCCGGATCACCGCGGCATGCTCGCCATTGCCCAACTGGGCGAGGCGGCGCGTGCCCGAGCCTGCCGGCACCACCTTCAGGCCGTGCGGCGCGGAGAGCAACAGATCTTCGATATGACAACTGCCGTCGAGCAGGTGACCGATGTGGCGCGTGGGCGTGAGTCCGAGCAGCACGTCGATGTTGGCCAGGCCCATATCCGCGTCGAGCAGGATCACCTGGTGACCGTCCATCGCCAGCGCCATGCCCAGGTTCACCGACACCGTGGTCTTGCCGACGCCGCCCTTGCCGCCCGCGACCGCAATGGCGCGGCAGCGGCGACGCGGAGCGGGCGCCACCGGGTTGAAGGCGGGCTCGGGCAGTGGTGAAGGCTTGCTGCCGTGACGTTCGGCAAGTGCACGTAACATGGCTTCCAGTCCCATGGCTTGATTCATTGCAAAGGCACCGTTCATGCATTCACCACCGCAAGTCCAAAGCGTTCGGCCATCAGGTCGTCATCTGCCGAGGTACTGGCTTTGAGTACCTGCGCGGCTCGGCACACCAGCACGCGCGCATCGGCGTTGGCGATGTCCTCGGGCACGCGCTGGCCGTCGGTGACGTAATCGAGTGCGAGCTGATGGCGGATCAGTACCGACAAGGCGCCGCCCAAGTTGGGGGCCTCGTCGAGTTTGGTAAGGATGCAGGCGTGCGGCTTGACCGAGAGGTACGCACGCACCGACTCATCCAGCGAGGCGGCATGCGCGTTGGCCGCCAGCACCAGGCACGAGCGCAGGTCGCCGCCGTTGCCAAGCACCTCCAGTTGTTCCGCCAGGCGCGGATCGTTGCCGGCAAGGCCCGCGGTATCCACCAGCACGGTCTGGCAACCGCGCAACAGCTCCAGCACCTGGCGCAGGCTGTCCGCATCGTAAGCCGGGTAGACGCGCACGCCGAGCAAGCGGCCGTAGTGTTCAAGCTGCGCGGCGGCGCCGATGCGGTAATGGTCGGTGCTCACCAGGGCCACCTGGGATGCGCCATGACGCATGACCGCGCGCGCGGCAAGCTTGGCGATGGTGGTGGTCTTGCCCACACCGGTGGGGCCGACCATGGCGATCACGCCGCGACGCTCGGAGTGCTCGCGCCGGCTCACCGACAGGCTACGACTCAAGATACCCAGCGGCAGATAGCGCGCCTGTTCGGCATTGATGTTGTCAGGCAGCTCGCTGACCAGCTTGCGTGCGACATCGGCCTCGATACCCAGGCGGGTCATTTCGCGCAGCACGCGCGCCCGCATCGGCTGACGGCGCTCCATATCGTTCCATAGCAGGCTCGACAGCTGCGTCTCCAGCAACTCGCGCAGGCTGCCCAGTTCGGCACGCACGCGAGCGGTGTCCTGCATGGCCCGCTCCAGCAGCGGTTGCAACGGGCCGGCGGCTTCCATCGCGGCCGCCGTGAGGTCAGCGGCCTGCGCCACAGCTTCGGCCTGCGGCGCCTGAACTGGCGCCTCGACGACGGGTACGGCGGGCGGCGGCAACGGCGCGCGCTGGGAAAGAGTGACGGTCACCCCGTCTTCTTCGCGACGGGAAATCGGCGGTAGCGGCGGCGGCAATACGTCTTGACGGCGGGCCATCATGACCGACACCTCAGCGGGAGCAACCGGTGCACTGGCAGGGGCGCTCACCGGCGCGTTGACCGCGGGAGCCGCCGGCTGTGCGCGAGGCGATTCCGGCAGCGGGGTGCCGTGGCGCGCAGCTTCGCGCACGAGGGCCTCATCGAAATCGACGGCGGCGATGATCTCGATGCCGTCTTCCATGCGCCGCGTGGAGAGAATGACCGCGTCGGGCCCCTGCTCTTCGCGCACTTCGCGCATGGCTTGGCGCATATCGGCGCCTACGAAACGCTTGATCTTCATGCTTTGAAACTCCGCGAGCGGGGCGCAGGGCCGGCCGGGCGGTGTCCGCGGAGCGCGCCGGCGACGCCAGCCGCCCGGCGCAAGCATCCGCCGGATGCCACTGCGCTAACCCGCTTCCATTCCCTTTTCGCCATGACCCTGTTCCTCTCCGTTAACGACCCAGTGCCTGCACCAGCCGCACTCTGCGGTTGTCGGGCACCTCGTTGTAGGCGAGTACGTGCAGGTTCTGTGCCACATGGCGGGTAAAGCGTGACAGCCACGGCCGAAGCTGCGGCGAGACCAACAACACCGCCGGTTCGCCGCTCATTTCCTGCTTGCGGGCGGCCTCTGCCACGCCTTGTTGCAGGCGATCGGCAAGGCCCGGTTCCACGGCGGCGCCCGCTGCGCCGCCATTGGCGAGCGATCCCAGCAGAATTTGCTCCAGCTCCGGCGCCAGCGTGATCACCGGAATCTCGGTACCCAGCCCGGAAATCTCCTGGACGATCTGGCGCCCCAGCGCCACGCGTACGGCGGCGGTAAGCGTGCCGGGATCCTGACTCTGCGCCGCATGCTCCGCCAAGGATTCGACGATGCTGCGCATGTTGCGGATCGGCACCCGTTCGGCGAGCAGGTTCTGCATGACCTTTACCACCACGCCCAGCGACAGGCGCTTGGGCACCAGGTCTTCCACCAGCTTGGGTGCGCTCTGCGCCAGGCGGTCCAGGAGTTGCTGTACGTCTTGATGGCCCAGCAGTTCGTGCGCGTGTCCCTGGAGAATGTGAGACAGATGCGTGGCGATGACGGTGGCCGGGTCCACCACCGTGTAACCCAGGCTCTGCGCCTGTTCACGCTGCCCGGGCTCGATCCACAGCGCCTCCAGGCCAAAGGCCGGGTCGCGCGTGGCGATGCCGTGCAGCCCCTCCTGCACACGGCCGGGGTTGATCGCCAGCAGGCGATCGTTGTGCACTTCGGCCTCGCCCATGGGTACGCCCATCAGGGTGATGCGGTAGGTATTGGCGCCCAGGTCCAGGTTGTCGCGGATATGCACCGGCGGAATGAGGAAACCCAACTCCTGCGACAGCTTGCGGCGCACGGATTTGATGCGTCCCATGAGTTCGCCGCCCTGATGCGCATCCACCAGCGGAATGAGGCGATACCCCACCTCCAGGCCGAGCGGATCGACGCTGGCAACGTCTTCCCAACCCAGCTCCAGCCGCTCGGCCGGTGCCGCCGGGGGTGGCAGTTCCACCAGGGCCTGTGCGGCGCGCTCCTTGGCTTCGCGTTCGCGCTTGATCATCAGCCAGGCCGCGCCGCCGCAGGTGGCACCCAGCAACAGGAAGGCAATGTTCGGCATGCCCGGGATCAGGCCCATCACACCCAGCACCACGCCGGCCACCGCCAGCGCACGCGGCTGGCCGAACAACTGGCCCACCAACTGCTTGCCCATGTCTTGCGACTTGGACACGCGCGTCACGATCACCGCCGTGGCGATGGACAGCATCAGTCCGGGCACCTGCGCCACCAGGCCATCGCCGATGGTGAGCAGCGTGTAGGTCCTGGCGGCCTCGGCGGCGGACAGCCCGTGCTGCAGCACGCCCACGAAGAAGCCACCCACGATGTTGATCAAGAGGATCAGGATGCCCGCCGTAGCGTCGCCGCGCACGAACTTGGAGGCACCATCCATGGAGCCGTAAAAGTCGGCTTCCTCTCGCACTTCCTGGCGACGCTCGCGCGCCTGCTCCTGGTTGAGCAGGCCGGCGTTGAGATCGGCATCGATAGCCATCTGCTTGCCGGGCATGGCATCCAAGGTGAAGCGCGCGGTCACCTCGGACACGCGCGTGGCGCCCTTGGTCACCACCACAAAGTTGATGATGGTGAGGATAGCGAACACCACCAGGCCCACGGCGAAGTTGCCGCCGATCACGAACTCACCGAACGCCTCGATGACCTTGCCGGCCGCACCGGGGCCATCATGACCGTGCAGAAGCACTACGCGCGTGGAGGCGATGTTGAGCGCCAGCCGCAATAACGTGGCCATCAGCACCACGGTGGGAAACGCCGCGAACTCCAGCGGACGCATCACATAGATCACCGCCAGCAGAATCACGAGCGACAGCGCGATGTTGAAGCTGAAGAGCATGTCCAGCAGAAACGGTGGCAGCGGCAGCATCATCATTGCCAGGGCGGCGAGCATGATGATCGGCGCACCCACGCCGCGGCGGCCGAGCGATTTCAGACTATCGATGGCGTTTGCGTTGGCCATGCACGTATCCGTTTAGAGCTTGTAGGGACCCATCAGGTCCGGATCGACATCGGGTTGCGGCGCCGTGGGCGGCTCGTCGCCGCGAGCCGTCGCCTGTTTGAGCTGGAACACATAGGCCAGTACCTGCGCGACGGCCACGTACAGCGACGCGGGAATCTCGCGGTCCAGCCGGGTCGTGGCGTAGAGCGCGCGCGCCAGCGGCGGCGCCTCCACCGTGGGAATGCGATGGCTATTGGCCACCATGCGAATCTGCATGGCTAGTTCGTCCACACCCTTGGCGATTACGCGCGGCGCGCCCATGCGGCCCTCGTCGTAGCGCAAGGCCACGGCGAAGTGCGTGGGGTTGGTGATCAGCACGTCAGCGTTGGGCAGCTCTTGCATCATGCGCTTGCGCGCCATCTGGAACTGCAACTGGCGAATGCGTCCCTTGAGCTCGGGGTTGCCCTCGCTTTCCTTCGACTCGTCCTTCAGTTCCTGGCGCGTCATGCGCAGGCGCTTGTTGTGATCGAACTTCTGGTACACCGCGTCGATGCCGCCGATCAGCGCCAACACCGTGCCGAACAGCAAAGCACCATGGCCGAGCAGACTCATCGCCCGCACCATGCCGGGTCCGACTTCGCCCTGGCCGGTGTCCATCATGTCGCGCTGCCAGTTGAACAGCACCATCATCAGCACGGCACCAATCAGCACCAGCTTGAGCAACGATTTGGCCAGTTCCACCAGGCCGCGCATGGCAAAGATGCGCCCCAGGCCCGTAATCGGGTCCAGACGCTCGAACTTGGGTTCCAGCGCTTGGGTGCTGAAGTTCAGGCCGCCCAACAGCACCGGCGCTGCCAGTGCCGCCAATACCGTGGCCAGACCGATCGGCGCCAGCAACAGCATGGCTTCGCGCAACGCCAGCCCCAGCACATGCGAGGGGAGTTGCTCTGAGAACAACGCATCGCGCCCATAGCTCAGGCCCAGTGTGTAGATGCGCTGCATATGCAGGTAGGCGCTTTCGCCACCGCTCATGAGAGCGGCCACGCCCGCCAGCACCACCACCGCACCGGACAGATCGCGCGAGCGTGGCAGTTCGCCTTTTTCCCGCGCTTCGCGCAGGCGCTTTTCTGAGGGTTGTTCAGTGCGTTCCTGTTCGTCATGTTCAGACATGGCGCGCCCCTCAACCGCCGGCCAAGTCGTGCATCAACGCCCAGGCGCGGGTCAACAACGCGTCGAACGCACCCGGCACGCTGCGCAGCGAGAGCCACAGCGCCACAAAACCCAAGGTCACCGTGATGGGGAAACCCACCGCAAACAGATTCATGGATGGCGCCGCACGGCTGATGGCGGCGAAGCCGATGTTCACCATCAGCAGGGACGTCATGGCCGGCAAGGCCACGCGCACCGCGCCGCCGAACAACTGGGTGGCAAAGGCCACCACCGTGTGCAGCCCGTTGCTGTCAATCGCGGCACGGCCCGGGGGCAAGGTGTGAAAACTGTCACCCAAGAGGGCAATGAGGCGCAGGTGACCATCCATTGCCAGGAAAAGCAGCGTTACCAGCAACACGTAGAGCTGGCTGAGCACGGGCGAGCTACCGCCGGCGCTGGGATTCACCGTTTCGGCAAACCCAAGGCTCATGCTCTGCCCAACCAACTGACCGCCGAACGACACCGCCTCGAACACCAGCTTCAGCACAAAACCAATCGCCGCGCCGATCAGCACCTGGCTCACCATAGTGGCGACGCCGTCCGCGGTCATCGGGTCGATGCTGGTGGGCGCCAACGGCGCAAGCACTATCGAGAGCACGATGATCACGCCCAGCCGGATGCGCTGCGGCACCACCTTGTCGCCAAATACCGGCGCCGTCATGCAGGCACCGCCCACCCGGCCGATGGCCCACAGCAGAGCACCCACGTAGCGCTGCAGGTCGGCCAGGTCCAGCGTGTTCATTTCACCGCCCCGGGCAGGCTCTCGATCAATTGGCGGGTGAACTGCACCAACGTGCGCAGCATCCATGGCCCGGCAATCAACGCCACGGTGGCCATGGCGATGACTTTGGGGATGAAGCTCAGGGTCATTTCGTTGATCTGCGTGGCGGCCTGCACCACGCCGATGATCAGGCCCACGGCGAGCGCCGTGAGGAGCAGCGGCGCGGCCACGATCATGGCCACGTACAGCGCATGCTGGCCGAACTCGATGACCGATTCGGGCGTCATGCCGGCACCCCGTTTCCACCGCTTGGCGCGCTCATGTGTAGAAGCTCCCGGCGAGCGTACCCAGCAGCAGCGTCCAGCCATCCACCAGCACGAACAGCATGATCTTGAACGGCAAAGAGATGATCGCCGGTGACACCATCATCATGCCCATGGACATGAGCACGCTGGCCACTACCAAGTCGATGATCAGGAACGGAATGAACAGGAGGAAGCCCATCTGGAAGGCGGTTTTCAGCTCGCTCGTCACGAAGGCCGGCATCGCCACGCGGAAGGGCACGTCGTCCTTGCTCGCATAGGGCTTTTCGTTGGCTAGATGAGTAAACAGCTGCAGGTCTGCATCGCGCGTCTGGTCCAGCATGAAATGCTTGAACGGCGCGGCAGCGGCCGGCACGGCCTGCTCCATGGCCAGCTTGCCGTCCATGTAGGGCTTAACGCCATCGTCGTACGCGCGACTGAGCACCGGCGACATCACGAATAGCGTCAGAAACAGCGAGAGTCCGAGCAGAATCTGGTTCGATGGCGTGGATTGGGTGCCCAGCGCCTGCCGCAAGAAGCCAAGCACGATGATGATGCGCGTGAACGAGGTCATCATCAGCAGCACTGCCGGCAGCACGGTCAGCACCGTCATCAGCGCCAGCATCTGCAACGAAAGCGTCCAGTTCTGAACGCCACCCGGCCCGTTCTGAACGGTCAGCGCAGGAATGCCCGCGGGAGAGGAAGGCATCTGCGGCATGCTGGGCATGGCCGGCATGGTGGGCGCGGCCCAGGCAACCAACGGGCACAACAACAGCAGGGCGACGGCGATCCAACGGAGATGCTTCATGATTTGCGCTTCCAGCGCGCCAGTACATCGCCGAACGCCGGCAACGATGGTTGAGTAACCGGCTCGGACACGACCGCGTCGGCCGTACCTTCGTATACGTGCAGCGTGCGCATGCCGCCTTGCCCCACGCCGACCAGCAGTCGCTTGCCGTCGGCATCGATCAGCAGCAGCCGATCGCGTGCGCCGACCGCCATCGATTCCACGCAGCGCAGGCGTCGCCCGCCCGATGTCGTACGCGCCTGCAACCGGCGACTGAGCCAGCCGGCGGCGAAGATTAGCGCCACGATGCCAGCCAGGCTTAGCAATACGCGCAACAGCTCGCCGCCGACATGGATGTCGGGCGTACTGGCAACAGGAAGGGCAAGGGCAAGCAGCATGGTACTCACCGCAGCTTACGCACGCGCTCGGCGGGGCTGATCACGTCGGTGAGACGGATGCCGAAGCGTTCGTTGATCACGACCACTTCGCCATGCGCGACCAGCATGCCGTTGACGAACACATCCAGCGGTTCGCCGGCGGAGCGGTCCAGCTCCACCACGGAACCCTGGTTGAGCTGCAGCAGGTTGCGGATGCTGATGCGGGTGCGCCCCACTTCCATGGCCAGGGTCACCGGCACATCCAGGATCATGTCCAGATTGACGTCCGCACCCTCGCCGCCTGCGCCGGTGATGGGGTCGAACTCGACGCGCTGCGTAGAGCCGGCGATTGCTTCGTTGATGGTGCTCATGCGGTGAGGCTCTCCAGGGGGTTTTCGGCAGGCAGGCGCACTTCCCGGCGGCCGGCTTGCTCATGGAAGCGGACGGCGTTGCGTCCGTTGTTCTGGCCATAACGTGCACGGAAGATCGGCACGTCTTCGGCGAAGACAGTGGCGAGATCGGGCAGATTGACCGGTATGACGTCGCCCGGGCGAAGGTGCAGGAACTCACGGATCGTCAGCCGCTTTTCGAGCAGCAGCGAACTCAACTCGACTTCGGCATCGAGCACTTCGTCCTGCAATGTCTCGGCCCAGCGCTGGTCGCGGTCCACGCGGTCGCTCTGCACGCCCGCGTCGAGCAAGGTACGGATCGGCTCGATCATGGCGTAGGGCATGGTGAGGTGAATCTCGCCACCACCACCATCGAGCTCACAGTGGAACTTGGACACCACTACGGTTTCGGTGGGGCTCACGATGTTGGCGAACTGCGGGTTGATCTCCGAGTTCATGTACTCGAAGGTCAGCGGGATCACCGGCGCCCACGCCTCCACCATGGCGGCGAACAGCTCCGTCAGCATGATCTGGATCACGCGGTTTTCGGTGGGCGTGAAATCGCGACCTTCGATGCGCGCGTGAAACCGGCCGTCGCCACCGAAGAAATTGTCGATGATGGTGAACACCAGACGCGGCTCCATCACCACCAGCCCTGTGCCGCGCAGCGGCTTGATGCGCACCAGGTTAAGGTTGGTCGGCACGGTGAGACCATGCACGTACTCGGCGAACTTGATCATCTTCACGCCGAGCACCGACACCTCGCAGGTCTTGCGTAGCACGCCGAACACGGCGCTGCGGAAGAAGCGCGCGAAGCGGTCATTGACCATCTCCAGGGTGGGCAAGCGACCGCGAACGATGCGGTCCTGCTGAGTGAAGTCATAGGCGATGACCTCTTCGGACGACAACGGTTCGTCGCTGCCGGTCTCGACCGCACCACCCTCCACACCATCCAAGAGGGCGTCGATTTCTTCCTGGGAAAGCAGATCGCTCATGGGCGTTCGCCTGTTACTGCATCACGAAACTGGTGAAATAGAGCGCTTCCACGCCGGGGCGACCCAGGCGCTTCTGAATGATCTGACGCACCGCTTCCAGCGCCTGCGCCTGCAGCTTCTGCTTGCCGGCGGGGTCACTGAGGATGGTGTAGTCCTGGCTGCTGAAAAGCATGACCAACGCATTGCGAATCACTGGCTCGGCTTCCTTGGCGGCAGTGAGCGCCGCCGCGTCGTGCGACATCAGGCTCACGCCGACCTGCAGGAAGCGCATGGACTGGTCGTCCTTGAAGTTCACGACGAACGGCGGATCGAGCGGCAGGAATTGCTCCTGCTTGGACATCACCACTTTGGGCTCTTCCGGCGCGTTGCCGTGACCTTGTCGCGTGCCCAGCAGCACGTAGGCACACACGCCCGCCATCGCCAGCAGGGCCACGCCCATGACCCAGATCATCTTGGACGGCCCCTTCTTGCGAGCGCCGTTGCCGTTTTCCGTTACCTGCTCGTTCTGAGCCATGCGATGTCGTTCCCTATTACTCGTCGATGCATCGACAGCCGCCCGCGCGGCCGCCCCTGACCGTTGGTAGCAAACGCCATGCCATCGGTGAAGAACCTTGTTTTCAGTGGGTTTTCATAGGGGAGCAAAGTGCTTGCGTTGCTTTCTTGACGCGCGACGGGGAATGCGCGCGACGCCGTGATGGCGTTTGACGGATCGCCGTCACGGGGCGTGGTGCCGTGCCGGGAGCGAGCGTGAGGGGCGATCTGCGTTCTTGCTCGTTATCCCAGCGAACCCCGCAAAAGGGGCGAGAGCTGGAGGCGCCTTTCAACAGCCGAAGGGCTGGTCATCCAGTGCCTGTATATCTCTGAACCTAAAGGCACTGGATTCCTGCTTCCGCAGGCATGACAAGCAACATGTCGATTAATCAGACCTTTCCAAGGTCAGAGTACGTCAGCTCAAGCGAAGGTATCGAGCAGGCCTACCGCCTTCACCAGCGGGGTAACGACCGCGGCCACTCCACTTTCGTTGCCGTCAGCGCCTTCAGCGTTCGAGCTGTTCCCAGCCGCGCCGCCCTGGCCTGTGGACGCCTGGCCCTGCCCGCCCTGCCCCACTTGGGCCTGACCCAGGGTCAAGCCGTGGTGCGCCAAGAGGCTGTCGAGTTGGCTCAGCGTCTGTTGCACGGCATGTACGGCCTGCGGATGCTGTGCCATGAAACTCACGTCCACGCGGTCGTGCAGCACGCTTACTTTCACGTCCAGCGCACCGAGATCCTCCGGGTGCAAGCGGATGCGTGCTTCCTTGATGTCCTGCCCGCCCAGCCACGCCACCTGCTGCCCGAGTTCCTGCGCAAACGCCGGGCTGCCGGCGCTGGACTGCATGGTCAGCGTGTGGGTCGCGGCGGTGGGTGCCGCCTGCGGCGGCGGCAAGGGTGTGGCGACCAGTGCGTGCAGGGCGTCCAGCGTGTTGCCATGCTCGCCTTGCGTGTTGTTAGCCGATGTAACCGTGGTGGATGCCCCCCCTATAGCTTTGGCGATGGCGGCGAAGCCTGTGGAAAGCGTGGAGGTCGCCGGTTCGTCGTCGCCATCGCTGGCCGCGGCGAGTGCCTTGCCCGCCATGGCGTCCAGAGATGTCGCCGAATCGCTCAAGTCGTCCGCATCCGCCGACGCAGTCCCCGCCCCATCGGTAGTGGCACCAGCACTCAGCGCGCGCGCCTGTGCCAATTGCATCGACACCAGGCTGGCTACGTTGGTAGTGGCCGGGGTCGACGAGGCCGACAGCGTAGCGCCAGACTGGCCCGCTGCCCCATCCGCCGGTACGGCAGCGGGTGCGGCCGTGGCGGGGATGCTCTGACCCAACAGGGCGAGCATGGCCGCGGCCTGATCCGGCGTGGCACTGGTGGGCGCGTCGTCGCTGGAGTCATTGCCCTGGGTGGTGCCGCTGGCTGCGGCGGAAGCTGTACTGCCGGCGCTCGCGCGCGTGCCGCTGACTGGCGTGCTCGTGGCCGACGCTGCGGTGGTTGCGTTGCTGGCGGCGGCCTGGACACCGGACGCGTTGCCGGCGTTGCGCTGACTGGACGCACTCGAACCCGTCGCGCGCGCGGGCGACGGCTTGTTCTGTTGAGACGACGCGCTGGCCTGCTGGCTCATCTGCTGACGCGCCTGCTGGAACGGTTGGCGGAAGTCGTTGTTCGCACTGCTGTCGCGGGAAGCACCCGACGAAGACGCGGACGGGGCGGCGGACGGTGTTGGCGCAGGAGCGGCCAAGGCGACGGGGGGCGTCATGAACGAGTCTCCTGAAAAGACGGGCGCGCAACGTTCATCGTGACCACTCCCGCGCAGGGCGACGATGCTGCATACGCTCGTCGATTTCGGATTGTTCGCGGCGCTCCTCGCTCTTGCGCTCTTGCTCGCGGTAGCGATCGATCACCTGAGACAGCGCCTGCTCGCGTGCATGGGCGTCACGCCATTGCCCCCGCACGTGGTCCAGCAGTCGATGCAGGCGCGTCACTTCGTCGCCCTGCTGGGCAATGACCTGATCGATGCGCTCGACGAACTGGCGCCGATTGAGCAATGCGGTGACCGTAACCCCGCCACTCGCTTGCGCGTACTCGTCGCGATACCGGCGAAGATCCGCGAGCTGCTGCTCGGCTTTGGCCAACCGTTGCTGCTGCTCGGCCAAGCGGAGCATGGCGGTTTCCTGGCGCTCATGGGCCAGGTCCGCTGCGGGTTGCAAACGGTTCGCGCGGGATTTCACGGATTGCCTCCGCTGGTGATTAACTCAAGCGCAGCGATGGCTTCGCCCAAGGACATGGGGTCGTCGACTTCTTGCTGTAGGAAATCGCGCAAGCGCGGCCACATGGCGATGGCGTGATCCACCTGCGGGTCGGAACCTTTCTGATAAGCGCCCACAGCGATGAGATCGCGCTGCTGGCGGTAGGCCGAATAGACCTGGCGGAAACGCTGCGCGGCACGCAGGTGCTCGCGCGTCACCACCGCCGGCATCACACGACTGATCGATGCCTCGATATCGATAGCCGGGTAGTGGCCAGCCTCTGCCAAGTCGCGCGAAAGCACGATGTGACCATCCAGAATCGCGCGCGAAGCGTCCGCGATCGGGTCATGGCGATAGTCGTCGCCTTCGGTGAGTACGGTGTAGAACGCGGTGATGGAACCGCGCCCTTCGGCATCGTTGCCTGCCCGCTCCACCAGCGCCGGCAGCATCGCAAACACCGACGGCGGATAGCCCTTGGTGGCCGGCGGCTCGCCGATCGCCAGGGCGATCTCGCGCTGGGCTTGGGCGTAACGGGTAATCGAATCCATCAACAGCAACACGCGCTGCCCGCGATCGCGGAACCACTCCGCGATGGCCGTGGCGTACTGAGCGCCGCGCAGCCGCTGCAATGGCGGCGCGTCGGCGGGGGCAGCCACGATCACCGCGCGGGCCCTGCCTTCCGGCCCGAGCGTGTGCTCCACGAATTCCTTCACTTCACGACCGCGCTCGCCGATCAGCCCCACCACCACGACGTCGGCGTCGGTGTATCGGGTCATCATGCCCAGCAGGGTGGACTTACCCACGCCCGAACCGGCGAACAGGCCAAGGCGTTGCCCTCGACCCACGCTGAGCAGCGCGTTGATCGCGCGCACGCCGGTATCCAGCGGCGTATCGATAGGCTTGCGGGCCATGGGATTGATCGGCGCGCCTTTGAGGTTGGCGTGCTCGTCCACATCCAGCGAGCCCAAGCCGTCGAGCGGAACGCCATCGGCGCCCACTACACGACCCAGCAGCCCCTGCCCCACCGGCAGGCCACTGGCGTGTGCGCAGGGGCGCACGCGCGCGTTGGGCAGCACACCATGCATCTCGGTCACGGGCATCAGCAGCAGGCGTTCGTCGGCGAAGCCCACCACTTCGGTATCCAGTTCACTGCCATCCGCGGTGGACACCAGGCAGCGCGCGCCCAACGGAGCCTCGCAGCCTTCGGCTTCCAGCGTGAGGCCCACCACGCGACGCAGGCGCCCCTCCACCGTCAAGGTGTGGGCGGCCAATGCGCGCTGACGACGACGAGCCAGTCGCTCCTGCCACAGCGTCGCGGGCGAATGGTCGACCGGGGTGTTCACCCACGCACCTCGTCGACTCCGGCGTCGCCATCTTCCGACTCGGCGCCGAGCACCGCCTCTACCACGGCAGCGAGGCGGGTTTCCACGCGCGCATCCAGCCGAGAACGTTCGCTCTCCAGTACGCAATCACCGGGATGCAGCGCGCCATCGGCGACCAGTTGCCAATGCGGCTCGGCCACTTGCAGGCTCCGCAACAGAGCCAGATCGTCCGGGTGCAGGCGTACGCGAAGGTTGCCGGTGGCCGATGGCAACGCCAAGGCGGCGCTGCGCACGGCGTCCACGATCAGGTCCGGCGTGGTGCGCAATTCATGCGCTACGACCTGGCGCGCCACGGTCATGGCAAGACGGGCCAGCTCCAGTTCGACCATGTCGTCCATGGCGCGCAACGGGCGTGCGGCGGCATCCAGCAGCGCATCCAGGCGACTAAGGCGTGCGTTGATCAAGTCGCGTGCGGCAGCCATGCCTTCGGCATGACCGGCGGCGTAGCCCTCGTCGCGGGCCTGTTGCTCGATCTGCTCCAGATCACGCAGCGTCGGCTGTGCCGGCTGCTCGGCCGGCGTGTGCGACACCACGTGAGCCATGGGGCCGTCGCCCACTTCCGGCGGCAGCCAGCGCTCGAATGCGGAAAGATGTTCGCGATCCAATACGGCGCTCATGCGACCATCTCGTCACCGGAACCGGAAAGGTTGATCTGGCCAGCATCCGCCAGCTTGCGCGCAATGCCGAGCACTTCCTTCTGCGCTGCGTCGACTTCGCTCAGGCGCACCGGGCCGGATACTTCCAGATCGTCGCGCAACATGTCGGCTGCACGCTTGGACATGTTGGCGAAGATGCGCTCGCGCACCCCGGGCTCGGCACCCTTGAGGGCTGTGACCAGGCGTGCGGTGGGCACTTCGCGCAACAACGTCTGCATGCTGCGGTCGTCCAGCTCCGCCAGGTCGTCGAACACGAACATCAGTTCTTCGATACGCCCACCCAGGCCGGCGTCGTGCTGGCGAATGGCCGTCATCAATTCGGTTTCGCGGCTGCTCTCCATCGCATTGAGGATGTCGGCCGCCGCCTTGAGGCCACCGACGCTGGCGGATTTGAGCTTCTTGGTGCCACCGGAGAACTGGCGCTCCATGATCTCGTCCAGCTCATTGAGTGCATGCGGCTGCACACCGTCCAGCGTGGCGATACGCATGACCGCGTCGCTGCGCGTGCGGGCCGGGAGATAGCCGATGACCTCGGCGGCCTGGTCGGGCTCCAAGTGCGCCAGCACCAACGCGATGATCTGCGGATGCTCTTGATGGATCATCTCCGCGATAGCGCGACTCTCCATCCACTTGAGCGATTCCAGGCCCTTGCTGGTGCGACCCAGCAGGATGCGATCGATCAGACCGCCGGCCTTGTTCTCGCCCAGCGCGTTGACCAGGATCTTGCGGATGTATTCCTCGGTGCCCATGCCGAGCGAGGTGTGGTGCCCCATGTCGTCATTGAGGCGCTCGAGCACCTGCTCCACCTGGTCCCGCGACACATTGGTGAGGCTCGCCATGGCCTGGCCGACGGCTTGCACGTCGCGTGCATTGAGGTGTTTGAGCACCTCAGCCGCATCTTGCTCACCCAGGGTAAGCAGCAGAATGGCCGCGCGCTGTGCGCCACCGAGTTGCAATTCGGCCTTCATGTGTCGTCTCGCCCGCCCGCCAGGGTTTCGGTATCCGCTTGGTGAGTGGTCGCGCGCGCGACCGCTCCGCTTTGTGTCGTCGCCACCGCGTCGTCATCCGACAGCGAGCTTGATTCGATCAAGGTGTGCTTAGCCGCCATCTTCGCCCACCCAACTCTTGACCACCTGCGCAACCTGCTTTGGGTTGTCGTTCACCATGCGGCGCGCCAGGGAAATGCGTTGCTCGTAGGCCATGGCCGGTTTGACGGCGCTGATGCGCGCCACGTCGTCCTCCAGCTCCTCTTGATCGTCGATGCGCACGGAAATGGTCGGCGCTACGCCTCCCGGCACCGCGCCGGCCAGGGCCAACTCCTGCGATGGCACCGGGCTGCGGGCAAGGCCACGCAGCAAGGGCCGCAGCAGGCCGAACGCCACCAACAGCGCGACCAGAATGCCAGCCGCCTGCTTGATCAGGTCCAGCATGCCCGGGCGCTCCCAGAAGGGAGTGGCGGTGGGCGATACGTCCGTGGACGGGTCCTGATGGAAGGGTTGATTGATCACGCTGACGCTGTCGCCGCGCGCTTCGCTGAAGCCCACCGCGTTGCGTGCAAGCGTGGTGAGATGTTCCAGCTCCTGCGGCGTGAATGGCACGCTCTTGTTGCCGGCCTTATCGGCCACGGTCTTGTTGTCCACCACCACCGCGACGGTGAGGCGACTCAAACGCCCAGCCGGATCGCTCACATGACTGACGGTGCGATCGAGCTCGTAATTTCGCGTGGCACTGCTGGAGGTTTCGCCCGGCGGCGCCGCCTGCGCCGTCGTGGCGTTGGCGCCCTTACCCGGTGCCTTGCCGGCGGCCGGTCGGGCCGCGGTGGGCTGCGCCACCGTGTTGGGCGGCTGATTGCTCAGCGCGCCGGGCACACCAGCGTCACTGGCTTCACCAGTGCGCTGCTCGCTGCTGGTCTGCTCGCTGCGCAACGCGGGGTGTTCGTGGCCAAAGGTTTCGGTGGCTTTTTCAGTTTCGCTGAAATCCAGGTCTGCATACACCTGGGCGCGTACCTTGCCCGGCCCGACCAGTGGCGTCAGCAACTCCTCGATGCGCTGCGCATAGGTGTTCTCGATGCGGGTGGCCAGGCGCAGGCGCGCGTCGCCCACCGAACTGGCATTGGCGGGATCGCTGCTGGTGAGCAGTTGGCCCTGCTGATCGACCACCGAGACTTGCTTGGGATCGAGATTGGGTACGCTGGACGCCACCAGGTGCACGATGGCTGCCACCTGGCTCGCATCAAGCTGGCGCCCCGGGTACAGCGTCACCAGCACCGAGGCACTCGCTTCGCGATTGTCGCGAATGAAGGCCGACGGTTTGGGCAAGGCCAGGTGCACACGTGCCGCACGCACCGATTGCAGACCCGAAATGGTATTGCCCAGGTCGGTTTCCAGCATTTGCTGGTAGCGCGTGCGTTCGGCCAGATCGCTCATGCCGAACGGCGAATCGCCACCGGGAGTGGTTGTGGTGGTGACGCTGCCCTGCGGCAGGCCTTGGGAGGCGAGCTTCAAACGTATCGCCGCCAGATCCGAGGCGGGCACCATGATCGAGCTGCCGTCGCCGCCCAGCGTGTAAGGGACATTGGCGGCCTGCAAGGCTTGCGTCACCGCGGCCGCGTCTTTCTGCTCCAGGCCAGCGTAAAGCAGGCCATAGTTGGGGCCGCGCGACCACAGCACCACGGCCACGCCGAGCGCCACGGCCGCGGCCACGCCAAACAGCAGCAGGAGCTGCCGTGTGGCCGGCGTGCGCGCCAGTTGTTTGAGGTCCAGGCGAGAACCGGCTTTTTCGTCGGTGGTCGCGAGGGCGTTATCAGCCATGGAAGCAGCTCGAGATCGAAGGATGCGGGGGCATCAGCAACACGTCGGTCAGACCGGCATGTTCATGATGTTGTTGTAGGCGTCGACCAGCTTGTTGCGCACTTGCGTAAGCGCATTCAAGGAAAGGTCGGCCTTCTGCACCGCGACCATGGTGCGACCGAGATCCGCGTTGGCGTCTCCACGTTCGAACGCCGCCGCTTCGCGACCCGCATCCACCTGGCGATCGGCCACGGCCGATATCGATTGCTTGAGCAAGCCAGCGAAATCCGGCTGATTCGTGGCAGCCGCGGTGAACGACTGCTCGGCCGGTTTGGCCTGCGAGGAGAGCTGGCGCATTTGCGACAGCAGACTGTTTACGTCGATCTGGCTCATGACGGAAATCCAACGCGTGACGGGTTACAGGTGTGTAGATGCACAAGGTGTGCCACCGTCGACCATGGCGCCTCGAGCGCGAGGCAGTTCTCAAAAACCGGCTTAAACAAGGCTTTTTTTGAGCACTGCCCGCGCCAATGGCGCCATGCATTACGCCTGCATGGGCTGCAGTCCGTACTTGCGCAGCTTCTCCACCAAGGTGGTGCGCTGCATGCGCAGCAACTTCGCCGCATGCGCCACCACACCGCCGGTAACGTCAAGCGCTTGACGGATCAGCCCCACCTCGATGTCAGCGAGGTGATCCTTCAAGTCGAGGCCGCCTTCCGGCAGCATCACCAACGAGTCGGCAGCCGTCACGGTCATGGGCTCCGGCAACATGCCCGGCTGGCCCGTCATCAACGACAGCAAGGCTGCCCCGCGCACTTCTTCAACCACTTGCTGGCCGCGATACTTTTCCGGCAGATCGCTGACGCGCACTTCGCTGTGCGGGTAGAGGATGGAAAGGCGCTCGACCAGGTTGTAAAGCTCACGCACATTACCCGGCCAGGCGTATCCGTGCAGTGCATGCAATGCACCGGCACTGAAACGCACGCAGGCAAGGCCTCGGCGGGTCAGGCGCTGGTTGAACTCGGCCACCAGCTCGGACAGGTCGTCCAGGTGCTCGCGCAGGGCGGGCATTTCCAACGGGAACACGCTCAAGCGGTAATAGAGATCCTCGCGGAAGCGGCCACCGGCGATGGCTGCCTCCAGATTGCGATGCGTGGCGGCGATGATGCGCACATCGCAGCGCTGGGTGCGATTGCTGCCTACGCGCTCGAATACGCGCTCCTGCAGCACGCGAAGCAGTTTCACCTGCATCGGCAGGCTCATGTCGCCGATTTCGTCGAGGAACAGCGTGCCGCCCTCGGCCATCTCGAAACGACCCTTGCGCGTGCTGATCGCACCGGTGAAGGCGCCCTTCTCGTGACCGAACAGTTCGCTCTCCAGCAATTCCGCCGGAATGGCACCGCAATTGATGGCCACGAAGGGCTTGTCACGGCGGTCTGAGCATTCATGGATGCTGCGCGCAACCATTTCCTTGCCCGTACCCGACTCGCCCAGCACCAGCACGCTGGAATCGAACGGTGCCACCTGGCGCACCAGCGCGTTCACGCGGGACATCGGGCCGGAGCTGCCCACCAGGCGCAGTTCCGGACGACGCACCGTGATCTGCGCGGCCGCTTGCTGGCCGTGCATCGCTTCATTGAGCTGCTCATAACGCAGCGGGAACTGCACGATGCCCACACGCGCGGCGAACGGCGAAGTGGCCGTACCCAAGCGTGTGTTCCAGGTCGAATCGGCAGACAGCAGCACCTTTACGTGTGCCGCATCCGCACCCAGAAGAGCGAACTGCTGTTCCGCCACCTCGTCTTGCGCTACCGAACCCACATAAACCGCACGCCAGGCATACGTCGCGTCATCCACTTCTTCCACTTCCTGGCCGCGCTGCGGGCGATAACCGAGAAACTGAAGTGCCGAAACAACCGATTCCGCTCTCTGGTGATCCGATTCGATCACCAATACATCGAACTTACCCATGCCTTTATCTTGCGTTTGATCATTCATCTGTGGACCCCTGAACACGGACGTGCAACTCGCGTCGACAATCCGTCGCCGCTACAGGACGTGTTCAGCAAGAAGAGGGCCAGCGTGCCACGTTTTCTTGTCGCCTCCCGGCGAGGGGTGGGTGTCGCGTCGCGTCACCTCTTCTGCGGCCCCCGTGAAGCATACGTCACAGGATGCCTTAGAACCCTGAAATCATTGGACAAATCCAGGGGTATACCGGTCCTTGAAATGGTGACCTTTCACGGCACTGGCGCGAGACACGCGTCAAAGAACCTGTGCGCCAATCGTTCGTAGCGTGAACCGAGTCACATATCCGCCACGGTCATCATCGGGCGTCTAAGCAGAGGTTAGACGCTGACCTGCCACTTTGCGTCGGTGATGTCGGAATACGAGACGCTCCAGGGCATCGCGCGTCACTTCATCCAAAGTTTCGAAGGCAACAAAAATGTGATCGCTATCACGCTCTTGCATGAGTCGTGCCGGCAACTCCAGGGGAAGCGCCAAGCATCCGTCGATATGGAGGCGCAGCAGCGCACGCTCGGCACCCACCGGCCAGATCATTCGCGGAAGCAGCGCGCCATGCGCGTTGAATCGCACCAGGCGACGCGACGGAAGCTCAGTGTTTCGCCGCAACAACTGATCCATCATGGCCATCAGCACGTTGAGTTTGCTGTCCAGCCGCTGCATCTCCTGTCCCACGGCACTGTCTTCGTCCACGGCTTCGGCACGCCGCTCGCCGAATACCAGCAGCGTATTGAGCACATTGAGATTGCGCTCGCGAAGCGCGCCGTACTGCAAATCGCTCAGCGGTGCGGTCAGAGGGGCACAGTCGACGTGAAGTTCGTCTTCGAAAGTGACGCGGTCCGAAAAGGCCTGCCAGGAATCCTCGTGCATGCGACTCTCGATCGTCAGGGAAGCGCCACCCAGTCGGCGGACGGAGTGAAGTGTATGTGCAGGCGGCCCGGCGCGACAGCGGCCGCTTTCCCTCAGTCCAGGCTGGCCTTGAGATAGGAATGCAGCGCGCGGTGCCGATGCTGATGCTGGCCCAGCGCTTCTCCCGCCATATCCCGGGCGGCACCCACCAGGCGGAAGGTTTCCTCGTTGTCCTGCAGCAAGACCCGGATGGTATCGGCCATGGCGGGGTCGTCCAGCGACACCGCTTCGAGCAAACGACTGCGTTCGGCCTGGTGCATGGCCACCGAATCCCAATCCCCTGCCCGCGCCGAGGCGGCCATGCGGGCACTGGCTTGCAGTAGTTCGGTAGCGCTCATGCCTGCCGTCTCCTTACGGCGCCGTTTTGCTGGCAGATGCCAGATACGTGGTGCGAATGTCCCGCCAGGCATCCCGTATGGGGGTGAGCAAATCCAGCGCTTCGTCCAGCGCGCGTTCGTCGTTGTTGAGCTGCGCCTGCAAGAGGCGGCGGCAGGTGTAATCGTACAAGGCGTCCAGGCGACCGGCCAGTTTGGCATCGGCTTTGTGGTCGAGCGCACCGCGCAATTCGCCAAGAATGGCCTGCGCCTTGGAAAAATGCATGCCCTTGGCAGGCACGTCGCCGCGGCGCATGGCGCCACGCGCCTGGTTGAGCCGATCGATCACGCCGTCATACAGCATGCCGGTGAGCTGGTGGCGGTCCGCTCCCTCCACGCTACCTCGCGCATTGGTGTCCTGGTAGGCGGCGCTCGCGTTACGCATATAGCCGTAGGTCATGTCCTTGCCTCGGGCTTAGTTCTTTGAACTGTTGGAGTTGTTGAGCTGCGCCAGCGCCGTGGTCAGGTAACTGCTGGTGTTGTTTAGCGTGGACATGAGCGTATCCAACTGCGTGTACTGGTTTTGCAGCTGCGTCTGGTAGGTAGCCATGCGCGCGTTCAGTGCAGTTTGCTGTTGGCTCAACTGCGTCAACGTATTGTTGAGGCTGTCCATGCGAGTGGCAATGATGCCACTCGATGACGTGTACGTATTGATCGCCGTGTTCAGCGTATTGGCGTAACCGTTGGTGCCGGAGAACAGGTCTTTTACCGCGGAAGCATTGGACTGGAAGGCCGTCGCCAACTTGTCCGTGTCCAGACTGAGCGTGCCATCGGCATTGCGGGTAATGCCCAGATTGGCCAGCGTGCCAATGCCGTTGCCCTTCACCGCACCGCTGAGCACGGACGATATTTGACGCTGTACCGACGTAAGCGTGGTATCGCCTAGCAGCACGCCAGCCGCACCCGAGTTCTTGTCGTAGCTCGACAGCGATGCCGCCGTGGTGGCGTAGTTGTTGTAAGCCGTTACGAATGCCTGGATGGCCGTGGTGGCGGTCGAATTGTCCTGAGCAATGCTCAGGGTATTGGTGCCGGTATTGGTGAGGTTGAGCGTTACGCCATCCATCACGCCGGTGACGGTATTGCTCGCGCTGGTGGCGGGAATGCCGTCCACGGTGAGCTTAGCGTCCTGTGCTTCGTTGCTGCCAGCCGTGCTGAGCTTGGTGGCCAGCGCGGTGAGGCCAGCGCTACTGGTCGCGTCCGCGCTGATCGTGTACGCATTCGCCACGCCGGTATTGCTCGACGTGAGCACCAGCTGCTGGCCATTGGTGCCGCTCACTACCGTGGCGGTAACGCCCGGATTGGAGCTTGAGCTATTGATGGCGGCGGCGATGTCCGAAATGGAGTTGGTGGCCGACACCGGGATGGTCATGGTGTTCTTGCCGACGCCAATGCTCAGGTTGCCCGCGCCCACGGCGGTACCCGAGGCATACGGGTCGCTGGTGCGCTTCTGTGCGGTCGCCAGCTGCGATACCGCAACTGTGTAGTTGCCCACCTGGGCGTTTGAACGTGTGGATACCGTGCCAATGCTCGTCGAAGTGCCCACAGCCGTGAGCGTGCCGGTGAAGCTATTGAACGTGTTGATCGACTTGAGCGTGGCCAATGCGGTCTGGATGCCGCCCAGCGCCGAGTTCAGCGACGAAAGGCCGGTCAGCAGATTGTTGGTCTGCGCGGTACGGGTGTCGATCTGCTGCTGCGAGGCCGCCTTGCGCGCGTTGACCAGCGCGGTAACGATGGCGCTCACGTTCAGACCCGACCCGATACCCAGCGAGCTGATCGTGGAGTTGCCCGACGAGGTGGACGCGGAGTCGCTGGTACCGGATGACGAGCTGCTCGACGTTCCCGACGCGCTGCTCGAGCCGGAACTGTTGGTGCCGGTTGTACTCGAGCTGAGCTGGTTCAGCAGAGAGCTGAGGCTGCTGCCGGACGTTGCGCTGCTTGTCGTCATGGTGTTGCCTTGTCAGTTTCCCGATCGGTTCCCGCACGAGGCGGGCGTCTCGAGCCCCCGGCAAAAGCCTCGCTTTAAGCAAGGCTTTTGCCGGTGGCTCCCGTGATGCTGGGCGGGTTGCCGAAAGCAAACCCACCCGGCGATACCACCGGTCGCGACCAGTGGCGACCCGGGAGAGTCGCCACTGGCCTTGCGTCCGTTACTGCAAGAGCTTGAGCACCTGCTGCGGGTTGGAGTTGGCCTGGGCCAACACCGAGATACCCGCCTGCTGGAGCACCTGCGACTTGCTGAGCGAAGCCGTCTCGGCCGCGAAGTCCGCGTCCTGGATGGTCGACTGCGAAGCCTGCAGGTTGGTGGTCTGCGCCGCCACCGTGGAGATGGTCGACTGGAAGCGGTTCTGCACGGCACCCAGCTGCGCGGCGAAGTCGGCCACCGACTTCAGCGCCACGTCCACGCGGGAGATCAGTGCATTGGCGCTATCCACGCTGGTCACGTTGCCGGTATCCAGGCCACCGGCGGTGGCGACGGAGGCGGCATCGTTGTTGGCGGCGGCAGCACCGTTCACGCTGGAGTTGCCGGCGATGCTGGTCTGCGGGGTGGTTTGGCTACCGAGGGTCGAGCCAGCAGCGATCGAACCCGTGTCCGTCACCTTGAAGGTGCCGTTGGAGTAGATGCCCATTCCCCCATTGCCGTCCACCGCAGCGCTCAGGCCGCTGATGCCCGCCGCGTTGATGGCATCGGCCAGGTCCTGCACGCTCGAGGCCTTGCCAGACAGCGTGTGCGCCGTGCCAGCCGAGTCCGTGATGGTGATCTTGGACAGGTCGAGGGTGTACGCCTTGCCGGTGGCGTCCGTGAATGCGCCGCTCAGGTCACCAGTGTTCAGCTCGCCGATGGCACCCATGTCATGGGCCTTCACGCTCTGGCCGAGGCTAACGCTGATGGTCTGGCCCACATCCGAGCCGATCTGGAAGCTCTGGGTCTTCAGCGAGCCATCCAGCACGTTCTTGCCGTTGAAGGTGGTCTGGTTGGCGATACGGGTGATTTCCGCCAGGCGCTGCTGCACTTCCTGGTCCATCGACGCACGGTCGCTGGAGGTGTAGGTGCCGTTGGCGGACTGCACGGCCAGGTCACGAATGGCCTGCAGGTTGGCGGTCACCTGGTCCAGAGCCGAACCGGCCGTCTGCGCCAGGTTGATGGCGTCGGAGGCGTTGGCGCTGGCCTGCTTCAGGCCACCGATCTGGGTGGTGTAGCGCTGGGAGATCGCGAAGCCCGCGGCGTTGTCGGCGGCGCTGTTGATCTTCAAGCCCGACGACAGGCGCTGCGTGGCCTGGGCCAGCGCGCTCTGCGACTTGGTCAGGTTGTTCTGCGCGTTCAGCGACGAAACGTTGGTATTGATAACGAGAGACATGGATTTCTCCTACGTAACCGGTGACCGGTTCGGTTTGCTTGATACCTGCCGGCGGCCCGATGCTCCGTGGGAGTCACCATCCGCCTCAGTGAGCTTTTCGGCTGTCTCAGCGATTACTTAAGCATGACGCCAAATTTTCGTGACGTAGTGCACATCAGCACCCACCGAAACCGCTTGCCTTCGCCGTAGAGCTCACCCAGCCAACCTTCCGTAGACCTCCTTTCCGTTCCTGTTGCCACGCCTCATCGAACCGGCGGCCGCCAAGCACGACGACCGCGAACATCACGCCTTACTTCAGATAATTGAACAGGCTCATCGACTTCACCTGAGAAAAGATCTGCTGCGAGGCTTGCAGCGCCGCCGACTGCAACGACAGATTGCTGATGGCGGTATACGCATCCACGTTCTGCACATCCGAGAGTGCGGACTGATAGGTGACGTTGAGATCCTGGTAAGCCGACTGCTGCTGAGTCAATGTGTTCAGTCGCCCACCGATGGACACCTGCGTAGCGCTCAGCGTCGCTTGGGTCTGGTCGATCGACTCCACCTGGCGACTCATCACGTTGGTCAGCTGTGTATTGCTGATGTTTCCCTGCAGCGCGTTGATCATGTTGGTCAACGTACTGAAGACGTCCTGCGAACTGCTGTTGGATACCGCGATGGTATCGCCGGATGAAGGCGTGCCGCTGAGCGAAATGCTCATGCCGTTGAAGCTGATCGCGCCGCCATCCTGGTAGGTGCCACCCACCGGATTGCCGCTGCTGTCCAATACCGGGTTGCCCTTGGCATCCGCCGCCGTCCACGCGCCATTGGCGCCGAAGGTGATGGTGTAGCCGCCACCGCTGGTGGCCTTGGCCGCATTCCATGCCGTTTGATCGGTCACGCTATTGGCTCCCACTACCAGCGTGCCGGTGTTGCCGGCGCCCGCATTGGCCACATAGGACCCATTGCCGTTGGGGATAGCCATGAACAGGCTGGAACCGCTGTCGCTGGTCGCGACCTGCAACCCCGAGCCGATGGCGGAGCGCTGCTGGCCATCATTGCCGCCATAGGTAACCACGCCATTGACACCCACTTGGAAGGGCGTCTTGACCGTGCTGGTGCCGGCGAACAATGCGTTGCCGTTGCTGTCCGTCGTATTGGCCTGTTGCACCAATTGGTCACGAATCTGGCTGAGCTGGCTGGCAATGCTGCTGCGGTCGGAGGCCGACAACGTGCCATTCATGGCCTGCAAAGCGAGCGTGCGCGCGCTGTCCAGCGCGGTGTTGGCCGAGCTGAGCGTGCTGGCCTCGGTATTCAAGCGCGTGGTAGCGGTGTTGATGTTATTGGTGTACTGCGTGTTGGCCGCGATGATGTGATTGAGGCTGACTACCTGCCCCGCACCCGCCGGATCGTCGGACGCCACGTTGATGCGCTGACCGGTCGTCACCTGGTTCTGCGTCGCAGCCACCGAACTCTGCTGATTAAGCATGGTGGTGAGCGATTGCTGATACATCCAGCTAGTGGAGAGGCGCATGGCGGTTTATCCCTGGATCGCGGTGAGCAGGCTGGCGAAGATGGTCTGCGAGGTGGAGATCACCTGCGCCGAGGCTTGGTAGGCCTGCTGGTAACGCACCATGTTGGCGGCCTCTTCATCGAGGTTCACACCGGACACGGATTGCTGGGCGGACATGGCCTGGTTGTACAGGCTGGTCTGCGTGGTGAGATTGGTCTGTGCCTGACTGCCCGCCGAGCCGATACTGGTGGTGAGCGTGCCGTAGGCAGCAATGATCGAGCTGGTGCCGCCATTGAGCACGCCCTGATCGGACAAGGCCGCCAGCGCCAACGCATTGCTGGTGTCATTGAGACCGTTGCTATTGGCGCCGATGCTGAAGCTGTCGCCACCGGCCGGCGTACCCGAGGGCGTCACGCTCCAGCCGTTGGCGCTGATGGTCTGGCCCGGGGCGTAGCTGCCGCTGGCAAGCACATTGCCCGCGCTGTCGGCCACCTGATAGCTGCCCGCCGTGGGAAAGCTCAACGTCGCATTGCTCAGCAGCGCGGCGTTGGTCGGGTCCTGCACGGTGAGCGAACCGAGCGTGGCGGTGCCGGTGTTGGCGCTGGCCGCCTTGCCGCTGAGCGCTGCGGCGGCGGCGATGCCGTTAGGGTCGGTCATGGTCAGCGCCAGGCTGCCGGCGGCACCGCGTGTGGGCTGAATCATGTAACTGTCGCCGGCCTGCGCGGCGCCGGACACATTGAAGGTGAGCCCGTCGGCGGACAACGAACCGTCCGGATTGGAAGTGAGCGCCACGTTCTGCCCGGCGGTGGTTTGCAGGTTCCAGCTGGCGCCGTCGTAACTCAGCACATAGTCGGACGTGGTCAGCTTGGATGTGTCGCTGATGCTGGCCGCCACGGTGGCACTGCCCTTGTTGGCGGTGCTGCCCAGCACGGCCGGCGACGGCACACTGAACATGGCCCCGCCCTGCTTGCCGTTGAGGTCCAGCCCTTTGGACTGCTGCAGATTGACGCTGTTGGCCAGGCCGATGGCAGCCTGACCCAACTGGTTCTGGGTACGGTCCAGCACGTTGCTGCGGTAATCGAGCAACGCACCCAGGCTGCCACCGCTGAGCTTGCTGGTGATGTCGGTGCCGGTACCGTCGAACACGTCCGTGCGCGAACTGTCATAGGCATTGTTGCCCGTGCTCAGCGCGAAGGACTTATCGCCGCTGACCAGCGCCTGCCCATTGGTGGCATAGATGCTGATGGTGCCATCCGACTGGGCATTGGCCGTGACGCCCAGGTAGCCCGACAGGGTTTGCACCATGCTGTCGCGCTGATCCAGCAAGTCGTTGGGAACGTTGGTTCCGGCCTGGCGGATCTTGGCGTTGAGGTCAGCGATATTGCTGGCCACGCTGTTGATGCTGCTGACCGTGGTGGAAATCTGGCTGTTGATCTGGCCTTGCTGCGCGCTCAACTGCTGGGCGAGTGTATTGAAGTTGGTGACCATCGAGCTGGCGGTGCCCAGCAGCGACTGGCGGCTGGAGGCGACACCCGGCGTGTTGGCGACCGTGCTGAAGGCGCCGTAGAAGTTGTCCAGCGACGTCTGCAGGTTGCCGCTGGCGCTCAACGCGCTGTTCAGCGTGGTGGTGAGGTTGTTGTAGGTCGTGGCCCGCTGCATGCCCGAGTTGCTGGTCCACAGCGCCTGGGTCAGAAAATCGCTATAGGCACGCTGCACCGACTGCACGGTTACGCCGCTGCCGATGGTGAAAACCCCGCCACTGCCCGACAGCGCCTCGCTCTGCAGCACCGTCTGTCGGCTATAGCCCGGCGTGTTGACGTTGCTGATGTTGTTGCTCACGGTGCTCAGCGCCACCTGAGC
The DNA here is from genome assembly GCF_057750885.1 of Frateuria sp. sgz306004. NCBI lineage: Bacteria > Pseudomonadati > Pseudomonadota > Gammaproteobacteria > Lysobacterales > Rhodanobacteraceae > Frateuria > Frateuria sp. sgz306004. The sequence goes on from NZ_JBYLFE010000008.1 coordinate 86,658, forward strand.
GGCGTTGAGACCAGAGGCACCAATACTGAGAAGGTTAGACATGGGTCATTCCTGGACAGATCACTCGATAGAGTTCGGCGCGGCCGCGACTTTCTTGAGTGCCTGGAGAGCCTCGCGCATGGCGGGGCTGTTGGCGATGGCGGCGATTTTCTGGGCGTAGCTCGGGTCCGTGGCGTAGCCGCCGTTGACCAAGCCGCGGGCAAAACCCAGTACATCGTCGCCGTGGTTGAGCGCGTTGGCATAACGCGGGTTGTCGGCAATCAGCCGGGCATAGTCGTCGAAGGACTCGCCCGGATTGGCGTAGGAGCGGAATTGGGCGTGCTTGCGGACCGCCACCCCATCCTCGAACTCCAGAGTGGGCACGCTGACCTTGTCCCCACCCCAACTGCTGCCTGCTTTCATGCCGAACAGGTTGTTGCTGGTGTTGCCGTTGGAATGGGTCGGCAGGTGCTGTCCCCACTGGGTCTCCAACGCGGCCTGAGCGAGCACGGCGCGTACCGACACACCCAGCTTCTGGGCCGCCTTTTCCGCATACGGCGCCAGCTGCTGCACGAATTGCTGCGCATCCTGCGGCAACCACTTGAGCACCTTGTCGCCTGCCGAGCGCGCGGCGCCCATCACGGAACGTAGGCGTTGCTGCCAGTCGTCGCTCGCGGCCGCAGTGGATGCCGCGTCGGCGCCGGTGGTGCTGGCTCCGCCCAGTTGGCGTACCAACATCTGGGCAATGCCCAGGCCATTGCCATGCTGGGACAGCTGAATGGACAGTTGCTGGTCGAACATGTCGCGCCAGGCGTTACCCGCTTCGCTGTCGAACAGCCCGTCGCCCGCGCTGGCGTCGCGCATGGACTTGAGCATCATCTGGGTGAAGATGGATTCGAACTGCTTGGCCACCGCCGGCAGCGCTGCCTTCGCGTCGCTCTGCGCACTGTTGCGCAGCGCCTGGAACCCGGACAGATCAGTCCAGGTATTCAGGCTGTTGCTGGCGTCGGCGTTGACGGTCATCAGATCACCACAAGCTCGGCATGTAACGCACCCGCCTGCTTGAGCGCCTGAAGGATCGAGATGAGATCGGTAGGCGAGGCCCCCACCTGATTCACCGCACGCACGATCGTGTCGAGGTTGGTGCCAGGGCCGAACTTGAACATGTGCGCGCCATCTTCACTGACTTGCACGTCGCTCTGCGGCACCACCACGGTCTGCCCGCCCTTGCTGAACGGCCCGGGCTGGCTCACCTGCGGGGTCTCAGTGATGGTTACCTGGATGGAACCGTGCGCAACAGCAGCCGGCGTGACGCGAACTTCCGAGCCGATCACCACCGTACCCGTGCGCGAATTCACCACCACGCGAGCGGGCGCGTCGCCGGGTGCCACGTCCAAACCCTGGATCGCCCCCATCCAGGCCACGCGCTGGGCCGGGTCCACCGGGCCGCGCACGCTCACGGAACCGCCGTCCAGCGCGCTGGCAGTGCCTGCGCCATAGGTGCGGTTGATCGCCTCAGCAATGCGCGTGGCCGTGGTGAAGTCCGCCGAATTGAGATTGAGCACGAGGTCCCCGCCGCTGCCGAATGAGGACGCCACCGGTCGCTCGACCGTCGCACCGTTGGGTACGCGGCCGCTGGCGGAAATATTGACCTGCACGCTGGAGCCACTCTTGCCAGAGGCACTGATGCCGCCGACCACCACGCTGCCCTGCGACATGGCATAGACGTTGCCATCGGCACCACGCAGCGGCGTCATCAGCAACTCGCCACCGCGAATGCTCTTGGCGTTACCGATCGAGGCGACCGTCACGTCAATGGTCTGGCCAGGCTTGGCGAACGGCGGCAACTGCGCCGTCACCATCACTGCGGCCGCATTCTTCAACTGCGGAGTCACGTTGGCCGGAACTTTGATGCCGAACTGCACCAGCATGTTCTCCAGACTCTGCGTGGTAAACGGCGCCTGCGTAGTCTGGTCGCCGCTACCATCCAGGCCCACCACCAAGCCGTAACCAATCAACTGGTTGGTGCGCACACCGCCCACCTGGGCGAGGTCGCGGATCTTGTCTGCATGCACTGGCTGATTCACCGACAGACAACCGCACAGCACGATCACCGCGCCACGCAAGACCGACAGCACACGCTGACGGGCACGGTGCCAGCCAAAGGGGCGATAAGAAGCCAAGGCGTTCATCAGTAGGGCATCCATTTGGAGCTGAAGAACCGTGACAACCAGCCTTGGGTATTCGCGTCGGCCAGAGCCCCCTTGCCGGTGTACCCGATCTGCGCGTCGGCCACGCGCGTGGATGGCACGCTGTTGTCTTGCAGGATGTCCTGCGGACGCACGATGCCGGAAATACGAATTTGCTCCTGCCCCTGGTTGATGGTGACCATCTTCTCGCCGCGCACCAACAAATTGCCGTTGGACAAGCGCTGGGCCACCGTCACCGTGACGGAGCCGGAGAGCTGATTGCTCTGGCTGCTATCGCCGCTACCGTCGAATGCACGGTTGCCGTTGAGACTGGTGTCCGCCGTCGACCCGCCGACCTTGAGTGTGTGACCAAGAATGCTGGGCGCGGAAATGGTGCTGGCGTCCTTCTTGCTCGTATTGGTGCTGGCTTTCTTCGACGCCTGTGTACTCTCCACCAGCGTGATGGTGAGGATGTCGCCCACACGGTGCGCGCGCGCATCGTTGAATAGCTCTATGCCCTGATCGGCATGGTAGATCGAGCCATCGGTGGGCGGCGCGGCCATCGGCTCCTGCGGCATGGTGGCAGCCCACCGATGATCGTCGCGCGGCGGCTGCATGCCGCAACCCGCAAGCGTGCAGACGGCCAGCAAGAGTGAGAAGCGAAACAATGGACGGAAGGACGGCATGGCTGTACTCACATCTTGTCGGTCAAGTCCTGCAGCATCTGATCGGTGCTGCTGATGGCCTTGGAGTTCATCTCGTAGGTGCGCTGCGTCTCGATCATGTTGACCATTTCGGCCACCACGTTGACGTTGGAGGATTCCAGCGATCCCTGTGCCAGCGAACCCATGCCATTGAGCGACGGCTGGCCGGTCTGCGGCGCACCGCTGGAGGCGGATTCGAGGTAGAGGTTTTGTCCCATCGGCTGCAGGCCGGCGGGGTTGATGAAGTCGGCCAGTTGCAAGGTACCCAGCGTTGCGGGCGTGGCCGATGCCGTGGTGGTGGCGGACACCGTGCCATCCAAACCGATGGTGATGCTCTGCACATTCGGCGGCACGGTGATGGCAGGCTCCAGCGGGTAGCCGTCGGCGGTGACCAGTTGGCCATTGGCGTCGGTGTGCAGCGAGCCATCGCGGGTATAGCCCACGCTGCCGTCGGGCATGCTCACCTGCAAGAAGCCACGACCCTGGATGGCCACGTCGAGCGAGTTGCCGGTCTGCGCGATATTGCCTTCCGTGAACAGCTTTTCGTTGCCCACCACGCGCACGCCCGTGCCCAGCATCAGGCCCGAGGGCGATAGCGTCTGCTCGGTGGTCTGGCCGCCGGGCTGGGCCTTGTTCTGGTACATGAGATCCTGGAACGCCGCACGCGAACTCTTGAACGCGGTGGTGTTGGCGTTGGCCAGGTTGTTGGAGATCACGTCCATGCGCGTCTGCTGCGCATCAAGGCCGGTCTTGGCAATCCAGAGAGAAGAAAACATCGGTCACTCCATGAATAGGTGGGGCGGTCAGCTCGACTGCATCAGCTTGAGGCTGGAGTCGGCGTTGTCCTCGGCGGTCTTGATGGACTTCACCTGCATCTCGTACTGGCGCGACAAAGAGATCATCTTCACCAGCTCTGCCGACGGATTGACGTTGCTGCCCTCGAGCACGCCCGATGAAAGAATCACGTTGTTGTCCTGACCGGCTGTGCTGCCATCGGTCATATGCATCAACCCGTCGCTGCCCTGTGCGAGCTGCGTAGCGTCAGGATTGACCAGCTTGATGCGATCCAGCGTGGTCACCGAGTTGGGGCCCTGCCCCAATGGCACGCTGGAAATGGTTCCGTCGGCACCAATGTTGATCTCGGCCGCCGGGGGGATGGTGATGGGGCCGGAGCTGCCCATGATCGGGTTGCCACGCGCGTCGGTCAGGCCACCATCGGCCGTGAGCTGCAGATCACCCGCGCGGGTATATGCCTCGCTGCCGTCCGGTGCCTGGACCGCGATCCATCCACTGCCTCGCACGGAAATATCCAGCGAACGGCCGGTGTTGACGGGTGAACCCTGCGTCTCGCTTTGCCCGATGCCCTGAGTAACCGCGTTGATGCGCGAGGGCGTACCGGTGCCAAGCACCGGTACGCTCTGAAACGCGGACAGCTCGCTCTTGAAGCCGACCGTGGACGTATTGGCCAGGTTGTGGGCCACCGCGTCCTGGGCACGCATGATCTGCGTGGCCCCGGTCATAGCTACGTAGACGGAACGATCCATGGCGGCTTATCAGCGCGAGACAGCGTTGAACAGCGCCGAGGCCAGGGTGTTGTCGGTCGACAGCACCTGAGCATTGGCCTGGTAGTTGCGCTGGGCCTGGATCATGTTGACCAATTGCGAGGTGGTGTCGGCCGTGTTGGAACTTTCCAACGCACCCGACTGCAACGCGCCGAACTGGCCTGTGCTGGCAGTACCCATTACCGCCGGGCCGGAGTCGCTGCTCGCTGCCCAAGTCGTATTCCCGAGCTGACGCAGGCCCTGCACGTTGCCAAAGTTGGCAATGGCGACCTGGCCGATCTGCGTACTCTGGTTGTTGGAGTAGTACGCCGTGACCACACCTTTGCTGTCGATGTCGATGTTGGACAGAGTGCCCGCCTCGAAACCATTTTGCGAAATGTTGCCGGCCGAGTAAGCAGTACCGAATTGCGTGGTGTTGGTGACATTGAGCGACAGCGTCATCGCCGACGAACCGTTGCCCAGGTTTACGGAGTTAAAGGCAAGCACACCGTTGGAGGGCGTCGCCAAGTTGCCGCTGGTGTCGAAGGTAAGCGCCTGCGTACCGGCGTTCTGCCCATCCACGTAAAGATTGGCGTTCCAGGCATTGGTGCCGGTCTTCACGTAGTAAACCGTCGCCTGGTGCGAACCGCCCTGCGAGTCATACACGGTCACCGGGGTGGCCGCGTTGTAGCTCGTGGAATCGCTGGTGCTGAACGCATTGGTCGGCACGGTGGCGCTGGACGGCAGGTTGGAGTTCATGGTGACCAACGAGGTGGCAGTGGCATTGCTCTGCGCACCCACCAGGTTGAGGTCCTTCAGCGTGCTTGTGTCGAAGCCACCCGCACCATTGGACGGGTACACCTGCAAGCGCGCACCCGTCGGGGTGACCACATAGCCATTGTTGTCCTTCTGGAAATCGCCAGCACGCGTGTACTGCGCGCCGCTGCCGTTGTTCACCACGAAAAAGCCATTACCCGAAATGGCCAGGTCCAGGCTGTTGTTGGTGGTCTGGATGTCACCCTGGCTGAACTGCTGGGCTACGTCCTGCAAGCGCGCGCCGCTACCGATCGCGGTGGAATTGAGGTTAAGGCCAGTCACCGCGTAGATATCTGCGAACTCCGCGCGCGAGCCCTTGAAGCCCGTGGTGTTGGCGTTGGCAATATTGTTGGCGATGACGTTGAGATCGGACTGGGCCGCGTTGATGCCGCTGAGCGCCGTATTCAGTGCCATGTTCGGTTCCTCGTGATGAGATTGACGCGTGGAGCGTCAGAGAATCTGCGCCACCTGGCTGAGCGACACCCCGCCCACGCCCGATACCTGCAGGTAAGTACCCAACGTGCTGCCGCCATAGCCGACACCGGTGACCGTTCCGGCCACGTAGGTATTGAGCGAGGTGGTGCCACTGGTGGCCTTGAGCGTGTAGTCACCCTGCGCAAGGGTGTTGCCGTTGTCGTCCTTGCCGTCCCAGGTGAACTGGGCCAGTCCAGTGTTCTTGGTGCCTAGCGGCATGGTGCGCACCACGTTGCCGCTGCCGTCGAGCACCTGCACGGTGACGCTTTCGGTGCTTGGAACATTCACCGCGCCAAGCATGCTGGTGCTGCCGTCGAAGCTCATGGTGGAGGAAGGCACGATCACCTGGCGATTCACCAGGTTGGAGGAGCTGAGCACCTGCGACGTCTGCATGGCCGTACTGAGGTTGCTGCTCAACGTCTGCAGGTCGGTATCCAACTGCTGGGTCGAAGAAAGCTGGCTGAATTGCGCCATCTGCGACACGAACTGCGAGTTGTCCACCGGGTTGGTGGGGTCCTGCGCCTGCAACTGCGCCGTCATCAACTTGAGGAAGTCGGCCTGCGTCATGGTGTTGGACAAGGCCTGATTCACACTGGACGTGCTGGCCTGGTTGCTGGTGCTGCTAGTACTGGGAATGGTCGACACGTAGGCATCCTCCCGGCTTATTTGCCGAGGTCGAGGGTCTTGAGCATGAGCTGCTTGGTGGTGTTCATCGCTTCGACGTTGTTCTGGTAAGAACGCGACGCGGTGATCATATTCACCAGCTCATCGATGGGATTGACGTTGCTGCCGTAGACGTAGCCGTCGGCATCGGCCATGGGGTTACCCGGCTCGTAGCGCGTCTGAACATCGGCCTGGCTTTCGGTCACACCTTTCACCTGCACGCCCACGGCGCTATCGGTGTCGGCGTTGCTGGTGCCACCCAGCGCGCGCTGCACCGCGGCGAATAACGGTTGCTTGGCGCGATAAGCATTCTCGGGCGTGCTCGACACGCTGTCGGCGTTGGCGAGGTTGCTGGCCACGGTATTGAGCCGCAGCGACTGCGCCGCCATGCCGGAGCCGGCGACGTCGAAAATCTTGAACATCGACATTAGCCTTGGCCTCCAGTGATGGCGGTCCGCAGCATATGGATCTGCGCGGTGATGAAGGAAAGCGAAGCCTGGTAATGCACGCCGTTGGCGGCAAAGTTGGCTTGCTCGGTCTGGGTGTCGACGGTGTTGCCGTCCATCGAAGGCTGGCTCGGCACCCGATAGGCGAGTTTCTGTCCAGCATCTGCGGACGGATCGATTTGCCCTTGCTGCGTAATGGTCATCGGCAACTTTTCGTTGGTGCCGCTGGCATGCGAGAGCGCCTGTTTGAAATCGATATCGCGCGCGAGATAGCCGGGGGTATCGGCGTTGGCAAGGTTGCTCGCCAACACTTCACCGCGGCGCTGCCAGAGATCGAGTGCCTGGGTATGCAGACCAAACAGGTTGTCGTTGATCGAACTCATGTCTCGCTCCTGCGGCGAGGGCCGCGGGAGGGTTTGAGCAATTTGCGTGCCACGCTTTGGCGATGTGGCGGGAAGGCGCGCCATTGTTGGGTTTTCGCGCTTTTCTTGGCGGGGTGGGTGGCGCGAAATGGAGGGGGTGTCGGTTTTTCGACTGGGTGGTAGCGGGTTCTCGTCGCCGGGGTTTTGACGGTGTGTTTGGGGTGATGGTCTTTGAGCGCTATGGCGTTAAGAGGCCAAAGCTTGGCGTGCTTTGCAGCAGGTGATGGGCCGGTGGTCCCGTGGGGGAGCAGGCGATGCGGGGGTGGGGCAATCTGGCCGCCTTCGCGGCGGGCGTTTCGATCGCCTGCGGGCGACGCGAAGCTAGCTCCTTTGGCGCGCTCAAGTCACCTTAGCTTTGCTGGCCCAAAGAGAAGTAACCCAAAGAAATGGCCTTAGGAGCGGGCAGCTTTGTGTTGGGAAGAGCCTTGAGGCTTGGATGGTTCTGTTGGGGAACACCTCCGCCGCACCGTAGCGGCTACACCGCAACGCGCCTTAGCCAAGAGGGCTTAAGGCAGCGTGCTTCACGCTCCTCAGCCGCCATTTCATCAAGCGCGGGGTGCTGATGTGGGCTGCGTTAGCTCGCGGCGCACCTCATCGTTGTCCCAGCGAACCCCAAAAGGGGGCAAGCGCTGGGACCCAGTGACTTTGCCTTTGCGTTGGCTCTTAGCTATTGATCTGCCGGCTCCCGGGCGCCCTGGTCTCTTTCGTTCCTTTTTCTCGGGCAAGTAACAGAACGTGCCCCAGCCTCCGACAGGAGGTCGGAAGCCCGTAGGCGAGCGAGACCGCGAGAACATCCCCCAAGCGCGCAAAGCACGAATAGACCGGCCATTCGGCCGCCGTTCTGCCTTCACCGCAATGACGTTAGGTAAAGGCCCACTCCAAACCCAACCCGCCAAGCCGGAAAAGTCAACGAACGTCCAACCGCTCCGGCATCAAATCCAGTACCGCCTGCGCCAGCACATCCGGCTGAAACTTCGCCACGAAGCGGTCTGCGTTCACCTCGCGCACCATCGCCTCATTGAAAATGCCGCTGATGGAGCTGTGCAGAACCACCTTCAACGAACGCAGCTCCGGCGTCTCGCGAATCGCACGGGTAAGCGCATAGCCGTCCAGGCGCGGCATTTCGATATCGGACACCACCAAGGTGATGCTCTTGTCGTCCGGCGCCGTGGCCAACTCCGTCAAGCGCTCCAGTGCCTCGCGCCCATCACGGGCGACTACGCACTCCACATCCATCTGGCGGAACAGGTTCACCAACTGGTTGCGGGCCACCAGGGAATCGTCCACCACCATGACGCGGCGCGGCTGCAAATCGTGCACGCGGGCGATGCGCTGCATGGGGCCGGAGAGCTCCGTGGTGGTGGCGTTGAGGCTAGCCAGCACGTGCTCCACGTCCACAATGGCGATCAAAGCGCCGTCGATGCGGGTCACCGCATTCACGCGCGTGCCAAAGCCCAGAGCCGGCGGCGGCGTGGCCAGCGACTCACCCGCGCAGTGCACCAGGCGCTGCGGTTCGGCCACCAGAAAGCCCTGCACGGTGCGGCTGAACTCGGTCACCATCAAATGGGCCGAGGGCTCATCGCGCAGCGGCGGGTAGCCCAGGGCCACGGCCAGGTCGATGACGGGGATAGTCTGGCCGCGATAGTCGCAACTGCCCGCAATCAGCGGCACGGCGTCGGGCATGCGCTCCATGGGCGGGCGGCGCATAACCTCGCGCACCTTGAATACATTGATGCCGAACAACTGCTCGTCGCCCATTCGGAACAGCAGCATCGCCACGCGATTGTGCCCGGCCAAGCGGGTCTGCTGCTCCACCTTTTCCATCCACGCGCCGCTCATGCGGACTCCTCGCCAGGCGGCTGGTCGCCGCGGGTTGCCTCATCGCTCGCGTATCGGCCGGAAACACGCCGGCTTGAGGCAACGCCCTCGGCTACGTGGCACGTCGCTTGCTTTCTCAAGTTCCGACCTGTCCCGCCGATGCCGGGACGACCTTATTAGGGAAGGAACGATTCGCCCATGAGCCTGATCTGGAGCCAGCACCTTACCGAGCTTGCACGCGCCGCCGCCGCAGGTGATCGGGCGCGCGTGGCACAGCTGTCCGCACGCCATCCCCGCGCCGCGCAAGCGTTGGCGCCGCTGCTAAAGGCGGTATCCAGCGTGCCGCCGCCGGCCGCCGTGGCACTGCAGACGCTTGAGCAACAAGGCCTGGTACTGAGCGCCGCGCAGGCGCTGGTGCGCGAGCAGGCGGGCATGCGTCAATCCGCCGAGGAGTGCCGTGATGGCGTCGGTCGCTTGACGGATGGCAGTGCCGGAATCTCGACGGCCCTGCAGCAGATCACCACGAACCTCGACTACGCCCGCCAGACCGGCGAGAACAGCGAGCGCAACGTCAGCGAGCTGGACGGCCAGTTGCGCCTGCTGCGCACCGCCCTGTCCACCATGAACCGCAACCAGAGCCGGCTGGCCGAGCAAGTCGCCCAGATCCGCAAGCTCACCGGCGTGGTGCAGGAGATCGCCCACCAAACCAACCTGGTCGCCCTGAATGCGGCCATCGAGGCGGCCCGCGCTGGCGAGGCTGGCCGCGGCTTCGCCGTGGTGGCCGACGAAGTGAAGCAACTGGCCGAAAAGACCAGCCAGGCTACCGCCGAGATCGAGCAGGTCACCGGCTCCATTGGCGAGTTCTCCCTGCAACTGGATGGCGACGTACAACAGGGCCTGCAGCGCCTGGAACGCGCCCAGGACAACGTGGCCCAGACCGGCACCACCCTGCAGGACAGCGGCGAAGCCCTGCGCCAGGTTGGCGACCGCATCACCACCATGCACAAGAACCAGGACGCTCAGCACGCTCGCGCCACCGCCGCGCAGGCCTCACTGGGTGCGTGGCACCGACGCGCCGCCGAGGCCAGCCGCCAGGCCGAGGCCCTCAGCCGCGCCGCCTTGCTCTCCCATCGCCTGTCGCTGGACTGGCTGGAGGGCGAAAGCGGCCACGACCCGGCCAGCCTCAGCCTGACCGTGCGCGAGGCCGCCCAGGGCCTGCGCCAGGCCATGGAACTGGCCCTGCAGGAACCGGCCGCGCTGGATCGTCGCTGGTTCGACACCCAGGCCCTCTCCCGCACACTGCAGCGCCTGGCGGAAGGCCGCATTGGCCACCCGGCTGCCACGGCGCTCACCGCCTCCGGCGAGCGCCTGCGCGAACATGGCAGCACCTTTGCCACCCTGCTTACCGACGGTCAACTCGACCAGGCCAGCCAGATGGTGGGTCAGCTGGAAAGCGAACGCGAAGCCATGCTGGCCCAACTCAACGTGCTTCTGGCCGATCTATGACCCTGCGCCTGCTGGCCATCCTGCTGATCGGCGTCACCGCGACGTCCGCCCACGCCGCCGACGCGGTGCAGGCGGCGCGCGCGCAGGCCGAGCAATGGCTGCGCGGGCAATACGAAACCCCAGGCAGCCGGGTGATCGCACAGGCCGCCGCGCTCGATCCTCGCCTGCAGCTCGCACCCTGCCCGGTGGCGCCGGTGCCAGGCCTGCAGGAGGGCGCGCGCCTGATGCCACGCATGAACGTCACCCTCCGCTGCCCCGTGCCTGACGGCTGGACCCTACGCGTACCCGTGCAGCTCCAAGTGTTCCGCCAGGTACTGGTCATGGCCCGCCCGCTACAGCGCGGCGATGGCGTGCGCCAGGACGATGTACGGAGCGAGGAGCGCGACATCACCCGCCTGGGCTACGGGTATGTCAGCGACATGGGCGAGGTGGAAGGCCGCACGCTATCGCGCGCCATGGGCGCCGGCGTCGTACTCACCCCAACCGCCTTGGGTGGCCGCATGGCCATCAAGGCGGGCGACCAAGTACAACTGGTGTCACGACTGAACGGGATCGAGGTCCGCGCCAGCGGCGTCGCCCTGGGAAGCGGCGACAGCGGTTCGCGCCTACGGGTGCGCAATGGCAGTTCCGGGAAAGTGATCGACGCTATGGTGCTTGCGCCGGGCCAGGTACTGGCCCTCCCATAGCTAGCGGCAATACAGACCACTAAAGTTTGCGGCCAACCGGCCGATCCTGAGATCAACAGGGCCAAACGTAAGCACTCGAGAACGGACCCATGAACACCACTATCTCAAACAACGGCTTGCCCAAGCTTCCCCAGGCCCCCGCCGGCCAGGGCACTGCCTCGACGTCCAGCGCCACCAGCGCACCCGGCGCCGAAGCCGCGGCCGGCAGCAAAAGCGGAGACGACCGCGTGCAGCTGACTGACTCCGCGCGCGCCCTCCAGGAGGCCGCCCGCACCCATAGCAGCGCCACCGTCGACACCAAGAAGGTGGAACAGGTGCGACAGGCGCTGGCCAATGGCACCTACAAGATCGACGCCAGCCGCATCGCTGACCGCATGCTGTCGCTGGAAAACCAGATCAACGGTAAGTCATGAACTACGCCCTGCAAGCCGAACTAGACCATGCCCTGATGGCCGCGGTCGAAGAGATGCGGCTCGCAGTGGAGCAGTTGACCGATGCGCTGCAAAGCGAGCGCCTCGCGCTGGAAGCCGCTGACGTGGACGCGCTCAATCGCGCCGGCGCCAGCAAACACGCCCTCATGCTCCGCCTGGAGCAACTGGACGGCGAGCGCCTGCAGCTCAGCCAGGGCGCGCCCGAGGCCAGCCGCGCACTGGCGCCGGTTTGGCAACAGATCCTGCAGTCGCTGCGCGCCTGCCAGCAGCTCAACCAGCGCAACGGCACCCTGGTGGGTGTACGCCTGCAGCAGGTGCGCAAGGCGCTGGCCGTGCTGACCGGCAACAACGATGTCGATGCAAGCGTGTACGGCCGCGCGGGTGAACTGCGCACGAGCCTGCGCTCGCAACCGCTGGCCGAGGCCTGATTCCATGACGCGCGCGAGGGGGAACACTCCACGCACGCGTCGCCAGGCGGCTCCTGCCGCTTGTTTCCATCACTGCCACTCGATCGATTGACCATGAGCGAAGCTGCGGCTATCCCCTCCGCCCTCGACGCGTCAGCCGCCGCCAGCGAACAACCGCTGCCGGTGATTCGACTGCCGATGCTGGACACCAAGCGCGAACTATTCGCCTACGAAATCGTGTTCCAGAAGGACGACGAGGACGAGGCCACCCTCATGCGTCGTGCCCTGGCCACCATCACCGATGGCGCCCTGGCTCGACTGGTTCGCGGCAACCGTACCTTCCTGCGGCTCACCCGCGACCTGCTCATGGAAGAAACCGACGTGCTGCAGCACCAGCCGCGCTTTGGCGTGCTGCTCGACCCCAAGGCCGCTACCGACGCCGCCCTGGTCGATCGCCTCACCCGCATGGCACAGCGCGGTTGCCCGCTGATGCTGGACGCTGGCGACATGGAGCTGGAGTACAACGCCGCGGTAGAGCCGCTGTTGCGAGTGGTGCAGTTCGTTCGCCTGGATGCCAGCAAGCTCGACCCGACCGTGCTGCGCTCACGCAGCGAATACCTGCACGCGCGTGGCACCCACGTGGTCGCCGGGCATGTGGACGATCACTCGACCTATCGCCGCTGCGAAGAACTGCCCGTACAGGCGGTGCAAGGTCAGTTCCTGCTCAAGCCCGAGCCCGTGGAAGTGCCCGTGCTCACCGCCAACCGCCTAAGCCTGCTTCGCCTGATGAAGGCGCTGCAGGAGGGCAACCCGGGCCCGGTGGAACTGGGCCAGATCGTGCGCGACGACGCCATCCTTAGCTACAAGCTCCTGGGCTGCGTGAATTCCGCCTATTTCGCCCTGCCCCGTCAGCTCAAGTCGGTACAGCAAGCGGCGATCTTCTTCGGCGCGTCACGCATGCGCAATTGGATCTACACCATGGCGCTCAGCGGCATGGGCGATCGCCCGCCGGAACTGCTGCGCGCCGCGCTGATTCGAGCGCACATGTGCGAAAAGCTCGCCCAGCACATGGCACCCGAGCAACGCGAGATGGCTTTCACTGCTGGCCTGTTCTCACTGCTCGATTCGCTGATGGAAGCCCCGATGGATTTCGTGCTGTGGCATCTGCCACTGGCACGCGAAATCAGCGGTGCCCTGCTGGAGAACAAGGGGCCGTTCGCTCCCTTGCTGGAGCAGATTCGCGCCTGGGAAGCCGGCGACTTGCGCGGCGGCGAGGTGCAGCCGCAAGTGATCCGTCGCATGGCGGCGATCTACCTGGAAGCCATCCAGTGGGCCGATCACGTCTACGCCTTCGCGGATCAGCGCCCCAATTGATCGGGCGCCTCGCACGGAAAGCTTTCTGAGCCTGTTCACGATCTCCGCGTAGTCCGCGTTGCGTTGGTGTGCCCGCCAGGGAGCGAAGCGCCTGACTGGCGGGCACACCAGTGCAACCCTTCGGGCCGGGGCGGTTTGCACCCAGCTCCGCGTCATCACTCGGTTGTGTACGGACGTACATGCCCTCGTTCTTCCTTGATCTGCGCGCAGACCGCTCCCGGCGCGGGCCACGCGGAGATCATGAACAGGCTCTCAGTGCGAGGTTACCCGCAACCGCCACACGGTAAGGCCAAGCCCTGCCAAGGCCACCAGAAACCAAAGTCCGCCCATGGACAGGTCCGTGCCCAGCCACAACACACTGGCCACCGCGCCAACCAACAGGGAACCCGCGCCCACCGCCAGCAACCACTCGTGATGGGTGCGACGGCTCTCCGGCAATAGCAGCAGCACGCCGAGCGCACCGAGTATCAAGGCAGCCACGCGGCGCAACCACGCATACGATGGCGGTTGTGGCACGTCCGGCGCGATGTCATTGAGCGCGCGCTCACCCACCTGCACATCGAAGCCCTTGCCATCGCTCGCTTGTGCCGCGGGCACCAACTGGTCGCCATCGATCTGCGCAAACACCGTCACCGGCTGGGCGGGCACGATCTCCCAACTCACGCGCAGGTCGCCCAGGCGCGGCTGAGCCGGCTTGGCGCTGGTGGTGAAATAACGATCATTGAGGGAAAAGCTTGCCGCCAGATTGGGCGGCAAGCTTTTCGCGTCCGGCATCAGCACATCGCTGCCAGGCAACGCGTGCAGCAAGGCGGGCGCCAGCGCATAGCCACCCACGCGTACCTGACCAGCATCGAACTGCTTACCCTGGATGGGAAAGCGCGAAGGATTGGCATGCCCAGCGGGCTGCGCAAAGCGGCTGGAGTCGATCGGGCGATCTACCCAGTCCAACTCGTAATGCACCTCATCGGACACACGCACTTCACGCCACTGGAACATCTCCACGTGCCGAATCAGCACTGGCGACTGGGAGCGCTGACCAAACTCTGGGTCGTAAGGCGCTTCGACCACCCGTAACGGGCCCGACACACGCGCCAGGTAGCCATGCTGACCCGACCCCGGCGACGCGTCGGCCCCGAGGTCGAGAATTTGCCCGCCATGCCGCTCGGCGGCCCGACGGTGGTCGAGCAAGCCCTGTTCTGTCATTGCCGCCAAGCCCACGCCGCCCAACAACAGCAGCGTGCCCAGCACTCGTCGTAGCCATGGTTGCATCGCGGTCATCTCCCCCGTGTCGACCGGCTATGTCCGGTCAGCCCCGCAGTTCGCGCTGTTCGTCCGCCGTGCCGTAACGCCCCCGCTCATCACGCACCACGCGCGCCACCGCACAATCGTGATCGTGCGTAAAGAACAGGCGCACGTCCCTTGCCAGCTTGTCGTCCAGAAAACGGCGCTTCTCGTCGATCAAGGCTTCCGGGTAACGGTCGTAACCCATCGTGATGGGCAGGTGCACCCAGAAGCGCCCCGGAATCAGGTCGGCACAGAACACCACGCCGGCCACCTCCGACAGCATCAGGCCGGGTGTATGGCCGTCCGAATAGCTAAAGCGCACCGCCTGGCCCAAAGCCTTCGCATGGTCGCCCTCCACCAGCTCCAACCGACCGCTGGCTTCCAGCAGCGGTTGCAGCTCGGGGACGAAGGAGGCCCGATCACGCGAGTGCGGCGTCAGCGCGCGCCGCCAATGCTCGGCGCCCACGACATAGGTGGCGTTGGGAAACAGCAGGCGCGGCGCCTGCCCCTCTTCCCACGCGGCAAGCAAGCCGCCCGCGTGATCGAAGTGCAGGTGCGAGAGCACCACCACATCGATGTCCTCGTGCGATAGGCCTGCCTGCGCCAACGAGTCGAGCAATACGTGGCGATCTTCCACCACGCCGTAGCGTTCGCGCATGGCGGGCTCGAAGAACGCGCCGATGCCGGTTTCGAACAGTACGTTCTTACCATCCAGGTTCTTCACCAGGAGGCAGCGGCACGCCAGCGGAATGCGATTCTCCGCGTCCGGAGCGATCCAGCGCGACCACAGGGCCCGCGGGGCGTTGCCGAACATGGCGCCACCATCGAGCTTCTGCGAGTTGCCGGTGAGCGACCAGAGCTCCATCGTTATTGCACCTTGCCCAGACCCGACTCGCGGCGCGGATCGCTGGCCGCGTCAAGCGTGTTGGTCTTGAGGTCCCAGGTCACCACGTTCATGTAGCCCCAGGGGTTGCGATCCTTCAGCGTGTGGCCCATGCGGGTCAGTGCCTCGGCGGTGGCGGGCGAGAATGCGCCCGGCTCCACGTCCACGCGGTCAGGCATGTACTGATGGTGGAAGCGCTTCTGCGCCACGATGCCCTTGGCGTCCTTGCCGTCGATAAAAGCAAGGATGCCTTCGAGCACCTGCGTGATGATGGTGGAGCCGCCCGGCGACCCGATCACGCCCACGCGATCCGCGCCGAACACGATGCTCGGCGTCATCGAGGAAAGCATGCGCTTGCCCGGTGCCGGCGCATTGGCAGCGCTACCGAGCAGGCCATACACGTTGGGCTTGTTGGGCACCAGCGCAAAGTCGTCCATCTCATCGTTGAGCAGCACGCCGGTGCCTTCGGCCACGAAGGTCGAGCCCATGGTGTAGTTCACCGTCAGCGTGATCGAGGCGATATTGCCGTCCTTATCGATCACGGAGAAATGCGTGGTGTGCATGCCAGGATCGACGCCCGTGCTGGCCGGCAGCATCGACGAGGGCGTGGCCTTGTCCATCAGGATGGTCTGGCGCAGGCCCGCCGCATAGTACGGCGACAGCAGCATATCCAGCGGCATCTTCACGAAATCCGGATCGCCAAGGTAATCGTTGTGGTCGCGGAAAGCACGACGCATGGCTTCGATCACCAAGTGCAGGCGATGGGGCTCGTCGAGCTTGGCGAGGTCGTAGCCGGAGAGAATATTGAGAATCTCCGCCACCGCCACGCCACCGGAGGAAGCCGGCGGCGCAGTGAGCACGCGATAACCGCGGTAATCCACGCTGATCGGCGTACGCTCCTTGACCTGATAACCCTCCAGATCTTTGGCCGTCCAATTGCCACCAGCGGCGCGCACGGCGTCTACCAGCTTCTTACCGACTTCGCCGCGATAGAACCCGTCGAAACCGTGCTCGCCCAGCAACTCCAGCGTGCGAGCCTGGTCCGGGTCCTTCCAGGTCTGCCCGGCTACCGGTGGCTTGCCGCTGGGCAAATACTTGGCCACGGATGCCGGCCAGCGGCGAATGTCCTTCTCGCGCTCGGTGATGGCATTGATCATGCGCCCATCCGGCACAAAGCCCTCGCGCGCCACGCGCACGGCCGGCGCCAACGAATCCTTCAAGGGCAGCTTGCCGTAGTGCGTGGCGAGCCAGGCCAAGCCCGCCGGTTCACCCGGTATACCCGCCGAGAGCGGGCCATTGAGCGCGGTGTCGCGATTGGGCTCGCCGTCCTTGTCCAGGTAATCCTGCGGATTCACCGCGGCTGGTGCGGTTTCACGCGCATCGATAAACACCTCGCGGCCATCGGCACGGTGCAGCACGGCCATGAAGCCGCCGCCGATACCGGAGCTTTCCGGCTCCACCACCGACAGCGTGGCGGCCACCGCAATGGCCGCATCGAACGCATTGCCGCCCTTGGCGAGCACTTCCAGGCCCGCTTCGGTGGCGTGGAAATTGGCGCTGGCGATACCGGCGTGGCCGGGGCGCTGGGAAAGGGCGTGTGTCGCAGGCGCGTTGGCGGGGGAAACGGGCGGGCGCCCATCGGCGGCGCAGGCCGCGCCAGCGGTAAACAGCAACCCGAGCAGCGCTACGCGCCAGTTCAACGAAAACGTCATGCGTCGTCCTTTGCGGAGGCATCGTTCACGGCCCCGGCGGCATCGCCGCTCGCGGCCATCAGGTGGTGGTACTTATGTTCGAGCTGTTCGTGCGTTTCGGTGTGTGCGGGGTCGATGATGATGCACTCGACCGGGCACACTTCGATGCATTGCGGCTGGTCGTAGTGACCGATGCATTCGGTGCACAACGACGGGTCGATCACGTAGTACTCCTCGCCCAGCGAGATGGCCTTGTTCGGACAAACCGGTTCGCAGACGTCGCAATTGACGCAGGTATCGAGGATTTTCAGAGACATGCCGGGCAGTTTACACGCTAGGCCCCACCGATGCGGCCGAGGAACCCCCCATCCGCAACGCAAGTTACCGCCGCATAAAAAGAAAAACCCGCGACACTGGCGTGCCGCGGGTCGAATTTCCGAATCGGAAACCGCTGCTTACATGTTCACGTAGCGCACGGTGGCGCCGGTGGGCTGCAGCGCGGCGGTCACGCGATCCTTGTCGGCGGCGTCGCCGATCACCAGCACGATCACGTCCTTGAACGAACCGGGCTTGGCGTCCTTGAACGCTTCGGTGACGAACTCAGCGGTCTTGGCCGATTCCGGGCCCGCGAACACCAGCATGTTGCCCGGCAGCACGCCGCGGGCCACGGTGTCCTGCACCTGGTCAAGCTGGCGCTGGCGCAGGGCGTTGGCGTCGTCGCTGTCACCGGCCGGCACCAGGTACGGGAACGGACGGTCGGCGGTCATGCCCTGCATGTTCTTCTGCACGATCGAACCGAGGTAGGCGTTCCACGCCTTGGAATCGTTCGGGTCGGTCGGCTTGGACACGGCCTGGGCCTGCTCGGTCGGCTGCTGAGCCTGTTCCTGCTGGCTGCAAGCGGAGATCGACAGGGTGCCAGCGAGCGCGATGGCGGCGAGGAGAGCGTACTTGTACATGTGTGTCACCTTGGAGGGTGGAATCTGGGGCTATGGATCCATTGGATGACTGGACCATCCAGCCGTCGCGCGACTGCACCGTGAAACCCGGGTGCAAGCGCGGTGGCACCCCACCCTGCTCCCCACAGGTCCGCGGCGAGTGACTGTCCTGTCCGCAGGATGCGGCGAGGATACACGACGGCGGCCCGCCCCGACACCGTTGCCGGTGCTGCGGTGCGGCGTGAACTCGCGTGGGGTTTAGCCGCGCTGCCAGCGCTGGCGCATGGCCTGCTGCACGGCAGGATGCACAAAGCCGGAAATATCACCACCCAGCCGGCCGATCTCGCGCACCAGCGTGGAGGAGATAAAGCTGTACTGCTCGGCCGGCGTGAGGAACAGCGTCTCGGCCTGCGGAATCAAATGGCGATTCATGCTGGCGAGCTGAAACTCGTATTCGAAATCGGACACCGCCCGCAGGCCACGAATGATCACGCCCGCGCCCACCTCTTCCACGAAATGCGCGAGCAGGCCGTCAAAGCCTCGCACCTCCACATTGCGCAGGTCGGCCAGGGCCAGTCTCGCCAGCGTGATGCGCTCGTTCAGGCTGAAACCCGGGCCCTTGTTGGGGCTTTCGGCCACCGCCACGATGATTTTTTCGAACAGCGGCGCGGCGCGCGCGACCAAGTCCGCATGACCATTGGTGATCGGGTCGAAAGTGCCAGGGTAGACGGCGAGACGCGTATTGACCGGCGGCTTGTTCACAGGGCAGACCACGGGGGGACAGGGGCGGCTAGCTTAGGCCGGTTCGCGTGCCCCGCCTAGAGTGACCAACGTCCGTACGCAAAGGTCAGGAAACCGGTGCCAGGCGGCGGTAAAGTGCGTAGCGCACCTCGCCCGCATGCCCCTCGCGATGCAGCACCCACGATGCAGGCAACACTGGGGCCAGACCTTTAGGGCCCTCCACGTAAATCCACGCCGAGGGTGCCAGCCAGCCACCCTGCTCCAGGCGCTCCGCCAGCGGCGTCCACAGACCCAAGGCGAATGGCGGGTCGAGAAACACCAACCCGAACGGCTGCGCCGCCCCGTGCAGATAGGCCTGCGCATCGGCCGTGGTCACCTGCCCGCCGCTCGTCTTGAGCCTCGACAGATTCGCTCGAAGGGCCTGGGCCGCCTTGGCGTCCCGCTCCACGAACTGCACCGCCGCCGCACCACGCGAGAGCGCCTCCACGCCCAGCGCGCCGGTGCCGGCACATAGATCCAGGCAGCGCACGCCGGACATCACCGGGGCCAGCCAGTTGAACAGCGTCTCCCGTACACGCTCGGCCGTGGGGCGCAGGCCGGGTAAATCGGGCACATCGAGTCGGGAATTGCGCAGTTGGCCGCCAATGATGCGGATGCGCCCTGGGGCGCTCTTCACGGCAGGCTCAACTCAGCGGTGAGTATGGGTCGGGGTGGTAGCATGCCGCCCATTGTCTTTGAATCGTCGCCGCAATGCTTAAGTTCTGGAAGAAGAAACCCGCCGAAACGCCTCCGGCCCAGCCTGCCGCGCCAGCGGCCGAGCCCGTGCCGCCGGCCGCCGGGACGCCGCACGACACGGATGCCGCCTCGCTTAACCACACCACGCCCGTGCTGGACGAGGTACTCGCCGAGGCCCCACCGTCGGCAGAGGCCCCAGTGCAAGACGAAGCCGCCGAGCTTGCGGCCGTTGTCGAAGCCGCCCAGCCCGCCCAGCCCGCCAAGCGCAGCTGGCGTGAGCGCCTTTCAGGCAGCGCTTTTGCGCGCGGGCTCAGCTCGCTGTTCGTGCGCCACCCCAAGCTCGACGACGACCTGCTGGACGAGCTGGAAACCACCCTGATCACCGCCGACGTGGGCATCGAAGCCAGCACCGCGCTGGTGGAAGACCTGCGCAAGCGCATGCACAAACGCGAGTTCGCCGACGCCGGCGCACTGCTCACCGCACTGCGCCAGTCGCTTATCGCCCTGTTGCAGCCAGTGCAGCAGCCGCTGGCAACCACCAGTCACAAGCCCTTCGTGATTCTCACGGTGGGCATCAACGGCGCGGGCAAAACCACCACCATCGGCAAACTGGCCCGCCGCTATCGCGATGAAGGCCAGCAGGTGATGCTCGCCGCGGGCGACACCTTCCGCGCCGCCGCCGTTGAGCAGCTCAAGACCTGGGGCGCCCGCAACGCCGTGCCGGTCATCGCCCAAGGCCAAGACGCCGACGCCGCCAGCGTGGTCTTCGACGCCCTGCAAGCCGCGCGTTCGCGCCAGGCCGACGTGCTGATCGCCGACACCGCCGGCCGCCTGCACACCCAGGGCGGCCTGATGGACGAGCTGGGCAAGATCGCCCGCGTGCTCAAGAAAATCGACACCGAAGCCCCGCACGAAGTGCTCATGGTGATCGACGGCACCACCGGCCAGAACGCCGTGAGCCAAGTACGCCAGTTCCGCCAGATCGTCGGCGTTACCGGCCTGGTCGTGACCAAGCTCGATGGCACCGCCAAGGGCGGCGTAGTGTTCGCGCTGGCTCGCGAATTCGGCCTGCCGATCCGCTACGTGGGCCTGGGCGAAACTGCCACCGACTTGCGTGTGTTCGACGCGGAGGCCTACGTGGACGGCCTGCTGCCCGCCAGCCTGGGTCAAGGCTGAAGGGCGCCGACCGGTGCCGCGCTGGCTACGCCTCACCTTGCTCATCGCCAGCAGCGCCACGCTGGCGTTGGTAGCGGCCACACTGGTGGCCGTGCACGTGCTGCTGCAACCCGAGCGCATCACCGCCATGTTGCAGTCGCAGGCGAAAGAGGCGGGGTTGGAACTGAGCCTGGCGAGCCCCGCCACACCCGCACTGTTTCCTCGCCCTGCACTGGAACTGGAGGGCATTACGCTGAGCGCGCAAGGCGCCAACATGCCCATTCTGCTCGCGGCGCGCGGTACGCTCGCCTTGCCTTGGCGCACCCTGTTTCGCGGCGAAACGGTGATTTCGCAAATGCAGATCGATTCGCCACGCGTGGATCTCGATGCACTGCAAACGTGGTTCGACGACCTTCCCTCCGGCCCTGCCACGCCGCCCGCCACCATTCCGCGCATTGACGCGGGCGTGCACATCACGCGCGGCACACTGGTGCGCGGCAACCAGATGCTGCTGAGCGACGTGGACTTGCTCACCGGCCGCCTCGCGCCCGATCAAGCCTTTGCACTCACGGCCTCCGCCAAAGATTCCCACGACACCCCCACGCAACTGCGGCTGTCGCTGACGCCGCGCATCAAGAACAATGCGCTGCAACTGGACAACATCGCGCTGCAACTCTCACACAGCAGCACGCTCACTCTGCACCTTACCGGCGATGCACGCTGGCGCGGTGCGGCCGACGCCTCCGCGCACCTAGCGGGCAAGCTCGACCTCGCCGACAGCGGCGAATACACCATGGCCCTCGCGTTGAGCCCAGCCGATGAGGTCAACCCATTGATGCTCGCGCTCAAGCTCGACGGCCCCGACAACCATGCCGACCTGCGCCTGCCTCCATTGGCGCTGGCAAGCTGGTGGAGCCAACTCGATCACGACGAAGGCCCGCGCCTGGCCGTGCCCCCCGGCAGCGGCCATGCCGAGATCGCCAAACTCGAAGTGGGTGACATGAGCATCGAAGGCCTCACCATTCAGGCCGGCGATGACGCACCCGCTGCCGCAGCGAGCGCCACCGCACCCGCCTCAGGCGCTGCACTCAAGACACCACCAACAAAAACGGCTACGCCGCGCAAGACACCATGAATCCGTTTGCTACCGCCCTACTGGCCTGGTTCGACGAACACGGCCGCAAGGACCTGCCCTGGCAACACCCCCGCGATGCTTATCGTGTGTGGCTGTCCGAAGTCATGCTGCAGCAGACGCAGGTAAGCACGGTCATTCCGTACTTCCAACGCTTTGTGCAAACACTGCCCACGCTGCGCGACTTGGCCGCTGCCGACGAAGACACCGTGCTCGCGCTGTGGTCTGGCTTGGGCTATTACCGCCGTGCGCGCTTCCTGCAGCGCGCGGCGCAGCTTTGCGTGGAACATCACGATGGCGAGCTACCCAAGGATTTCGACGCACTGGCCGCCCTGCCCGGCATTGGTCGCTCCACCGCCGGCGCCATCCTTGCGCAAGCGCATGGCCTGCCATTCGCCATTCTTGACGGCAACGTCAAACGCGTGCTCACGCGCTACCTGGGCATTCACGGCCACCCAGGGCAAAGCGCTATCGAGAAGCAGCTTTGGCAGCATGCACAGGCCTTCACGCCCGACATCCGCGTGGCCGACTACACCCAGGCCATCATGGATCTGGGCGCCACGCTATGCGTGCGCTCGCGCCCACGCTGCGAGGCCTGCCCCATGGTCGCCTCATGCGTTGCCAAGCGCGACAACCTCACCGCGCAACTGCCCAGCGCCAAACCCACCAAAGCCGTACCCACGCGCGAAACCGTCATGCTGATCCTGCGCGATGCGCGCGGACGCGTGCTGCTTGAGCGACGCGGTGCGCAAGGCGTGTGGTCGGGCCTGTGGAGCCTGCCCGAAGCCGCCGATCACGACGACGCCTGGCGCTCGGCACAGGCCCTCGCCAAGATCGACGATGCACAAGCCCTGCCCGCTTTCATGCACGTGTTCAGCCACTACCGCCTGAAAGTCGAACCCTTGCTGTTCGATCAGGCGACAGCACACCGCCGCGTCGCCGATAATGCGCAACGGCGCTGGTGCGACGCTGCCGAACGCGCCGCCCTCGGCCTGCCTGCGCCCGTGCGCAGCCTGCTGCAAGATCTGTAAAACCCACCATTGAAGAGCCGCTTTCCATGAGCCGTACCGTTCATTGCGCCAAACTCGGCCACGACGCCGAAGGACTGGATTTCGCCCCATGGCCCGGCCCCCTCGGCCAGCGCATCTACGCGGAAATCTCCAAAGAAGCGTGGCAGCAGTGGCTGGGCCACCAGACCATGCTGCTCAACGAATACCGCTTGAACCCGCTGGACCCCAAGTCGCGCCAGTTCCTGACCCTGGAAATGGAGAAATTCCTGTTCGGCGGCGACGTGCAGCAACCCCAAGGCTTCGTGCCACCCGACACAAAGGCTTGACGAACCTCCCCGCTTCCGATTTAATGCACGGCTCCACGCGGCATCTTCGATGCGCGTCGACATTTTGGCCGGGTAGCTCAGTTGGTAGAGCAGGGGATTGAAAATCCCCGTGTCGGCGGTTCGATTCCGTCCCCGGCCACCATGATTCCAAGGGCCTGCAGAAATGCAGGCCCTTTTCTTTTGCTCGCGGATAAGCGCGAGCGCCGTTCGTGCACCATGATGAGGGCTTGCCGCAAAGGCCCGGAAGTGAGGCGACAATCTGGGGTGCCGAGGCCGCAGCGGCGGGGGAGATGATCGACATAGAAACCTCCTGTGTTCTTCCATGATCCGTATTTTTTACGACCAATTCGAAGATCTCTTTAGGCGCTACCAGAACATACGCATGAGGCCATGCGACTTACGTCACGAACACGGTTGGCACCTCTTGTGCGCGTAAAGAAGTGCACAGGGCCTTTTCTTCGAAAGATGTCAGCTTACAGCTCGTCATCTTCCGCACCATCCGAGCCCTCATCCTCTGGCTTCGCCATCTCTGCACGCGCACGTTCCACATACGCATCAAGCGTCATGCCTTGCTCAAGCGCATCGCGCTCTGCCTCGGCCTGGAATTCCGAGGAGTAGGCGTGCGAGATACTTCCTCCATCCTTCTGCTGGATGTCCGCAAGGCAATGGAACATCGCCATCACCTCCGCCGCACTAGCGCCGCCGCCGATCACCTGATTGCCAATCACCAGTACCCAATCACTGCCCTGGCGCCCAATACCGGCAATCACCCGGCCGGTTGAGTCCTTCATCTCACCGTGAGGCTCAATCTGACGGCTCGTATGCCCGCCATGTCCACGCGTGGGAAGTTTCTTTCGTTTGGCGTCACGCTTGGCTTTTGAGTTCTTGGACATGGCCCGCTCCATCGACTGCATAAGTGGATTCAGTGCGCACTGTAACCAACGGCCACCCAAAAGAAAGCGCCGGTACAAACACCGCAAGATGCCACCTCTCGCCGATGGCTCCCCGCCGATGTGACACGACGCCCACATTCCCGCGACTCCCATGGGGCGCTGAGCACGGCCTGATTAAGCGGGATTATGCTCGTCATTCCTGCGAAGGCAGGAAGCGCTTTTCGACGGCCGAAGGGCTGCTCATCTTGTGCTCTTACAGGCAAGCATTTACAGGCGCTGGATCCCAGCTTCCGCTGGGATGACGATCAAAATCAAAGCATCTCTAAGGGCCGGAGGCGACACTTGACGCTATTGGATCGCGTGGTGGCCGTAGCTAAAGATCCAAGTGGCATGGCAGGCGCAAGGCGCCTGGTGCCAAAAAGCGGTGATTTTGGCTTTGCCAAAACCACTTGTCGGATCCGATATCGCAGAGCGCCTGGCAGCCCTCTTCTATGACACCTTCGCTGTGCCTCGTTGAAGGTCGATTTCTTCATACCGATACATTCGAGCGCGAAACGATACTTTCAACTGGCTTGAATTAGCGAAGCCGCTTCAACTAAGCCCTTGCGTAGAATCCGAGCGTGTTTAGATCGCTATTTGGTCGGAAGATGAGAAGGTTACGGATATCGAAAATGTCGCCTCTCATAACGCCATGATAAGTTCTACCGCGAGAGTCGGTATAGTTCACAGCTCCTAGCCTGACGGCGTTCGCGACCTTGGAAAATTCGAGGATTGTTCTCGCACTGCTGGGTTGTAGGTTGAAGTTGAGCGCTGATCCATCCGTGGTGAAGTAGGATTCGCTGCGATCCTTGCCTGCGTTGAAAGCCTTGTAGAACTGCTGAAAGACATCCAGAAAGCTGAACTTTTCATCAGCCGCTTGCGACACCGCCGCCATATCCAGTTCATCAGCGGATCCGTCCAACGTTGCCCATAGCCGATAGCCCTCGACCGCATCGTCGTGAAAGCTTTGAAGGGCCGCTACCAGCGCACTATTTGCGTTTAGCTGGCGCTGCAGCCACGTCTTGTCTATCTGGTCCATGGAGGACGAGATGACTTTGATCTTGCCGTTGTCCGTCTGGAAATCGAACTTGGCATTAGCCAAATCAGGGCGCACCCTCATGACCAACTCCATCGTACTCGTCAACGCATCCAAGGCCCTGGATGCAGCCTGAGGCATATGCGTCGGTCTGAACATGATTCTTAAACGCGCGTCCAACTCAGCTTGGCGTTTAGCTAGATCATCACTTGAAAGAAGCGACGCGTCGGAGGCCGAGCTACTCGCATCTGTATTTAGTTGCTCTCTTAAGCTCTGGAGTGGTGAGGACACAACCTGGGGCGGCGTGTCCGCAACAGCGGGACGGATGATCGACATGGAAGCCTCCGGCCTTTTTCCGTGATTCGTATGTTTTTACGGCCGGCACAAAGGCATCTTTACGAGTCGACTGGTCATAAGGCGTGACAACGCGACTTACGTCACAAACAAAATCGAAACTTTTTGTGTGGTTGAGAAAGTATGTAGGGCCTGGCTGTGCTCGGATGACCGATGCGCATTCATCCGGCGCAGGGCTTGTATGGTCACGACCTATCCCACTACGTGATGCGGCTCCGCACGCTCAACGCATCGACGATTTCAGCCGCGAAGCCCTCGTTGTGGAGGCCCAGTTGAATCTGCTTACAGCGCGCGTGAACCGCGCAGCGGGGCTTCATCGCAGCATGATGCTGGCTATCTATCCTGCTAAGCGGCGCATGGACAATGACTCGGAGTTCGTTGTGCTAGTGCTCGCCGAATAGGCGTAGCGCAAATGCTTTGCGCGACTCGAAACGGCGATGGAAAGGGATTTGACCTTTCCTTCCCGTATCGAAGGTTCGGCACTTAGCTGATAGCGAAAGCACCACGCGCACCCGCTCCACTGACAGCGCCCGCCGCAGCGGTTGCGCGCCAGGGCCGCATGGCTCGACGCGCCATTGGCTGACAAGGTACTCGGCGGGGCTCTGCTACTTTTTGTCTCGTTGCGCGTGGGGTGTCTGAATCCATTTCTCGCGCAATCGTGACCCTCGGGTCATGAAGCGCGGGCCGCGAGTGCCACTAACACTCACGACCCGCTGGCCATCACCAACTGAATGGAAGTTGATCATGGCTGTCCACGATCATACGGCACGCGCACGCCCGTCTTTCCCACCAGAGGCTACGCACGCGACCTCCGCCGACACGCTGGCCCCCTCAGCCGCGGCGCAGGACGCAGAGCAGCGGTTGTTAACGCTGGTCGGCATTGCCCGCTCGGCAGATGCTTTATTGGGTCTGCTGATGGATAGCGAGGAGGCTCTCCTCGCCCCGTCGCGCCGAGGTTCCCAGCCGGTACGCCAGCTTGCCCTAACCCCGTTGGAATCCGCGGGGTTATCGTTGGCTGTGCATTACCTGCACACCTATGCGCGCTTGTTGGGCCAAAAAACCGCCGCCAGCACCTGACCCGTCCGTTGATCGCCCCCGCGGCGCACCGGGCGTGTTGCCGGTGTGCCGCACCTTGGCGATTACGTACGCATGAATTGGCATTTTGCCTACATGTATCGCTGCGCTCGCGCCGGCGTGTTTAAGCGTGCGCGCACATCAACCAAGGACAGTGATGAGTCGGATTCCCCTCTCACCGCGCATGTACGTCAGCCGTGTGCTGGCCGTGCGCTCACCCGCGCAGGTGCTGCTGCACGATTACATGCTGCCGGATGACCTCACCTTTGCGCAGACAGCGCGGCGCATCGGCATCACCAGCGCACAGTTAAAGGATTGGATGATGGAGGGCAGACCAATGACGGTGGATCTCGCCCGTCTATTCGCGCGCGCGTTCAACACAACGGCCTTGTACTGGATGGTGTTGCAGGCGCGCCTGGAGCTGGAAGAGCCGGCCGATTAAGCACACCCTGTAGCGTGTATTGAACTAGGGAGCCCCGCGCGGGCCTTGGCAACCGGCAGGCCCCGGCCACCCCGCTTTGCCCCCCCGGCTTGCCCCCCCCAAGATTTCTGAACGACCACCCCGAGGGTGCGCTCAGTGCTCAGACCTCCACCGTTCTTTGCGCGATACTAGGCGCCGATGTGAAAGGCCCTGGTTTATCCAGGCCTTGGGCTTTAGGCCATAGTCCCTCTCCCAAGCCCTCATCGAAGGCCTGAAAGCAGCCGACTTGTTCCTTAAGTGGGTGTTGCCGCGGCATTGTTTCTTGTAGGCACCTTTGCTTTTTTGCCCGGAGCGCCAAAGCGGAACGGCGTGCTGCGGCACAAGGCGCGGCCCATGCTTGATGCTACATTCGGGCCGATGTTCAACGATTGAACGTCATCCATACAAAGGGGTTTTATATGCGGAAACTACTGTCACATCGTGCAATCAAGGCTGGATTGTTGGCGCTGGTTCTCTCCGGTTCGGCATGGGCCACCCAGCCGCCGGCCACCGGCCTCGGCCAATCCTGGCCCAACGCCACCGACGTCAGCGCAAACGCGAACTTCCACGCCTATGTCTTCGTGCTCGGTGGCGTTCAGTACGTGCAGGTGAACGATATCAACGGCAATGTGCTGGGCGCCGTAGGCACCGCCAATGGTCAGTTCATCACCCTGCCGATTGGCCGTTTCTCCCAGCAGGTGGCCACGCCGCAACAAGCGCCCACGGCCAGCACCACGGCTACGCCGACCGCCAGCTCCACCACGGTGTATCAGGACACGGCCACCACCGTGACCGCTACGCCGCTGAGCGACGGCACGATGCAGCTTCGCGCTGCGTCGATTTGCAACGACCCGGTTGAGTGCAACACGCACATCAACTAAGCACGACCCATCCGGAACCATGGCGGCGGCTGCCGCTGCTATGGTTCCGGATCAAGCAACTTCCGGATCATGCAGGATCAGGCTGATGCGCTCGCCCTCCTGCGAGGCGCGGCGGCGCGCCCGCCCTTCAAACGCCTGCGCACGGTGCTGAATAGCGTCAAAGCCCATGCCACTGCTGGCCAGGCGCACCATCAGGTCTTCCCAGCGCGCCATGGCCGAACGCTCTTCGTCCACGCGGCTTTCCACGCTGAGCACCACCCAGCGACGCCCCTTGTACGCGCCGCCGCGAATGCGCAGGCGAATTTCGCTGGCTTTGCGCTTGGAGCAGATCAGCACAATGCATTCGCACGCCAGTCGATAGATGGCGATGTGCACGCTGGGCGACAACCGACTAAGGCCGCGCCCTTCGATGTCGCACCAGTAGGAAATGCCCACCTCGGCCAGGCCACGGGCAATGGAGCCTTCGCGTAGGGCGGCAGGCAGGCCGCGCTCGCGCCAGGTGCTGGGGTAGAGGCTATCGGACAACCGAAACAGTTGCTCCTGCGCAATCGCTGCCTGACGCATGTAGGAGCGCTCGTCTACCACCGGAACGGTATGGCGCAGACGGCCAATCAGGTGGCTATAACCGACGCGTACGGATTCGCGAATCTGCTCCACGGCCAGCGAGGTCTGGCGTAGCTGCATTTCGCCCACGTAGATGTTCCGCTGGGCAATCGCCAACGCCATGCGCAGTTCGTCACGATCCTTGCCGTCTTTCTTGTTGAGCACGGAAATGCGCGCGCCAAGGAGCAGCATGGAGGTAATGGCAAAGGCAATGAATACCTGCGCCTGCAGGGTGCCGGCGTCGTACTTGGCCGGCATGGTCAGCACCACGGCAATGCTGGCGGCGGTGCCGCCAATGGCGGCGCCTTGCCAGCCATGGCGCAGCGCCACCCAGATCACGGGCAGAAACATGGCCATGCGCGCGGCCTGGCGCGCGGTTTCGCTGCCTGCCTGAAAGCTGAGCCAGATCAGCAGCGCCAAGGTAGGCAGCAAGGTGGATACGGCCTCAAGCAACAGGCGACTCTCGATGAACTGCCCCCAGCGTGCGCCCTTGGGCGTAAGGGCAAGCGATTCGCGTACCCATACGGCGAGTGGCGTTACCGTCAGCACACCGAGGAAGTTGCCGATAAACCAGCGTGAGGCGAGCACGTCCCAATGCAGTGCCGGATAACCCGGCGGCAGTTCGGTAACCGCCATCGAGACGAGATTACAGAGCGTCCAAACCACGGCCACCAGGAACATACAGAGCAGCAGAATGCCCATCTTCACGGTGGACGCCGTGGGGAATAGTCGCAAACGCTCGCGGCACCAGTGCACCACGGGCATGGCGACTGCAATAGGGGGCACGGTAACCACCAGCGCCCACGCCGTGCCGTACTGCTCGCGACACGTAAAGCCGATATAGCCGAGCGGAATCAGCTCACCAACGGCCAGCGCAGGCCAGTAGCGAACGGGAATGAACAGCAGCGCACAAAGCCGAAAGCCCGCAAAGAGCACCCAGTGCGAAAAGGAAACTTGGTAAAGCGCAGCGAAGCCCGCCGCATACCCCAACGTGACCGCAACGTGCTTTAGCCACGCACGCTCCCCCAGACCCTTCCGCATCTTTGGCTACCCCTTAGCACTAAAAGACACTAGCTCGGCGATCGGGCTTAAAGATCGCCGTACAAAGGGCTGGATCGAACAACGATAGGGGTGAAAACGCAGTGAACGGCCCCTGCTTCGCCGTGTAGGCAGGCCCCAACCCGGAGCACTCTGGCTCGCGCCATAACTCGCCTATTCCACCGCCCCCGACCCTGCCTGACAAGGCACCCACCCTGTGCTTCCGTGGCCCTAAGTGCGTTCTTGATCACACTTTTGGCACCCAACGGATGCATAAGTCGGAGCGGACAGCGCAAGGATAGCAAATCCGGGCTCACAACCCGAGTACCGCGCGCCCTGCGCTGCGTGAAACATGGATGTCATCACATAGATGAACCAAACCTCCCCCACTGGGCGATGAGGTCCTCCCACGGGCCTGCCAGGCCCTTTTCCCCGGCGCTGTTCAACGCGCGCGCGGTGTCCTTTTGCCAGGTCAACAAGGCCTCCTGCAGGCCCTGGGCGAAGTGTGCCTGCACATTGGCGGCAATCTGATTGGTTACATGGGCGTCGCCCACATGCATTTGGAGCTGTCGCCAGAAGGTATCGGCCGGCAAGGTGGCGAGCGAGGCCCAGTCCTGCGCCTTGATCAACTGCTCTACCCGCGCCTGCGATTGGGCGATGCCGTCATCCACGGTGCGCGAGGAAAGCTCCAGCCATTTCTTCCAGTTCTCCATCACTAGCTTGTTGACGCGCAATTGGAATTCGGCGTTGGCCTTATACAGGCTCAACGGCAGATCGTTCGCTTGACTCATGCTTATGCCCTCGGCGGGTGTTGGGATTGGCTCGGCGATCCAGCGCCGCGGTGGGAGCATGCACCGGCAAGCCTCAACAAAATGTCAGTCGGCGGAATCGCTGTATGCCGGGCAGCGGAGGGAGCGCACGTGCCGTTCAGCCACCAGCCCGGTCGCGTTCACCGGAAGTTATTCCGCACGGGGGAACACTCGGGAGCCTCCCCAGCAACCGAGGCATGTCCATGAAGAAGCTCGCTTCATTGACCATCACGATGGCCCTGGGAGTGGCCGCCAACGCCATGGCGCAGGATGCGCTCACCGAACACCAGATTCAGGCGTCCCTGGAACAACAGGGCTACAGCAAGGTGCACGACCTACGTTTTCACGACGGCATGTGGACCGCCAAGGCACGCAGTGCCAACGACAAAGGCGTGGACCTGCGCATCGACCCCAAGAGTGGCCAGGCGCTCCCGGACCGGCAGGTGCCACGCCTGAGCGAAGCGGACGTGCGCGCCGAACTGTCCACGCAGGGTTATACCCATGTGCGCGACGTGGACTACAAGGATGGCATGTGGGTGGCCCGGGCCGACAACCCCGCGGGCAAGCGCGTAACGCTGCAGTTGGATCCGGAGTCGGGTCGGGTGATGGGCAGCGATCGGCACTGAGGGCCGACGCAGGAGTCGATGGCGGGCCTGATGGCCACGGCGCTTTCGGCTCCGGAATCCGTCAGGTGCGGCGCAAACGCCGCACCTGACGCAAGAACACTCTAGCGAAACGCTACGCTCAGAGAGCGGCGTCCTTGAGCTTCTTCAGCGGGCGAACCTTGATCTTCACCGTGGCGGGCTTAGCGGCGAACCACTGCTCTTCCTTGGTGAAGGGGTTGATGCCCTTGCGCTTCGGCTTGGCCGGAACGTTGACGGCGGTGATCTTCAGCAGGCCCGGCAGCGTGAAGTGACCGGCACCCTTCTTGTGCACCGAATTGGTGACGGCGGCCTCGAGCGAGGAGAGCACCGCGCGCACGTCCTTGGCGATCACGCCGCTGACTTCAGCGATGTGAGCGACCAGACCCGACTTGCTCAGGGCTTCCTTGATCGGCTTGTTAACGACTGCCTTGGCGGCGGTCTTCGGAGCTGCCTTCGGAGCGGCCTTCTTCTTTGCTGCTGCTTTTTGCGCCTTCGCCATACATTTCCCCGTGGTCATCAAGATGATGGTGTCTATAAATGCCTCTCGGCATGCGGAATGTATGGCATGCCAACCCATCGCGCCAAGCTGCAGGACGGAAAAAATACGGTTTTTTTTGCATTTTTCTGCCCGGAGGGGTGAAAAAAGTCACGGACGCGGGCAGCGGAGGGCTGTTTTCAAGGGTTTTCACCCTGCTCCCACCGTGTGTTGACCCCAGCGCTAGACCTTCATGCTATGGACCTGCGCGCCTGGCGCTATCTACTATCGAGGTTCGTTTCCCCGCTAGGTGTAGTCCATGAAGCGATTGGCTCTTTCCCTGCTCGCCCTCTCGGTGACGACGGCTTTGTTCGCCGCCACGCCGACCACCCCGACCATCGATCCGCACCGTCTGTCCGACGATGTGAAAACCCTCTCGTCCGACGCCTTTGAAGGTCGCGGCCCCGCCACCGCAGGCGAAACCAAGACGGTCGACTACGTGATCGCCCAGTTCAAGGCGGCGGGCGTGCAGCCCGGCGGCGACCTGAAGAACGGCAAGCGCGAGTGGACCCAGGCCGTGCCGCTGCTGCAGTCCGACATCGCCGGCACGCCGCAGCTTGCCTTCACCGTGAACGGCAAGGCCGAGAACCTCACCCAGGGCAAGGAAATTGCCGTGCGCTCGGCGCTCGACGGCTCCAAGGCTGTGGACATCAAGAACGCGCCGCTGGTGTTCGTGGGCTATGGCGTGAAGGCGCCGGAGCGCAACTGGGACGACTTCAAGGGCGTGAACCTCAAGGGCAAGATCGCCGTGGTGCTGATCAACGACCCGGATTTCGAAACCGGCGTAGGTGACTTCGGCGGCAAGGCCATGACCTATTACGGCCGCTGGACCTACAAGTACGAGGAGGCCGCGCGTCAGGGCGCCGCCGGCATGCTGATCATCCACGAAACGGCACCGGCCTCGTATGGCTGGCCCACTGTCGCCAATTCCAACACGAACACTCAGTTCGACGTGGTGCGCGATCACCCCCGCAGCGTGCACACCCCGCTGGAAGCCTGGATTCAGCGCGACGTGGCGGTGGACCTGTTCAAGGCCGCGGGCCTGGACTTCGAAGCGCTTAAAAAGCAGGCGCAGACGCGTGAGTTCAAGCCGGTGGAGCTGAAGGGCGAAACGTTCTCGGCCAATTACAAGGTCGACTCCAAGGTCATCGTTTCGCACAACGTTGTGGGCCGCATCGAGGGCACCAAGCGCCCGAACGAGACGGTGATCTACAGCGCGCACTGGGATCACCTGGGCGTGGGCGCCCCCGACGCCAAGGGCGACAAGATCTACAACGGAGCCGTGGACAACGCCACCGGCACCGCCGCGCTAATCGAACTGGCCCGCGCTTTTGCGCAGGGACCCAAGCCGGAGCGCTCGGTGGTGTTCCTCAACGTTACCGCCGAAGAGAAGGGCCTGCTCGGCTCGGAGTACTACGCCTCCAAGCCGCTCTACCCGCTCGCCACCACCGTGGCCGATATCAACATGGATGCGCTCGACCCGCACGGCCCCGCGCGCAACTTCACCATTTCCGGCAGCGCCAAGCTCGACCTGCTCGACGAGCTGACCGACACTGCCAAGAAGTGGAACCTGGTGTACTCGGCCGATCCCAAGCCGGAGGCGGGCCACTTCTTCCGCTCCGATCATTTCCCGTTCGCCAAGCGCGGCGTGCCTGCCATTTCGTTCGGCTCGGGTAACGACTGGTTAGATGGTGGCCTGGCTGCCGGCAAGGCCGCCGAGGACGAGTACGTCGCCAAGCACTACCACCAGCCTTCGGACGAATGGCAGGCGGATTGGCCGTTTACCGGCATGGCGCGCGACCTGCAGATTCTCTACACGCTGGGCAACGACCTGGCCAATTCCGATACCTGGCCCAACTGGAGCAAGGACTCGGAGTTCCGCGCAGCCCGCGACACCACCGCGACGCAACGCAAGTAAGCGCTTAGCCTGCCCGTACCAGACGGCCCGCAGCGATGCGGGCCGTTTTTTTGTGTGCTTTTCACAGGCCGCTCATTCACATGACGGGGCGCCGATGCGACCGTCACCAAAGGGCTTGTCAGGCGCCATGGAACCGTCGCAAGGCCATCATCGGGAAGTCACGCAAGCCCGGCAGGCTAGGCGCCATCCCCGCAGAACCCCGTCGTCCCCATGTTGGCGCAATACGTTTATCCATCGAAAGCCGGTCTTTTCCGCATCATCCGGCATGGCCGCCAGTGGCGCGTGCTGCGCGAAGCACACGAAATTGGGCGCCACGAAACCGCCGAGGCCGCACTGATCGCCGCGCGCATCGCCTGCCCGCAAGCCCGGCTACCCGGGGAACTGGCGCATTGGCGCTACCTGCCCGAACAGGCACTGGCCCACTCGCGCGTTACGCGTGAGCCGGCACAGCGCTGGCCGCTCGCCGGCTGAATGGCGGCGGGGCCAAGGCCGGCGCTTAGAACCGTTCACTATCTCCGCGAGGCCCGCGTTGCGCTGGCATACCCGCCAGGGGGCGGGGCGTCGTGAAGCGCCTGACGGGTAATAAAGTCGAGCCGCGCACCGTTTCCGGATGGGCACACAGCGCAATCCTTCGGGCCGGCGCGGGCCACGTGGCGGTCGAGAACAGGCTCTCAGGGATGCTCTGATTTTGATGGTCATCCCAGCGAGTGCTGGGATCCAGTGCCTGTAAATCACTGAACGCTAGGGCGCTGGATGACCAGCCCTTCGGCTGTTAGAAAGCACCTCCTGCTCTTGCCCCCTTCTTGGGGTCCGCAGGAATAACGAGCAAAACATCGCCTATCTAGGGGTGCTCCGCTTTTGACCGTCATCCCAGCGAATGCTGGGATCCAGTGCCTGTAAATCATTGAATGTTAGGCGCTGGATGACCAGCCCTTCGGCTGTTAGAAAGCACCTCCTGCTCTTGCCCCCTTCTTGAGGTCCACAGGAATGACGAATAAGAAGTCGATTAATCAGACCTTCCCTCAGGCCTCGTTGGCGTTGATCACCGCCAGGAAGTCGTGCCCGTAGCGCTTGAGCTTGGCCTCGCCCACGCCGCTGATAGCCGCCAGCTCCTGCTCGTTGGAAGGCAGGGCGCGGAGCATGGCGAGCAAGGTCGCGTCGTGGAAGATCACGTAAGGCGGCACACCGTGCTGGCGCGCCAGTTGGGTGCGTAGCTTGCGAAGTTCGTCCCACAAGGGCTGCTCGTAGGCTTCCACACCCACGCTAGCGCCGGTGATGAGCTGGCTATCGCGGCGTTTGCGCGCGGCGCGCGGTGGACGCGCGTCCTCACGCAGGCGCACCGACTGGTTCCCCACCAGCACGTCGCGACTGGCCTTGGTGAGGCGCAAGGTGCCAAAGCCTTCCGCATCCGCTTCCAACAGGCCCATCGCCAGCAGTTGTCGAAAAACCGAGCGCCATTGTTTGTCGTCCATATCGGCGCCGATGCCGAAGGTGGACAGGCGATCGTGCCCCAGGCTGCTCATGCGTTCGCTGTCTTCGCCGCGCAGGATATCGATGACGTGCCCCGAGCCGTAACGCTGCCCGCTGCGATACACCGCCGACAGCGCCTTCTGCGCCGGCACGGTGGCGTCCCAGGTCTTGGGTGGCTCCACGCAGTTGTCGCAGCGGCCGCAGGGGCCATGGAAGCTTTCGCCGAAGGCCGCCAGCAGCAACTCGCGGCGACATTGCGTGGCCTCCGCGTAGGCCAGCAGGGATTCCAGCTTCTGCCGCTCGACGCGCTTTCGCTCATCGGCCGACTCGGACTGGGCGATCATCTGGCTCATGGTCACCACGTCGGAGAGGCCGTAGATCATCCAGGCTTCCGCAGGCAGGCCGTCACGGCCGGCGCGACCGGTTTCCTGGTAGTAGCCCTCCATGCTGCGCGGCAGATCCAGGTGCGCCACAAAGCGCACGTCGGGCTTGTCGATGCCCATGCCGAAGGCGACGGTGGCCACCATCACCAGGCCATCCTCGCGTAGGAAACGGCGCTGGTGCGCGTGGCGCGTCGCGGCATCCAGCCCCGCGTGATACGGCAGTGCGTCGATGCCGGCCTCCGCCAGCCAGGCGGCGGTTTCATCCACCTTGCGGCGGCTGAGCGCATAGACGATGCCGGTGTCGCCGCGATGGCGCTCCAGAAAATCCATCAACTGGCGGCGCGCGTTGTGGCGCTGCCCCACCAAGTAGTGGATGTTGGGTCGATCAAAGCTGGACACGAACGGGCGCGCGTCC
Source organism: Frateuria sp. sgz306004 (assembly GCF_057750885.1). NCBI lineage: Bacteria > Pseudomonadati > Pseudomonadota > Gammaproteobacteria > Lysobacterales > Rhodanobacteraceae > Frateuria > Frateuria sp. sgz306004. The sequence continues at coordinate 122,558 of NZ_JBYLFE010000008.1, forward strand.
TGCAATGCGAGGCGCTCGACGATTTCCTCTCGCGTGCGTTCATCCGCCGTGGCGGTAAGCGCGATGCGCGGCACCCGCGGAAAACGCTGGTGCAGCACCGCCAGCTCGCGGTACTCGGGGCGGAAATCGTGGCCCCATTGCGACACGCAGTGCGCTTCGTCGATGGCGAACAAAGCCACTTCGGTGCGTTCGAGCAGGCTCAGGAAGCGCCCGGTGAGCAGGCGCTCCGGCGCCACGTAAAGCAGATTCAATTCGCCTGCCAGCAGCTGCCGCTCCACCTCGCGCTGATCTTCCGCGCTGAGGCTGGAGTTGAGGTAGGCGGCTGACACACCGGCTTCGCGCAGGGCGTCCACTTGATCCTGCATTAGGGCGATCAGCGGCGACACGACGATACCGGTGCCTTGCCGCACCAAAGCGGGTACTTGGTAACAGAGCGACTTGCCACCACCGGTAGGCATGAGCACCAACGCATCGCCACCGTCGATCAGATGCTCGACGATGGCCTGCTGGTGACCGCGGAACTGGGTATAGCCGAAAACGCTATGAAGAATATCGAGGGGCGAAGAAACCATTGGTGGATGCTAGCAAAACCCCTTAATCCAGCCGAGCACCGCCACCGCCCACATCAAGTGCGACATGACTCACATTTTTGCTTGCCGGAGACTCACATCTCGACGGCGCAGTCAATAGATGGCGGCTGAACACAGAGAAATCATTATGTGAACTGCCGCACGTGACGGGCGGAGGCCCCCTTCCCCCCCGTTGATCTTCCGCCCGTCACGTTGCGACAGCCCCCATTGGGGGCTTTTCATTTCTCTGGAGTTGGGAAAAACCATGAAATTGCTCAAGGACGGCGGACTAGCCGCGGCCATTCGTATTGCCATTGCTACAGGCGGCCTGCTGGCCGCGGAGTCGGTTCTCGCCCAGGACACGGGCGCCCAAGCGGACACCGCCGCCGCCAAGAACCTGGAGACCGTAACGGTCACTGGTTCGCGTATTCCTCGGGTTGATATCGAGACTGCGCAACCGGTGCTCTCCATCAGTCGTACGCAGATCGAAAACCAGGGCTTCACCTCCGTCGCTGACATCATGCAAAACCTGACGGAGGTGGGCTCTCCGCCCATCAGCCGCGCGCAGGCGCTATCGTCCGGTGAGAATGTGGGCGGCTACTACGTGGATTTGCGCAACATTGGCGCCAACCGCACCTTGGTTCTCGTCAATGGCAAGCGTCTGGGTGCGAACACTACCGGGTACCAAGACCTCGACCAGATTCCCGTCTCCGCCATCGACCGCATCGAGGTACTGAAGGACGGCGGCTCATCGATCTACGGCTCGGACGCCATCGCTGGCGTCGTCAACATCATCACCCGAAGCAAATTTACCGGCGCAGAAGCCAACGCCTACGTTGGCGAATACGACCAGGGCGACGGCACCGCACAGAAGTTTGACTTCACCCTGGGCACCGCCAACGAGCGCGGCTCGCTGATGCTCAGCGCTCAATATGCCAAGGACGACCCCATCCTGGCTAAGGATCGTAGCTTCAGTGCTTACCCGGCGGGCCCCAACCATCCCGCCGATGGCTGGAGCGCGATTAGCCAGAACGGCTCGTTCACCGGCCCGTGCGGCCCCGGCGGCGCGATAGCGAGCTGCACACTTGGCAAGGGCCTCGATCCGCGCGATATCGCCAACTATCACCCGATCACGCCGGCCGAGTACTCCAACGCCAATCAGCAGATGACGCTGCAAACCGGCTCACAGCGCACGTCGCTGTTTGTGGCGGGCGAATACAAAGTGCTGGAGGACGTAACGTTCAATTCGGACTTCCTCTACAACAAGCGCAGCACCACGCAGCAGATTGCCGGCTATCCCTACCAATCCACCGGGTTCAAGGCGTTCAAAACCCCTCTGAGCGCAAGCAGCTATTTCAACCCGCTGGGCAAGGACATTTCCTTTGCGCGTCGAGGCTGGGAAGTGCCGCGCACCACCGACAGCGAACTTGAGACATATCGCTGGTCGGCCGGATTCAACGGTGCCTTCGCGTTGGGCCAGCACACGTGGACCTGGGACGTTGGCGCGATGACGAATCGCAACAACATGCTCAAGATCGGCCACGGCGATTTCAACCTCGTCAGTGCCGCTGCGGCGCTCGGCCCCTCGTTCCTTGGCAGTGACGGCCAAGTGCATTGCGGTACGGCAAGCGCCCACATCAGCGGGTGCGCCCCCTGGAACCCGCTATTGCCGTACGGACAGGCCGGGGCAGGCTCACTGGCCAATGCTGATTTGCAGGCCTACCTGTTCCCCGAATATCACGACACGGGCAAGACCACGACCACTGACTATACGGCGAACATCGCGGGCACGTTCCCCGGCCTGCCGGCGGGCGATATTGGCATCGCAGCAGGCATCGAACATCGGCGAGACGGTGGCAGCTTCGTGCCGGATGCCTTTCGTCAGTCCGGCCTGAGCTCGGGCCTTGCCTCCACCATCACCAAGGGCAGTTACACGGTAGACGAGGCCTACCTAGAGTTCGACGTGCCACTGCTCAAAGACATGACGATGGCGCGCGAGCTGTCGATCGACGTGGCGAGCCGTTACTCCAACTACGACAACTTTGGCAGCACCACCAACAGCAAGGCCAGCATCAAGTGGAAGCCCATCGACGACCTGCTCGTTCGTGGTAGCTGGGCGCAGGGTTTCCGCGCTCCCACCATCGCGAATTTGTATGGCGGAACATCCAGCAGTTTCGAAAGCTATACCGACCCGTGCGATACGCATAGCGGTGCAGCTACCGGCAACCCCGGGGTGGCTGCCCGCTGCGTAGCCGGCTTCGGCGGTCAAGCGGGCACGCCCGTCAATTACGTGCAGCTTGGCCAAGGGTTGAAACCTTGCACCACCTATCCCTGTGCGACTGGATATGAGTTCATCAGCGGCTCCAACCCAAACCTGACTCCGGAGACCGCGACCACGCGGACGCTGGGCTTGATCTATAGCCCTCATCAAATCGAAGGCTTCGACGTATCGCTGGATTGGTACAAGATCGATATCAAGAATGTAATTGCCACGGATGAGGTGCAGGACATCCTGGATGACTGTTATGTGGCGGGCATTACCTCACGTTGTACAGGGTTCGTTCGCGACCCGAGCAGCGGCGTTATCACAAGCATGCTCTATGGCATAACCAACAAGGGCTGGCAAAAGACGGCCGGTTATGACTTTGGCGCGAACTACCGCTTTAGTGTCGGTTCCCTGGACAAGTTCGTCGTGCGCTGGAACACCACCTATGTGGACTACAACGACATCAAGGCGGACGACAATCCCGAGACCATCGTTGAGCCACTGACGGGCTATCGCGGCAATTTCCGCACCCGATCGAACCTCACGGTCGACTGGAGCCGCGGCATTTTCGGCATGACGTGGACAACGCGCTATTACTCGGGCATGACGGAGCGCTGCTCCTATGCCTCCGAGTGCAATGATCCCAACCACATCGACCCGTTCAATGGGGCCCAGGCCCAACGCCACACGGGGTCGACGACGTTCAATGATGTTCAGTTCCGGTGGAAGATGCCCTGGAAGGGAGTCATTTCGGTCGGAGCCAACAACGTCTTCGACAAGGCCGGCCCCATCATGTACAGCAAGCCCAATAGCAGCTTCGTGTACTACGGTGGTTTCGATATTGGTCGCTTCTACTACCTGAAGTACACGCAACGCTTCTAACCGCTTTGAGAGCGTCAACCGAGGGCAGCCTGCAAGGCTGCCCTCGTGCATTGCGATTCGTCTTTATGAGGCTGGCATGCCCCACAGCGCCCTATCCAGATCGGCATCCAACCCGAATGTGGCTAGCGGTACGCGGCCATTGCGCACCTCGACGCCCTCGGCCTTGAGCCGACGGCTTTGCTCCCGGAACCCTCGACTACCCGGCGGAAAGGCGATGTGGCCGCTGGATCGCAGCACGCGATACCACGGCAGTTCCATGCCATCGGGCACTTCGCCAAGCGCGCGACCGACCAGCCGTGCCCGTCCGGGCAGGCCCGCACGCGCAGCAATGGCGCCGTAGCTGGCCACGCGGCCAGGGGGAATCGCCGCAATGGCGGCAAAGATGCGGGCATGGGCATCGTTCATGGGCTTATCCATGATCTTGAACAGGCTCTTTACACCGGGTCGTGGCACAGTAGCGAGGCAACCGCCGCCTGCCAAGGAGACCGCACCCATGCGCCATTTCGAAGCCGTGCGTTCCCACATCGGCAGCCTGCACGAGTTGCGCCACAACGACCCTTACCTGATCAGCTTTGACCTGACCCTGCCGCAGAACCGGCATCAGGGCATTTACCTGGCGGAGCTGGAGGACGAAGCGGGCCGACGCTACCTGCGCATCTCCACACCGGTAGGGCCACTGGCCGGGGCAGACCCACGCCGCTGCCTGCGTTTCAACTGGGAACAGCGCAACGGCTTTCTTGCGGTGGCCGATTTGGACGGCTCGCCCTACTTGCACCTGTGCGAAAACCGTCCCTATGAGCTACTCGACGCTGCCGAGCTCAAGCGTTTGATTGAGGAACTCGGCCAGCTGGGCGACCAATTGGAGCGAATCGTCGCCACAGGCGGCGACGATCTCTAGTACCTGCGCGTAGCGCGATCTCCCGCCAGAGGGAGATCGCGCAGGGCGTCAGAAGAGCGCCGACAGACGCACCAGCCCGTAGGCCAGCAGTGCGGTGATCGGCAAGGTGAGAATCCACGCCCACACCATGCGCTCCACCACCGACCAGCGGATGGCGTTCCAGCGCTTGGCCGCACCCACGCCCATGATCGAGGCAGACACGTTGTGCGTGGTGGATACCGGAATGCCGAAGTGGGTCGCCAGCAGGATCACGGAGGCCGAGCTGGTTTCGGCGGCAAACCCGTTGATCGGGTGCAGCTTGACCATGTTGTGGCCCAACGTCTTGATGATGCGCCAACCGCCGCTCGCCGTACCCACGGCCATGGTCAATGCACAAACCACGGCCACCCACATGGGTACATCGAAGCCGCCGCCGACATCACCGTGGATGCGCAGGAAGCCCAGCCAATTCGGCAAGTCCACGAACTGGCCAGCCGCCGTCGCACCCGCGAGGGCCATGGCAATGATGCCCATGCTCTTTTGGCCGTCGTTCGAGCCGTGAGCCAAGCCCATGGCGCCCGCAGAAATGATCTGGGCCTTGCCGAAAAAGCTATTCACGAACGGTGTACGACCAAAACGGCGCAGAAAACCCGTGCGGCTCGCAAACCAGCTCAACAGCGCGTAAAGCAAGCCCATCACGGTGAAGCCGATGATGAAGCCGCCCAGCGGCGATACGATCATGGGCACGATGACCTTGGGGATCACACCTGAACCCTTCCACCAATGATCGCCGCCCTGCGACCAGATGATCGACTGGAAGTTGTCGCCAGAGGATGCGATGGCCGCGCCCACCAGCGCGCCGATCAGCGCGTGGCTGGAGCTGGACGGCAAGCCCCGCCACCAGGTAATGAGGTTCCACACCGTGGCGGCCAGCAGGGCGCAAATGAGCAATACGGGGCCCGCATCGATCACTTGGCTGTTGATCAGGCCCGCTGCGATGGTTTTGGCCACCGCCGTACCCCACAACGCGCCGATGAGGTTGGTGATGGCCGCCAGCATCACCGCCTGACCGGGGGTAAGCACTTTGGTCGCCACGACGGTGGCGATGGAGTTGGCGGTGTCGTGAAAACCGTTGATGTAGGTAAAGGCCAGCGCAATAAGCACCACCGCAACAACGAGGCCGATGCTCATGCATGCACCTCGCGCGCGATGGCCGAAGCCCGGTTGGCGACCGGGCGGCGCGATTGGAGACAGGTCATCGGGCCGGCCTCAGGAGTTCTTCAGCACGATCGAGTAAACGATGTTGCCGACGTCACGGCACTTGTCGATCGCCTTCTCCATCAGCTCGAACAGATCCTTGGCCAGCATGGCGCGCATGGCGTCGTTACCTTCCACGTAGAGCGTGCGATACGGCGAAAGCAGCATGCGATCGCCTTCCGACTCCAGCGTCTGCAGGCGATCCTGCAGCTTCTTCACCGGGTCGATGCGCAGACCGCGACGCAGCTCGCCGATCATCTCCGACACCACCTCGGTGGCGCGCTCGAGCACCATGGCGCGGGCGGCGAAATCCACGTCGCCCATCCGATCGGAAACGATCTCGTAGCGCTCAGCGAACTTCTCGATGGTTTTGGGAATCTTGTACAGCGCCGAGTTGAGCGCCTCGATGTCCTCGCGGTCGAGCGCGGTGACAAAGGTGTTCACCAGCTCCTCGCTGATCTTCCCGGCAAGCGCTTTTTCGCGCTGACGCGCGGCAGCAAAGGCGGCCATCACGGGGGCGTGATCTTTGCGGGTGACCAGCTCGTGCAGGGCCTTGGCGCTCTCGTGCGCCGCTTCGGCGCTTTGCTCGAGCAGACCATAGAACTTGTCACCTTTGCCGAAAATCGTTTGCAATGAAAACATGCGGTTATTGCCTGGGGTGCGGGGCTGAAATGACGCGTATGTTACAGGAGGCCCCTGCCGCACCGCATCACGGGCCCAAGACGGGCCGTCGCAGGCCCGCCCGGTGACCCTGAACGCGCCCTCAGCCCTTACACTCCGTCTCATGTCCTTACGCGACCTCCCCCGCCGGCCGCCCCGATGCTGACCGACTTTGCGATTGTTCTGGTTCTTTCGCTGTTCAACGGGTTCTTCGCCCTGTCGGAGATGGCCCTGGTCGCCTCCCGCAAGACCCGCCTCAAGCACATGGCCCGCACCAGCCGGCGCGCCCGCGCGGCGCTGCGCAATGCCGAGGCGCCAGAGCGCTATCTATCCACCGTGCAGGTGGGCATGACCCTGGTGATCCTGGTCACCGGCGCGCTGGCTGGCGATGCCGTGGGCGACCACATCGCCACCGCCATCCACGGCGGGCGGGCGGCTTGGCTGGAGCCCTATGCCCGCGTGGCGGGGCTGGTGCTGGGCTTCGTGCTGATTTCGTTTATCCAGATCGTGGTGGGCGAGCTGGTGCCCAAGCGCCTCGCGCTGTCCGCCCCCGAGCGTATCGCCGGCCTTGTGGCGCTGCCTATGCTGGTGCTGTCACGGCTGACAGCGCCCTTCGTGTGGCTGCTCAATGCCTTCAGCAGCGCATTGCTGCGCGTGATGGGCGTGCGCGGTCGCGGCAGCGATGTGGCGACCGAAGAGGAAATCCGCCTGTTGGTGGCCGAAAGCGCCGAGCACGGCGTGCTCGACCGCGACGAACACAACATGGTGAACCGCGTGCTGCGCCTGGGCGATCGCACGGTGGATAGTGTTATGACACCCCGCACGCGCATCGTGTGGCTGGATGCCGCCGCCAGTTACCAGGAAAACGCTGAAATCCTGCGCAGCACCCCCTATTCCCGCTACCCGGTGTACCGCGGCGACGAAAGCGACGTGCTGGGCGTGGTGGAGGTCAAGCGCCTGCTGCGGGGCTATGCCGAGGGCAAGCCGGATGTGTTCGGCCACCTGGTGAAGCCGCTCTACGTCCCCGCTACCGCCCGCGCGCTTGACCTACTAGAGGAGTTTCGCGACGCCGAGACCCAACTTGCCCTGGTGGTGGACGAATACGGCGACATCGTGGGCCTGGTCACGCTCAATGATTTGCTGGCGGCCATTGTGGGCGCCACCCAGCTCGGTAGCAGCGGCAAGGAGGAGAACGCCCTGGTAGTGCAGCGCGAAGACGGCAGTTGGCTGATCGACGGCTCGCTCTCCACCGATGACCTGCGCGAACTGATGCAGGTGGACGCCCTGCCCGCCGAGGACGAACACGATTACCGCACGGCCGCCGGCATGGTGATGGCCGCGCTGGGCCATATCCCCCAAACCGGCGAAGTGCTGGAGTGGAACGGCTTCCGCGTGGAGGTGGTCGATTTGGACGGGGCCCGTATCGACAAGCTGCTGATCACCCGCAAACCGCCCATCGACGTGGACGAAGACGGCTTCTAATAACCGCCTCGTGCGATCACCGCTTGTCGCCCTTGAGCTTGCCGTTGGCGATGCCAGCCATGCGCTGAGCATCGGCAAAGATGCCGTGCAATACGCGCAACTCGCGCTCATCGGGCTGGGCACGCTGGAACAGCTTGCGCAGGCGCAGCATGATCGTGGTCGGCGCGCGCCCCTTGTGAAAGTCGATGTCGTCCAGCATCTGCGCCAGGTGCTCGAAGAAGCGCTCCATCCGCGCCGCGTCGGCCGGCGGTTCGGCATCCTCGCGTACCGGCGCGCTGATGTCGCCCAGCGAGGCCACGCGCAGCTCATAGGCCATCACCTGCACGGCCTGCGAAAGGTTGAGCGAGCTGAAATCATCCACGCTGGGAATGCGCACCATGGCGTGGCAACGGGCCAGTTCTTCGTTCTCCAGGCCGGTGCGTTCGTTGCCGAACACCAGCGCCACCTGCTCGCCGCGAGCGGCGGCAGCCAGGGCGCGGGCGGCCGCCTCGCGCGGCGTAAGTTCTTCCAAATCCACCCCTCGCCGGCGCGCCGACAGGCCCAGCGCAAGGCTGGTGCCAGCCAGGGCATCCACCAGCCCGTCGCTCACGGTGGCCCGTTCCAGCACCTCGTCGGCGCCTGCCGCCAGCGCCGAGGCCTCGCGGTCGGGGAAGCGATGAGGGGCCACCAGAGCCATCCGGTCGAAGCCCATGGTGCGGATGGCGCGCGCGGCGCTGCCAATATTGCCCGGGTGCGAGGTGCGCACCAGCACGTAGCGGATGCGGGCTGCGAGGTCGGATTCAGCGGTCATTGAGGTGGCCAGACACGTGCAAATGGTCGCAAAGCTTGGAAATTGCCGGCCCCCGTGTCAAACCCGCCGTTCAAGGGGCTGTCCAGGGCGGCCTGAACAATGGCGCCGGGTCTGTTAAACTTTCCAGCCGAAACCCCCGTTCTTTCGAAAGTCGAAGCCATGCCAAGACCCGCCGTCAATGTCGCGGTGCGCGCCGCGCGCTCCGCAGGAAACATCATCCTGCGCTACATGAACCGTATCGACGGACTCAATGTCGTCGAAAAGCAACGCATGGACTTCGCTTCCGAGGTCGATCGCCTGGCCGAAGCCGAGATCGTCAAGGAACTCAAGCGCGCCTACCCCACGCACGCCTTTCTCGCCGAGGAAGCCGGCGCCATTGGCAAGGGCCCGCTGGTGTGGGTGATCGATCCGCTGGACGGCACGCACAACTACCTGCGCGGCATTCCTCACTTCTGCGTGTCCATCGCACTGCTCGACAAGGGCGAGCCGGTGTACGCGGTGGTGTTCGACCCGCTGCGCGATGAACTATTCACCGCGAGCAAGGGTGACGGCGCGTACCTCAACGACCGCCGCATCCGCGTGAGCCGCCGCGACAACCTGGGCGGCGCGATGATCGCCACGGGCTTCCCGTACCGCCAGCGCTCGTACCTGGATGCGCAGCTGGACATGACGCGCGCCCTGCTCGGCCAGGCCGAGGACATCCGTCGCTCCGGCTCCGCCGCACTCGACCTGGCCTACGTGGCCGCCGGTCGCTATGACGGCTACTTCGAAATCGGCCTGAAGCCCTGGGACATGGCCGGCGGCGCCCTGCTGGTGCGCGAGGCGGGCGGTCGCTACTGCGACTTTGCCGGTCGCGACGGCATCCCCGAGAGCGGCAACATCATCGCCGGCAACCTCAACGTGGCGCAGGCCATGGTGGATGCCATCAGCGCCAATGCTACGCCGCGGCTGTTGATGGCCTAACGACGCAGCAGTCTCGACTAACAAAAAGCGCCCCGTGGGGCGCTTTTTTTTGTATCCGCTCAGACGCCTGGCTCGATCTCGCGCAGAAAGTCCCGCAAGAACGGCACCGTGATGCGCCGACGCGCGGCGAGCGAGGCCTGGTCAATGCGATCGAGCAAGTCGAGCAAGGCACCCAGGTCGCGGGCGTAGCGGTTGAACAGCCAGTCGAGCACGGTGTCGTCCAGCTCGATGCCGCGCTGGGTCGCCTGCTTGCGCAGCACCGCGCGACGCTCGGCATCATCCAGCGGCTTGAGTACCGCCTGTTGGCAGGCCCCCAGGCGCGAACGCAGGTCCGGCAGAATCAGACCCAGTTGCGAGGGCAGCGATTCGGCGGCGAACAGCAAAGTGGCGCCGTCGGCCCTGGCCATGTTGTACACGTCGAACAGGGCGTGCTCGGCCTCGCGGTCGCCGGCGATCACACCCAGGTCATCCAGCGCCAGGAACTCGCTGCCGGCCACGCCGCGGATCGCTGTGACGTGATCGTCGATGCGGGCCAGCGGCAGGTACTGCACCGTGCGCCCGCCCAGGATGGCCGCCTGGCAGGAGGCCATGAGCAAATGGCTCTTACCGCTGCCGCTGGGGCCGGCCAGATACAACCATGGCGTACCCGGCTCACGTGCCAGCAGCTCGCAGGCGGCAAGCGCTTCGGCATTGGAGCCGGGGAAGAAATGTTCAAAGCGCTGGCGGCGCGGCCAGCGCAATGCAAGCGGCATCTGCGGAATCATGGGGGGGGAACTGCATCCTTCTTGGCATCGCGGCCGCCGACAACGGTTTGGGTCTCCACCGTTCCCTCGGGGGTGTCGACGATCACGTCCACCTCGGCCAGCACCGGGTCACCGGCGCCCTCCTCAGTATAAAGCTCGCTCTGGCGGTAGCGCTCGGTAAGGTAGCGCAATAGCACCAAAATCACTGAAGCGGCCGGCAGCGCCAGCAGGATGCCCAGGAAGCCGAACAGGTAACCGCCCGCCAGCACGGCAAAAATCACCGCTACTGGGTGCAGGCCGATTTTCTCGCCCACCAGGCGCGGCACCAACACGTAACCTTCCAGGAGCTGGCCTACGGTGAAAATGCCGACCACGATAAGCACGTGGGTCCAGTCGCCGTACTGCACCAGGGCAGCGATCAGCGCCGAACCGAAGCCCACGATAAAGCCCAGGTAGGGCACGAAGCTCAGCAGGCCGGCCACCATGCCGATCAGCGGGCCCACCGACAGGCCCATGATGGTTAGCGACGCGCCGTAGAAGATGCCCAGCGCCAGCATGACTGCCAGCTGGCCGCGCACGAAGGCGCCCAGCACGCTGTCCGCCTCGCGCGCCAGGTGGGCAACGGTGGGCTCCACCGAACGCGGCAGGATGCCGTCGATCCAGGCCACCAGGCGATCCCAGTCGCGCAGCAGGTAGAAGGCCACCACCGGGATCAGCACCAGGTTGGTAAGCCAGGCGATCACGCCAAGGCTGGAGCGGGAGATCTTGCCCAGCACGGCGGAAGCGGCGTCGCCGATGGAACCAAGATGCGACTTGATCTCTTCCACCAGGCGGTCGGTATCGAAGGCGCGCGGATCCAGGTGCAGCTTGGCCTGCACCCAGGGCAGCGCGGTACTGCGCGCCCAGTCCACGTAGCGCGGCAAGTTCTGCACCAAGTTTTCCACCTGGCGCGAGATCAACGGGATCAACAGCAGCAGCGCGCCGATAGCCGCCAGCAGAAGCACAATGAACACGATGCTCACCGCCAGCGTGCGCCCCATGCCCAGACGCTGCAGACGATCGGCCAGCGGGTCGCCCAGGTAGGCGAGCATGGCCGCCACGGCGAAGGGCATCAGCACCGGCGCCAGCAGCCAGAAAACATAGAGGATGGCCGCGGTAATCGCGATCATCTGCCAGCGGCGGGAGGTGTCATGCGTCATCGGCATGGCTCTTCGGGTGGGCGGACCAGTGTGACGGATGCGTCAGGGCATCGCCAGCGAACCGATGCAAGGCTGGCCTTTTGCTCAGTGCACCCAGCGCAGGCTGGCATCGGCACCGGCGTGGGCATCGCCGCGCAGCAGGCGGCCGCCAGCAGCAAGGTTGGCCGAGAGCGTATCCATCGGCAGGCTGGCTTTGACTGCCAGCAGCATGCCGTCGCCCTGGGCGCTCAACATACTCACCTGGCGGATGGTGGGGTCGGCACGCAAGGCGGCTAGCAGGTTGGCGAAGTCCATGGCGGAATTGACTTGCGATACCCACAACTTGCCGTCGACGGTGGCCGAGCCGATCACATTGAGCTGCTTGCCCAGGCGATCGGCCAGGCTGTTACCGGCCTCGGCCAGCGCGGCGCCGACGTTGGCGCCGTTCGTGCTCCAACGCTGCTGCGGGCCACCGGATACCAGCGCCCAGTCCGCACCGGTGCCATGCACCTGACCCAGCAGGATCAAACCTGTCTTGTACTGGCGGGCCAGCCCACCGAGCTGATCGGGCTCGGCACTGGTGAGGTTGGGGGTGTCGCCCACCTTGCCCGGGTCGGCCAGCACGGCGCTGTAGCCGCGCGCGGTGAGCGCCTGCGCCATCGGAGCCAGGGCATCGCGTGTCAACACGCTGCCGTCCTCATCGCGCACCACCAGCAACACGGGCGGACGTGGGCCAGCTGCCGCCACGCCCAGTTGCGTGACCAGACGTTGCACCGCGGCCTGGTCAAAGGTGACCTGCAGACTGAGGCCCGTGGTGGCGCGTTGGTATTGAAACTGCTGCACGATGCCCGACGCCCCCTTGAGCGCATCGGCGTAACCGGGCTTGCTGCTGAGGTCTTGGCCAGCAGCGGTACGTGCCAGCACCTGGGCCAATGCATCGCCGAAGGCATTATTGCGGGCACCGTCGCTGGTATCGGCCACGGACACCACGACGGTATAGGGCGACACCTGCCCCTGGGCATGCACGGGGAGCAGCGGGGCGAACCCCAGCATCAGGCAGACGAGCAAGAGTCGGGACAGGCGCATGGGGAGGCGGAATCCGTTGGGAACCGGGAAAGTCTGCCCAATCCGCCCCTCAGCGTCCATCGAAGGCACCCCATTTCCACGCCTGCCGAGCGCAGCGCCCCAGGCAGGAAGCCCCCTACGCTGCTACACTTTGGCGTTTCCCATCGCTGGGTTTTCCCCATGTCCGACGCCCTCACCTACCGCTCCGCCGGTGTCGATATCGACGCAGGCAATGCCGTGGTCGAACGCATCAAGCCCCTGGTCAAGCGCACCTTCCGTCCTGAGGTCATGGGCGGCCTGGGCGGCTTCGGCGGCCTGTTCGACCTGTCCGGCCGTTACAAGGAGCCGGTGCTGGTCTCCGGCACCGATGGTGTGGGCACCAAGCTCAAGCTGGCACAGCAGTTGGGCCGCCACGACACCATCGGCATCGACCTGGTGGGCATGTGCGTCAACGACGTGCTGGTGCAAGGAGCCGAGCCGCTGTTCTTCCTGGACTACTTCGCCACCGGCAAGCTGGACGTGGACACCACCGTGGCCGTGGTCGGCGGCATCGCCAAGGGTTGCGAGCTGGCCGGTTGCGCGCTGATCGGCGGCGAGACGGCCGAAATGCCCGACATGTACCCGCCGGGCGAATACGACCTCGCCGGCTTTACCGTGGGCGCGGTGGAGAAATCGCACCTGCTCAGCGGCGACGCCATCGTGGCGGGCGACGTGATCCTGGGCGTGGCCTCCTCCGGCCCGCACTCCAATGGCTACTCGCTGATCCGCAAGATCCTCGATCGCGCTGGCCGCCCGCTGGATCTGGACCTCGGCGGCGTGACGCTGGCGGACGCACTGATGGCGCCGACCACCATCTACGTGAAGCCCATGCTCGACCTGTTGAAGAACCAGCCGGTGCACGGCATGGCCCACATCACCGGTGGCGGCCTGAAGGAAAACATCATCCGCGTGGTGCCGGATGCCCTGGGCATCCAGCTCGATGCCGCCGCCATCGTGCTGCCGCCGGTGTTCGAGTGGCTGATGCGCGAAGGCAACGTGGCCCGCGAGGAAATGTGGCGCACCTTCAACTGTGGCGTGGGCTTTACGGTGATCCTGCCGCGCGACGCCGTGAGCAGCGCCTCCGCGCTGCTGGCCAAGCACGGCCTGGCCAGCTCGGTGATCGGCGAGATCGTGCCCGCCCAGGGCGACGAGCGCGTGCACATCGGCTAAGCCCGTGAGCCACCCGCGTCTGCGTGTCGCCGTGCTCGCCTCCGGGCGCGGCAGCAATCTGGAAGCCTTGATCGCCGCCCGCGACGCGGGTGCACTGCCGGTCGACTTTGTGCTGGTCGGCAGCGACAAGGCCAGCGCGGGCGCGCTGCAACTGGCGGCGAACGCGGGCATTCCCACCTTCACGCTGAGCCCGAAGGGTTTTGCGAGCCGTCTCGACTACGACCTGGCGCTGTTCCGCCAGCTCGACGCCAGCGGCGCCGACGTACTGGTGCTGGCCGGCTTCATGCGCATCATCGACGGCGAGGCCCTTAAGCCGTGGGTGGGTCGGATGATCAACATCCACCCTTCCCTGCTGCCCAAGTACCGCGGCCTGCATACGCATCGTCGCGCACTGGAAGCGGGCGACGCCGAACACGGCGCCAGCGTGCACTACGTAACCGCCGAACTGGATGGCGGCCCCGTGATTGCCCAGGCCTGCATCGACATTCGCCCGGGTGACGATGAGCACGCGCTGGCCCAGCGCCTGCTCGCCTACGAACACCAGTTGCTGCCGGCCGTGCTGCGACTGATCGCCGAACACCGCCTCCGCCTGACGCCGCCCGACGGCATCGCACTGGACGGCCATGCCCTGCGCGCGCCGCTGCAACTGCGCAACGGCGATTTGGTTGACTGAAGGCGTCACCCGCCCGCTACAACTCGTTCAGGCTTGCCGCGTAGACTCCGGTCCCCATGACCTCATTCCACGCCATCCGCTCGTCCCTCGCCGGCCTCGCCCTGGCCTTGTCCACCACCGCCGCACTAGCCGCCGCCGGCCCCGCACCGTTCACCGCCACCTACCAGGTGTCGCAGGGTGGCCAGGTGATCGGCGAGGCAGTGGTCACGCTCAAGCCCTCGACCGACGGGCAATGGGAATACAGCAACCAGACTCACGGCACCGCCGGCATTGCCGCCGCCCTGGGCGCCAACTCCAACGAAACCACGCGCTTTCGCTGGAACAACAACGCCCCCGAGACGGTGAGCTACGACTACCGCATGGATGCCGCCATCAAGAGCAAGCAACGCCACACCGACGTGGACTGGAGCACCGGCCAGGTCACGGTCAACGAAGGCAAAGGCCCGATGAGCTACCCCAGCGCGCCGGGACTGGTAGACCGCAACACCACGCCGTACGCCATTGGCCTGGCCTTGCGCTCGGGCAAGCAAGAGGTGGCCCTGCCCGTGGCCGTGAAGCGCAACGTGGAAACCCAGGCATTCAAAGTGGCCGGCAAGGACACGGTGAAGGTGCCCGCAGGCAGCTTCCAGACCGAGCGCGTGGTGCGCAGCGGCGATGAACATGCTTTCAGCGCGTGGTATGCGCCGCAGAAGTATCCGGTACCGGTAAAGCTGGCACAGAGCGATGGCGGCAACCTGGAGTTGCAGCTGGTGAGCTACAAGAACGGCAACTGATGACACCTTGAAGGCCCGGGTGCCGCACCTACGAAAAAGGCCGCTTGCGCGGCCTTTTTCATGCACCCAAAGCGTAAACGCTCAGGACGGCAGGCGGCGAATCTTCGCGCCGAGCACGCCCAGCTTCTCTTCGATATTCTCGTAGCCGCGATCGATGTGATACACGCGATCGACAATGGTGTCGCCCTGGGCAACCAGGCCAGCCAGCACCAGGCACGCCGATGCGCGCAGGTCCGTGGCCATGATCGGCGCGCCGCTCATCTTTTCCACGCCCTTGATGATGGCGGTGTTGCCTTCCAGGCGAATGTCCGCACCCAGGCGCTGCAGTTCCAGCGCATGCATGAAGCGGTTCTCGAACACTGTTTCAGTGATGACGCCCACACCCTCGGCCACGCAGTTGAGCGCGGTGAACTGCGCCTGCATGTCGGTGGGAAACGCCGGATACGGCGCGGTGGTGATGTTCACCGCCTTGGGGCGACGACCGCGCATGTCCAGCTCGATCCAGTCGGCACCGGTGGAAATATGCGCGCCGGCATCTTCCAGCTTGGCCAGCACCGCTTCGAGCGTGTCGGCGCGCGCGTTGCGCGCACGCACCTTGCCACCCGTCATGGCGGCGCCCACCAGGAAGGTGCCGGTTTCGATGCGATCGGGCAGCACTTCGTACTCGGCGCCATGCAGACGCTCGACACCATGGATGGTGAGCGTGGAAGTGCCGGCGCCCTCGATCTGCGCGCCCATGGCGATCAGGCAATGCGCCAGGTCCACCACCTCCGGCTCCTGGGCGGCGTTCTCGATGATGGTGGTGCCCTGCGCCAGGGCGGCGGCCATCATGATGTTCTCGGTACCGGTGACGGTCACCATGTCCATGGCGATGCGCGCACCCTTGAGGCGCTTGGCCTTGGCCTTGATATAGCCATTCTCCACGACCACGTCGGCGCCCAGCGCCTGCAGGCCACGGATGTGCTGATCTACCGGGCGCGAGCCGATGGCGCAACCACCCGGCAGGGACACCTCCGCCTCGCCGAAGCGGGCCACCAGCGGGCCCAGCACCAGGATCGACGCGCGCATGGTGCGCACCAGATCGTACGGGGCGAAGTACTTGTCGGTGGAGCGCGGGTCGATATGCATCTTCATGCGGTCGTCCAGCACCAGCTGCGTGCCCATCTGACCCAGCAGCTCGATGAAGGTGGTGACGTCGTGCAGATGCGGTACGTTGCTGATCGCTACCGGCTCGTCGGCCAGCAGGCAGGAAGCGAGAATCGGCAGCACGGCGTTCTTGGCGCCAGAAATGCCCACCTCACCGTGGAGCGGCTCGCCGCCACTGATCAGGATCTTGGCCATCAAAAGTCCTTGCGAAAAGTCGTGAGGGTAACCGCGCAGCCCTTATCGGCGCGCAGCAACCTCTTGAGGGGTCAGGGTTTTCAGGGCAAGCGCATGAATCGCGCCACCCATGAGATCGCCCAGCGTGCCGTACACCAGGCGATGACGTGCCAACGGCAGCTTGCCGGCGAACTGCTCAGCCACCACTTCGGCTTCGAAGTGCACGCCGTCGTCACCGCTGACGGTGGCCTGCGCACCGGGCAGGCCTTGTTCGATCATTGCCTGGATGGTGGCAGCGTCCATGGTTGTTCCACTAACAGAGGTCGGTCAGCGCCACGGGTCTGGATGCGTTCCAAGCCCCTGGCCACCGACTATGACGTTAAAATGCGAATATGCCATGTTAATGGAAAACCTCTGTCGCAGAAACGACACGCGTTACCGGCGGCCTCGAGCCCCAATCCCCGGTATCGCGCAACCCCATGATTCAGTAAGGCATTCACGCACCGAGCCCGCCTGGCCAGGTGTCGGAATGTCGGCACCTACCCCCGAGGACGCATGAACGCCCACGTCGCCCCAGCCAGCCAGCACGCGATCAACGCCGAGGCCATCGTGCACAGCGCGCGCACCGTGATCGCCACCGAGGCGGCTGCCATCCGCGCTCTGGAGCCGCGCATCGGGCCCGAGTTCGTGGAGGCCTGCCGCCTCATCATGGGCTGCGCGGGGCGCGTGGTTGTCACCGGCATGGGCAAGTCGGGCCATGTGGGCCGCAAGATCGCCGCCACGCTGGCCTCCACCGGCACGCCGGCCTTCTTCGTCCACCCGGGCGAAGCCAGCCACGGCGACCTGGGCATGATCCTGCCGCAGGACGTGGTGCTGGCCCTGTCCAACTCGGGTGAAACCGACGAAGTGCTGTTCATCCTGCCGGTGATCAAACGCCAGGGTATTCCGCTCATCGCCATTACCGGCAATGCGCACTCCTCGCTGGCTGATCAGGCCGAGGTGCACCTGGACGCCAGCATCGCCGCCGAGGCCTGCCCGCTGGGCCTGGCGCCGACCGCCAGCACCACCGCGGCGCTGGTGATGGGCGACGCCCTGGCCATCGCCCTGCTGGAAGCACGCGGCTTCACCTCCGAGGACTTCGCCCGTTCGCATCCGGCCGGCAGCCTGGGCCGCCGCCTGCTGCTGCACATCAGCGACGTCATGCACACCGGCGAAGGCATCCCGACCGTGCCGCCCAACGCCACGCTTACCCAGGCGCTGATGGAAATGACCCGCAAGCACCTGGGCATGACCGCGGTGATCGATGCGGACCGTCGCCTGCTGGGCGTGTTCACCGATGGCGACCTGCGCCGCGCCCTGGACGACGACGGCGTGGACCTACGCGGCGCCAGCGTGGCCGAACTCATGACCCGCGGCCCCAAGACCATCGGCGCCGACAAGCTCGCCATCGAAGCCGCGCAATTGATGGAAAAACACCAGATCCACGCCCTGCTGGTGGTCAACGACCAGCAACAGGTGGTGGGTGCGCTGAACATTCACGATCTGCTCCGCGCCCGTGTGGTCTGATCGAAAGGCTCGGCTGCTATCACTGACCGCGTGCACCATCCCGCCGTCCCGGCGTTGGACGGTATCGCCCCCTCGCCCCCTTGCCGACCGCATCCATGTATCTGGCTGATATCCCCACTGACGTAATCGCCCGTGCCGCCAAGATCCGTCTCGTCGTGTTCGACGTGGACGGCACCCTCACCGACGGTCGCCTGTGGTACGCCGAAGACGGCCACGAGACCAAGGTGTTCCATGTGCACGACGGGCTGGGCCTGAAACTGCTCATGGCCAATGGCGTGCAGATCGCCATCATGTCCGCGCGCATCAGCCACCCGGTGGCGCTGCGTGCGGAGGAGCTGGACATTGCCCACGTGTACCAAGGCCAGGGCGACAAGCGCGCCTGCCTGGAGCAACTGATCG
The DNA here is from genome assembly GCF_057750885.1 of Frateuria sp. sgz306004. NCBI lineage: Bacteria > Pseudomonadati > Pseudomonadota > Gammaproteobacteria > Lysobacterales > Rhodanobacteraceae > Frateuria > Frateuria sp. sgz306004. The sequence goes on from NZ_JBYLFE010000008.1 coordinate 141,230, forward strand.
ACGCCCTCGCGCTATCCCCCGAGCAGGTGGCCTTCGTGGGTGACGATCTGCCCGACATCCGCCCCATGCGCATGGCTGGCCTGGCCATCGCGGTGGCCAATGCCCACCCGTGGGTCAAGGAACAGGCGCATTGGCAGACCCGGCTGGGCGGCGGCCTCGGCGCGGCGCGGGAAATCGCCGACCTGATCCTGCACGCCCAAGGCCGCTCGACCGCCGAGCGGGAGCGCTGGCTGTGAGTCTGCGCTCCTATCTGCGCGACCGGGGCATCCCGGTAGCGATCGTGCTGGTCGGCCTGGCCACGGGCAGCGCCCAAATGCTGTATTGGTGGCTGGCGCCGGCCCCCAAGGTGAGTGATTTTGTGGGTCCACCACGTTCGGGCTACACGCTGACCAACTTCCGCCTGTGGTCCTACGGCGTGGACGGCCTGCCCAGTTTCAGCATGGTCGCCCCGCACCTGGAGCGCCGCGAGAACGACGAATCGCTGTACATCAACACGCCCAAGTTCGAACTGCCCTCCAACGAGGAAGGCATACCCCCGTGGCGCGGCGACTCGCTGTACGCCTGGGTGGACAAGAGCGGTACCCTGCTCAAACTGCAGGGGCCGGTGTACATGCACCGTGACGCTTTCGGTGACACCGATGCGGCCGAGCTGCACACCTCCGAGGTGACCTCCTGGCCCAAGGAAAACCGCATGGTCACCGACGCCCCAGCGCACATGAAGCAAGGCGCACGTACACTTAACGGGGTAGGCATGCGCGCCAACCTCAATACCAATCATCTGGAGCTGCTCGATGAAGTCACCGGCTCGTTTCCGCCGCGCCCTAAAAAGTCCCAAGCTGCACCTCGGGCTGCTGTGCCTGGGGCTGCTCACCCTGCAGCCGGCGCTGGCCAAGCAGGATGACCGCAACCAGCCGATGAACTTCTCGTCCAAGTCCATGGACGGCTTCAACGCGCCCAACACCATCACCACCCTCACCGGCAACGTGATCGCCACTCAGGGCACCATGAAGCTAACCGGCGAAGTCGCCAAGCTCTACCTCGATGGCGACACCCAGGTATCGCGCGCGGTGGTGACCGGCAAGCCGGCGCACATCGAACAGATCGACGACGCTGGCAACCTGATGCAGGGCGACGCCGCCCAGCTCGACTACGACAACATCAACGGCATTGCCGTGCTCACCGGCAACGCCGTGGTGCGCCAGCAGGGTCGCGGCGAGTTCCATGGCGACAAGCTCACCTACAACACCCAGACCGCGCTGATCACCGGCGAGGCGGGTGGCGACGGCCTGGTGCACGGCACCATCCTGCCCAAGCAGAAGCCCGGCACCCCGGCCGCCACGCCGGCCAAACCGGCACCGCAACAGCCCGCCACCAAGCCGGCCGAGGGCCATTGATCGATGCTTTCCGCTGAAGGGCTGCAAAAAAGCTTCAAGTCGCGCCAGGTCGTGCGCGACTTCGCCTTCTCCATCCGCGAGGGCGAAGTAGTGGGACTGCTCGGCCCCAACGGCGCCGGCAAGACCACCTGCTTCTACATGGTGGTGGGCCTGATCGAGGCCGACGCCGGCGTGATCAAGCTGGACAAGCAGGACATCACCGGCCTGCCCATGCATCAACGCGCCAAGCTCGGCATTGGCTACCTGCCGCAGGAGGCGTCGGTGTTCCGCCGCCTGAGCGTGGCCGACAACATCATGGCGGTGCTGGAGCTGCGCGAAGGCTGGGACGAGAAGCGCCGCGCCAACGAGCTTGAGAGCCTGCTGGACGAACTGAAGATTGCGCACATTGCCGACCAGAAAGGCATCAGCCTTTCCGGTGGCGAGCGTCGCCGCGTGGAAATCGCCCGCGCCCTGGCGGCTCACCCCCGCTACATGCTTCTGGACGAACCGTTCGCCGGCGTGGACCCGATCTCGGTCGGCGAAATCCAGCGCATCGTGCGCCACCTCAAGGAGCGCGGCATCGGCGTGCTGATCACCGATCACAACGTGCGCGAAACCCTTGGTATCTGCGACCGCGCCTATATCCTCAACGATGGCGAAGTGCTGTCGCGTGGCACCCCGGCGCACATCCTTGCCGACGAGAAGGTACGAGAGGTCTACCTGGGGCGCGAGTTCCGTCTGTAAGCCCTGTAAGCCGACACCGCGCACCCGCCAGCTTCGCGCAAGGTGGGCGCACTCCATATGTCGCAGCCGACTGCCCGGATGGGCTATTGGGTCGCATACTGGCGTAGGAGTATCCGCCGTACGGGATACATCAATCTGCGAACGGCGCTATGGCCGCTCGAACCAGCAAGGGGTTACGATGACCTTGCCTACATATTTGATTTGACTGGCATGAAACCCGGACTGCAGTTTCGACTCAATCAGCAGCTCACGCTGACGCCACAGTTGCAGCAGGCCATCCGCTTGCTGCAGTTGTCGCAGCTGGAGCTGGAGGCGGAACTGCGCCAGATGGCCGAAAGCAATCCATTGCTGGAGTTCTCCGAGGACAACCCGGAGAGCGCCGACGCGGACGAGCGCGAGACCCTCGACATCCCCGCCAGCAACACCAGCAGCACCTCCAGCAACGACACCGTCGACGATAGCGACGCCCCCGAGTGGAGCGACGGCGATGGAGCCGGCGAAGACCCCATCGACTTTTCCGTCGGTAGTGGCGCATCGCGCAACGGCAGTGGCGACGACGACGGCTTCGAACCACAGAGTGCCGCACCGGAAACGTTGCAGGAGCACCTGCTGTGGCAGCTCAATCTCTCGCACATGAGCGTGCGCGAGCGCACCATCGCCACCGTGCTCATCGACGCGCTCAATCCCGATGGCTATCTCACCGAAAGCATGGAATCGCTGCTCGCGGCCGTGCCCTCGGATGCGAAGGCGAGCGCGGCCGAAGTGGAGCACGTGCGGCGTTTACTGCAGCGCTTCGACCCCACCGGCATTGCCAGCATCGACCTGCGCGATTGCCTGCGCGTGCAACTGGAGCAATTCGATCCTGACTTTCCGCAGCGCGAACTGGCGCTGCGCATCGTCGATACCGAACTCGAACTTCTCGCCCGCAACGACATTACGCGCCTGGCGCGCAAGCTTAAGGCGAGCGAGGACGACACCGCCGCCGCTGCCGTGCTGATCCGCAGCCTCGACCCGCGCCCCGGTGCGGCGCTGGACGTCACGCCCGTGGAATACGTGGCGCCCGACGTGTATGCCCGCAAGGACGGTGGCCGCTGGCGCGTCAGCCTCAACCCCGACTGCCAGCCCCGCCTGGGCCTCAACCAGCACTATTGCGGCCTGATCGCCCAGGCCCGCGGCAGCGATGCCAGTTGGATGCGCGGCCAATTGCAGGAGGCCCGCTGGCTGATCAAGAGCTTGGAATCCCGCGCCGAGACGCTGCTCAAGGTGGCCGAGGCCATCGTGCGGCGCCAGAGCGCCTTCCTCGACTACGGCCCCGAAGCGATGCACCCGCTGGTGCTGCGCGAAGTGGCCGAGGAGGTGGGCATGCACGAGTCGACAATTTCACGTGTAACTACTCGCAAGTACATCCACACGCCACGTGGCACTTTCGAGCTCAAGCATTTCTTCTCCAGCGGCGTGTCCACCGAAGATGGAGGCAGCGCCTCGGCCACCGCCATCCAGGCCATGCTACGCAAGCTGGTGGATGCGGAAGACCCGCGCAAACCGCTATCGGATCAGGCCATCGCCGAAGAACTTCACCGCAAGGGTATTCAGGTTGCCCGCCGCACGGTGGCGAAGTACCGTGAAGCCATGCGCATCCCCAGCTCCAGCGAACGGCAGCGCGCCGGCTGAGCCTGCTTACGCCGACCGCGGCAAAACGTCCCGGGAACTTGGCGATGCGAAAGTCGTCTCCATATTCGTAAGTGAGTCGATCCGAAGGGAAACCTGTCATGGCCAACGCGTGAAGGTCTGCATAACGCGAAACCCGCGAGACTGGCGCATAGTGACTATCCCGACTTGGTGAGGAGGCCGGAGAACCCATCGGAACATCCCCTTAGCTTCAAAAGGTGTGTCGGCCACGACACCGGTGACTGGCGCATCGACCCCAGCCGCGTCCGCGGCATGTACCAAAGGAGGCGCAACATGCAAGTTCAGCTCAGCGGTCAGCAGATTGAAGTCACTCCGGCCCTTCGCGACCACGTGAACAGTCGACTCGACCGCTTATCCCGCCTCGACGACCGCATCCTCAGCCTTAACATCGTGCTTTCGGTGAACAAACTGCAGCAGCGCGCAGAAGGCACGATGGCGGTTACCGGCTCCACCTTCCATGCCGAGGCCAACGAGAGCGACATGTACGTCTCCATCGACGTCCTGTTCGACAAGCTCGTGGCGCAGTTGCGCAAGCACCGCGAGAAGATCAGCGACAAGCACCAGCGCGACGTGCGCGAAGAGCGCCAGTACGGCTGACCCCTCCTGGCCCGCCCATCACGGGGCGGGCCTTTTCCCCCGGATTTCTCCGTATCCAAGGCAGCGGCCGGTGCGAACTGGCACAATGTCGCCGTAGCCGCCGGGCCTGAAGGCCCTTTCCTAGCGGCGCAAAGGATATGGCTTGGACCGGCTCACCGCCCGACAACTCTACGATGGTGTCCACGAGCGCATGGCGCTGCGCTGGGTTTCCGGCATGCGCGGCGAGTCGCGCGTATTGGAGCAGGCCGCGACCACCACGCGCCGTCCCTCGCTGATCGGCTACCTCAACGTCATCTATCCCAACAAGATCCAGATCATTGGCACCGAGGAACTGAACTTCCTCGACAGCCTCGATTCGCGCCAGCGCTGGGAGGCAATCAACAAGATCGCCGCCTATCAGCCAGTGGCGATGATCGTGACCAAGGATCAACCCATCCCCACCGACCTGCGCGAGGTGGCGGAGGAAACCAATACCCCGCTGTGGATCAGCTCCAAGCGCGGCCACGAGCTGCTAACCTGGATGCAGTACCATCTGGCCCGCATGCTGGCGCCCAAGATCACCCTGCACGGCGTGTTTCTGGAGGTGTTCTCCATAGGCGTGCTGATCACCGGCGAATCGGGCTCGGGCAAGAGCGAGTTGGCGCTGGAACTGATCAGCCGCGGCCATCGCCTGGTGGCCGACGACGCCACCGAATTCACTCTGATCGCGCCCGACGTGATCGACGGCACCTGCCCCGAGCTGCTACAGGATCTCTTGGAAGTGCGCGGCCTGGGCGTGCTCAACGTGCGCGAGATGTTCGGCCACACCGCGGTGAAGCCGTCCAAGTACCTGCGCCTGGTAGTGCATTTGAAGCCACTGCGCGAAGGCGAGGACACCGACGGTCTTACCCGCCTCACCGGCGATATCGGCCATCGCGAGATCTTCGAAGTGCCCGTGCCGATGATCACCATTCCGGTGGCGCCCGGCCGCAACCTAGCTGTGCTGGTGGAAGCGGCGGTGCGCAATCATGTACTCAAGAGCAAGGGCATTGACCCGGCCCAAACCTTTATCGATCGCCAGGCGCACCAGATGCGCCGCTTGCCGCCGTGGTGAACCATGAGCCAGACGACATCCGGACCCGACATCCATCACCCTGACGCCATCCACCTGGTCGTGCTCACCGGCATGTCCGGCGGCGGCAAGACCGTTGCCCTGCGCGCGTTGGAAGATCTGGAGTTCTACTGCGTCGACAACCTGCCCACTTCGCTGCTGCCGCAGCTGGTGGCCGCCGCCAGTTGGGGCACCGGCGGCAAGCGCCGCAACATCGCCGTGGGCGTGGACGTGCGCAACCGCGAGGAAGACCTGCAACGCATGCCCGCGATGCTCTCGGAGCTCGCTTCCGCCGGCGTGCATGCGCACCTGATCTTCCTGGACTGCCGCGATGACGTACTGATCAAGCGCTATTCGGAAACGCGCCGCCGCCACCCGCTGTCCAGTGCAGGGCTTTCGCTCGCCGACGCCATCGTGGAAGAGCGCCGCGTGCTGCGCCCGCTGGCCGCCATCGCCGACAAGGTGGTGGACTCCAGCGATCTCAATGTGCACCAGCTGCGCCGACTGATCGCCACCGGCTACGCGGAAACGACCGAAGGGCTCACCCTGATGTTCCAGTCGTTCGCGTTCCGTCGCGGGCTGCCGCTGGATTCGGATTTCGTGTTCGACGCCCGCTGCCTGCCCAATCCTCACTGGGATCCGCGTCTGCGCCCGCTGTCCGGCAAGGACGGCCCGGTGCGCGACTACCTGGACGAACAACCGCTGGTCGCCGAGTATCTGGCCGACACCCAGCGCTGGCTGGATGCCTGGCTGCCACGCTTCGAGGTCGATGACCGCAGCTATGTGACCATCGCCATCGGCTGTACCGGGGGGCGCCACCGCTCGGTGTATCTGGTGGAGAAGCTGGCCGCCCATTTCCGTGCGCTGCGCAACGGCGTGCTTACCTTCCACCGCGAGATCGAGTGACCGCCATGTTCTTCAACTTTCCCAACCGGGTCGGCGAGCCGTCATGAGCGTCGGTGTGTTGTTGATGACGCACGAATCGGTCGGCCAGGCGCTGATTTCGGCCGCACATCACGTGCTGCCCAAGCTGCCCTTGCGCGTGGAGGCGGTGGAAGTGCCGCCGCAGGCGGACCCGGACGTGATGCGCACGCTCACGGCCAAGCATGCGCGGGCGCTGGATCAGGGCGACGGCGTGCTTGTGCTGGCCGACCTGTATGGCGCCACACCTTGCAACATTGGCCTGTCGCTCAGCGCGCTGGGCGTCCATTTGCGCTGCGTATCGGGGCTGAACCTCCCGATGCTGCTGCGTGTACTCAACTATGCGGAAAAACCACTGGACGAGCTGGCGGAAATCGCCGCCAGCGGTGGCCGCGGGGGAATCTTCATCGATCATGCTTGAGAAAGAGATTGTCGTTTCCAACAAGCTGGGCCTGCATGCCCGCGCATCGGCCAAGCTGGTGCAACTGGTGCAGAGCTTCAAGTCCACCGTGTGGCTGATCAGCAAGGGCCGTGAAGTCAACGCGCAGAGCATCATGGGCGTCATGATGCTGGCGGCCGGCATCGGAACGCCGCTGACCGTGCGGGCCGATGGCCCGGATGAGCAGTCCGCCCTCGATGCCGTGGTCGCCCTGTTCGATCGCAAGTTCGACGAAGGAGCCTGAGTGGGGAAATCGATCGCTCGAGCGTGGAACCCTGAGGCCGTGTTCACGGCCCAGCAGACCATGTCGTGCCATCTTTCCCTGCTGGGGTGCGCGGCCAAAGTGGCAGGACGCCACATCCCGGGCACCGTCGCTCCACCACCGCGCCACGGAGGGCAGGCATGAGAGAAATACTTCCAGGCACCACCGCCTCCAAGGGCATGGCCCTCGGTCGCGCACGCCTGGTCCAGCCCAGCCGTTATCTGGTCGACACCCGCCCGCTGGGTGAGGACGAAGTGGAGAGCGAACTGGCCCGGCTGCACCGCGCGCTGGACACCGCCCGCCAGGAACTGCGTGAACTGCGCGGAAAACTGCACGGCGCGCTCGCACGCGAGGTGAACGAGTTCATCGACGCGCACAGCCTGCTGCTGGACGATCCCGAGTTACTGCGCGGCCTGGACGACCTGGTGCGCATTGGCCATTACCGCCCGGGCGCGGCATTGAAGAAGCAGCGCGATCGCCTCGCCGCCGTCTTCGAGGCCATGGACGACCCCTACCTGCGCTCGCGCAAGGAAGACGTCGACCAGGTTATCAATCGCGTCATCTCCGCCCTGCAACGCCAAACCAGCCGCGAAGAACGCAAGCTGGCCGCGCGCGTGGGCGAAATCCTGATCGCCGACACCATTGCCCCGGCCGATATGGCTCACCTCGCCGGCAGTGGCTTGCTGGGCGTTGTCGCCAGCTCCGGTAGCGCGTACTCGCACAGCGCCATCCTTGCGCGCAGCTTGGACCTGCCCATGCTGGTGGGCGTGCGCGACGCACTCTCCACACTGCACGACGACGACCTCATCCTGCTCGATGCCGAACGCGGCGAAGCCGTGGTGCATCCCACCGCGCAGGACCTGGCCCGCTACCGGGCCTGGCAGCGCGAAGCCGCCCAGGAAGGCCGCCGCCTCGCCACCCTGGCCAACGCCCCCACCCGCACCAGCGACGGCGTGGATATCCGCCTGCTGGCCAACGCCGAAATGCCGCCGGACGTCGCCAGCGCGCGTGCGCGCGGCGCCGATGGCGTGGGCCTCTATCGCACCGAATTCCTGTTTCTGCGCCAGAAGGGCCTGCCTACCGAAGACGAGCAGTTCATCGCCTATCGCGACCTCGTACTCGGCATGGGCGGCCTGCCGGTCACCATCCGCACGCTGGACTTGGGCGCCGACAAGGCCGATGCCGCCGGCCTCGTGCTGCGCGGTGAAGACAACCCGGCGCTGGGCGTGCGCGGCGTGCGACTGTCGCTACGCTACCCGGCGGTGTTCACCACGCAGATTCGCGCCATCCTGCGCGCCGCCTGCTACGGGCCGGTGCGCGTGCTGGTGCCCATGGTCACCCAGCCGGACGAACTCATCGCCGTGCGCACGCTGTTCAAGCTGGCGCGGCAGGAGCTCAAGCGCGAGAACGTCGACTTGCCCGAAAAGCTCGCGCTGGGTGCCATGATCGAAGTGCCCGCGGCCGCCATCAATGTACGTGCGCTGCTGGAGCATGCCGACTTCCTCGCGATCGGCACCAACGACCTTGCCCAGTACGTACTCGCAGCCGATCGCGGCAACGACGCGCTGGACAACATCTACAACCCACTGCAGCCCGCGCTGCTGCGCCTCTTGTCCTACGTAATTGCCGAAGGTCGCCGCGCGCGCAAGCCGGTGAGCCTGTGCGGCGAGATCGGCGGCGACGTGAACTTCACCGCGCTGCTGCTGGCCCTCGGGCTCAACGAGTTCAGCATGCATCCCAGCCAGCTACTGCATGTGCGCGATCGCATTGCCACGCTGGATCGTTCCGCGCTGCGCGCTGCGGCTCCGCGCCTGCTGCGCTCGCGCACCCACGAAGAGGCCGAGGCGCTGCTCGCGCAGATCACCGGCTGAGCGTCGTGCCGGTGGCCTTGCCGCCCGCCAAGGCGAGGAACGCATCGATCAGGGCTCCGCGGTAACGCTGGCGATGCAGCACCAGCGACAGCGTGCGGCGCAGGTCGAGAAAAGGTGTCTTGAGCACTTTGAGCCGACCGCTGCTCACGGCATCGGTGACGGCCACCTCCGGCAGGCACGCAATACCCAGGCCAGCGATGACGGCCTGCTTGATCGCCTCGGCCTGATCCAGCTCCAACACCGTTTCGCCTGCAGGCAGCAAGGACAAAGCTCGCTCGCTCAGGCTACGCGTGGCGGAACCGGGCTCGCGCAGCACCCAGCGCGCACCGGCGAAATCGTCCTGTTGCAGCCGGCGCTTGCGCGCCAGCGGGTGGTCGGGCGGCGCGCACACCACCAGGGCATCGTCCCGCCATGGGCGCAGCTCCAGCGCGGGATGGGCCACCGGGCCCTCCACGCAACCGAGCTCCAGCGCGTGATCGAGCATGGCGGCCACGATCTCTGCGGTATTGGACACGCGCAAGCGCACCGACACATGCGGATGCGCGCGCACGAAATCACCCAGCAGCTCGCCTACCCGATAGTTGCCCACGGTATTGCTGGCGCCCACACGCAGTTCGCCACCCAGCGATGCCTGTGCCCCCGTGCCGACGCGACCAAACTCCGCATAGCGCTCCAGCAGCTCCTGGGCCAGCGGCAATAGCTCGCGCCCACGCGCATTCAGACGCAGGCGACCACGCTCGCGTGCGAAGACCGGTGCATCGAGCTGCCGCTCCATTTCGGCCAGCGCCATGCTCGCCGCCGGCTGGGTGAGGTGCAGCGCTTCGGCCGCCGCACGCACGCTGCCGAGGCGGGCAATCTGCACGAATACCTCGAGCTGGCGCGGGCTGATGTTGATCATCAGTAAATCTTATTACATGAATCAGAAATTCAAAGTTTTATTGATGCGAAGGCGGGCGGACAATGGCCACCATTCGGGAGAACACGATGAACGCCACCACCACCAGCCTTGCCGCCCCCACCCTTTCCCAACGCCTGCCGGGCCTGCTGCTGGCCATCGGCATCGCCCTCGTGGCGCTAGTGCTGGGCCGTTTCCTGCCGCTGATCGGCGGCCCTGTGTTCGGCATCGTGCTGGGCATCGTCGTGCGCAACACACTGTCGCCAGGCGGCACCTATACCCCGGGCATTCAGTTCGCCGGCAAGCAGGTGCTGCAATGGTCGATCATCGCGCTGGGCTTTGGCCTTAGCCTCAGCCAGGTGGCCAAGACGGGCATGGAGTCGCTGTCGGTGACCCTGGTGACCATCACGGTCGCCTTCCTTACCGCCTGGGGCCTGGGCCGCGCACTCAAGGTGCACGACAAGCTCAAGGTGCTCATTGGCGTGGGCACCGCCATCTGCGGCGGCTCGGCCATCGCTGCCGTTACGCCCATCCTCAAGCCGGACGAGCATGACACCGCGTTCGCCATCTCCACCATCTTCCTGTTCAACCTGGTCGCCGTGCTGTTGTTCCCGCTGCTGGGGCACCTGCTGCACCTGTCCGATCTTGGCTTCGGCCTGTGGGCAGGCACCGCCATCAACGACACGTCCTCGGTGGTGGCGGCCGGCTACAGCTTCAGCAAGGAGGCCGGTGACTACGCCACCATCGTCAAGCTCACGCGTGCCACGCTGATCATCCCGATTTGCCTGGTGCTGGCCCTGATCACCGCCTGGAAGCAGAAGAAGCAAGGCGCCAGCGACTTCAGCCTGCGCCGCATCTTCCCCTGGTTCATCCTGTGGTTCCTGGTGGCCTCGGCGGTGCGCACGGCGGGCCTGGTGCCGGTAGCGATCCAGCCTGCCCTGCACATGGCAGCGGAGTTCCTGATCATCGTGGCGCTCACCGCCATCGGCCTCTCCGCCAATCTGCGCAAGATGGCTTCCACCGGTGCTCGCCCGATCCTGCTTGGCCTGGGTGTGTGGGCCGCGGTGTCGGTGAGCAGCCTGCTGGTACAGCTGGTGATCGGGCAGTTGTAAGTTTCTTCCGACCCCGCGTACACCGGTTTTCTAAAGCCCCGCTCCTATGGAGCGGGGCTTTTCTTTGCGCCTCGCCACCCCATGTAAAAACGAGCCCCACGCACATAAGGACATGTGACATGCAGCTGCCGCTGTTTCGCCGGATCGCTACTCTGTTGTTTGCGCTGGTGTTGAGCACCGTCAGCCTTGCCACTACGGCCAGCAACGAGCCACGCGTGCTGTTCGTCGGAAACAGCCTGACGTATGTGAACAGCCTGCCGACCATCTTCGAACAGGTGGCTCAGGCCCAAACCGGCGGGCCGCGTTATAGGGCGGACATGTATGTGCGCGGCGGCGCCACGCTGGCCCAACTGAATCGGGAGGCGGAGTTGCACCGCCTGCTCGACAGCGGCGATTACCAGGTGGTGGTGCTGCAGGAGCGCGGCGGCGATGTGATGTGCCGCAGCCCGGAAATGCAGGCGCATACAAGCAACCAATCGTGCGACGACCTGCTTGCCGCGCATCGCCAACTGGTCGCCGAAGCGCGCGCGCATGGCGCCCGCGTGCTGTACATGGGTACCTACCAGAGCCAGCCTTATTTCTCCGCCCTGCTCACGCGAAGCGAGGCCGAGATCGCGCGCGAGCTGGACGTGCCTTACCTGGAGATATCCGACACGTTGCGCCGCCTGCAATCGGATCATGCCGATCTGCCATGGCTGCACAGCGATCACAGTCACCCCGGCATCGCCACCACCACCTTGATGGCGCTGCGCGTGTACCAGGCCTTGCAACAGGATCGTGCGCCACGGCCGTTCGCGTTATGCACAGCAAGCGATTTGCACACGACCAAGCTGGGTGGACATGCCTTTGTCAGCCATGACGAGTTGACCGCGCCCGCCGGCGAGTCGCACTGCCTGCTGCAAGAAGCGCAGGTAAAACTGATCACGGATGCACTGGCTCCGGCACAACGCTAAGCTGCCCCACTCACCCAAGGACGCTCGCGCATGCTCATTCAAGGACGCTGCCATTGCGGCAACATCGCCTTCGCGCTCGACTGGTTGCCCACGCCCACCGCGATTCCCGCGCGGGCCTGTGACTGCAGCTTCTGCCAGAAACACGGCGGCGTGTGGACGGCCCGTGCGGATGGTCACCTGCGCGTGACGCTCAGCGACACGACACGCGTGTCGCGCTATCGCTTTGGTACGCGCACGGCGGAATTCCTGGTCTGCGCGGTGTGCGGCGTGCCGCCGGTGGCATTGAGTGACATCGACGGCAAGGCTTACGCGGTGGTCAACGTCAATTGCTTCGAGCACGTGGACCCGGCCCTGGTACGCCCGCAGCCGGTGAGCTTCGGCGAAGAAGATTCCGTTGCCCGCCTGGCACGACGCCAACGGAACTGGATCAGTCAGGTCGAGGTGATCGAAGGCGCCGCCCCGTAGCCACCACTAGCGCGCCAACTGTTCCAGCAGTTGTGCCGCGCCCTGCAAGGCCGAGCCCATGGCTCGGGGAAGCCCGTGACGCACCATGATGTACTCCGGCGCGTTGTAGGCCATCCAGGTGCTGCCTTGGTCGTCCTCCCATACCAATACCTTGAGCGGCAGGTCCAAGCCGATCTCCGGTTCCACCTGCATCAAGGGCGTGCCGGCACGCGGGTTACCGAAGATGAGCAGTTGCTCGGGCAACAAGGTCAATCCCGCGCGCGCGGCGTCACCGCTGAAATCGATATGCGCAAACAGGGTAATGCCGTGATCGGCGAGCCGTTGTTCGATCTGCTTGACGGTTTGCATGACGCTGTACGCCGAGCGCAACGTCACCACGCCGCGCTCCATCGGTGTGCCGGACATGTTCGCCACTCCACGTGCCCAGAAGCCGCACCGGCGGCCTCTCATGGCAGCGATGATCCGCCCTGAACCGTCAAGCCGACGCATGCGACGCGCCGGAAGGGCGCGTCGCTGCGGAGTCAGGCCTCAGCGCATGCCGCCACCGGCGTAGAGCAGCTCGCCGGTGAGCCAGAAGGAGTCATCCGAGGCCAGGAAGCTCACGATGGTGGCGATGTCCTGCGGCTGACCGATGCGGCCCAGCGGCGTCTGCGCGGCGGCGTGGGCATGGAAGTCGGAGCCGATGAAGCCCGCGGCGTGCGTGCCTTCGGTTTCCACCATGCCTGGGTTCACCGCATTCACACGAATCTTGCGCGGGCCCAGCTCACGCGCAAGCACGCCGGTGATCGCATCCACCGCACCCTTGGTGCCGGTGTACACGGCGCTTTCCGCCGGCACGATGCGCGACACCAACGAGCTGATGTTGATGACGCTGCCACCCTCGTTCATGTGACGGGCCGCGGCCTGGGTCACCAGCAGCAAGCCAAGCACGTTCACGTTGAACTGCTTGTGGAAGTGCTCCTCGGTGATGTTGTCCAGCGCGCCGAATTCGTACACGCCGGAGTTGTTCACCAGCACGTCCAGGCGACCAAAATGCTCGACGGCAGCGTCGGCAATCGCCTTGGCGTCAGCCGCCTTGGATACGTCACCGCCGACCGCCACGGCCTTGCCGCCGGCCTTCTGGATCTCGGCGACCACGGCATCGGCGCCGGCCTTGCTGGAGGCGTAGTTCACCACCACGGCGGCGCCTTCGGCCGCCAGCGTCTTGGCGATGGCCGCGCCAATGCCCTTGGAGGCGCCGGTAACCACAGCCACTTTACCCTTGAGCTTGCTCATGACAGTTCCTGATGTTGGGGAGGGAATGAAGCCAGGGAGCTGAACAACTCCCATAGTTCGCAACATACGAACTTATGAACTAGTTTTCAAGGGCTGGTAGAATGGCCCCATGCGCCCCCTTACCCATCCCTCGATGGACGACGTGACCGTGGAGGGCATCCTCCATGCGTTGTCCGACCCCACCCGCGCGGCCATCTATGCGCAGCTGGCCTGTGCGGATGCGGCCAACACCTGCTCGGCCTTCCTGAAAATGGAAGACCGCGATATTCCCAAATCCACCCTGTCCCAGCACTTTCGCGCCCTGCGCGAGGCCGGGCTGGTGCGCAGCGAGCGTCGCGGCGTGGAAATGTTCAACACCACGCGCTGCGAGGAAATCTCCCAGCGCTTCCCGGGCCTGCTGCCGGCCATCATGCAGTCGTACAAGGCGCAGGTGGTCGGGCGCAAACCGGCGGCCAAGCGCAAGGCCAAGGCCGGTTAAGGTCGCCGGCAACCTGGCTCAAGCCGCCGTAACGCGCTGCCGTTCTGCTCGCTGTTCAAACTCAGCGCACCACTGCTCCACCAATGCGCGATGATCCGGCAGATCGTTCAATGCATGCGCCGCCACTTGCTGGATCATGGCGAACTCGCGCCGTGCCTCGTCCATGTGCGGATAGGCGCTGCGGCTGGGCGTAAGGTCGGTCTTGAACTCCATGCCATAAAGCACGTACTGCCAACTCGAAACCAGGAACATCTCCAGGTCGCTGACGAAATCCAGGCGATGCGGCGGGCGGTGCTTCCATAGCGCCAGCTTGTCCTTGAGCGTCTGGGGGATACTGGCGGCGTCGGTGTTGTCGATCCAGAACGCCGAGTCGCGACGCTGGCTCAGGCAGTAGTGCATCTTGATGAAATCGATGATGCGGTCATAGCGCGCCACCATCATGTCGTTGAAGTGGCGGGCGGCGCTGGCCATGTCGTCCGTGTCGCCCGGCAGCAGGTGCGTCAGGAGATACGTCGCCAGCTCGACCAGTGCGATACCCGTGGACTCCAGCGGCTCCACGAAGCCACCGGCCAGGCCTACCGCCACGCAGTTCTTTCGCCAGTGTTCCGGGCGATAGCCCGTTTCGAACCGAATGTGCATGGCCTTGAGGCCATCGGCAGCGGCACCCAAATACCGACGAAACACCTGCTCGGCGCGCACGTCGTCGGTGTGCCGCGACGAATACACGTAGCCCACGCCACGCCGCCTCTGCAGCCCGATATCCCAGATCCAGCCTGCTTCTTGCGCGGTGGAAATGGTGTACGAGGGAATGGGCGTATCAGCGCGCTCGTAAGGCACCTGCATGGCCACGGCGCGGTCGGCGAACAGCACATCGCGACGGCTGCGGAACGGCGAGGCCATCGCACCGCCGATGAGGGCGCCACGCAATCCCGTGCAATCCACATACAGGTCTGCGGTGAGCGCGCCGAGCTCCGTGGTGATCACCCGGGCAATGGCGCCGTGCTCGTCCAGTTCGGTGCGCTCTACCGTGGCAACGTGCCGGTGCACGCCCAGCGATGCCTGCCCATGCTCGGCCAGCACGCGTGCGAACTGCGCCGCGTCAAAATGAAACGCATGATTCATGGGCCCCTGGTAATCGGCATCACTCGCACGCTTGGGCGCCTTGCCGTGCGCCACCAGCAGGCTCTGCATGGTGACGGCGTCAGCCAGCGACACCCCTTCGGGCGCGCAACCGAGCAGCCAATAAGGCAAGAGCTCCGGCCCACCCGGACGCTGGCTGGGCACGCTGAAGGGATGAAAGAAATGATCCGGGCCCGGCGCACCTGGCGGCCGCACCCAGTGCCGATAGTGGATGCCTTGCTTGTAGGTGGCCGTGGCGCCCACCAGAAAGCGCCGCTCGTCCAGGCCAATAGCCGAGAGCGTGCCGCGTATCGACGGAAACGTGGCCTCCCCCACCCCGAGCAGGCCGATGCTGCTCGACTCCACCAGGTGCACCTGCACGCTGTTGGGATCACGCGCGTTCACCGCCTTGGCCAGGTAGCACGCTGCCAGCCAGCCGGCCGTGCCACCGCCGACGATCAGTACCTTTCTGATGCGCGCCATGCTTGCCCCCATCGCGCGCAACTTGGCGCGGCGTGTGTTTGCGTCATAAAGAGTTGCCGGGCCGCTCCAGACGAGCCCGGCAAAGCGCCATTCACGGGGAGGGAGACAGCGCCTTCCCTGGTGCTGTTCGTGGAACGGCAAAAGGTGGGCGGCGTAAGGCACCCGGAGCGCCACCCAAAGTGTTCATCAGAACCAGACACCCAACTGCACGCCATAGGTCCGCGGCGCGAGGTACTGGGAGACGTACTGGAACGAACCATCCGGCATCTGGAAGCGGCCCGCACTGGTGCGCACCTTGCCGTCGGCAACGTTCTGCACATACGCATTGACCCACCACTTGTCGCCCGGCTCGGTGTAACGCAACGCCAGGTCGCCCCGCGTGTACGCCTTCTGCTTGTCGCCGTCGCCGAGGTTGAAATAGCTCAACCATTGCGCGCTCTGGTATTGCGCACTTACGCGCGGCGTGAGGCGCCCGCCATTACCGAGATGGAAATCGTGCTCGTAGATGGCCGTGAGTGACACATTGGGCGCATGCGGCAGGTCGTTGCCCGTCACGTTCATGCAGCTGGAGAGATTCGAAGCCGGCGGGCATGCGGGCAGCCCCTGGTAATCGTTGCTCCCCGCGTAGATCAGCGTGCCCAGCGTCTTCTTGGGAATGGCCGAGAACACCAGGTTGAAGCGATCGTCCTTCTGCTGATAGGCCAGTTCCGACTCGATGCCCAGCACCTTGGTACTACCCGCCACATTGGAGAAGCCCAGGCCATGATTGCCGTCGGGATAGGTGATGGGCGCGGAGAGCTGGAAGTTCTTGAAATCCTCGTAGTAGATCGCCGAGTTCCACGTCATGTGGCCATCGAGGAAACTGAACTTGCTGCCGATTTCATAGTTGGTGAGGGACTCGGGCTTGTACAGCGCACCGCCGTCCTGCGTGCCGCCCGATTTGTAGCCGGTGGACACGCTTGCATAGAGCAAGCCGTTCTCGCCCACGTCGGTATCCACGCGTGCCAGCCAGGTGACCTTGCTCTTGCTGTAGCTGGCCGTGTTGTAGGTGGATACGTTGAAGCCGTTGGAGGGTGCCGGATACACGCCCGGAGAGATCGGCACCTGCGGCACGTTCGGGTCGTAGTTCCAACCCCAGTTCACGCCGCCATCGTTGGCCTTGTTGTCGTGCGACCAGCGTGCGCCGCCAGTGAGGCGCCAGTGGTCGCTGAGGTTCCAGGTGGCCTGGCCAAAAATGGCCGAGGACTTCACCGTTTCCTTGGGCTGGATGAAGGAGCCCTGCCAGTTCACTGAACCGTACTGGGTGCCATTCATGATGGGGATGTCGAAGCGGATGTTGTTGTCTTCGTACGCGTAGTACGCACCAACGATCCAGTCCAGCGTCTGCTTGCCGGTGGACTTGAGGTCCACCTCCTGACTCCAGTTCTTGTAGTTGGAGTAGTTGGTGCGATCGTCCTGGTACACGCCGCCAGTAGTGAAGCTGGTGGGCACGCTGACGCCCACGTCCTGGTCAAAGTCACTCTTGCCGGAGTAGCGGTTGTAGCCGGCGATATAGCTCAACTGCACGCCGTCGTTGATGTTCCAGTCCATGCGGCTGCGCAGCGTCTTGGAGGTGCGATCCAGGTACGGCGCCACGTCGATCAACGCGGACCAGAAGTCCTGCCCTGCTCGCGGCGTCTGCATCAGGCTGAGGTTGGGCGTGCCGCGATCCACGAAGTACTCGTAGGAGATGTTCCACTTGAACGCATCGCTCGGTTGCCACAGCGCGCTGACGCGCGCGGCCGATTGATCCTGCGCGTTGTACTTCTGCCCGCCATGGATGAACTGGTCGGGATTGATCGGCTGGAATTTGGCAGGGTTGCCGCCGGAGGCCAGATAACTAGCCTGCTGCTGTGCCACGCTCGGCAGCTCGGTGGAGGGGTTCTGATAGTCCACGTAGCCGTCGTGCTGCTGATGCACCACCGCTACGCGCATGGCGAACGTGCTGCTGATGGGCAGGTTGAAGGCAGCGCGCGCACCGACCTGGTTGTAATTGCCCGCCTCTACCTGCGCATTGCCGTAGAAGCCGGCGTTGATGTCTGGCTTGGCGGTCTGGAAGCTGATTGCGCCGGCCGTGGAATTGCGCCCCCACAGGGTGCCTTGCGGCCCACGCAGCACTTCCACGCCATCCATGTCGAGCAACAGGCTGGCCGCTGTTTCGGCGCGCGGCGCATACACGCCATCGACAAAGGTGGCCACTTCGGGGTCGGCATATTCGGTCTTGGCGCTGTCGTTGCCGATGCCACGCAACGTCAACGTGACTACGCCGTGGTCGCCTTCGCTGGTGCCTTGCAGGCCTGGTACCAGCTTGGTGAGATCCTGCACCGTCATCACACGCTCTTTGTCGAGCGTATCGGGCGTGATGGCACTCACGGCCACGGCGGTTTTCTGCAGTGGCGTCTCGCGCTTGGTCGCACTGACCTCGATGGCGTCGAGTTGCTTGACCTTCTTTTCGGTCGCCGGCGAGGCGTTCTGTGCGGAAGAACCTGCCGGCGTCGCCGCCTGATCCTCCGCCAGCAACGCGCCCGGGGCGAGTACCAGCGACATGGCGATATACAACGCCGAATAGCGCAACTTCATGTGGCTTCCCCTCTAAGCATCGTTCGGATTGTTGTTCGTCACCGCCCCCTGCGGCGACCCGTCGATCCCCACCCCAAATGACAGCGCTGTCAAATTCATAAATGACAGCGCTGTCATTCGTGATGATAGACCGGTTCCTTCGTAGAAGCTTGACGCGCGGCAACACGCCTGTCGCATACCGCCAAACCCTTGCTACAGCACACTTCCAAGCCCATCAGGCAAGCTGCAACACCACGCTTTTGGTGCACAGCAGATGGACGTCCCGCGCGCCGTTACCGTTTTTGTGCCGGCGCACACCCTCAAAACCCCATCGACTCACCCATGCGCAGTGTCGGCGAGCGAGGCCATCAACGTGGGCAATCGACGACCTGATCGACCTCCGTGCCAAGCGCCACGCGCGTCAGTGCCCAATCGCTTCCTTTGCTACCAGCCATCACGAAGGGTCGATCGATGCGATGCATGTCCGCGCCGGCGGCCCGAAAACATTTGAGCGGCACGCCCAGACGCACCCAGGCATGCGGTGGCAGCACCGCCAAGCTCTTGGCCAACGGCACGCGTCCTTCGCAGCCGCTGCCACACCCCATGGCGATCCAGGCATCGCCACTGGGCATGGCGTCCACTCGCAGAGTCGTGACCAGCAACACGTCGCCGTTGGTTTGGCGATCCAGATCGAGCGGCGCATGCGCCTGGATCACAAGCTCGCCCCCAGCGGCTTGCCATCGGAACTGTCGGGCATCCTCCTGCGCCCGATAGTCCATGCCACTCATCTGCAGTCCGCCGTCCGCCGTGGTCGCCCGTGATACGTCCGCGGGCACCGCCTGCCCTTGGGCATCGACCAGTGCAAACGCATAGCCATGAATGGGCTTGCCGCGATCGAGGTAATGCCCGATCGGAATCTGCTCGCCCTGAATGCCGGAGTTTTCCGGCAGCGGCGGCGAGCTACGCTTGTCGCCATATCGCAAGCCGTAACCCAGAGCGAACTGCGGTGTGCCCTCACCCGCGACGGCCGTGCGTGGCCACGCGAACGCCAGCGTGCCGTGAAAGTCATGGGCAATCTGGCCATCTCGCGTACGCAGGAGCACATCGGCCACGCCACCGCCTTCGCTACCGGGTAGCCAGGCGGCGACAAAGGCATTTGCCGCATTGAGTTCGCGGTTCACCCACAGCGGCCGGCCACTCAGGAAAACAGCAACCACCGGAATGCCCTCGCTACGCAGGCGACGCAGCAGGGCAAGGTCGTGGTCGTCGCCCGGGCGATACAGGAGGTTGGGCAAATCGCCCTGGAATTCCGCATAGGGATCTTCGCCGAACACGACGACGGCCACATCAGGCTTGGTGGTGTAGCGACCATCCGCATCGATCCACGCCCGGCCACCCGCTGCACGCACCTGCTCCACGATGCCCGCACCGATGGTTTGCGCACCCGGAAAATCGCTGCTCTTGAGCCCGGTGCCTTGCCAGTTGAGCGTCCAGCCGCCACTCTGGCGCGGCACGCTGTCTGCCGCGTCGCCGGCGATGAGCACATGCTTTCGAGGATCGAGCGGCAGCAAGCCGCCGTCGTTCTTGAGCAACACCAACGACTCGCGAACCGCGCGGCGCGCGAGCGCCCGATGCGCCGGGCTGCCCACCACGCTCGTAGCGTTCTTTACCAGCGTTTGCGCCGATGGTGCGCCCTGTTCGAACAGGCCCGCACGAAACTTCACCCGAAGAATGCGTGCCACCGCATCGTCCAGGCGAGACATCGGAATGGTGCCGGCCTTCGCCTCGGCCAGCGTGTGCTCGTAAAGGCCGCGCCAACTGTCCGGCGCCATCAGCATGTCCAGCCCCGCATTGATCGCGACGGGGCAATCCTCATTGGTGCAACCAGGCACCTGCCCGTGCGCGTTCCAGTCGCCCACCACGAAACCTTGAAAATCCATGCGCTGCTTGAGCACGTCGGTCAGCAAGGCACGGTTGCCATGCATTTTCTCGCCGTTCCAACTGGAGAACGACGCCATGATCGTTTGCACGCCCGCCTCGATGGCCGGCGGATAGCCCGCCGCGTGCACATCACGCAGCGCCGCCTCGCTGATCTGCGCATCGCCCTGGTCCTTGCCGTTGAGCGTGCCGCCATCGCCAAGGAAGTGCTTGGCCGATGCCACCACATGCTCACCATCCAGGAATTGCGGCGTCCCTACTTTGCCCTGCAATCCTTCGACCATCGCCCCGGCGTATGACGCCACCAGCTTCGGGTCCTGCGAATAGCCCTCGTACGAACGCCCCCAACGCACGTCCTGCGGCACGGCCAGCGTGGGTGCGAAACTCCAGTTGATGCCCGTGGCACGCACTTCGGCCGCGGTGGCTTCGCCAATTTGCCGAATCAAATCCGCATCATGTGCGGCGCCCAGACCGACGTTCTGCGGAAACAGCGTGGCGCCGACGGCGTTGTTGTGACCATGCACGGCGTCAACGCCGAACAGCAGTGGAATCGCCACGTGCCCGGCCACCGGCGCCATGGCGGCGCGATAGAACGCCTCGGACAGGGCCTGCCATTGCGCCACCGTGGCGGTCACGGCACCGCCCGGCTTGGAATTGCCGCCGGCCAGAATCGCGCCAAGGCGATACTTGCGTACGTCGTCGGGCGTCACGCTGAGGATATCGGCCTGGATCAACTGGCCAACTTTTTCCTCCACCGTCATCTTCGCCATCAACGCGGCCACGCGCCGCTCCAGCGCCGCGTCGGCCGGCAATGGCCAGGTCGCGCGCGGCCAAAGCGCCGGGTGGATGGAGGCTGTGGTAGCGGCCCAGGCCGCACCTCCGGTTGCGCCAGCCAACAAGGCCGCCAGCAGGGTTGGGGCACATCGCAAACGACGAACAGACGCCAGCACGGTTCTCTCCACAGGCCAAGGCGGCCTCCCCCGTGGAGCCCGTGCGAAACAGCCTGACAGAAATGACAGCGCTGTCAATTTGCGATGCAGCAGCCCGCAAAATCCATACAACTACTTGAAATAACTTATGTTTTAGCTAGGCATGAGGAGATGAATAGGTGACCGACCAGCACCTGGCCGACAGAAGGGCATCACTGCCCGCTGCCCGAGAAACTTACGGCGCCTTCGCCGTCGACTCGCGCAATTGCAGCGCGTAAGGCACCTGCACCAGCAAGCCCGAACCACGCCCACGTAGGAGATCCATCAACTGCTGGGTGGCCAGCCTGCCCATTTCGCGGCTCGGCTGGCGCACTGTCGTCAACGGCGGCCACAACTGACTGGCCAACGGGGTGTCGTCGAACCCACATACCGACAAGTCGCGTGGCAGCTTGAGTCCCCGCTCGTTGGCGGCCCACATCACGCCCGCCGCCATGTCGTCGTTGGCCGCGAAAATGGCCGTGGGGTGTTCGGGCAGGTCGAACAACTGACGGGCGGCCAACACGCCCGAACCAAACGAAAACTCGCCCTGCAACACGTACTGCGGGTCGAAATCGATACGGGCGGCGGCGAGCGCGTCCTTGTAACCGGCAAGGCGCCAACGACTGGCGCCGTGATTGGCGATACCCACGATATGCGCAATACGCCGGTGCCCCAGCTCGATCAGGTGCGTTACCAGCGCCTTGGCCGCCTGCTGCTCGTCCATGCAAACGCCGATGACGTGCTCGCGCTGCAGCGGCGAAATGCTGGCATGCGGCACACCCAGCTCCTTGAGGCGTTGCAACAGCGGCGCATGATCGGTCAGCGGCGGCGTGACGATGACGCCCTCGATGTGGTGATCGTGCACCAGGGCGTCCACGCGACGGATGAAATCCTTGCCGCGCATGCGCAAGGGGCACGCCATCATGCTGAAGCGATGGGCGTCGCAGGCGTCGAGCACGCCATCCTGGATCTCGGCCAGATACGTGGAAGCCGGGTTGTCGTTGTTGTCGTACAGCATCGCCACCAGGGACGAGCGGCTGCCCGCCAGCCCACGAGCTGCCGGGCTGGGTCGGTAGTTCATCGACTCCATCGCCGCCAGCACC
Organism: Frateuria sp. sgz306004; assembly: GCF_057750885.1. Taxonomy (NCBI): domain Bacteria; kingdom Pseudomonadati; phylum Pseudomonadota; class Gammaproteobacteria; order Lysobacterales; family Rhodanobacteraceae; genus Frateuria; species Frateuria sp. sgz306004. The sequence continues at coordinate 163,603 of NZ_JBYLFE010000008.1, forward strand.
TTCTGGCGCGTGGACTCCTTCACCGACGCCTCTTCGTTGAGCACGCGGGACACCGTCTTGGGCGAGACTCCCGTCGCGCGCGCTACATCTTCCAGGCGGACCCGCATGTGTTCTCCCGACATTGCCGTACTGCCCGGTGACTATGCCCTCCGGTACGGCAGGTTTACAAGAACCCGGCGTATGCCGGTCAGGACGCCGAATGAAGCATCGGGAATCCAGAACACGCCAAACCACGTATCGGCTCCATAACCCCAACGCGATACCTGGCGATGACCGCTCCCAACCGCCCTTTCGCCATGCCGCGCCCAGGCGCCGGCATCCGCACGGCCCTGCTGGTGGTGCTGGCGTTTAGCAGCGCGGGGAAACTCGCCGCCGCCGATCGGCATTACGTCGGCGTGGCCTATGCCCAGAATGGCAATGCCGTGCGCTATCGCGAGGAACATTGGTTGTTCGATGATCGCGGCACTCGCACGCGCCTGGTGCTTTACCGCTGCAGCGATGGCACGGCATTCGCACGCAAGTGGGTTCGCTACGGGCAAGTGCCCTGGGCACCCGAGTACGCCTTCGAGGATGGCCGGGACGGCTATCGCGAAGGCGTGCGCCGGGAGGCGAACGGGCAGCTGCAGGTATATGCCAAGCGCCATCATGACGCTCCGCCGGACACCGCCACGCTCACCCCTTCACCCGATACCGTGATCGATGCCGGCTTCGACGACTTCGTGCGGGGCCATTGGAGCCAGTTGCGGCAACCCGACGGCTTGCGCGCCGACTTTATCGTGCCCTCCCGCCTGGACCAGCTGACGCTGCGCCTTCGCCCGGTGGCCGACGGACGCGCCGACGCGGCATCCGTGCAACGCCTGCGCATGAGCCTGGATGGCTGGCTCGGCAAGCTCGCTCCCAGTGTGGAGCTGGTCTATGCGGTGAACAACCAGCGCTTGCTGCGATTCGACGGCATCAGCAACATCCGTGATGCCAACGGCCACAGCCAGCGGGTGCGCATCGAGTTCCCGCCCAGCGGCGAGCAGCCCGCGCCCAATCACACCGAAGTGATGAACGCACTGGCGACGCCCTTGGCCAGTCGCTGCCCGGACTGAGTCCGGCGATGCATCCAAATCCATCCTCGCGCCGTATAGACCTTTGACTGGCGCCAAGGACCCGCAGATGCACACCCCATTGCCACGCAACGCGGAGCCCGCGAGCAGCAGCTTTCGCCGCATCGCCAGTATTCGCCTGTGGTTCGACACGCAGGTCAACGCGGACTCGGCGGATCGACCGGATCGCATCGACTGGCTGCGAGCCGGCCCCTTCATCGCCATGCATCTGGCCTGCGTCGCCGTGCTTTGGGTCGGTGTTTCGCCCATCGCCCTGGGCGTGGCGGCGGCGCTTTATGCGCTACGCATGTTCGCGCTCACCGGGTTCTATCACCGCTACTTTTCGCATCGCGCCTTTCGCACCTCGCGCGCTGTGCAGTTCGTGTTCGCACTGATCGGCGCCTCCTGCGTGCAGCGCGGGCCGCTGTGGTGGGCAGCCCACCACCGGCACCATCACCGCTATGCCGACACCGCGCAAGACCCGCACTCCCCCACGGTGCACGGCTTTGCGTGGAGTCACGCCGGCTGGTTCCTCACGCCCGCAGCCTTTCGCACCGATGCATCGCGCGTGCCGGACCTCGCGCTCTACCCGGAGCTGCGCTGGCTCGATCGTTATGACATAGCGGTACCGGTGGCGTTGGCCGTGGCGCTATTTTTCCTGGGTGCGCTGCTGCAATGGCTGGCTCCGTCCTGGGGTACCAGTGGGGCGCAGATGCTGGTGTGGGGGTTCTTCGTATCGACCGTGGTGCTGTTCCACGCCACGGTGACCATCAACTCCCTGGCCCATCGATTTGGGCGCCGCCGCTTCCCGACTCGCGACGACAGCCGCAACAACGTCTGGCTGGCCCTGATCACCTTTGGCGAAGGCTGGCACAACAATCATCACTACTACCCTGGATCGGCCCGGCAGGGGTTCCGCTGGTGGGAGATCGACCTTACCTGGTACGGCTTGCGTCTCATGGCCGCCCTAGGTCTGGTCTGGGATCTTAAGCCCGTGCCCGCCTGGGTGCTGCGCAAGCGGGAGGGTTGAGCATGCGCATTGCCATCGTCGGCTCGGGTATCGCGGGGCTCGCCAGCGCCTGGTACCTCTCGCAGCATCATCAAGTCACGCTGTTCGAGGCCAACGATTATCTCGGTGGGCACACGCACACGCACGACATCGCGCGTCACGGGAAACTGTATCGCGTCGATACCGGCTTCATCGTGCACAACCCGGCGCATTACCCACGGCTCAACCGCCTGTTCGACGCCCTGGGCGTAGTGTCCCAGCCCACCACGATGAGTTTCTCGGTGCACAGCGAGGCCAGCGGTCTGGAGTACAACGCGACCACGCTCGACAGCCTGTTCTGCCAGCGCCGAAATCTGGTATCGCCGCGTTTTCTCGGCATGGTGCGCGATCTGCTGCGCTTCTATCGCGAGGCGCCAGCGCTGCTGCAGGGCGAAGGCGCAGGGCCAAGCCTGGGCGACTACCTGGAGCAGCATCGCTATGGCGCCACGTTTCGTGACTTGCACCTGATCCCCATGGCGTCGGCACTGTGGTCCTCGCCCGCGCAGCAGATCCTGTCCTTTCCTGCACGATACCTCGTGCAGTTCATGGCCAATCACCAGATGCTGCAAGTCGCCGGCCGACCGGAATGGCGTGTCGTTCGTGGTGGCTCGGCCACGTATGTGCAGGCCATGCGCGCGCGCTGGCAGGTCGATGAACGCGTTCGCTGCCCGGTCCATACCATCCATCGCTACGACGATTATGTGGAGATCGTCACCGGATACGGTTCGGAGCGCTTCGATCACGTGGTGCTCTCCTGCCACAGCGATCAGGCGCTGTCGCTGCTGGCTGACCCCAGCGAGCGCGAGCACGACATTCTTGCCGCCATGCCGTACCAGGCCAACGACACGGTGTTGCACACCGACGCACGCGTACTGCCTCGCCAACGCAAGGCCTGGGCCGCGTGGAACGCTTATGTGCCACGGAACCCCGAAGCCGCCTGCACGGTGAGCTACTGCATGAACCTGCTGCAGGCACTGGATGCACCCGAGCCTTTTATCGTCTCGCTCAACCAGACCGACCGTATCGATCCGGCCAAGGTTTTGCGCCGCATGCGCTATCACCACCCGGTGTACACGGCCGGCTCCGTCGCGGCACAGGCGCGCAAGCACGAAATTCAGGGGCATCGGCGCACCTGGTTCGCGGGCGCGTACTGGGGCTGGGGTTTCCACGAGGACGGTATTCGCAGCGCCATGGAAGTCGTGGACGCCATCGACGCCTCCGCGGTGGGCACGCGCCCGCATGCCGTGGAGGCATCCGCATGAGCACCTTCGCCAGTGCCATCTACGAAGGCCGCGTGACGCATCGCCGCCACGCGCCTCGGCCGCACGCGTTCACCTACCGGATGGCTCAGCTCTATCTCGACCTGGACGAGTTGGACAACGTGTTCCGTGATCGTTGGCTGTGGTCGATCGGTCGCCCCAACCTTGCCGAGTGGCGTCGCAGTGATTACCTGGGCCCCATCGAGATGCCGCTGGCCGATGCCGTACGCCAGCGCGTGTATGGCGACACCGGTCATTGGCCACGCGGCCCGATCCGCATGCTCACGCACCCCCGCTATGCGGGTTACGTATTCAACCCCGTCACGTTCTACTACTGCTATGCGCCCGACGGCGTGACGTTGGACACCATCGTCGCGGAAATCACCAACACGCCCTGGGGCGAACGTCATGCCTACGTGCTTGAGGCCGCGGATGCAGAGCGCCATGGACGCGCGTTTGCGTGGCATTTCGACAAGCAGTTCCACGTGTCGCCCTTCATGGCCATGGAGCGCTCCTACGACTGGCGCTTCACTCCGCCCGCCGATGACCTGCGCGTGCACATGAATGTGTGTCGCGACACGCATCGCGAGTTCGATGCCACCCTGGCGTTGCAGCGCCGGCCGCTCGATGGGCGCAACCTTGCCCGTGTGCTGTGGCGCTACCCCGTGATGACGGCGCAGGTGATCGGCGCCATCCACTGGCAGGCCCTGCGCCTGTGGCTCAAGCGCACCCCCGTTCACGACCATCCCGGCGAGCAGTCCGTTGCTCAGGCAACGAGCCGCCCGCACCCCGCTACCCAGGGAGAACACCCATGACCGAGCTTGCCAAGCCGCGCTTGTCCAGCACGCCCGTACCCGAGATCGGCCCGACAGACCGATGGCTGCGCCAGCGCTTGCTCGACGCCATGCAGGCCCTGCGCTACGGGCGCCTCACCATCGCCGATGGCTTGTCCACGCACACCGTGGGCGACGCGCAGGCAACCGACGAGCAACTGCATGCGAACCTGCGCGTGGATGATCCACGTTTCTATCGCATGCTCGCGCTCAACGGCAGCGTGGGCGCCGGCGAGGCCTATGGCGAGGGCCACTGGCGTTGCGACGACCTGGTCGCGCTGGTGCGCCTGCTGGTGCGCAATCGCGATCTGCTCGACAGCATGGAAACCGGCAGCGCGCGCGTGGGCGGCGCGCTCATGCGCCTGTGGCATGCCCTGCGTGAGAACACGCGCGCGGGCAGCCGACGCAACATCGCTGCCCATTACGATCTGGGCAACGCGTTCTTCGGCCTATTCCTCTCCGACGACCTGATGTACTCCTCGGCGCTTTGGACGCGCGAGGAAGACACCCTGGAAGAAGCATCCGCGCGCAAGCTGGACGTAATCTGTCGCAAGCTGGACCTCAAGCCGGGTCAGCGCGTCATCGAGATCGGCACCGGCTGGGGCGGCTTTGCGCTGCACGCGGCGCGCTACTACGGCTGCCACGTCACCACCACCACCATCTCCGAAGAACAGTACGCACTGGCGTCGCGCCGGGTGGCACAAGCGGCCCTTGGGCATCGCATCACGCTGCTCAAACGCGACTATCGCGACCTCGAAGGCCGCTACGACCGCCTGGTGTCGATCGAGATGATCGAGGCCATCGGCGCGCGTTACATGGACACCTACTTCGCCAAGCTCGCCGAGCTGCTCAAGCCCGATGGCCTGGCCCTGGTGCAGGCCATCACCATCGAGGATCACCGCTACGCCCAGGCGCTGCGCTCGGTGGATTTCATCAAGCGGCACATTTTCCCGGGCAGCTTCATTCCTTCACTCAGCGCGATGCTCGAAGCCAAGACCCGCGCCAGCGACCTGGCCTTGGTGCATCAGGAGGATTTCGGGTTGTCCTACGCACGCACGCTGCGCGCGTGGCGCGAGCGTTTCCTGGCACGTCTGCCCGAGGCCCGCGCGCAGGGCTTCGATGAGCGCTTTCTGCGGCTATGGGAGTTCTACCTTGCCTACTGCGAAGGCGGCTTCGAGGAACGTGCCATCGGCGTCTCGCATCTGTTGTTTGCTCGGCCAGGCGCACGCCCCGCCACCAGCCGGTGGACTGCTCGCGAAGGGGGCCGCACAGCATGAGATTCTGGGGCAACCTGGTCGGCTATCAGCTCACCTGGCTGCTGCTGGTGTGGGGTGCCGCGCGCGATCATCTTTGGTTGGGTATGGCGGCAGGCGTCTGCTTTGTGGCCTGGCAGCTGCTCGCCAGCCATGCGCGTGGCGTGGAACTGCGCTTGCTGCTGGCCGCGCTCCTGTGCGGCGTGCTGGTGGATGGCGTGGCCGCGGCCAGCGGCTGGCTGCGCTATGCCTCGTCCGCGCCTGCCCTACCGCCCCACGGCGCACCGTGGTGGATCCTCATGCTGTGGCTGTGTTTCGCCACCACCATCGATCGATCGCTGGCGGTGCTCCGGCAACGCCCATGGCTGGCCGCCCTGCTCGGCGCCCTGGGCGCGCCGATGGCGTATCTGGCCGCGGCACGCGGCTGGCAGGCCGTGAAGTTTGGCACGCCCGAAGCGCTGGGCCTCGGCTGGATCGCGCTGTGCTGGGCACTCGCACTGCCCTTGCTCGGCCAGCTCTCCTTGCGCTGGCACCAGGAAATGAAGGTGGGACACGCATGAACTACGCTCAGCAAATGGCTCTGCTTGCAGCCATCATGGCCGCAGTGATGACCGCGGGCTGGCAGTGGCAGCGAAGGCATGCGAATGCAGGCATCGTCGACGTGCTATGGGCGTTGGGCTTGGGCATCGCGGCCTTGCTGATGGTCACCACCGGCCGTGGTGCGCCGCTGCCCCGCGCCGTATTGGCGGTGCTCGCCACCGTCTGGTCGCTGCGCCTGGCGGGACACTTATCGCAACGCGTGCGCCATGAGGCCGAGGATGGGCGCTATCGCCAATTGCGCGCGCACTGGCACGGCAGCCAGCCGAAGTTCTTCGCATTCTTCATGGCACAGGCGGGCCTGGTGCTGCTCTTCGCGCTTCCTTTCATGGCCGTAGCGGCCAACCCTCGGCCGCTCTTCACCGGGTGGATCGCGCTGGGCGTGGCGCTGTGGTGTGTCAGCGTGGCCGGTGAAGCGCTGGCCGATCGCCAACTGGCGCGCTTCCGTGCCGACCCCGACCAACGTGGCCGTACTTGCCGACAAGGGTTATGGCGCTATTCGCGCCACCCCAACTATTTCTTCGAGTGGCTGCATTGGTTCGCCTACGTGGCGCTGGCGGTGGGTTCGCCGCTGTGGTGGCTGGCCTGGAGCGGCCCCGTGGTGATGTACGTATTCCTGCGCTGGATCAGCGGCGTGCCGTTCACCGAGGCGCAAGCGCTGCGCACGCGAGGCGAGGACTACCGCGACTACCAACGCCGCACGCCGATGCTGTTCCCCTGGTTTCCCAAGATGTGAAGGAGCGCGCCATGAGCACCGTACTCACCGATCGCACCGAACTGCTGTCCGATCGCCCCGCCCCCGGATGGCTTGGCCTGGCCGAGCGTGGCCTGGTGCCCGACGCATTGCTGCGTGCAGGCATTCGTCACTTGTGCGCCCAACGGCTGCGCGAGATTCACGCCGGTGGCATGGATGCCATGCAGGAGCGCCACCAGCAATGGATTGCCCAACTACGACGCGGCCCCATCGCCATCGAGACCGAGGCGGCCAACACCCAGCACTACGAAGTGCCAACGGCGTTCTTCCAGCACTGCCTGGGGCCTCGCCTGAAATACTCCTCCTGCTACTTTCCCACCGCCGACACCACGCTGGCCGATGCGGAGCTGGCGATGCTGGAGCTGTATGCCCAGCGCGCCCAACTCAGCGACGGCCTGGATATTCTGGAATTGGGTTGCGGCTGGGGCTCGCTCACGCTGTGGCTGGCCGAACGCTATCCGGGTTCGCGCATCACCGCCGTGTCCAATTCGCACTCGCAGCGCCAATGGATCATGCAGGCATGCGAGCAGAAGGGGCTATCCAACGTTCGGGTGATCACCTGCGACATCAACCAGCTCGACCTCCCCGCCGAACACTTCGACCGCTGCGTTTCAGTGGAGATGTTCGAGCACGTGCGCAACCACGAGCGCCTGTTGGCGCGCATCGGGAGCTGGCTGCGGCCCGGTGGCAAGTTGTTCGTGCACATCTTTGCGCATCGGGACGCGGCCTACCCCTTTGAGACCGAAGGCGAAGATAACTGGATGGGACGGCACTTCTTCACCGGCGGCATGATGCCGGCCGCCGATACCCTGCTGCACTTTCAGCGCGACCTCGCCATCGAGCGACGCTGGCTGGTCGACGGCACGCACTACGAGCGCACCGCCAACCTGTGGCTCGCCCAGCAGGATCGCCAGCGCGAAGCGATCTTCCCCGTACTCACGCAAACCTACGGCAGCCCGGCACTGGCCGCCTTGTGGTTCCAGCGCTGGCGCATGTTCTGGATGGCCTGCGCGGAGCTCTTTGGCTACGCCAACGGGCAGGAATGGCTGGTGGCCCACTATCGCTTTGGGAAACTCTGATTTTGATCGTCATCCCAGCGAATGCTGGAAGCGCCTTTCAACAGCCGAAGGGCTGGTCATCCAGTGCCTGTAATCCTCTGAATGTAAAGGCACTGGATTCCTGCTTCCGCAGGAATGACGAACAAGAAGTCGATTAATCAGACCTTCCTTTGCGCGCCACGCCTAGCGAAGCAACCGATTTCCGAGGCGAGCGCGTCAGCCGTCAAAGACACGTGCCCACTGCAGGCACGCCCCCATGACATGTTCAACCGGTGCCCAGGAGAGCCATGATGCGCGCCATCGTTCGCCCGCTACTCGCCAGCCTGCTCGCGATCACATCCCTTGCCGGATGCGCCACCGCGCAGGCGCCCATCACGCCGGATGCCCACGTGGACCTGCAACGCTACATGGGCGACTGGTACGTGATTGCCTCCATCCCTTCACGCTTCGAGCGGGACGCGTGCAACGCGGTGGAGTCTTATGCCCTGCGCAGCGACGGGCGCGTGCAAACCACCTTCAGCTATCGAGAGGACTCGCCGGACGGCACACCCAAGACCATGCACGCCGTCGGCTCCGTGCGTCCCGATAGCGGTAACGCCATCTGGGGCATGCAGTTTATCTGGCCGATCAAGGCGCAGTATGTCATCGCGTGGCTGGACCCGGACTACCGCGCCGTGATCGTTGCGCGCGACAAGCGCGACTACGTGTGGATCATGGCCCGCACGCCCAGCGTTTCCGATGACGAGTACACCGCGCTGAGCCGGCGCGTGGCGTCGCTCGGCTATGACATACATCAGTTGCGGCGGGTACCCCAGCAATGGCCCGGGACACCTACTCCAGCGGCCCGGCCATGACGAGCCGATCCACCGGATAGCCACGGCGCGCGGCGCGCTCGCGCAACTGCTCGAACTGGCTGCGCGACATGGAGGGGCTGCGCGAGAGCACCCACAGGTAGCGGCGACTCGGGCTGCCGACCACGGCCCAGCGGTAGTCCGGGTCCAGGTCGATCACCCAATAGTCGGCCCACACCCAAGGCAGCCAGCTCAGCCAGGCCGGCGCAAAGCGCACCTGCAGTGCCCCAGGGGAACCGTCGACGCGGCGCGCCTGTCCGTCGGCGCTATCCATGCTGCCGTCATGCGTACGGCAGGCGTTATGTACCGCGATGCCGCCGTTGGCATCGGCACGGTAGGTCGCCGTGATGGTGTCCACGCACTGGCGCTGGAAGAACATCGGCAGGTGCGCAATTTCGTGCCACTGACCGAGATAGCGCGCGACATCCAACTGCGGTACCGGCGTGTTCGGCAGCGATTGACTCCAGGCCACTGGCACAAGCATGGCCAGCACACTCAAGCATGGTAAGGCACGTCGCCACATGGGCATTCTCCTGCGTTGCGATGACGGCAAGACCAAGTCGCGGCCCGGACTCGCCTCAACGTGTGTACGCAGGCACAGGGCGTTTGGATCGCATTGCATTGGATCACACTGAAAACGAATGAGGGTGACGGCATAGAGCCGTCACCCTCGGGTTCAGCGAATCAGCGCGATGTCGCGTGATCCAATGGTGGTCAGGCGGCCTGACTCTGGATACTGCTGACCGACGGCGACACGGCGGCGTCGCTGCCGATCTCGATGCGACGCAGCTTGTACGCTTCGGGCACCTCACGCTTGAGCTCGATCACCAGCAGACCGTTCTCCAGCTTGGCGCCCGTCACCTGCATGTGCTCGGCCAGCTCGAAGCGGCGATTGAACGGGCGATTGGCGATGCCACGGTGCAGCACTTCACCTTCCTGCTCGCCCTTGCGCTCGCCACTGACGGTGAGCATGTTTGCTTGCACGGTGATGTTGATGTCTTCGCGGCTGAAGCCGGCCACGGCCATGGTGAGACGGTAGCGGTCTTCGCTCAGCTTGACCGAGTCGAACGGCGGCCAGTTGTCGCCGGGCTGCGTGCGCGACGCGGCTTCGAGCAGGTCGAGCACGCGATCGAAGCCGATGCTGGAGCGATGCAGCGGGGAGAGATCCAGAACAGTACGCATAACCATATCCTCTGATGAGCAACATGTTGGCGTCGCGCCCGATGGCGCGACGAGCCGGCCCCGAAGCGACCGGCGAGGCAAAAATGAGGGGCCATCGCGGCCTTTCAAGAGGACAGTTTCAGCGTCGGTTTAGCCTCTGACCGCCCCTGCATCCAAACGGCGCGCGCTTGCGTATAAGCATCAGACCACCGGAAACCCTGCATGCCGCGCACACTCGCCCGCCTGACGACCCTGCCCCTGGCGCCTTGCGCCGGGCTTGTTTGGGCGCGGCGGGTCGGGGCGTGCGCCGATGGGTGGAAGCCTGGTTATGATGCCCACTGATCCCGCAGCCCAAAAGGTGACGCCCCTCGGGGTGGTGCGACGCGTGTCCTCATCTGCCAGCCAAGCCGCCGACGACGCACGCTACTGGGCCGAACAGATGGCCGCGGTCGCCGCGCGCCGGGACATGGAGGGCTTCATGCGCATCTACGACCATTTCGGTCCGCGCCTGCAACGCTACCTGCTGGGCCTGAGCGTGCCTGCCGCACAAGCGGAGGAACTGGTGCAGGAGGCCATGCTGCGCCTATGGCGCCGCGCCGACTTGTTCGATCCGGCGCGCGCCAGTCTTTCCACGTGGTTGTTTCGGGTGGCGCGCAATCTCTACATCGACAGCATGCGTGGCGAACCGCGCTGGCTGCCTATCCAGGAAGGCCTGGACTGGCTCGACCACGAGCACGCGGACGAGGCGGGCAGCAGCGCCGAATCCTTCACCGATCACGCCGGGCTGAGCCAGGCCATCGACGCCTTGCCGGCGGCGCAGGCCCGCTTGATCCGCATGTCTTATTTCGAAGCCAAGAGCCACAGCGAAATCGCCCAGGAGCTGGGTATGCCACTGGGTTCGGTCAAGTCCACGCTGCGGCGCGCCTTCGCCAAGCTGCAGCTTGGGTTGGGACGTACACCATGAAGCCGCACCATCATCTCGATATCGCCACCTTGATCGGCTATTCCGCCGGTGCGCTGCCCACCGCGTTTGCGGTAGTGGTGTCGGCGCACTTGAGCATCTGTCGCGCCTGCCGCGAGCAACTGCGCGACGCCGACCGCATCGGCGGCCAGTTGATGCAGCAACAGGAGGGCGCGGCGTTGTCGCTCTCCGCACGCGAACGCCTGCTGCAACGCCTGCAAGCAAGCGAGGCGCACGCATCGCCCTTGCCGGTAGCGCCGCCAGCGCCGCACGACCCGGACGTGCTGCCGGCCGCCTTGCATCCGTACTTTGGCGAGCGCTACAGCCGCCTGCACTGGCGTTTCATCGGCCCGGGTGTACACCATATTCGCGCCACCGATGTGTCCGACAGCCATCTCATGCTGCTGCGCACCGCGCCAGGCCGCAGCGTGCCGATGCACAGCCATGGCGGCAACGAACTGACCATGATCCTGCAGGGCGCATACGACGATTCACTCGGGCACTTTGCACCCGGCGATGTGGCGGACCTGGATGTGGATGTGGAGCATCAACCGGTGACTGCGCCTGGCGTGCCGTGCATCTGCCTGGCGGCCACCGATGCGCCGCTGCGCTTTTCAGGCTGGCTGGCGCGCACGCTGCAGCCGCTGTTCAAGCTCTAAGCCTGCTCGCGAGCTTCGCGCCGCCTGCCCGGCGTTGGAGTGCCCGCCCGCGCAACTCTTCGGGTCGCCACGTGGCACGCGGCGATGCTGGACAAGCTTGAAGTCAGGCCTTGCCCTGCTCCACCAGGGTCAGCGCCACCTTGTCGCGCAGATACACCGGCAGGGCATGCTCAGGCGCGCTTGCGCGTCCGGCGGCAAACTCCAGCGCCGCTAGCTCCGCCACGTGCTTGGCCTGTGGATAAGCATGCCCGCTGGCGCTGCGCACGGCACCGGTGAGGCGATCGCCCAGCACCTGGGCATAGGTGTTCCAGCCGGTGCCCACCACGTGCCAGTGCGGCGCGGCGGGCAACACCAGTTCGGTGGGCGTGCACACGCGTTCGTCGTCCAGGACGATCAGGCCGCCCTGGCCATCGCGGCGATAACTAGCGGCGTAGACCTCGCCCATGCGCGCGTCGATCACGGCAAGAATGGCTTCGTCGTCTTCCGGCGCTTCCAAAGCGAGCGCGGCCAACGAAGAGACGGTCACCACCGGCACGTCCAGCGCAAGCGCCATACCCTGCGCCAGCGAAATGCCCAATCGCACACCAGTGAAGGCGCCGGGGCCGCGCCCCACGGCAATGACGTCGAGCGCGTGCCGGCTCAGGCCTGCCTCGGCCAACAAGGCGTCGGCCATGGGCAGCACCAGTTCGGTGTGGCGTCTGGGTGCGATTTCGCTGCGGGCGATGACCTGGTTGCCATGGATCAGGGCAACGGAGCAGGCTTCGGTGGCGGTTTCGATGGCGAGCAGATTCATGATCGCTCCATGATAGCGGGTGCGGGCCGCAGGGCGGCGTGCCCGCCCCACGGACGCCCGATGGGCGTCATCGCATGGCATCACCCCGCGCGGCCGCGCAGCGGGCGCAAATCGGCCCGATGGCGGCACGTACCGGCCCAAATGGCGACGATGGTGCGGGTACGGGACTTGCCCTCGGGACCGACCGCCGACCGATCCTGGCGCCGATCAGTTCGCCGGTGGCTGCCACAGCTCCACGCGGGTGCCTTCCGGGTCGGTGATCCAGCCAAAGCGGCCGAATTCGCTTTCCTCCACGCGCTCGTCCACGGCGACGCCGGCCGCGCGCAACTGCGCCAGCAAGGCGTCCAGGTCGTCCACGCGGAAATTGATCATGCAGGTCTGCGGGCCGGGGCCAAAGTAGCTGGTGTCGGCCGCGAAGGGTGACCACAGGGTGTAACCGGGCCGGGCGTTGTCTTCGTCGAAACGTGCCCCGCCCCACTCTTCCACCGGCAAGCCCAGGTGCTGGGTGTACCACTGGGCAAGCGCCTTGGGGTCGCGTGCCTTGAAGAAGATGCCGCCTACGCCGATGACCTTGGCCATGATGCTCGCCCCGCATGGTGGTGGAGCGGCCAAGCATACGCCCTGGCGCCTGTTGGCGACCTTCACGCAACCCTCTCTGGCCCGCCGCGTTGCGCCGGCACTAAAGAAAGTCGGGTTAACCGACATTTCGCTCGCCATCCCAGCGAAAACTGGAAGCGCCTTTCAACAGCCGAAGGGCTGGTCATCCAGCGCCTGTCAATCGTAAAGCGCAAAGTCACTGGATTCCTGCGCCTACCGCCCTTTTTGGGGCTCGCAGGAATGACGATCAAAGTCACGGAGTCCTAAGCGCCTGTTCTCCATCTCCGCGTGGCTCGCACCGGGAGCGGCTTGCGCGCTCATCAAGGAAGAAGGAGAGCGTGTACGTCCGTACACCACCGCGTGATGACGCTGCGTTTTGGGGAATCTGCCCCGACCCGAAAGGTTGTGCAGGTGTGTCCACTGCGCGCATCGACCTGACGGCCAGTCAGGCGAGTCGCCACGCCCCGCTCCCTGACGGGCACACCCACACAACGCGGGCTACGCGGCGATTGAGAACAGGCGCTTAGTGGGCCACCGCGATGTCGTCGGCGAAAAAGGCCTGCACATCGGCCAGCTCCCGCGTGCGCGGCATCGGCGGCAGGCTGCCGAGGAACAGGCGGCCGTAGCCCTTGGTGGTCAGGCGTGGATCGCACAGCACCAGCACGCCGCGATCGTGCACATCGCGGATCAGGCGGCCGGCGCCCTGCTTGAGCGCGATCACCGCGCTGGGCACCTGCCAGCCCATGAAGGGGTTGATGCCTGCCTGCTCCAGCGCCTCCAGGCGCGCCTGCAACACGGGGTCGTCCGGCGCGGCGAACGGCAGCTTGTCGATCACCACCACGCTCAAAGCCTCGCCGGCCACGTCCACGCCTTCCCAGAAGCTGGCCGCGCCCAGCAGTACGCCATGACCGCTGGCCCGGAACTCCTCCAGCAGGCGATGGCGTGGCGCGCTGCCCTGCACGAACAGCGGCCAGGGCACGCGCTCGCGCAGCAACTCCGCCGCCCGGCGCAAGGCGCGATGCGAGGTGAACAACAGGAAGGCGCGCCCGTGCGAGGCATGCAGCACGGGCAGCACCGCATCGATGACGCGCTCGGTGTAATCGCGCGCGGCGGGGTCGGGCAAGCCGGCGGGTAGATAGCACAGTGCCTGGCGTGCGTAGTCGAACGGACTATCGACGTGCAGCACCTGGGGATTCTCTAACCCAAGCTGGCGCGCGAAGTGATCGAAGCTGCCCGCCACCGACAAGGTGGCCGAGGTGTATACCCACGCCGCATGCGTGCGCTCGCGCATCGCGCGCAGCGGCGCGGCGAGATCCAGCGGGGTCGCGTAGAACGCAAAGCCGCGCGGGAACAACTCGTACCAGCGCACGTCGCGCTCGCTGTCGCGTTCGGCGATACGGTCGAGACGTTCGCTCAGCACGGCAGCGCGTTCATGGGCATGGGAGAAACCACGCGAGCGATCCGCCTGCGAGGCCAGCACATCGGTGAAGGCGGCGAGCACGTCGCGCAGTTCGTGCAAGGCCTCGTCAATGGTCGCGTTGGATTCCAGCTGGTGATACGGCCCGCGTTCGGCCAGGCCATCCATGGCCAGGCGCACTTTGCGTATCGCATCCTGCAACGCCTCGGCCGGCTCCAGCAGCAAGCTGATGGCACCGGTGACGCCGTTGCATTCGGCCAGGCTGTCCTGAGCCAGTTCGCTCAGTTGGCGCGCGCTGATGTTCTGCGAAAAGAACTGGCCAGCCAGTTCGGGAATCTGGTGCGCCTCATCCAGGATGAAAGCACTGGCGCCGGGCAGGATCTCGCCGAAGCCTTCCTGTTTGAGCGCCAGGTCGGCGAACAGCAAGTGGTGATTCACCACCACGAGGTCCGCCTCCTGGGCTTCGCGGCGGGCTTTCACCACATGGCAGTCGTCATAGAACGCACACTCCACGCCCAGGCAATTCTCCGGCGTGGAGGTGACGCGCGGCCACAGGGGCGATTCCTCCGGCACCTCCGCCAGCTCCATGCGATCGCCGCGACGCGTGCGGGCCGACCAGGCACGCACCGCCGCCAACTGCGTGGCCTGCGTGCGATCGAAGGTGGCGCCTTCGCGCACGGTCTGATCGAGGCGGTACAGGCACAGGTAATTGGCGCGCCCCTTGAGCAAGGCCGTTTTCAGCCGCGCGTCGAGCACGGAGCGCACGCGCGGCAGATCGCGGAAGAACAACTGATCCTGCAGCGCCTTGGTGCCAGTGGAGACGATCACCCGCTCGCCCGACAGCAACGCCGGCACCAGGTAGGCGAAGGTTTTTCCGGTGCCGGTGCCTGCCTCGGCCAGCAGCGTTTCGCGCTCGGCGATGGCGTGCTGCACGGCGCCGGCCATGGCCTGCTGCGCCGCGCGCGGGGCAAAATTGGGCTGCTCGCGGGCGAACGGCCCCTCGGGGCCAAGCAGCGCGGCGACGTCCTCGTGATCGGTCATCCGGCAAGTATCGCGCATGCCGGG
The DNA here is from genome assembly GCF_057750885.1 of Frateuria sp. sgz306004. NCBI lineage: Bacteria > Pseudomonadati > Pseudomonadota > Gammaproteobacteria > Lysobacterales > Rhodanobacteraceae > Frateuria > Frateuria sp. sgz306004. The sequence continues at coordinate 179,000 of NZ_JBYLFE010000008.1, forward strand.
CTGGCTCCGCGAATGGCGTAGACTGCCTGGGCCATCCACAGGAGCGCCGCGATGTCCTCACCTATCACCGGCATCGGCCAGATCGCCATAACGGTAAGCGATGTGGATCGCGCGCTCGCCTTCTATCGCGACATCCTCGCGCTGCCTTTTCTGTTTCGCCCAGCGCCGCAGTTGGCGTTTCTCGATTGCGGCGGTATCCGCCTGATGCTGACCACACCGGAAGGTGCGGGTGCGGTAGGCAGCAATTCGGTGCTCTATCTGAAGGTGCACGACATCGACGCCAGTTATCGCGAACTGCTCGATCGCGGCGCAACAGGCGAACACGAGCCTCGGGTGACGGCGGAGCTATCCGATCACACGCTGTGGCTGGCGTTCCTGCGCGATCCGGATGGCAACCTGGTGGGCTTGATGGAAGAACGTCGACGGGCGTAGCCCCCAGCGCCCACCCGATCACGTTGGCGTGTAGCGACAGAGGCCGCCCGACACAGTAAGGCTGGTGGCAAGGTGCCACCGATCGATTGCCGCTGGCGCCCTGCCATGCGCACAGCCATCCGATCGCTCTCGTTACAACCCTCGCCGGCAAACGCCCGCCAACGACTTGCCGCCGAAGCCGCTGCGTCGTTCACGGGCGATTGACGAGCACGAGCCAACGCTGTGCATCAACAAGCCGGCATCGTGATCGACCATGCGTGGATCGGCGCGGGCTCGGGGGACACCAAGATGAAGACGCGTATCCATCCGTTTCTTTCCGAGAACGACGGCGGGCGCTGTCAGCCGCTGGCAACCGATCGACCGCACACGGGCGCGGTCAGGCGCTCAGGAGCCTGCCGTGAACAATGACTACGCGTACGTTTTCGCCATCTTCTTCGTCACGCTGGGGCCGTTGAAGACCATTCCAGTGTTTCACGCGCTCACCTACGACAGCAGCCGCTCGTATCGTCTGCACCTGGCCATCCGCTCGTTCGTGATGTCGTTCGCGCTGGTGTTGTTCATTGCCTTCAGCGCCAGCGAGAATCTCAGCAAGTGGCACGTAGGTATCGACGCGTTGCTGATCGCCGGCGGGCTGATTCTGTTTGTCACAGCGCTGCGCTCGATCACCCACTTAGAACTGATGAGCCTTCCCGAGCAATCGCAGCTGGCGCAACCGGAGGGCGCGAAACCGCCGTGGACAGGCAAGCCCACGCTGTCGCCGCTGGTGATCCCCACTATCGTGACGCCCGCAGCCGTCGTCGCCATTATCTTTTTCATCGCCCGAAGCAGCGGGGACGATGAGTTCCGCCAGGCCGTGCTCGCCACAATTGGCGGCATCATGCTGCTCAACCTGGTAGCCATGCTTGTCGCCGGCCCCATCATGCGCCTCATCGGCGTGCCCATTCTTCAGGTGATCGGCTGGGTGTTTTCGGTGTTGCAGGCCGGCTTGGCGATTCAGGCCATTCTGGAGGCGTGCCGACGCTTGCACATCATCGCCTGAGCCAAGGCGCTTTCGACTGGATGCGCGCCGGGTTGACCCGGCGCGCACCACCCTGGCGGATCCAGTCTTCCGCGCATTCCACACCGGGCCAAGCCAGGAGAGGAAGCCGCGAGGCGGGAATGGCCCCCGTCGGGCACGGGGGCTGAAAGGCTACGGAGTGTTAGGGGTGACCAGCGCGGCGTCGCCGAACTGGGTGGGCGCGCCGAACCCGGTTGCCGTGCGGGGCCCTGGTCTGGAGCGCCGAGTGGTCGAACCGTCTCGCTTTCTGATTCTTGCCGTTGTATTACCCCACCGGGCGTGGCGCCGTTTCAACCTCATCCCCGCCGGCGCCTCTGGCACATGCGCACCCAGCAACAAGAACCGCCACGGGCCACTGCGTGGCGGGCTTGAGCAACCTTGCTCCATTGAGCATCTCCCATTCGTTGGCGGCGGCTCACCTGCCGTCGCAAGGCGCCACGGGCGCCCCGGAGGAGAAAACAACCTCTATTTGCAAACCAAGTCAAACCTGGGAAATTACCCGGCAAAATTCCAAGAATGGCTTGGAGATTGGGCTAGCCAAATCCAGGTATAACTTGCCTACAAAGAAAACAGCCAATCCGCTAGACGGATTTGCAGACCGCCTTCAACAAGCCTGCAACGCCGCCGGCATTCCCAGTGGGCGGGCACGCAACATGGCCGTGGCCACGCGTTTTGCAGTATCGGTCGAGTCGGCCCGGCAATGGCTCAATGGGCAATCCAAGCCCGATACGGCCCGGCTGATGGAAATCGCCAGCGATTTCAATTGCAGCCTGGACTGGCTGCTGATGGGCCGCCTCCGCTCCGACGGAAAGTTGCGCGAGGTCGGCGCCAGCTACGACACGTTGAGCCCCGAGGAGCGCGCTGTGGTAGACGCCATGCGCCGGTTCAGCGCCCGCCGCCGCGCGGCGCTCGTGCAGTTCATCAGCGATAGTTGACGGCACCCTGCTACCACCGGCGCCATCCGTGTCGAGCACTCGAACTGTCGAACGCGGGGCCACCCCGCCGAATAGCCTCGCGCTCCGTTGACCATGCCGGCGCCAGGCCCCTAGCGCCTTAGGGATGCTATCAATTTGATCGTCATCCCAGCGAACGCTGGAAGCGGCCTTTCAACAGCCGAAGGGCTGGTCATCCAGCGCCTGTAAGCCCCCTGAGCGTACAGGCACTGGATTCCTGCTTTCGCAGGAATGACGAGCAACAGGTCATTCCTGCGCCCTCAAAAAAGGGGACGAGAGCAGGGGGTGCTGTACAACAGCCGAAGGCTGGTCATGCCCTGCCTTTGCGCTCACGTATTTACAGGCTTTGGGTCCCGGTTTTTACCCTCTTTTGGGGCTCGCTGGGATGATGATCGAAATCAGCGCATCCCTAGAGCCTGTTCACGACCTCCGCATGGCCGGGCCGTCAGCGGTTTGCGCGCAGATCAAGGAAAAAGGAGGGCGTGTACGTCCGCACACCACTGCGACTTCAGCCGGTCATTGCAACACATTGCTGGAATCGTTCGGCCGGCGTTTCAAAGTTCAACGTCTGCCGAGGTCGCTCATTCAAGCGTCGAGCCACGGCATCG
>NZ_JBYLFE010000009.1:0-120252 GCF_057750885.1 Frateuria sp. sgz306004
ATGCCGTGGCTCGACGCTTGAATGAGCGACCTCGGCAGACGTTGAACTTTGAAACGCCGGCCGAACGATTCCAGCAATGTGTTGCAATGACCGGCTGAAGTCGCAGTCGAAAGCGGACCTTTTCACAAAATATAGCCGCAAGCGCCCCTCTGCGCCCCTGCTCACCAACAGCGGGGTGGTCGGTACCTACCGGCCTGGATGTTCAACCGGACCGGAATCTGCGGACAAACGAGAAATCGACGTGGTGCAGGATAACGGCGCAAAGCCATGCAGAGCCGCATTTGACCCGATGCGCAAACGAGCATCAGGCGTGGCCCATGGTGGTCAATCTGCTTAGAGCGACGTACGCCCGGCAAGGCGGGCGGCAATGTTGCCGAAGCCAAGGGGCCAACGCCCCTATTGCCATGACGGCATCTGCTTATGGGTACGGGCAAAGCGCTTGTGCGCGACTACAGCCACCACGGGCGCTGACAGCGTATGCCGCAGTGGATGCGCGCCGGGGCCGCATGCTGCGACGGGTGTTCGCCTGACAAGGTACTCGGCAGGGCTCTGTTACTTTTCGTCTCGTTGCGCGCGGGGTGTCTGAATCCATTTCTCGCGCAATCGTGACCCTCGGTTCATGAAGCGCGGGCCGCGAGTGCGACAACACTCACGACCCGCTGACCATCACCAACTGTTAGGAAGTTGATCATGGCTGTCCACGATCATACGGCACGCGCACGCCCGTCTTTCCCACCAGAGGCTACGCACGCGACCTCCGCCGACACGCTGGCCCCCTCAGCTGAGGCGCAGGACGCAGAGCAGCGGTTGTTAACGCTGATCGGCATTGCCCGCTCCGCAGACGCCTTATTGGGTCTGCTGATGGATAGCGAGGAGGCTCTCCTCGCCCCGTCGCGCCGAGGTTCCCAGCCGGTACGCCAGCTTGCCCTAACCCCGTTGGAATCCACGGGGTTATCGTTGGCTGTGCATTACCTGCACTCCTACGCGCGCTTGTTGGGCCAAAAAACCGCCGCCAGCACCTGACCCGTCCGTTGATCGCCCCCGCGGCGCACCGGGCGTGTTGCCGGTGTGCTGCACCTTGGCGATGACGTACGCCTGAATTGGCATTTTGCCTACATGTATCGCTGCGCTCGCGCCGGCGTGTTTAAGCGTGCGCGCACATCAACCAAGGATAGTGATGAGTCGGATTTCTCTCACCCCGCACATGCAGGTCAACCCGCGTGTGCCACTGCGCTCGCCGGCGAAGGTGCTGCTGCACGACTTTTTGCTGCCACAAGAATTGCGTTGGGTGGACGCTGCGCGTCGCATGGGCATCAGTAGCAAGGCCCTAAAGCACTGGATGCTCGATGGCGGCCCGATGACACCGGATTTGGCGCGCGCCTTGGCAAAGGGGTTTGGCACCTCGGCGTTCTATTGGATGGTGCTGGAGGCGCGCTGGGTGTTGGAGGGGGAGTAATTGTCGCATCGCGCTACGCACGGCCGTTACTTCAACACCTGCTCCGCATCGACGATTTCCACGCCGGGCATCTGCCCCAGCAAGCTGTCGAGCCAAGGCTTGTGTGAGCTGCCGACGATGGAAAGCACGCGCGCACCCGGCGTTTCGCGGAAGGTGGCTAGCACGTTCGCCGCCATGCGCAGGTTGCGCGTTTCCCAGCCCGCCACGTACATGCGGCCGTAGTGCGGTGGGTTGGCGTCGCCCAAGGCGGCACCGAAGTCACTGCCCTGGCCAATGCGCAGCACGGCGGGGTCGTTGATGTAGCGGTACATGGTGAGCATGTCGCCCGACGTGAGTAGCGACTGCTCTCGATCCAGCACGGGTTTGAGCTTGTCCGCCGCGCCATTCCAGGCGCCCTGGATGGCATCGCCATAGGCTTTGTCGTTGTCGACCTGCACGTTGTCACCGGTGTGATCGTCCACCGAGTACAGGCGTTGCAAGCCCAGCTTGGCGGCCAGGCGAGCCGCGACCACATAGGTTTCATTACGGCTGTTTTCGCGTTTGCTCATGGCGGCGACCAGGGCGCTATCCAGGCCATCACCCACGTGGCGCTCTGCCGCTGGCAACTGCAACCACTGCACCATCGCCGACCCGTTGTCGTTGGCGGCCATAAACAATGCAGCAAGGTGCCGACGCTGCGCGGGCGTGGGGTGCTCAGGCCACGCTTTCCATGTGCTCTGCACTTGGGCGATGGCGGCGGGCACATTGAGCCCGGTGGCCTTGCGCGCCTCAACGGGGTCGGCGCAGTAGGTTTCCATGTCTTTGGGGTCGTACACGGCGGGGTGCCGCGCGGCCAAATCGCAACCTTCGCCGGAAATTTGTTCCACCGTGATGATCTGCGGCTTGAATGCCGCGAGCCGGTCGAGCACAGGCGCAAGCGATTCGGGTTTGAAGTCTTTCGGCGCCTGAGAAAGGTGTGCGGTGCCCAATACCAACACCTGGGTGCGTGGCCCCGCCACGTTGCTGCGGAGCCAGGCCAGATCTGCCGGGGTTTGCCCCCAGGCACTGCCCACGACCATCGACGATAGACACAGACATACCAGCCAGCGCTTGCGCATATAGCCCCCTGGGGTCGGTTACGCCGCCAACGCTAGGCAGTACCCGAAAGAGCGACCAGTGCTGGATGACCTAGGGAAGGTCTGATTAAACGACATCTAGCTCATTATTCCTGCGAACCCGAAAAAGGGGGCAAGAGCAGGAGGGGCTTTTCAACAGCTGAAGGGCTGGTCATCCAGTGCTTCTACGCTCCGCGATTTATCGGCGCTGGATCCCAGCGTTCGCTGGGATGACGAGCAACATGTCGGTTAATCAGCCCCCTAGCGATACTCTGAATTTGATCGTCATCCCAGCGAACGCTGGGATCCAGCGCCTGTAAGCGCCTGAGCCTGAAGGCACGGTATGACCAGCCCTTCGGCTGTTGAAAAGCGCCCCCTTCGCCGGAGCTGCGAGCAAACGCGGAGCCGCCCTGCCCGCCCACCGTGAATGCGCATAAGCGGAAACAACCTGTCCAAAAAAGTGGCGCCCATGTGGGCGCCACTCGACTTGCTTAGTTCACCTTGCGCCCTTGGGGGTTGGCAACGAACTTGGGCGGGTTGGGCTCACTGGCGAACTGCCAGGCGCTGAGATAGGCCAGCCGCAGGATTTTCGCCATTTTCGTGTAGTTGATCTTTTCCGCCGTGTCGCTGGGGTGGTGGTAATCGGGATGGAAGCCGGTGAACCACCAGAATGCGGGCACGTTGTGCAGCACGAAGGGGAACTGGTCGGAGCGGAAGAATACGTTCAAGGCGTATTCGTGATCGAAGCGATCGTCCAGCACCAAACCCACTTGCTGGTTTTCCTTGGCAACCGTGCGCTGATAGTCCGGGCTGTATGCCGCACCAATCAGGTTGAGGCGGTTGCTGGTGTCGGCCGGCACCTGGATCAAGCCTTCGGTTTGCGGGCTGGGCTTTTCATCGCGACCGATCATGTCGAAGTTGATCATGGCGCGCGTGGTATCGAGCGGACGCAACGGGTGTTCCGCCATGTAGTACGCGCCGAGCAAGCCGCGCTCCTCCGCCGCAAACACGGCGAACAGTATTGAGCGCTTGGGCTTGACCGGGTTGGCGGCAAAGGCACGCGCCAAGGTAACCACGCCTACCGTGCCGGAGGCGTTGTCGTCGGCACCGTGCCAGATCTTGCTGCCGCTCATGCCGTCGTGATCGTGATGGCCACTGATGAGGATGGTTTCCGGGGCCAGCTTGGGGTCGCTGCCTTCTACCAGGCCCACCACGTTCCACGTGGTGGCCTCGCGGCGGCCGCTGTTGCGCAAGCGCAGCTTTACCGAGGTATCGGGCAAGGCCAGTGATTGGTTGCTCAAGTCCTTGTCGATGGCCTGCTGCAACTGCTCGGGCGTTTTGCCACTGCTGGCGAACAGCTGATTCGATACGTCGCTGGAGAGGATCATGCTGGGTATCTTCAGCGGATTGTCCGCCAGCACCTGGGCGGGGATGGGGTTGTCCGCGTGCTCCGCCTGATGCCCGATACGCGAGCGCACCTCCTGCGCGGAGGGATGGTTGTGCGAGGGCTCGGGCGCGAACAGCACCGCCACCGCGCCATGTTCTTGTGCGTTGAGCACCTTGACGTAGCTGGTGGCGTAACGCGTGTTGCCGGTGCCGTTGAAGATGGAGTTGGGGTCTTTTTCTTGCGGTTCGTGGTCGAACACCACCACGACCTTGCCCTTTACGTCGAGCTTGGCGTAATCGTCATAACCCAGTTCCGGCGCGGTGATGCCGTAGCCGGCAAACACCACCGGTGCCTGCACATCCACATTGTCGGGGAAGCTGCCAGACGCGTCCTTGCTCGTCCATTCCACGGTCTTGCCGCCACGCACGAGGCTCAGGCCGGATTTTTTCGGGTCGGGGAAGTACTCGATCAAGGGCACGGCCTGCAGAAAGCTCGGCTGCCCTTGTGCGTCGGTGGCAGCGGGCTTAAGGCCCGCCTTGGCGAATTCCGAAGCGATCCATTGCACGGCCGCCTCGTCGCCCGGTTGCAGCGAGAGGCGCCCTTGCAGGGCATCGGAGGCCAAAAAGCCGATATCGGCACGCAGGTCAGTTTCGCGGATCTGGGCCAGGCCAGCCTGTTGTGGAGACGGTGAGGCGGCAAGCGCGCTCGAACAAGTAACGGCGGCGAGGGCCAGGGTGAGCAGGGTTCGGGACATGGGGACTCCGGTGTTGCAGACGGCTGGACGTCCAGCCGCCGGGAGGATCGAGGTTGCCACGGGCGGCGGCCACGGGCAAACCACCCGGCGGACGACCTTGCTCACGCCGCCGAACACAGGCATGGTGCGCGCACCGGATGCCATTGCCCGGCCTGTCGTTGCGTTGCCCGATGTCCCGCCTTTCAAACAAGGCCGAAAGAGGTCGTCACTCTCTGTAAATCGAGCGTGGCGGGCCTCCACTTTCCGAGACATTTCTTAAGCGTCGAATCAGGAGCCACGGTATGGAACATGCGCTTCGCTTGTCCGCTGCACGCATCACGTTCGCCGCCAGCATGATGGCGCTTGGGGTTCTGGGCTTTATTTATGGCGATGTTGCCCTGGTCTGGCAGCACTTGCCCGTTGCGCACCTGCCCGGTGAACGATGGATCGCTTATCTCTTTGCCGCCATCGAACTGGGCGGAGGTATCGGTTTGTTGTGGCCGGCGACACGTCGCCCTGCTGCTTGGACTTTGTGTGCCTTCCTGTTGATGTGGGTTGTGTTGCTTAAGTTGCCCGGCGTGGTGGCCATGCCGCAGATGGAGGCCACTTGGCTCGGTGCCGGTGAGATCGCCGTGATGCTGGCCGGGGCATGGGCGTGGCTGGCTACCCTGCCCGCCACTTCGGGACAGCGCGGCATGATGACGGGGGCGCGCGGCATTAAAGGGGCGCGACTACTGTTCGCCCTCGCGTTGCCGACCTTGGGGCTGGCGCATCTGTTCTATGGCGACCAGACGGCCGCCCTGGTGCCATCCTGGCTACCTCACCCACTCGGCTGGGCCTATTTCACCGGCGTGTGCAGCCTTGTCGCGTGCGTGGCGGTTTTGCTGGGCACGTATGCGCAACTGGCGGCGCGGCTGGAAGCCGCCATGCTCGGCATCATCACGGTGCTGGTATGGGGGCCCGCCATTTTGGCGACACCCTCCGACCGCATGCCGTGGACGGCCTTTGTCATTTCTGCCGCCATCGCCAGCGGCGCGTGGCTCGTCGCCGAGAGCTACCGCTACTTGCCCGCGCGCAACGCGACGTGGCGCGCAGCCAGCCCGCTGGTGCCATGAGGCCCGCATTGCAGGCCAGCATTAGCCCAGCAGTCGCTCGCAAACGGCAGCGTAAAGATCAGGCAGCTTTTCAAGGTCGGCCAGCGCCACGCATTCGTCCACTTTGTGGATGGTGGCGTTGACCGGCCCCAGCTCCACCACTTCCACGCCAAGGGGCGCGATAAAACGACCGTCGGAGGTGCCGCCGCCGGTGCTTTCTTCCGGCTCGATGCCGCACACCGTTTGGCATGCCGCAATCACCGCCTCGCGCACGGCACCGCCGGGCGGCGTGAGGAAGGGTTCGCCGCTGAGCGACCAATCGACGTGCCAATCCAGCCCATGGCGCGCAAGAATGGCTTCGGTGCGCTCGCGCAATGTTTCGGCGCGGCTGGCCGTGCTGTAGCGGAAATTGATTTGCGCGGTGAGCGTGCCGGGTATGACATTGTTGGCACCGGTGCCCGCGTTGAGGTTGGATACCTGGAAGGACGTGGGCGGGAAATCCGCGTTGCCCTCGTCCCAGCGTTCGGCCGCCAACTCGGCCAGAGCCGGCGCGAAGGCATGGATGGGGTTCAGCGCCTTTTCCGGGTAAGCCACATGACCCTGCACACCGCGAATCACCAGCGTGCCAGACAGCGAACCACGGCGCCCCACGCGTATCAAATCGCCCAGGCGCTCCTTGGAAGACGGCTCACCCACTACGCACCAATCGATGCGTTCGCCCGTTTGGCGGAAGTGCTCAGCCACCCGACGCACGCCATCGAGGTTGGTCGGGCCCTCTTCGTCGCTGGTCAGCAACAAGCCCACGCGCCCGCGATGGTTCGGATGCGCCGCCACATACCGCTCCAGCGCCACCACCATCGCCGCCACCGAGCCTTTCATATCGGCAGCGCCACGGCCATATAGCCGTCCATCGCGCATGGTCGGCTCGAACGGATCACTGGCCCACTGCTCCACCGGGCCGGTGGGCACCACATCGGTATGCCCCAGAAAAATCAGCGTGGGGCCACCACTACCATGCGTGGCCCACAGATTGTCCACCTCGCCATAGCGCAGGTGCTGCACATCGAAACCCACGGCGGCCAAGCGCTCTGCGATCAGCGATTGGCAATCGGCATCGACCGGTGTCACCGAGCGACGGCGAATGAGATCACAAGTGAGATCCAGAACGTCTGACATGAAATCCTGCACGGGTTAATTAGAGTGCCAGGAGGATAACAAGGCCTGGCCATAAGGGATGCTCCTATTCGGATCGTCATCACAGCGAGAGCTGGCATCCAGCGCCTATAAATCTTTGAACGTAAAGGCACTGGGTGACCAGCCCTTCGGCTGTTGAAAAGCGACTGCTGCTCTTACCCCCTCTTGGCGGTTAGCACGAATGACGAACAAACAGCCGAACAATCAGACCTTCCTTAAGAAGCACTGGACAACTGTCAGAGGCTGAAGCAGTATGCGTTTGTATACACTTGCATACAAAGGAGCACCGCATGGCCGTGTCCATACCGTTGTCAGTGCGAGTTTCTCAGGATGACTTCGAATGGTTGACCTCGCTCGACATCAAGGGCGCGAGCACCCCGTCCGACAAGCTGAGGGCCGTGATACAGCTCCATCGCCGCGAGCACGACGGTAGCCGATCTTATGACCTTGCCTTGGGCTGGCTGCGCGACGTAATACAACCGTTTGCGCGCGAAGTGGCTGCCTACGAGCATCGCACGTCCAAGCGCTCGGAGGTGGTGGCCGCCATGATCGAGTGGGTGCCGCAACTGATGGCCCTACTGGCTTCAGAGCACATTCCCACCGATGCCGGCCCAGCACGTGCACGGCAGGTGGAGGACATGCTTCTGCAACGTTGCGTGTCATTGTTGAGCAGCTTGCTTCGACTCAGCATTGCGCCAAGTAGCGCCACCTATGACGACAACGCCATGGCGCGGCAGTTGCCACGCTTGGGCGAATTGATCGACGCCGTGCGCGCTGCAAAGTCGCACACCTGACATCTACTGCCGCACTTACCAAGGAGAAGGGCTATGTCCGACACCCTGCAGGAACGCGTTGTTCGTCTGATCAGCGGCAGCGCGCATGCCTTGCTCGACAAGGCCGAAGGCCTGGCCCCAGAGGCCGTCATGAGCCAAGCGATACGCGAGATTGATCTCGTCGTGGCCGACGTGCGCATGGAGCTCGGCCGTATTGAAGCCGCCAAGCATCAACTTGCCACACGCATCGGCAAGCTTGCCAGTGAGCACGAGGATCTGGCCGGGAAGGCAGAGCTGGCAGTGCAAGAACAGCGCGACGACCTTGCGGTTGCTTGCCTCGAGCGGCAAACGCTGATCGAGGATCAGCTGCCTGTACTTGAGCAGAACCTCGCCAGCCAGCGGGAACGCGGCACCGAGTGCGAGACCTACCTGCGTGCACTCATCGCGAAGAAGGAAGAACGCGAGGCCATTCTTGCGGAATTCATCGCAGCACGGCGCCGCGAATCCGCTCCGGGGGAAGCACCATCAAACAGTGTTCGCGAGGGACGCGTCGACAAGGCGGAATCGGCCTTCAATCGCGTCATGGCGCGCGAGACTGGCGTGACAAGCTTGAGCACGTCGCCGGGAGATGTCATGAAACTCAAGGAGCTCGCCGACCTGCAGCGCAAGCGCCGAATCGACGACCGTCTGGAAGCGCTCAAGCGTCAAACCAACGACGCCCCTAAGCCATGAGCACTCTTCTACAGCCAGAATCTCTGCCATACATCGCAGCGCTGGGCATGCTGATCGCGCTGGGCGTCATTGAAGGCGCCGCTCTTCTGTTTGGCACGAGCGCATGGCATTGGCTCGACGGGGCAATGGCGCACGATCCACCCGACGGTTTTTTGGGTTGGCTTCAAGTGGGGCGCGTGCCCATACTCGTACTGATCGCCATTTTCCTCACTGTGTTCGCCGGCGCGGGGCTCGCCATTAACATGCTTGGGCTGCACTTGCTGCATGCAGCGCCGCCGCGCGGGGCTTCCATACCCTTGGCCACGCTCATCAGTGTCCCGGCCATACGCGTGCTTGGCGGCGGCTTGGCTCGGGTCATGCCACGCGAAGAAACCTACGCGGTGTCTTTTGCCAGCCTCGTTGGCCACGTGGCGACGATGCTTGGACACGCTCGGGAGGGCTACGCCGCGCAAGCCAAGACATCCGACGGAAAAGGCCACACGCTGTACTTGATGGTGGAACCGGACGAAACCGTCAACGAGCTAGAGCCCGGCAGCGACGTGCTGCTGATTCGCCAGATTGATGGCTCCCGCTTCGCCGCCATACCCAATCCACGCCCGGATCTACTCGTCTGATAAGGATTTGAGATGAACAACCTGATTGAAATTGCAATTGTCGCTGGCGTCCTGCTGGGCGGCTTGATCGTCGTCGGCCTCATCGTCGCACGCCTGTACCGCCGCTCATCCAAGGAGATGTCGTTTGTCCGTACGGGCATGGGCGGTCAAAAGGTGATCATGGACGGCGGCGCGCTCGTACTACCGGTGTTTCATGACGTGATGCCCGTCAATATGAACACGCTGAAGCTGGAAGTGGCGCGCGCAGGCAAGGACAGCTTGTTTACCCGAGATCGCATGCGCGTCGACGTGGTGGCTGGCTTCTTCGTGCGGGTGATTCCCAGTGTGGAAGGCATTGCCAATGCGGCGCAGACATTGGGACAACGCACCATGGCACCCGATAGCCTTCGCGAGCTGGTCGAAGACAAGTTCGTCGACTCCCTGCGCGCCGCCGCTGTATCGATGACCATGCCAGAGCTGCTGGACAAGCGCCAAGACTTCATCCAGGCCGTGCAACACGCTGTGTCGGAAGACCTGCTCAAGAACGGCCTGGAACTGGAGAGCGTATCGCTCACACGCGTTGACCAGACGCCGATGCAGTACTTTGACCCGAACAATGCCTTTGACGCTGAAGGCCTCACCAAGCTCACCGAGGCCACCCAACTGCGTACCAAGCAACGCAACGAGATCGAACAAACGACTGCCGTGCAGATCGCCCAGAAGAATTTCGAGGCGACCAATCAACGCTTGGAGATCGACAAGCAACAGACCTTTGCAACGCTAAGCCAGCAGCAGGAAGTAGCAACCCGCGAAGCACAGCAAAAGGCGGAAATTGCTGCTATTCAGTCGCAGCGCGAGCGCGAAGCCGAACAAGCCAAGATCGACGCCGAACGCCAGGTTCGCGAGGCCCAAGTGGAGAAGGAGCGCGCGATCAAGCAGAGGCAGATCGAGGCCGAGCGCGAGATCACGGTTTCTCAGATTGACCAGCAGAAGCGCACGACGCTGGCTGATCAAGATAAGCAGATCGCCATTGCCGAGCGCTCCAAAGCCCAATCAGAGGCCGAACAGGTGGCCAACGAGGCACGCGCCCTTGCGGCGCGCGCGGAAGAACAAGTGAAGACCGCGCGTGATGTGGCTATTGCGGAGCGCGACAAGCAAATCGCCCTGGTTGCGGCCGAACAGGACGCCCAACAACAAGCGATCAGCGTCAAGGTATCGGCCGAAGCCGAGCGTGATGCAGCCGACAATCACGCACAGGCGACACGTATTCGAGCGGAGGCGGATCGGGTCCGCTTTGAGGTCGAAGCCGCTGGTATCCGTATGCGCAACGAATCGCTTAATACGCTCGGCTCGGAACAGATCACCCTGCAAATCAAGCAGGCGCTGATTGCCGCCCTGCCCGGAATCATCGAGGCATCCGTCAAGCCCATGGAGAAGATCGACGGCATCAAGATCGTGCAGGTCGACGGCCTCAATAGGAACGCGGCGGCAGGCACGGCAGGTGCACCCGCCACTGCCAGCGGCGGCAACCTGGCGGAGCAAGCCGTATCGGCAGCCCTCGCCTATCGGGCACAACAGCCCATTCTTGATGCCGTGCTGGGCGAGATTGGCATGAAAGGCGACAGCCTGGCTGGCCTCGTCAATGGCGTGAAGCACGACATGGGTGGCGCCAGCCAGATGCTGGACGACGCGGCACGGAACGGCGTGAATTGATCTCGATGACCGCAACACCAGGAGCCCGCCGCTTGGCGGGCTCCTGGTGCCATTGAGCTTCGAGCGACATCAACCCAGCAGCGTCGTGCCCAGCAAGTGGCCGACCAGATAGGTCACACCCGCCGCAGCCACCGTAATAGCGAGCTGGCGTGCGATGGAGAACACCATGCTGCGCCCCGTGAACAACGCCGTGCCCATGCCGATCAACGCCAGACCGGCGGCCGTGGACACCATGCAACCCACTAGTGCAGCGTGCCCTTTGAGAAACAGATACGGCGCGACCGGAAACAGCGCACCCAAAGCGAACAGACAGAACGAAGACACCGCCGCGCCGTAAGCCGAACCACCCAGTTCCTCCGGATCGATGCCCAGATCCTCGCGCACCAAGGTATCCAGCGCGGTGCGCGGGCGTTCGGAAATCTGCTCGGCCAAGGCCTCTGCGGTGCTGGCCTGCAAGCCCTTTTCGCGATAGATGCCAGCGAGGCTATGAGTGCCGTCTTCCGGCGCTACGGCCAGGCGCTCGGCGCGCGCGGCGATCTGCGCCTGGTAGAACTCGCGTGAGCTGTTGACCGACAACCACTCGCCCAGCGCCATCGAGCAGGCGCCAGCTACCAAGCCGGCAAAACCCGCCAGCAGGATCGCGTGATCGCCCGATGCGGCACCGGCCATGCCCATCACTAAACTGCCGTTGGATACCAGGCCGTCGTTGGCGCCCAGCACGGCGGCGCGCAGCGTGTTGCCGCTTTGCGTGCGATGCCGGCCGCTGCGCGTGGCGGGGGCCTGCTCCTCCAGGAAGTGGTCGCGATAACCGTTGCGATCCACGGGCGTGGGCAGATGATCCGCGTGCTCCAGGCGCACCACGGTGGGCATGACGAACTCGGTGCCGAACTGCTTGGCGAACCAGGTGAGCGCGCGTACGCGCACGCCGTGGCGCGGCGGCGGCACCGGGGCGCCGATATGCCGTAAACGCTCCTCCCAGAAGGCCGCATTGGCGCGCTCGCCGTCGGCGATGCGGCGGTACGCGCGACTCAGGCGCGCGTCGTCCGCCAGCTCGGCCAGGTTGTCATAGAGCGCGGCGTTGTCGCGCTCTATGCGCAGGTTGATGCGATAGTGCCTGGCCGAGCGGGGCTTTTTCATGTCACTTGCCGAACAGCTTTTTGAAGCCGTTGTCGGTAAAGCCGACGCTCACCGAGCCATCCGGCTGTTGCACAACGGGGCGACGCACCAGGGCCGGGTACTCCTTGAGCAGCAGCGTCCACTCCGGGTCGGATCCGGGGTTCTTGCGCTGCGGCAGCAGGTTGCGCCAGGTGGTGGACGCCTTGTTCACCAGCTTCTCCCAACCACCCAATTGCTGCGCCCACTCTTTGAGCGTGGCCGCGGGCACCGGGTTGGCGCGATAGTCGACAAAGCTGTAAGGCACCTCGAAACGATCCAGCCAATTGCGTGCCTTGCGACAGGTATCGCAAGTGGTCAGGCCATACAGGGTCGCGCTCATTCGGCGCTCCGCAGCAGTTCGTTGATGCCGGTTTTGCTGCGGGTCTTCTCATCGACCTGCTTGACGATGATGGCGGCGTAGAGGCTGTGCGAACCGTCCTTGGACGGCAGGCTGCCTGCCACCACCACGCTGCCCGCCGGCACGCGGCCGTAGCTGACTTCACCCGTGGCGCGGTTGTAAATGCGGGTGGATTGGCCCAGGAACACGCCCATGCCGATCACGCTACCCTTCTCCACGATCACACCCTCGACCACTTCCGAGCGCGCACCGATGAAGCAGTTGTCTTCGATGATGGTAGGGTTGGCCTGCAGCGGCTCCAGCACGCCGCCGATGCCCACGCCGCCGGAAAGGTGGACGTTCGCGCCGATCTGCGCGCACGAGCCGACGGTGGCCCAGGTATCGACCATGGTGCCCGCGCCGACGTGGGCGCCGATGTTCACGTAACTGGGCATCAACACGGCGTCCTTGGCCACGTGCGCGCCCCGGCGCACGAGCGCGCCCGGCACCACGCGCGCACCCAGGCCCTGCAACTCGGCGTCATTGCCGTGGGCAAAGCGCAGCGGCACCTTGTCGAAGGCCAGCGCGGGGCCGCCATCGACCACGCGGTTGTTGTTGATGCGGAAGTACAGCAGCACCGCTTTCTTGATCCACTGGTTCACCGTCCAGCCGCCCTGGCCATCGGGCTCGGCCACGCGGCGCTCACCGGATTCAAGCAGGTCGATCACCTGCGACACGGCGGGGCGCAGATGCGTCTCGATCTCGGCCTGGGTCAGTTCGTTGCGACGTTCGAAGGCGTCTTCGATCAGGGATTCGATGCTTTGCATGATGTTTTCTTGCCTGGAATCAGTGAGTCGCCGCGGCGATGACCGCGCGTTGCGGCGGAAGGGACGTCTGATTCTGACAAGATTTGGCCCGGCTCGCGAGCCACATGTCGCCCGCTGGGCCAATTGCAGACGAACGGCAAGGCCTCTGGGCCCAGCTACCGAACGCGGGCGTTACAGCCCTACGCGCACGCCGGACATCCGGCCCCTGTACAAATCCCTGATGCCGGCGGCGTCGAGGGTGGTGCGCACAGGGCGGTAGTCCCCATGCGGCGAGAGGTTCGTATTGATCCGCATGTGCAGTTGCACGTCGCACTCGTAGCCGTGGTGCATGTCGCCATGGTCAGGCCCGACCGCGTGTAGAAGCCATAGGCGTCCACGGTAACCCAGCGAATGCCGGTAGGCCCATCTACCGAACCCCGCATGGCCACCCGTGACGCAACGGGCCTCACCATCAAAGCTTCCGAGTCGATGTTAGCGTCACCGCGGCGATCGTCGGCCATGAGGTAGCCCAGGTCGGCGCGCAGGCCGCAGGCGATGGGCACGCCAAAGTCGATACCGACGGAGCCATCACCAACTCCGCCCGTCACCTAGGGAAGCTCTGATTTTGCTCGTCATCCCAGCGAAAGCTGGGATCCAGTGCCCTTGCGCTCAAGTATCTACAGGCACTGGACCCAGCTTTCGCGGGAATGACGAGCAATACGTCGCGGATTCAGAGCTTCCCTAGGTGACGATCATGCTGGTGCGAGTGAGCAGGCACGCCAACACGACAAGCGAAAGTTTTCTGGTTTTCATACAGGCCATGATTTCCTTGAAGCGATGCACAAGCCCATGGCGAGGCATGGCATGTTGTCGGCACCGCGCGCACCGACCTAGCTGCATCCTCAGGCACGCTTGGCCGTGCCTAGCGTGTCCAGCAATGCATGCAGCAGGCGATCCTGCAGGTCGATGCTCAGTGGCGCATCGTGGCGATCGGTGACGAGAAAGAAATCTTCGACGCGCTCGCCAAATGTGGCAATGCGCGCGTCGTGCACGCGCACGCCTGCCTGAAACAGCGCCTGCGCCACCGCGGCGAGCAAGCCGGGACGATCACTGCACACCAATGCCAGCCGCGTGCGACCGCCTACGGTACTGAAGGAGATCTTGGGTGCCGTCTGGAAGTGTTTGAGGTGCCGCGACATGCTGCGACGGGATGGCTGATGCACATGCGCCGGTTGCGACAAGGCACGAAGCAGGCGTTGCTTGAGCTCTTCCGCGCGCTCCGGCGAAGCGGGCAGCTGCGTGTCGGCCTCCAGCAACAGAAACGTATCCAGCGCCATGCCCGTGGCGGAACTGAGCACACGCGCCTCCATCACCGAGAAATGCAGGCGATCGAGCATGATGGCCACGGCGGCGAACAAGCCATCGCGATCGGGCGTGTAGACGAATAGTTCCGTGGTGCCGCGCACCGATTGCGGATGCACGGCCACCAACGGCGTGGTGCCCTGGGCCGCAAGAATGGCAGCCGTCTGCCAGGCGATCTGCTCCGGGCGATGGCGCAGGAAGCTCTGCTCGGGAAAGCTGCGCCACACGCGTGCGCAGGCATCGGCCATGAAACCTTCGGCTTCCAGCAAGGCGAGCGCCTGCTCTCGACAGGCACGCACGCGCGCCGCCGCATCGGCGGGCAGCTCGTCCTCGCTGCGCAGCGCATAGCGTGTGGCCGTGTAGAGGTCGGCGAGCAGACGATCTTTCCAGCCGTTCCACAGCTTGGGGCTGGTGCCGATGATGTCGGCGATGGTGAGCAGGTACAGATTGTCCAGGCGTTCGCCGTCACCCACGGTTTCGGCAAAGCGCTGCACCACATCGGGGTCGGTGATGTCCTGGCGTTGCGCGGTGGTGCTCATCAGCAAGTGCCAGCGCACCAACCAGGCGATGAGCTGGGTGTCTTCCTCGGGCAAACCCAGGCGGCGACCGAAGGCCAATGCCTCCTCCTCGCCCAACACCGAGTGATCACCGCCGCGCCCCTTGGCAATGTCATGGAATAGTGCCGCGAGCAGCAGCAACTCTGGCTTGGGCAGACGCGGCCAGATTTCACAGGCGATGGGAAATTCCTTGGCCGCGGCCGCATCGGCGAAGCGCGCCACGTTGCGCAATACGCGCAAGGTGTGTTCGTCCACCGTGTACACGTGAAAGAGGTCGTACTGCATGCGCCCGAACACCGCGCCAAAGGCCGGCAAGATGGCCGCGAGCAAACCATGGCGATTCATGCGCCACAGTGCCTCGACCGCGGGCGCGCCTTGCTTTAGCAAACGAAGGAAGGCGGCGAGTACTTCCGGATCGTCGGCCAGGCTGCGCTCCAGCACCGCGGTGGCTTGATGGATGCGCCGCATGGTGTCGGCAGTGAAACCCACGATGCCCGGTTCGCCAAGGCGCACGATGAACGCCTCCACCAGCGCGGCGGGGCGGCGCATGAAAAGCTCCGGATCTCGCACGGCCAAGCGCTTGCCGTAGCGCACGAACTCATCGCCCACCGGCAGGGGTGCCGCCGGCGGTTCGAGCATCTCTTCAAAGCGCTCGGCGATCTGCACGCCCAGGCGCTCCACCTGGCTCGCCGCGCGGTAATAGCCCTGCATGAATTGTTCGACGCCGAGGTTCTTCTCGTGTTCGTCCTGAAAACCCAGGCGAGCGGCCAAGCCGCGTTGGTAGTCGAACAGCAGACGTTCTTCGGCACGCCCTGCCTCCAGGTGCAGCGCGTAGCGATAGCGGCGCAAGGTGGCTTCGGCCTGTTCGAGCTGATCCTTTTCAGCCGGATCGAGCAGGCCTTCGGCCACCATGTCGTCGAAGTCTTCCGCGTGCGCCAGACGACGCCCCAGCCAGCGCAGCGAGTCGAGCGTACGCAATCCGCCCGGACCATCCTTGAGGTTCGGCTCCAGGTTGTAGGCGGTGTCGTTGAAGCGCGCGTGGCGCGCATCGCGCTCCGCCAGGCGCACGGCGAGATACGCAGCGGGCGGCCACAATGCAGGATCGCGCACGATGGCCTGCAAGCCCTCTTCCATGGCCGGGTCACCCGCCAAGCGACGTGCATCCAGCAGACTGGTAAATACGCTGGCGTCCTGCTCGGCGAGCATGCGGCACTGCGCGAGGTCGCGCACCGCGTGCCCCACTTTCAAGCCGATATCCCAAAGGGTGGCGAAGAACTGCTCCAGCGCGCGCAAGCGCGCGGGGTCGGACGGGCCGACCAGGGCAAGCAGATCCACGTCCGAACACGGGAACAACAGGCCACGCCCAAAGCCGCCAACGGCGAACAACGCGGCGTCGCTCACGTCACCCAGGCAGGCCGTCCATACGTGCACCACGATGCGCTGCACCGAATCGCCGCGCCGCCGCGCCAGTGCGGCGGCATCGGCACCGTCGCGAAAGGCGGTTGCGAGTGCGCGATCCACATCGCCCAGCAATTGCCGCAGGGCGTGGCGCGCCTCGGTCGAAACGCCCGAGCGTGGCACTGCCAACGGCAGGCGCGGTAGCGGCGGAAGACGGATAGGCAGAAGGGAATCGGTCACGGAGGGCTGCGCCATCGCGGCTGAAAACTGGCGTCAACGATAGCAAGCGCAGTGCGGGAAAAGGCGACCGGCGGGCTCCCCCTTGGGGCCCGCCGGTGTTTACCGGCGAGCCTTCGGTACCTCGCCAAGAACAGCGCAGGAGAGGTAAAGCCGAACATTCTTGCGTATTACTGATCAGGCCAGGGCGTGAGGATCTCGAAACCGTCGTCCGTCACGGCAATGGTGTGTTCCCACTGGGCGGAGAGGGAGTGATCCTTGGTCACCACGGTCCAGCCATCGGGAAGCTGCTTGGTCTGTGGCTTGCCGGCGTTGATCATCGGCTCGACGGTGAAGGTCATGCCCTTCTTGAGCTCCAGCCCGGTGCCGGAACGCCCGTAGTGCAGCACCTGCGGCTCGTCGTGATAGACCTTGCCGATGCCGTGTCCGCAGTACTCGCGCACCACGGAGAAACCCGCCGCCTCTGCGTGCTTCTGGATCGCCGCGCCGATGTCGCCCAGGGTGGACCCGGGGCGCACGGATTCGATGCCGCGCATCATCGCCTCGTAGGTGGTGTCCACCAGGCGCTTGGCCAGCACCGAGGGCGTGCCCACGAAGTACATGCGACTGGTGTCGCCGTGCCAGCCGTCTTTGATGACGGTGACGTCGAGGTTGATGATGTCGCCATCCTTCAGCACCTTGGCCGGGCTCGGGATGCCGTGGCAGATCACGTGGTTCACCGAGGTGCACAACGTCTTGGGAAAGCCGTTGTAGCCCACGTTGGCCGGAATGGCCTTCTGCACCTTGGTGATGTGCTCGTAGGCCAGGCGGTCCAGGTCTTCGGTGGTAACGCCAGGCTTTACATGCTCCTTGAGCATGGCGAGCACTTCGGCGGCCAGCTTGCCGGCCTCGCGCATGGCCTGGATGTCTTCGGGGGTTTTCAGGGTGACTGCCATAGTTCCACTCACATGGCGGCAATTGCCCAGAAATCCAGCAACTTGCCGCGCCGCCGGCGTACCGGCTACAATTTCCAAGTTTTGCTGACCCAAGGTGCCCTTTGGGGACACCCCAACCGGTCGTCGCAAAACGAAGGGAGATTGTAACCGCGTTGCGGCGCAAGCCCCCAAGTCCATGATTGGACAACAAAAACGCCACACACGCATCGGCACCGCCTTCGGGGTGCCTCGGTCAGCCCTCCACATCTTAGGGCCAGCCGGGGTCGAAGCCGGGGATGCGTGGAGGTCCCAACCCCCGGGTCTTTCCCTCCAAGCCAGGGATCGCCCTACAAATTGGAGTTACACCATGGCTCAAGTCACCATGCGCCAGATGCTCGAAGCTGGCGTGCATTTCGGTCACCAGACCCGTTACTGGAACCCGAAGATGGCCCCGTACATCTTCGGCGCGCGCGGCAAGATCCACATCATCAACCTGGAAAAGACGCTGCCGCTGTTCACCGACGCGATGAACTTCCTGTCGGCCGTCGCCCAGAAGCGTGGCACCGTGCTGTTCGTGGGCACCAAGCGTTCGGCTCGTGAGCCGTTGGCCGAGGAAGCCGCACGCGCCGGCATGCCGTACGTCACCGCCCGCTGGCTGGGTGGCATGCTCACCAACTTCCGCACCGTCAAGCAGTCCGTGGGCCGCCTGAAGGAGCTGGAAGCCGCTGAGACCGATGGCAGCTTCGATCGCCTGGTCAAGCACGAAGTGCTGGCTCGCCGTCGCGAGCGCGATAAGCTCGAGAACTCGCTGGGCGGCATCAAGGACATGAACCGTCTGCCGGACGCGCTGTTCATCATCGACATCGGCCACGAAGACATCGCCGTGCAGGAAGCCAAGAAGCTCGGCATCCCGGTGATCGCGGTGGTCGACACCAACTACAACCCGGAACTGGTCGACTACGCCATCCCGGGCAACGACGACGCCATCCGCGCCATCCAGCTGTACGCCCGCGCTGCCGCTGACGCCATCCTCGAAGGCAAGGCTGCCGCTCCGGCCGCCGCCCAGGGTGACGCCAACGAGTTCGTCGAACTGGACGAAGAAGGCAACCCGGTTGCCAAGGAAGAGCGCAAGGCTGCCCCGCGCCGTGACGACCGCAACAACCGTGGTCCGGCCAAGAAGGGCGCCGGTGCGCCGCGCGGCGGCCGTGGTGGCCGCGGCCGCAACGACGACGCGGACGGCGAGTAAGCCATCCCTGCCCCGGCCTTCGGGCCGGGGCGCATCAAAGCTCTTGAGGAACCCAGATGACTGCCATTTCCGCAAAACTGGTTAGCGAACTGCGCGAGCGCTCCGGCGCCGGCATGATGGATTGCAAAAAGGCGCTGGTCGAGAACAACGGCGACATCGACGCCGCCATCGAGTACCTGCGCAAGACCGGCCTGGCCAAGGCCGACAAGAAGGCTGATCGCGTGGCCGCCGAAGGCCGCATCGCCACCGCCCAGGCCAACGGCAAGGCCGTGCTGGTCGAAGTGAACAGCGAAACCGACTTCGTCGCCAAGGCGCCGAACTTCGTGCAGTTCACCAATGAAGTGGCCGAAGCCGTGCTGGCTTCCGGCGCCACCGACATCGACGCCGCCAAGGCTGCCGCTTTCCCGGGCGCCGACAACGTCGAGTCCGCCGCCAAGTCCCAGACCGCCACCATCGGCGAGAAGATCGAAGTGCGCCGCGTGGCTCACGTTTCGAACGATGGCCCGCTGGCCACCTACTCGCATGGCGGCAAGATCGGCGTGATCGTGGCGCTCAAGGGTGGCTCGGAAGAGCTGGCCAAGGGTATCGCCATGCACGTGGCGGCCATGAACCCGCCGCACGTGAAGCCGGAAGACGTCCCGGCCGAGTTCATCGCGAAGGAAAAGGAAATCGCGCTGAGCCAGATGACCGACAAGGACAAGGCCAAGCCGGCCGACATCCTGGAGAAGATCATCTCCGGCAAGATCAACAAGATCGTCTCGGAAGTGACCCTGGTCGGCCAGCCGTACGTGCTGGACACCAACGTTACCGTGGGCGACGCGCTGAAGAAGGAAGGTGCTGACGTCGTGGCCGTGGTTCGCCTGGCCGTGGGCGAAGGCATCGAGAAGGTGCAGGAAGACTACCTGGCCGAAGTCGCCAAGGCGATGCAGGTCTAAAGACCCCGCCTCCAGCCGGGTCCAGGCAAAAAGCCGCGGGAAACCGCGGCTTTTTGTTTTTATGAAAGCCCCCTCCACCCTTCGCGCCCTTGCGAGGCGGCCTGCCGCGCGCTCCCCACGCCGGCGCCAAGGCCGTGAGCGGACTGGGTTTTCCACCCTCGAGAGGCAGCACAGCCGTCTTACCGGCTCGCGTCGCTGCCGTTACAATGCGCACGTTTTGCCCCACACAATCCGGAGACCCCATGAGCGAACCCCTTAAGTACCATCGCATCCTGCTCAAACTCTCCGGTGAAGCCCTGATGGGCGAAGCCGACTACGGCATCGATCCCAAGGTCATCGGTCGACTGGCCGATGAAATCATCGAAGTACAGAAGGCCGGCGTGCAGATCGGCGTGGTCATCGGCGGCGGCAACATCTTCCGTGGCGCCGGCCTGGCTGCGGCCGGCATGGATCGCGTCACCGGCGATCACATGGGCATGCTCGCCACCGTGATGAACGCGCTGGCCATGCAGGACGCCATCGAACGCCGCGGCGGCTACGCTCGCGTGATGAGCGCCATCCAGATCCACGACGTGGCGGAGGACTTCATCCGTCGTCGCGCCATTCGTCACATCGAAAAGGGCCGCATCGCACTGTTCGCTGCCGGCACCGGCAACCCCTTCTTCACCACCGACTCGGCCGCTGCGCTGCGCGCGGTGGAAGTGGGCGCAGACTTGCTGCTCAAGGCGACCAAGGTGGACGGCGTGTATACCGCCGACCCGGCTCGCCACGCGGACGCCACGCGCTATGACACGCTCACCTACGACCAGGTGATCGAGCGCAAGCTCGCCGTGATGGATACGGCTGCCATCGCGCTGTGCCGCGACCACGGCATGCCGCTGCGCATCTACGACATGACCGTACCCGGCAACCTCATGCGCATCATGCGCGGCGAGGCCGTAGGCACCCTGGTCTCCGAGCACTAAGTCACCTCAACCCTCTCCCCTACGCGGGGAGAGGGTCTGACGGCAACACCGCTCAGCCCCTCGTGCAGCGCAACATCGCCCTTGGCGCCATTTCTAAACCGCGCCGTACCGCGCCCAATGCCCTGCAACCCCCTGCTATACTTGTTGGCTTGCACGGTTTGAGGGGTGTTTCCCATGCTTAACGACATCAAGAACGATGCCCAGACCCGCATGGGCAAGAGCATCGACTCGCTCAGGCACAGCCTGACGCGCCTGCGCACCGGTCGCGCAAGCACCGCGCTGGTCGACGGTATCAAGGTGCCGTACTACGGCTCGGACATGCCGCTGAACCAGGTGGCCACGGTGGCGCTGGGCGATTCGCGCTCCATCATCATCACCCCGTTCGAGAAGACCCTGGTCGCGCCGATCGAAAAGGCCATCATGGCTTCGGACATCGGCATCACGCCGAACACCGCCGGCACCACCATTCGCCTCAACATGCCGCCGCTCACCGAGGAGCGTCGTCGCGAACTGGCCAAGCACGTGGCGCACGAAGGCGAAGAGGCCAAGATCGCCATCCGCAACGTGCGTCGCGATGCCATGCAGCAGGTCAAGGATCTGCTCAAGGAAAAGCTCATCACCGAAGACGATGAGCGCCGCGCCGAAGACGAGATCCAGAAGCTCACCGACCGCTTCGTCAAGGACGTCGATGGCGTCGTGAAGAACAAGGAAGAGGAGTTGATGGCGCTCTAAGCGTCATCACCCTTCCCATGACCAGCGCCGATTCTGCGCGGGTTCCGCGCCACGTTGCCATCGTGATGGATGGCAACGGTCGCTGGGCCAAACTCCGTCATCGACCACGCACGTTCGGCCACAACGCCGGACGCAAGGCCGTGCGCGACGTGGTGGAGGGCTGCCTGCGCCAGGGCGTGACAGTGCTGACTCTCTTCGCGTTTTCCAGCGAGAACTGGCAGCGTCCCCAAGACGAAGTCGGCGCACTCATGGAACTGTTCGTGCGCGCGCTTGATAAGGAAGTGGACGAACTCCACAGCCATGGCGTACGCATCCGCTTCGTCGGCGACCTGAGCGCTTTTGATGCCGGCCTGCGCCAACGCATGACGGGCGCGATGGCCCGCACGGCCGCCAATGATGCGCTGCATCTCAATATCGCCGTGAACTATGGCGGTCGCTGGGACATCGTGCAGGCCGCCCGCAAGGCCGCCGAATCGGTGGCACGCGGCGAGCTGCGCGCGGACGAGATCGACGAGCACCTGCTGGGTCACTGGATGTGCCTGGCGGAACTGCCGCCACTCGATTTGTTCATCCGCACCGGCGGCGAATCTCGCGTCAGTAACTTTCTACTGTGGCAATTGGCGTACGCTGAGCTCTATTTCACCGACACACTCTGGCCGGACTTCGACCAGGCCTGCCTGAAACAGGCCATCGAAGACTACGCTCGCCGCGAACGCCGTTTCGGCAAGACCGGTGACCAGGTCGCCTCAAAGGCGTAACCCAAGGATCTGCATGCTGCTCCAGCGCACCCTCACCGCTCTGCTCCTCGCTCCGTTGGTGATCGGCCTGATCCTGCTGACACCCACCTGGCTGTTCGCCCCCATCGTTGCTGTCGCCTTCCTGGCGGCCATGTGGGAGTGGACGCGCCTCTCCGGTCTGAAGGATGCACTGCCGCGCGGTGCCCTACTGGCACTAACCGCTGTCTTGCTAGTGCTGTGCTGGGTGAGCCGCGACACCACCTGGTGGCCGTTGCTCATCGGCGTGGGCGTGGCCTGGTGGGTGGTGGTGGGCCAATGGCTGCGCCATTTCGCTTTTGGCGCGGCCCCCACGCGCGAAAACTCCCTGATGAAGCTCGGCGCTGGCCTGCTGGTGATCGTGCCGGCCTGGGTTGCCGTGGTGTCCATCCATGGCACGGGCGAGCATGGCCACTGGTGGACCCTGCTGGCGCTGTTCATCGTGTGGGCCGCGGACATCGGCGCCTATTTCAGCGGTCGCCAGTTCGGCCGCCGCAAGCTCGCGCCCACCATCAGCCCCGGTAAAACGTGGGCGGGTGTATATGGCGCCTTCGTCGCAGGAGCCATCGTAGCGCTGGTGGGTGGCCTGCTACTGGATCTGTCTGGCGCGAAGCTGGTGGGCCTGGTCGTGCTCTCCGCATTTACGGTAGTGGCATCGATCGTCGGTGATTTGCTGGAAAGCTTGATGAAGCGCCACGCCGCCGTAAAGGATTCGGGCAATTTGTTCCCAGGCCATGGCGGCCTGCTGGATCGCCTGGATAGCGTGTTCGCCGCCCTGCCCGTGTTCGCTGCTGGCAAGCTGTTGCTGGGTCTATGAGCACACCTTCGCTTCGCAACGTCGCGGTGCTGGGTGCCACAGGCTCCATCGGTGGCAGCACGCTCGACGTCATCGCTCGCCATCCTGACCGATTTCGCGCCACCATCCTGACCGCTCACCGCAACGTGACGGCACTGGTGGAACTGTGTGTGCGCCACCAACCCGAATTGGCGGTGATCGCCGACGCGGCCCTGGAAGGCGAACTCGCGCGCCGCCTCGCAGCGGCGGGCGTGCGCTGTGAGGTCGCCGGAGGCCATGACGCCATCGCGCAGGCTGTTGCTGGCGAGCAGTGCGATACCGTGGTCGCGGCCATCGTCGGCGCCGCCGGCCTCGACTCCACCCTGGCCGCCGCCCGTACCGGCAAACGCCTGCTGCTGGCGAACAAGGAATCCATCGTGATGGCCGGCCCGCTGCTGCTGGAGGCCCTGGCCACCGGTGGCGGCGAGTTGATTCCGGTGGATTCGGAACACAACGCCATCTTCCAATGCCTGCCTGGTGGCCGCCCCAATCTGGATGCCAGCGGCGTGCGCCGCCTCATCCTCACCGCCTCCGGCGGCCCGTTCCGTGGCCGTAGCCGCGCCGAACTGGCCGCCGTGACACCCGAGCAGGCCTGCAAGCACCCGAACTGGGTGATGGGGCGCAAGATTTCGGTGGACTCCGCCACCCTGATGAACAAGGGCCTGGAGGTCATCGAAGCACACCATCTGTTCGGTGCGCCGCCCGAGCGTATCGAGGTGCTGGTGCACCCGCAA
Organism: Frateuria sp. sgz306004; assembly: GCF_057750885.1. Taxonomy (NCBI): domain Bacteria; kingdom Pseudomonadati; phylum Pseudomonadota; class Gammaproteobacteria; order Lysobacterales; family Rhodanobacteraceae; genus Frateuria; species Frateuria sp. sgz306004. The sequence continues at coordinate 23,756 of NZ_JBYLFE010000009.1, forward strand.
AGCCTGGTGCATTCGCTGGTGGAATACGTGGATGGCTCGGTGCTTGCCCAGTTGGGCAACCCAGACATGCGCACGGCCATCGCCCATGCGCTCGCGTGGCCCGAGCGCATCGCGGCCGGCGTGGCACCGCTGGACCTGGCCGCCAGCGCGCCGCTGGCGTTCCAGCAGCCGGATCTCACGACCTTCCGCTGCCTCGCCCTGGCCTTCCAGGCCCTGCGCGAGGGCGGCGATGCGCCCGCCATCCTCAATGCGGCCAACGAGGTCGCGGTCGAGGCGTTCCTTGGCGGCGGCCTCCCCTTCCTGGGCATTGCCGATCTCGTCGAGAGCGTACTTACGGAACTGCCGGCGCAACCTGTGGTCGATGTCCAAACCCTGAATGAACGCGACCGGGTGGCCCGCGAGGCCGCTCGTCGCATCCTCCGCAACGCGTGCTGACAAGCCTGATAAGCTCTTGCAGATGAATCCTATCTTCGGCTCCGTGTTCTGGTTACTCGTCACGCTCGGCGTGCTGGTGACCTTTCACGAATTCGGTCACTACTGGGTCGCACGACGCTGCGGCGTCAAAGTGCTGCGTTTTTCGGTCGGCTTCGGCAAGGCCATCTGGAAACGCGTGGGGCGTGACGGCACGGAGTACCAGGTCGCCATGATTCCATTGGGCGGCTACGTAAAGATGCTCGACGCCCGCGAAGGCGACGTGGACCCTGCACTGGCAGGGCAGGAGTTCACCGCCAAGCCGGTGTGGCAGCGCATTGCCATTGTGGCTGCCGGCCCCGGGTTCAATCTGATCTTCACCCTGGTGGCGTTCTGGCTGATGTTCCTCATCGGCAAACCGGACGTTGCTCCCCTTGTGGCTGCCGCGCCGCAGAGCATGGCGGCCGAGGCAGGCATCCGTAACGGTGACCGCATCCTGAGCGTGGATGGCCATGCGGTGTCGACCTGGAGCGACTCCATGGACGCGGTGGCGAACGGCTTGCTGGGGCGCGAACCGCTTCCGCTGGGCGTGCGCGGCACCGACGGTGCCGAGCGCACGGTCACCCTGCCGCTCGACCAGCTGCCCGCCGGGCTACCGATTGACCAATACTTCGACAAGCTGGGCCTGAAGCTGGCCTCCATGCCGCCGGTGATCGGCACCGTTCTGCCAGGCAAGCCCGCCTCGTTCGGTCATATGCAGGGCGGCGACCGCATTGTCAGCGTGAACGGCCAGCCCGTGGACAGCTACGAAGCCTTCCAGAAACTGGTACCCCTGGAAGCGGCCAAGTCGCCGACGCTCGCCATCGTGGTACAGCGCGGGCAACAGACGCTGCCCCTCTCCATCACCGCGCGCAACGAGTCGTTGGAAGGCCAGCCCACCACCTGGGTGATTGGCGTGACCGCGACCGAACGGGAGCAGGCCGTGCTGCGCTACGGGCCGCTCAAGGCCATCGGCGCATCGCTGGATACCACCTGGACCAGCGCAGCCAACACCTTCAACATGATCGGGAAGATGGTCACCGGACAGGCTTCCACCAAGAACCTTTCGGGTGTGATCGGCATTGCACAGGTCGCCAATGTGTCGGCCAGCATGGGGCCGGGCTGGTTCCTCAGCTTCCTCGCCATGGTGTCGCTGAGCCTGGCCATCCTCAACCTTATGCCCATTCCTGTCTTGGACGGCGGTTGGCTGCTGTATTACCTTATTGAGTTGGTCAAGGGCAGCCCTGTCAGCGAACGCGTCATGATGGCCGGTCAGTATGTCGGTCTGGTGTTGCTGTTCACGTTGATGGGGTTGGCTTTCTACAACGACATACATCGCTTCCTCCCCTCGTGACGCGCGCGGATATTGCCGAACGCCGCGCTGCCTTCGGGGGGTGTAGCGTGCCCGGATTCCGTCCGGACACTGGCGCTGGGTTGCCCGTCGCATCTGGGGAAGATGCAAGCACTTTCTCGAAGCTGGGCTCGTACCGGCTTCACCTATTGATCGGGGCGGTTTCGGCCGCCTCATCGGAATAAAACCAACGGAATCGACGATGAAGCGTATCGCCGCCCTGATCCTGCTTGCCTCCCTGTCCGCCAATGCACTTGCGTTCGATCCGTTCGTCATCTCCGACATCCGTATCGATGGCCTCAGCCGCATTTCCGCCGGTACGGTCCTCAACTACCTGCCCATGGGCAAGGGTGACCGCCTGACCAACGATGGTGCCCAGCGCGCTATCCGTGCCCTCTACCAAACCAAGTTCTTCAGCGACGTGCAGATCGATCGCGAGGGAGACATTCTGGTCATCAAGGTGGTGGAGCGCCCGTCCATCGCCAAGCTCAACATCCGCGGCAACAAGGACATCAAGGAAGATGACCTGCGCAAGGGCCTGAAGGAGATCGGCCTGTCGGAGGGTGAAACCTTCGACCGCCTGTCGCTGGATCGCGTGCAGCAGGAACTGGTGCGCCAGTACTACAACCGCGGCAAGTACAACGTGTCGGTCGAGCCGCACGTAACCAACCTTGATCGCAATCGCGTCGCCATCGACATCGAAATCCGCGAAGGCAAGGTCGCCAAGATCAAAGAAATCAACATCGTCGGTAACAAGGCGTTTACCGACAAGGAGATCCGCAAGGGCTTCGAGTCGGATACGTCGAACTGGATGTCCTGGTATTCCAAGGACGACCAGTACTCGCGCGAAAAGCTCAGCGGCGACTTGGAAAAGCTGCAGTCCTACTACATGGATCGCGGCTACGCCGACTTCGGCGTGGACTCCACCCAGGTGACCATCGCGCCGGACAAGCGCGCCATGTACATCGCCGCCAGCGTCAAGGAAGGCGACATCTACACCATCTCCGACGTGCACCTGCTCGGCGAACTCATCCTGCCGGAGGAGTCGCTCAAGCAGCTCGTGTACGTCAAGCAGGGCGACACCTTCAATCGCAAGGCGATCGAGGCCAGCACCAACTCCATCAAGAGCATCCTGGCCAGCATCGGCTACGCCTTTGCCAAGGTCACGCCGGTGCCGAAGCTGGACAAAGACAAGCGCACCGTCGACCTTACGCTCTACATCGAGCCGGGCAAGCGCGTGTACGTGCGCCGCGTGATCTTCCAGGGCAACACACGCACGGAAGACGACGTGATGCGCCGCGAAATGCGCCAGCTGGAAGGCAGCTGGTTCTCGCAGCCGGCGATCGACCGCTCCAAGATCCGTCTGCAGCGCCTGGGCTACTTCAAGACCGTCAACATCGACAAGGCGTTGGTGCCCGGCACCGAGGATCAGGTCGACCTGACCGTGAAGGTGGAAGAACAGTCCGCCGGCAGCCTGATGTTTGGCGTGGGCTACTCGCAATACTCGGGCATCATCCTGTCCGCCTCGGTGTCGCAGAACAACTTCCTGGGCACCGGTGACAGCTTCTCGGTGGGTGCTTCGCGCAGCGACTACTCCACCAACATCAGCGCCAACTACTTCAACCCCTACCTGACCGACAGCGGTGTGGGTATCGGTTACTCGGCGAGCTACACCAAGAGCAACTACGGTGACACCAACAGCGACTTGGTGAACTACGAGAGCTCGATGAAGTCGTTCTCGAGCTACCTCAGCTTCCCGATCTCGGAGACGGACAGCGTCCGTACCGGCCTGGGTCTGAGCAGCAACAAGATCAACCTCAACTATCAGTACATCGACTCGACCACAGGCCAGGTGATCACACAGCAGCTCTCGCCGCAGGTGCTGATCGACTACCAGGATGCGCTGGGCCACAAGACCGTCCATACCTGGGATGCCACCATCGGCTGGCAGCACGACACCCGAAACGGCTATTGGGCACCGACCCGCGGCGGCTTGATCTCGCTATCGACCGATATTGCGCTGCCGGGCTCCACCGTGCAGTATTACAAGATCTTCGGCGAGGCCAACCATTACTGGCCGATCGGCAAGGGCTTTGTGTTGTACCTCGACGGCCAGGTCGGCTACGGCAAGACCTACGGGCAGACCTTCGCCAACGACGGTGGCACCACCTACAAGGCCGGTGACACGGTGACTTTCCCGTTCTGGGAAAACTACTACTCGGGTGGTGTGCGCGACGTCCGCGGCTTCCAGGACAACACCCTGGGCCCGCGCCTGTGTACCGGTACCGACGCCAACGGCAAGCCGATCCAGCCGCTGCCGGATGGCACGTGCGCAGGCAGTTACTACAGCTACGCGCAACCGGTGGGCGGTGCGTTCAAGGTGCTGGGAACGGCCGAGCTGTACCTGCCGCTACCGTTCCTCAAGGACATCAACACCGCTCGCGTGTCGTGGTTCGTGGACGTCGGCAACGTGTACCAGGACTACCAGAGCTTCACCGCCAAGACGCTGCGCGTGTCTACCGGCTTGTCGCTGCACTGGCAGGCACCGATCGGCCCGCTGATCATCAACTTCGCGGTGCCGCTGCGCACCCAGCAGGACGACGGTCACTACGAGGAGCGCATTCAGTTCACCTTCGGCAGCCAGTTCTAATGAGCTGAAGGCCTCGCTTGCGTACACCGAAAAGAGCGCGGTTGCCCCGCGCTCTTTTCGTTTCTGCCGCCCAAGGAAGGTCTGATTCATCGACTTTTTGGCCGTCATTCCTGCGGAAGCAGGAGGTGCTCTTTAACAGCCGAAGGGCTGGTCATCCAGCGCCTTTACGTTCAAAGATTTACACGCACTGGATGACCAGCCCTTCGGCTGTTGAAAGGCACTTCCAGCACTCGCTGGGATGACGATAAAAATCAGAGCATCCCTAATGCCGCCATGCATGGCGGCAACCGTGCCCCATAAGCGGGCCCAACCCCTACAATGGACGGATTGCAGGGAGCCCACGCATGAGCTTTTTCACTATTACCGTGGCTGAACTGGCCGAACGTTATGGCCTGACGTTCCAGGGCGATGGCGCGCGCGTCATCGACGGCGTCGGCACGCTGGCCGGCGCAAGCCCCAGCCAGTTGAGCTTTCTCTCCAACAGCAAATACGCCTCGCAGCTGGCCAGTACACGCGCAGGCGTGGTCGTGATGCGCGAGGAGAACACCGCCGACAGCCCAGTCGACGCGCTGGTAGCCCGCGATCCCTATGTTGCCTACGCCAAGATCGCCGCTCTGTTCGAGCGCCTGCCGGCCGCGCCGCAAGGCGTTCATCCCAGCGCCGTCGTGGCACCGACCGCGCGCGTCGCCGCCACCGCCAGCATTGGCCCGGGCTGCGTGATCGAGGACGGTGCAGTGGTGGAAGACGGCGCCATCCTCGGCCCCCATTGCATCATCGGCACGGATTGCACCGTCGGCGCGCACAGCCGCCTGGTGGCGCGCGTCACCCTGGTGATCCGGGTCACCTTAGGCAAGCGGGTGCTGGTGCATCCGGGTGCGGTGATCGGTTCGGACGGCTTTGGGCTGGCCTTTGACCGCGACCACTGGATCAAGCTGCCCCAACTGGGCGGTGTGCGCATCGGCAACGATTGCGAGATCGGCGCCAATACCACCATCGACCGTGGCGCGCTGGATGACACCGTATTGGAAGAGGATGTCCGCCTGGACAACCAGATCCAGATCGCCCACAACGTCTATATCGGCGCCCATACCGCCCTGGCTGGCTGTGCGGCCGTGGCCGGCAGTGCCAAGATCGGTCGCTATTGCATGATCGGCGGCAATGCCGGCGTGCTGGGGCATCTGGAAGTGGCCGACCGGGTTACCATTACGGCCAAGAGCCTGGTCACGCACTCGATACGCGAGCCGGGTGAATATTCTTCGGGCGTCCCGCTGCAGGAAAACCGCCTGTGGCGTCGCAATGCGGCCCGCTTCAAACATCTCGACGAATACGCGCGCCGCCTCTCGGCGCTGGAGAAGGACAGCAACAATGAGTGACCTCACCGTGCCCTTCCACCTCCCGGTGAATGTGGAACAGATCCAGCAACTGCTGCCGCATCGCTACCCGTTCCTGCTGGTCGATCGCGTCGTGGAGTTGGTACCCGACAAGAGCGTGGTGGCGATCAAGAACGTCACCATCAACGAGCCGTTCTTCCAGGGCCACTTCCCCGGCCACCCGGTGATGCCGGGCGTGCTGATCGTGGAGGCCATGGCCCAGGCGGCCGGCCTGCTCACGCAGATTTCCAGCCGACTCAAGGGCTCCACCGGCAGCCCGCTGTTCTACCTCGCCAAGGTGGACAATGCGCGTTTCAGCGCGCCGGTGGTGCCGGGCGATCAGTTGCGCCTTGAGGTGTCGCTCAAGCGCCTTCTGCGCAGCATGGGCCTGTTCGAGGCGCGCACCGTGGTGGACGGCAAGGAAGTGGCCAGCTGCGAACTGATGTGCGCCGCGAGGTCCGACAAATGATCCATCCCACCGCGCAGATCGATCCCTCCGCCGTTATCGGCGACAACGTCAGCATCGGCGCCTTTAGTGTGATTGGCGCCGACGTGCATATCGGCGAAGGCACGGTGATCGGCCCGCACGTGGTGATCGAGGGCCCGACCCGTATCGGGCGGGACAACCGCATCAGCCAGTTCGCCTCCCTGGGCGGTGCGCCGCAGGATAAAAAGTTCCAGGGCGAACGCACCGAGCTGATCATCGGCGATCGCAACCAGATTCGTGAGTTCGTCACCATCAACCGTGGCACCGGTGATGGCGGCGGCGCCACCCGCATCGGCAACGACAACTGGCTGCTCGCCTACGTGCATGTGGCTCACGACTGCCAGATCGGCAACAACACCGTGTTCTCCAACTACTCCGCACTGGCAGGCCATGTGGAAGTGGGTGACTGGGTCGTGATGGCCGGCTTCTCGGGTGCGCATCAGTTCTGCAAGGTGGGCGCGCATGCCTTTATCGGCATGGGTTGCCTGCTCGGCTCCGACGTGCCGCCCTTCGTGATGATGGCCAACGACCAGCGTGGTCGCCCGCGCGGCATCAACAGCGAAGGCCTCAAGCGCCGTGGTTTCGATGCCACGCGCATCTCCGCCATCAAGCGCGCCTATCGCACGCTGTACATGGCCGGCCTCACGTTGGCCGATGCCCGCGAGCAGCTCAGCTCACAGGCGGAGAACAGCGAAGACGTGCGCGCCATGCTCGAATTCCTCGATCGCAGCGAACGCTCGCTGGCGCGTTGAACGACGTCGCCGGCATGGGCCACGCTCATGCCGGCGCGTCAGGCATGGGGGTTCGATTTTGTTTCTGGTTGATACGCCATGACTCCCACTGATAACGCCCATCCGGCTCCCCTTATTGCGATCATCGCGGGTGAGGATTCCGGCGACCAACTTGGCGCCGACTTGATCGCAGCCCTCCATCGCCGTTATCCCGATGCGCGTTTCGTAGGCATCGGCGGCGCGCGCATGAAGGCCCAGGGTTTCGACTCCTGGTACGACATCAAAGAGCTCTCGCTGTTCGGTTTTGCCGAAGTGGTGTCGCATCTGCCGCGCCTGCTGCGCCTGCGCAAGGAGCTGGTGGCCCGCCTGATCGGCGCCAAGCCTGCCGTAGTGGTGGGCATCGATGCGCCTGACTTCAATCTCGGCGTGGAACAGCGCCTGCGCGCCGCGGGCCTGCGCACGGTGCACTACGTCAGCCCGTCAGTGTGGGCATGGCGCGAGAAACGCGCAGAGAAGATCGGCCGAAGCGCCGACCGTGTGCTGTGCCTGTTCCCCATGGAGCCGGCGATCTACGCACGCCATCAGGTCGACGCGCGCTTCGTCGGTCATCCGCTGGCCGATCGGTTTGCCCTGGTGTCGGACCGCGCCGCCGCGCGCGATGATCTGCAGTTGCCGCACGACGTACCGGTGCTGGCCGTGCTGCCGGGCAGTCGCGCGTCCGAGATCAGCATGCTGGGCCGCACCTTTATCGACGCCGCCAAGAAAGTCGCCGCCGCACTGCCCGGCCTGCGCATCATCATTCCGGCCGCCAACGAACGCGTGCGCGCCAGCCTGCAAGGCCTGATCGGTGACGCGTCGGCACCCCATGCGCCACAGTTGTTGGACGGGCACGCGCATGAGGCGATGCTCGCGGCGGACGTCGTGCTGCTGGCCTCCGGCACGGCCGCCCTGGAAGCGATGCTGGCCAAGCGCCCGATGGTGGTGGGCTACCGCGTATCGCCCATCAGCTACCGCATTGCGCGCGCTTTCAACATGCTCAAGACGGACGTCTATTCACTACCCAACATCCTGGCTCGCGCCAGCGGCATGGGTGCGGATGCGCTGCTGGTGCCGGAACTGATGCAGGACGATTTCACCGTCGACAAGCTCGCCGACGCCACCCTCGCACTGTTCCAGGATAGCGAGCGTCGCGGTGCCATCGTCGCAGCCTTCGAACACCTGCATCAGGCCCTGCGCGGCAACCTCGATGGCGAAGCCGGCGACCTCGCCGCACAGGCCGTGGGTGAACTGGTGGACGCCGGTGGCCGCTAAACCTCGCGTATCGCGCGTTGCCGCGTCTAGCAACATCGCTTCATCGTCGTCCCACTTGATCGCCGGCGTGGACGAAGCTGGTCGTGGCCCTCTTGCGGGCCCGGTGAGCGTGGCGGCAGTCATTCTCGATCCCGCGCGCCCCATCGCCGGCCTCAACGACTCCAAGAAGCTCACCGAAGCGCGTCGCGAGGCGCTCTATCCGCAGATCATCGAGAACGCACTGGCGCATTGCATCGTGATGGTGATGCCCGACGAGATCGATCGCATCAACATCTACCAGGCCACCATGACCGGCATGTGCCGCGCGCTGGCCGGCCTTACGCCTGCCGCGCAGGAAGCCTGGATCGACGGCAATGCGCTGCCGCGCGAGCTGGCCGTGCCTGGCCGCGCCATCATTGGGGGCGATGCGCTGGAGCCAGCCATCAGCGCGGCCTCCATTCTTGCCAAGGTAACCCGCGACCGCTGGATGGTGGCGCTGGATCGCGAGCACCCAGGCTATGGCTTCGCCGAGCACAAGGGCTACGGCACGCCTGCCCACTTGGCGGCACTCAAGCGCCTGGGCCCCTGCCCTCAGCACCGGCGCAGCTTTGCGCCAGTGAAGCTACTGGTGGATCAGGGCGTCCTGTTCTGAGCCTCGAAAGGGTGATATAGACGTCCATATCACCTGCCATGAGTCGCACCGCGCATGCAACTGCAAGGCCAGCGCACGCCGCGAAAGCCATGCCCAATGACCCACGTCACTCGCATGTCACGGAGTTAGAATACGTTCGACTCACGGAAAGCCGTGACCTGCGACACGGCCCCGATACAGTCGGGCCCCATGCCTGGGCATGGGTCTTTGAAGGCGCCAAATGGCGCCTTCACTAAGGCAACCTTTCGATCCATTGCTGCATCTCAACGGATACTGGAAGCGAAGACGCCGGGCCGCCAAGCGCCCACGCCAACTTAACCGATACGCCCTCTCCAGCGGCGCGGTGCACTTCCCTCCATGCACGGACGCACAGGCCACCGGGTGGCTGCGGCCGCACGGTGATGAGAGACCCCTACGCGCATCCCAACGCAGGAGCCGTGTCATGACGTTCCCCAACCGCCCAACCAGCGCGCCATCCAATGGCGCCCATCTGAACGTAACGCCCTCTTCGGCGCTCACGCCCGACGAGATCGCCTCCATCGCGGCCGCTGAAAGCCGGCACGTGGACTACAACCTGCACCCGTTGCGGGTACAGGGCCTGGATCACTACATCGACAGCGCCGCCAGCGACGAACGCTTTCACATTTCCTGACGCTAGCGGCACGGGCGGCGACCGGGCCATGCGCCCGCCGCCGCTTACGAGCGCTTGCGCAGCTCGCTGTGCCTGAAGCCGTAGCTCAGATAAATGAGCATGCCAAGCGCGGTCCAGCCGGCCAGCAGCAGCCAATTGGCCGCGTTCATCTGCGCCAGCAGGAACAGACACACGATCACGCCCAGCGAGCACACCACCGGTGCGGCGGGAACGCGAAAACCGCGCGGCAAATCCGGACGCGTGCGGCGCAGCACCAGTACACCCACGCACACCGTGGCAAAGGCCAGCAGCGTGCCCATGGAAAGCAAATCGCCTAACAGGCTCAGTGGGAACAGGGCCGCCAGCAGGCCACCCACCAGACCGACCAGCAAGGTCGAGCGATGCGGCGTGCGGAAACGTTCGTGTACAGCGCCGAACACGCGCGGCAGCAGGCCATCGCCCGACATGCTGTAGAGGATGCGTGCCAGGCCCATATGCATCACCAGGATTACCGAGGTGAGGCCTGCCACTGCACCAATCTGGGTGAGCAGCTTCAGCCACGCCAGCGGCGGATGGGCCGCCAATGCGGTCGCCACCGGCTCGGCCGTGGCGAGCTGGGGATATGGCACTAGGCCGGTGAGCACCGCCGCCACGATGATGTATAGCACCGTGCAGATCGCCAGCGAGATCAGGATGCCGGCCGGCACGTTCTGCTGCGGGTTGCGCGTCTCCTGGGCGGCGGTCGCCACCGCATCGAAGCCGATGTAGGCGTAGAACACGCTGGTGGCCGCGCGGAACACCCCGCTCCAGCCGTAGTGATCGCCGCCCTGGCTGGGCGGCACGTAGGGGTGCCACAGCGACGTATCGATGTATTGCAGGCCAAACACCACGAACAAGATCACCACCAGCACCTTGAGCACCACCACCACGCTGGCGAACCAGGTGGACTGACGCGTCCCCGCGTAGAGCAACGCGGTGATCGCCCCTACCACCAACAGCGCCGGCAGGTTCAACAGGGCGCCCGTTGTCACGAAGTGGCCGTCTTTGAAGCTCAGGGGCGCGTTGGCCAGCGCGGCCGGCACATGGATGCCCAGGCTGTGCAGCAGGCCCACACCGTAGCCGGACCAACCCACCGCCACGGAGGACACCGCCAGCAGGTATTCGGCCACCACGTTCCAGCCGATGAACCAGGCCAGCAGCTCGCCAAAGGTGGCGTAGGCGTAGACATAGGCGCTGCCCGATACCGGCAGCATGGCGGCAAATTCCGCATAGCTGAGCGCCGCCAGCGCCGCCGCCAGACCCGCCAGCACAAAGGAGATAGTGAGCGCCGGGCCGGCATGCTCGGCCGCTGCCTGGCCGGTGATCACGAAGATACCCGCGCCAATCACCGCACCCACGCCAAGCACGATCAGGTCCTTGAGGCCCAGTGTGCGGCGCAGGTTGTCGTTGGCGTTCAGCGTCGCCTCGATCGGTTTGACGGTGAACAGCGAGCGGAGCAGTGACATCGGCGAGTCCCAGGCAGCGAAAGCCGCCACCGTGTAAGCGTAGAAAGTCCCCGACCATGCCAGCCCTGGCAGCCAACCGCAACCTGCCGGAAGTCCTCCGTGCGATCTGCGCCGACACGCCCAAGGGTGGCGCACATCGCGCTGCGACGCGGCAGAAACGGGCTTTGGGCCCCTGTCAATTCTTGCCCGTACCCGGCCGCACCGGTAGGCTGAGCCCCCATCCTGCGCGTGCGCCATGTCCGTCCGCTTCGCCCACCTCCATCTGCACAGCGAATACTCGCTGGTTGATTCGACCATCCGCATCAAGGCGCTGGTCGAAGCATGTGTGCGCCTGGGCGTACCGGCGGTGGCGCTTACGGACGACAGCAACATGTTCGCGCTGGTCAAGTTCTACAAGGCCTGCAGTGCGGCCGGCATCAAGCCGATCGGCGGCTGCGATCTGTGGATCAGCGCACCGGACGACCCGCGCCCCTGGCGCCTCACCCTGTTCTGCCAGAACCGCGAGGGTTACCTCAACCTGTCGCGCCTGGTATCGCGCGCCTGGCGCGACGGCCAGCACAGCGGTCGCGCCATGGTCGACATGGCCTGGCTCACGCCGCAGGCGACGCAGGGCCTGATCGCCATGATCGGCCGCGAAAGCGAAGCCGGCCGCATCGCCGTGAACCAGGGTGTGGATGCCGCCGTTGCACGCCTGCGCCCGTTTGCCCAGCAGATGAGCGACCGCCTGTACCTGGAGCTCACCCGCACCGGGCGCGAAGGCGAGGAAAACTGGAACGCCGCCGCGCTCGCGCTGGGCGCCGAGCTGAACCTGCCGGTGCTCGCCAGCAACGACGTGCGCTTCCTGAAGCAGGAGCACTTCGAGTCGCACGAAGCACGCGTATGCATCAACCAGGGCCGCGTGCTGGCCGACCCCAAGCGCCCGCGCGACTACAGCGACCAGCAATACCTCAAGTCGCCCGAGGACATGGCCGAGCTGTTCGCCGACCTGCCCGAAGCGCTGGAAAACACCCTCGAGCTCGCCAAGCGCTGCACGCTGGAGCTGAGCTTTGGCACCTACTACCTGCCCGACTTCCCGGTGCCGGAAGGGCACGACCTGGCCAGCTACATCCGCGAGCTTTCCCGCGAGGGCCTGAAGGAGCGCCTGGCGTTCGCCGGCGTAGCGCCCGGCCGCACGCAGGAGGAGTACGAAACGCGCCTGGAGCGCGAGCTGGACGTCATCATCAAGATGGGCTTCCCCGGCTACTTCCTGATCGTGGCGGACTTCATCAACTGGGGTAAGCAGAACGGCATCCCCGTCGGCCCGGGGCGCGGTTCGGGCGCCGGTTCGCTGGTGGCGTGGGTGCTGAAGATCACCGACCTGGACCCGATCCAGTTCGACCTGCTGTTCGAGCGCTTCCTCAACCCCGAACGCGTGTCGATGCCCGACTTCGACATCGACTTCTGCATGGATCGCCGAGACGAGGTGATCGACTACGTGGCGCGCAAGTACGGGCGCGATCACGTCAGCCAGATCATCACCTACGGCTCCATGGCCGCGAAGGCCGTGCTGCGCGACTCCGGTCGCGTGCTCGGCATGGGCTACAACGCGGTGGACCGGATCGCCAAGCTGATCCCGGCGCGCCCGCTCGACCTCACCCTGCAGTGCGCGCTCGGCCGCTCGGAAAAGGCCAAGAAAGAGCCCGACCGCATCGTCAAGGATTTCTGCGACCTCTACGACCAGGACGAAGAAGCGCGCACGCTGATCGACCTGGCGCTGAGCCTGGAGAGCCTCACGCGTGGCGTGGGCAAGCACGCCGGTGGCGTGGTGATTGGCCCGCAGCCACTGACCGAGTTCGCGCCGCTGTATTGCGAACCGGGTGGCGCCGGCGTGGTCACGCAATACGACAAGGACGACGTGGAAGCCGTCGGCCTGGTGAAGTTCGACTTCCTCGGCCTGCGCACGCTCACCATCATCGATTGGGCAGTGAAGGCCATCAACGCGCGCCGCGCCGTCAGTGGTGAAGACGCGCTCGACATCGCGGCCATCCCCACCGATGACGTGGAAACCTACGAGCTGCTCAAGCGCGCCCAAACGGTGGCCGTGTTCCAGCTCGAATCCTCGGGCATGCAGCGCATGCTCAAGGACGCCAAGCCCGACCGCTTCGAGGACATCATCGCGCTCGTGGCGCTGTATCGCCCCGGCCCGATGGACCTCATCCCCAGCTTCGTGGCGCGTAAGCATGGCCGCGAGGACGTGGTTTACCCCGACCCGCGCGTCGAGCCGATCCTGAAAGAGACCTACGGCATCATGGTCTATCAGGAGCAGGTGATGCAGATGGCGCAGATCGTGGGCGGTTACTCGCTCGGCGGCGCCGACCTGCTGCGCCGCGCGATGGGCAAGAAGAAACTCGAGGAAATGGCGAAGGAACGCGCCAAGTTCCGCGAGGGCGCCGCCAAGGACGGTCTTACCGGCGACAAGGCCGACGAAATCTTCGATTTGATGGAGAAGTTCGCCGGCTACGGCTTCAACAAGTCGCACGCCGCTGCCTACGCGCTGGTTTCCTACCAGACCGCCTGGCTCAAGACGCACTACCCCGCCGAGTTCATGGCCGCGACGATTTCGTCGGACATGGACAACACCGATAAGGCGGTGACCTTCATCGAAGAGTCCAAGGCCATCGGTCTTACCGTGTTGCCGCCGGACGTCAACGCCTCGGACTTCATGTTCGTGGCGGTGGAGCCCAAGGTCATCCGCTATGGCCTGGGCGCCATCAAGGGCGTTGGTCAGGGCGCGTGCGAAGCCATCGCCGAAGAACGCCAGCGCCACGGCGCGTACAAGGACCTCGCCGATTTCTGCCGTCGCGTGGATTCGAGCAAGCTCAACCGTCGCGTGCTCGAAGCGCTGATTCTTTCCGGCGCGCTGGATGCGTTGGCGCCCAACCGCGCCAGCCTAATGACCCAGCTGCCCAACGCCATGAAGGCGGCCGAGCAGCACCTGCGCAACGCGCAGAGCGGCCAGAACGACATGTTCGGCGCCATGATGGGCGCCTCCGCGCCGGTGGTGGCCGTGGACTTGCCAGTGGTGCCCGAATGGCCGCTGGAGCAGAAGCTGCAGGGTGAGCGCGACACGCTCGGCCACTATCTGTCTGGCCACCCCACCGATCCGTGGCGCGAGGAACTGGCGCAGCTGTCCACCTGCCCGCTGGGTGAGATCGCCGACCGTTACCAACCGCCCAAGCCGCGCAAGAACGACGGCGACGACAACCGTTTCCGCCGTGGCCCCGACACACCGTGGACCGTCGCCGGCATGGTCACCGCCGTGCGCAAGCGCGGCGACAGTGACGCCTTCGTGCGCCTGGAAGACGGCACCGGCATCATCGAAGTGAGCTTCTTCGGCGAGCTGTACCAACAGGCCGCGCCCATGCTCACCCGCGACGCCTTGCTGGTGGTCGAAGGCGGCCTGCGTATCGACGACTTCTCCGGCGGCGGCTTCGCGCTACGCGCCCGCAGTGCCTACAGCCTGGGCGATGCCTGCCGCCGCTTTGCGCGTCTGCTCCGTTTAAAACTGAATGGCGTGGGCCCGGGCTTCATCGATGACCTGCGCCGCACCCTCAGCGGTTACCGTGGCGGGCGTGCCAGCGTGGTGCTCTACGGCTACCACAACCAGACCGCCCAGGCCGACCTGGAGCTGGGCGAGGATTGGCGCGTGGAGGCCATCCCCGAGCTGCTGCGCGCCATTCGCGCCTTGCCTGGCGTGGAGGCGGCCAAGCTCAAGATCGTGAAGACGGACGACCGCCCCCGCGGCGATTAGCCCGCCCAAGACTGACCTCATTTCCGCTTTCGCGAGAATGACGGACCTGTGAAGCCACCCGCACAAACCCATACGCCCCCGTTCCCGCGTTTTTTTCCAGACCGGTATACTGCGCCGCTTCCGTGTCATGAACTGCACCGAATGAATCCCAACTTCCTCGATTTCGAACAACCCATCGCCGAGCTGGACGCGAAGATTGAAGAGCTTCGTCATGCCAGCCACGGGCAGGCGTTCAACATCGACGAAGAGGTGGGCCGCCTGCGTGAGAAGCTGAAGCTCAAGACCAACGAGATCTTCCGCAACCTCACGCCGTGGCAGGTCACCCAGCTGTCGCGCCATCCGGGTCGCCCGTACACGCTCGACTACATCAGCGTGATGTGCGACGAGTTCCATGAGCTGGCAGGCGACCGCGCCTATGCCGACGATGCCGCCATTGTCGGCGGCGTCGGCCGTATCAACGGCCGCTCGGTCGTGATCATCGGCCACCAGAAGGCACGCGACACCAAGGGCAAGGTGCGCCGCAACTTCGGCATGCCGCGCCCCGAGGGTTACCGCAAGGCGCTGCGCCTGATGAAGATGGCCGAACGTTTCGGCCTGCCGGTGATCACCCTTATCGATACCCCAGGCGCCTATCCGGGTGTGGGCGCGGAAGAGCGCGGCCAGTCCGAAGCCATTGCGCGCAACCTGCTGGAAATGGCCGACCTGAAAACGCCCATCGTGTGCACGGTGATCGGCGAAGGCGGCTCCGGCGGCGCGCTCGCCATCGGCGTGGGCGACCGCACTGTCATGTTGCAGTACTCCACGTACTCGGTGATTTCGCCCGAAGGCTGCGCCTCCATCCTGTGGAAGAGCGCCGACAAGGCCAAGGACGCCGCCGAAGCACTGGGCCTTACCGCACCGCGCCTGCTCGAACTGGGCCTGATCGACAAGGTCGTGCGCGAACCGCTGGGCGGCGCCCATCGCAACCCGCATTCCATGGCCGTGCGCCTGAAGGCCGTGCTGCTCAACCAGCTCGACGAGTTGGAAGCACTGCCCATGAAGGACCTGCTGGAACTGCGTTACAAGCGCCTGCGCGGCTACGGCGCGTACAACGAGTAACCCGCTCGCGGGCGGGTGCGCTTCCGCTGCCCCGCCCTTCACTCACGTCACGACGCGCCACGCGCTACCATCCCGGCAACCTCGCCCGGATCCCGCGCCATGGCCAACGATCACGCCACCAAGCTCGCCGTGCTCATCGACGCGGACAACGCGCAGCCGACGCTGGCTGAAGCGCTATTGGCAGAAGTCGCCAAGTACGGCACCGCGCACGTCAAGCGCGCCTACGGCGACTGGACCAGCAACCATCTCAAGAGCTGGAAGGAACAACTGCTCACGCAGTCGATCCAGCCCATCCAGCAGTTCGGTTACACCAGCGGCAAGAACGCCACCGACTCGGCGATGATCATCGACGCGATGGATCTGCTCTATTCGGGTCGCTTCGATGGCTTCTGCATTGTGTCCAGCGACAGCGACTTCACCCGCCTGGCCGCGCGCATCCGCGAGTCCGGCCTGATCGTCTACGGCTTCGGCGAACGCAAGACACCCGATCCGTTCGTCGCTGCCTGCGACAAGTTCATCTACACCGACATCCTGGTCGCCAAGCCCGACGAAGAACAGCCGCTGGTGCCTCGTACCGCCGCACAACTCAAGCAGGACTCCAGTCTGGTGAACTTGCTGCGCAACGCGGTGGAAGCCGCGTCCGATGACGACGGCTGGGCGGCGCTGGGTGGTGTGGGCTCCATCATCACCAAGCAACGCCCCAACTTCGACGCGCGCAGCTATGGCTACAACAAGCTCAGCGAATTGATCACCGCCACCACGCTGTTCGAAATGGATCGGCGCAGCCCTGGCGAAGGCCGCCCCAAAGTGATCTACGTGCGCAACAAGACCAAGAAATCCACCACCCGTGACTAGACTGACCGAGCTGCTGCAGCGCTCGCTGTGCGCGCACGACACCGGCGCGCTCTGCGTCGCCTACAGCGGCGGCCCCGATTCCACCGCGCTGCTGCATGCGCTCGCCACGCTGCCCCAGGCGCAGGCACGCGGCCTGCGCGCCTTGCACATCGATCACGGGCTGCATGCCGACAGCCACACCTGGGCCGAGCACTGCCGGCAACTGGCGGCCGAGTGGCACGTGCCCTGCCTGGTGATGCGCGTGGAGGTGGATCACGCGCGCGGTTACGGCCTGGAAGCCGCCGCCCGCGAGGCACGTTATCGCGCCTTTGCGTTGTCGCTGTGTGATCACGAATACCTGCTGCTGGGTCACCATCGCGATGACCAGGCCGAAACCGTGCTGCTCAAACTGTTGCGCGGCGCCGGCCCGGAAGGCCTGGGCGGCATGCGCGCGCAACGCCCACTGGGCCGGGGCACCCTGTGGCGGCCACTGCTGGAAGCACCGCGCGAATGGTTGCGCGAACACGTCGATCGACACGGCTTGCCGTGCATCGATGATCCCTCCAATGCCGATCATCGGCTGTCACGCAACTTCCTCCGCCACGACATCCTGCCGCGCCTGAGCCAGCACTGGCCCCAGGCGGTGGAGTCCATCGTGCATGCTGCCAGCCTGAGCCGCGCCGCTGCCGATGCCCTCGCCCAACAATGGCGCGCCGCGCAGCACGAGCTGCTCGACCCCACCACCGGCAGCCTCGATCGCGATGGCTGGCTCGCCTTGCCGCCCGCCCTGCGGCACCCTTTGCTCGACGACTGGCTGCACGCTCGCGGCTTGCCGGCGCCCACGACCGCTCAACGGGAACAGATCGAGCGCCAATGTCAGGCACGCGATGGCCAGTTGCCCTGCATTCGCTGGCCTGGCGCCGAGCTGCACGTTTGGAAGGGGCGACTGTGGGCGCTGCCTCCGCAGCCATCGATTGATCCGCTATGGCAATCCGCCTGGCATGGCGAGCCAATGGCGCTGCCTGATGGCGGCAGCCTTCGCCTGGACCCACCCGGGCAGCTCGCCGAACCACTCACCGTGCGCCTGCGCCGTGGCGGCGAGCAGCTGCGACCCAACGGCCACGCCCATACACGCGAACTGCGCGACCTGTTCCAGCAAGGCAGCATGCCGCCCTGGCGACGCCTGGCGTGCCCGCTGCTGTATGCCGGCGACGAGCTTATTGGTGTGGCCGATCGCTGGTTTACCGCGCGCGGGCTGAGCTTGCTCGGCGCAGCCCGCCCGCTGTGGCAGCCGGCGTACTGAAACACGCCCAAAGGGGCTCGCGCGAACGTCGCGAGCCGCCGTGCGGATTGATTCCACACGCCCCCTGCGTTAGTTTTGCGGGCCATGGCCAAGTCCACTCCCGCCCCTGCCCCTGCCGCTGATTTCGAGCATTCGCTGGACGAACTCGAACAGCTGGTAGCCCGTATGGAAGGTGGCGAGCTGAGCCTGGACGAGTCGCTCTCGTCTTTCGAGCGCGGCATCGGCCTGTATCGGCATTGCCAGCAGGCGCTGGAAAGCGCCGAACTGCGTGTACGGCTGCTGCTCGACCCCGAGGCGCCGGATACCGCCGAGCCATTTGAACCCGAACTCTGAGAGCCTGTCTTCTCCGCGAGCCCACGGCTCCCGGCACGATGCACTGGAACTATGAAGACAGACGCTGAACTGGGCAGTGCCCTCAAGTCACTGATCGCCCGCGCCGACCAGGCGCTCGCCCGCTCGCTGCCGTCGGAAGACGCATCCCCGGTCGCGTTGCATCGCGCCATGCGCTATGCCGTGTTGGGCGGTGGCAAACGTTTGCGCCCCCTGCTGGTGTACGCCGCGGGCCACGCGTTCGGCGAAAGCGGCCAGCTGCTGGACGCGCCCGCGTGTGCGGTGGAACTGATCCACGCCTACTCGCTGGTGCATGACGACCTGCCGGCCATGGACGACGACGACATGCGTCGCGGTCGCCCCACCTGCCATATCGTGTTCGGCGAAGCCATGGCGATCCTCGCCGGCGACGCCCTGCAGGCGCTGGCCTTCGAGCTGCTGGCGCACGATGTCGAACTGGGCGTGGCACCTGCGCGCTGCGTGGAAATGCTGCGCGTGCTCGGCCGCGCCTGCGGCGCGGAGGGCATGGCTGGCGGCCAGGCGCTGGACCTCGCCGCGGTGGGTCACAAGCTCACGCTGGATGAGCTGGAGCACATGCACGCCTGCAAGACCGGCGCGCTCATCCGCGCATCGGTGCGCCTGGGCGCCCTCGCCGCTGGCGCCGACGATACGGCCCTGGCCGCCCTGGATCGCTACGCTCATGCCGTGGGCCTGGCTTTCCAGGTTCGCGACGACATTCTGGACGTGGAAGGCGAGTCGGCCGTGATCGGCAAGACCGCCGGCAAGGATGCCGCCGCCGACAAGCCCACCTTCCCTTCGATCATCGGCATGGAGGCCTCGCGCGAACGCCTGGCCCGTCTCACCGCCGATGCGCTGGAGGCCATCGCGCCGCTCGGCGAACACGGCGCCCTGCTGGAAGAACTGGCGCGCTACGCCGCCGCCCGCGCGCACTAACGGTGCTCTGAATTGGATCGTCATCCCAGCGAACGCTGGAAGCGCCTTTCAACAGCCGAGGGGCTGGTCATCCAGCGCCTCTAGCCCCTTGAACGCAAAGACCCAGGACAAGCGGCCCTTCGTCTGTTGAAAAGCGCCTCCCGCGCCGACTTCCATTTCGGGGTTCGCAGGAATGCCGGTCAACACACGCCCCGCTGACACGTTGAGTGATCGACACACCGATCACTCGCGGTACGCCATGCCCCGTTCCCTCCCCTCCGCTTTGATGGCCGGCCTGCTGGCCCTGTCCGCACACGCCACGCCACCGCAGAACGCCGATTTCAGCGGCGCCTGGCGCCTGGATGACCGCAACAGCGACAGCAGCGCCAGCGTGACGACGGCCATGCGCGATGAAGCGCGCAAGGAGCAGCAGGCCAACACCCAGAACTCACAGGACAGTGCCAGCCAGGCCAGCAGCTCGGGCAACCAGGGCAACGGCGGCGGTCACCGGGGCGGCATGGGTGGTGGTGGTGGCGGTGGCAGTGGCGATGGCATGGGCGGCCACGGCTGAGGCATGGGCGGCGGTGGCGGCGGCCACGGCCGCCATGGCGGCAATGGCAATATGGCCTCCACCAGCGACGACAAAGGCAGCGATGCCGGCAACTATCCGCTGCCTCCCACCCTCGACGCCGATTCGGTGCTGCTGGTGCAGCAGGACGCCAAAACGGTCGAGGTGCACCTGGGCAATGGCGATCGCCTCACCGCCACGCTCGATGGCCAGACCCACCAGTCGCTCAACGGCAACGCCATGGTGCGCGGGCATATCGAAGCGGGGCGCATGGATGTCGCCATCCAATACGCTGACGGTACCCAGCTGGTTCAGAGCTGGACGCTGTCGCCGGACGGTAAGCAGATGGTCGTGACGGGCAACTGGAAAATCCCCACCCTGCAGCAACCGGTGAGCTTCAAGCGCACGTACGTGGGCCTGCACTGAGCGCGGTTACGCCACTCGCGTAGCCGACGTGGGAAATCGTGAACGGATTCCAGTGCATGGGGCGGCACCAGTGGCTGCCGCCCCGCGAAAAGCCGCGCTTACTTGATCAGCCGCAAGGTGAAGGGGTAGCGGTAGCGCACACCCTCGTTGGCGCGAATGGCCGCGAGGATGGTGAGCACCAGCCAGGCCACGCCCACCACCACCCCGATCGGAATGGCCAGCAGCACACCCAGGCCCAGCGTGATCACGGTGAGCAGCAACAGGGCCACGCCAATGATGGCGATGGTGATGTTGAAATTGAGCGCTTCTTTGGCCTGGTCGTTGACGAAGGGCATGGTGTCCTTCTTCACCAGCCAGATCACCAGCGGCCCCAGGAAACAGCCCCAGCCAAACCAGGCGCCGGTAAGGATGCAGCCCAGCAGCGCGGACAGATGAGCGAACAAGGCCCACTGCCGCTCTTCGGCGGAAGGCAGGTCGGAAGGCTCGGCAGGGCCTTGCGACGGGGGCGGTACGACAGACTCGGGTGGAACGCTCATGCGCACATCTCCTGGGTCGTAGAAGCCAGACTTCTTCGTGGCCGGCCATAAGCCGGCACCCAGGATCCTAGCAAGTGTTCGCCACTTTTACCGTTGCCGGAAGTCCCGCTTCCGGCGCGGGCGTGGGGCGATCGTGCGCCGGCGCTTACTCGCCGGCGATGGTCATCTGCTCCAGCAGGATCGAGCCGGTGAGGATGTGGGAGCGATGGTCCACGTCTGCGCCCACCGCCACGATGTTGGCGAACATGTCGCGCAGGTTGGCGGCAATGGTGATCTCTTCGACCGGATAGGCGATCTGGCCGTTCTCCACCCAGAAGCCCGAAGCGCCGCGCGAGTAATCGCCGGTGACGATGGACACGCCCTGCCCCATCACCTCAGTGACCAGCAGGCCCGTGCCCATGCGCTTGAGCATGCCGGCAAAGTCGTCCTGGCCCGGTTCCACGATCAGGTTGTGGATGCCACCCGCGTTGCCGGTGGATTCCAGCCCCAGCTTGCGCGCCGAATAGCTGCCGAGCACATAGCGGGCCAGCACCCCGTTTTCGACCAGGGTGCTGTCACGGGTCGCCACGCCCTCGGCATCGAACGCGCCCGAGCCCTGCCCACGCAGCAGGAACGGCCGCTCCACGATGTTCAGCCAACCGGGCATCACCGATTTGCCCACATGATCCAGCAGGAAGCTGGCACGCCGGTAAAGCGCACCGCCGCTCACCGCGCCCACCAAATGGCCGATGAGCCCACGCGCCACCTCCGGCGCGAACAGCACCGGGCACTGGCGGGTGGACAGGCGCTGCGCGCCCAGCCGCGACAGCGTGCGGCGCGCGGCCATGTCACCCAGTGACTGGGCGCTCATGAAGTCGCCTGCCGAGCGCACGCTGTCGTACCAGTAATCGCGCTGCATGCCGTCGTCATCCCCGGCAATCAGGGACAGCGACAACGAGTGGCGGGTGCCGCGCTCGCGCCCCAGGAAGCCGTGGGAATTGGCGTAGACGGCCAGGCTTTCGCCCATCTGCACGCCTGCGCCGTCGGAATTGGTGATGCCGGCGTGCGCGCGCCCGGCCTCTTCGATCTGCTGCCCCAGCGCGATCGCGCCGGCGGTGTCGATGCGCCAGGGATGCCACAGATCAAGATCCGGGAACTCCGTGGCCATCCGCGAAGCATCGGCCAGGCCCGCGGCCGGGTCCTCCTCGGTAAAGCGGGCAATGGCGCAGGCCTGATCCAGGGTGGCCTGGATCGAGTCGGGGTGCAGGTCGGCCGTGCTGGCCGAACCCTTGCGCTGGCCAAAGTAGACGGTGAGCCCAAAGCCGCGGTCCCGCGTGTGCTCCACGGTTTCCACCTCGCCCAGGCGCACGTTCACGCTCAACCCGGTGTCGATGCTGGCGGCCACCTCGGCCTGGCTGGCGCCGGCGGCGCGGGCACGGCGGATCACGTCCTCGGCCAATTGGGCCAGGCGGTCGAGATCTTCGAGGCTGCGGTCCTGGGTGGTGCTCAGTTCGGTCACGCGTGGATTCCTGCAAACGGGCGGGTAACGGGTAGAATACGCGGTCCTACCCGCGCAGCCGACCTACATGGGGGCAGCGTGGCCGATTTGCAAAGAGCGTCCACGGAGAACGCCATGTCACCGACAGCCGGCATCTACCGTCACTACAAGGGCCAGCGTTACCGCGTGCTGGGCACTGCCCGCCACAGCGAAACCCTGGAAGAAGTGGTGGTTTACCAGGCGCTCTATGGCGATTACGGCCTGTGGGTGCGCCCCGCGTCGATGTTCTGCGAAACGGTGGAGTTGGAGGGCGAGCCGATCCCGCGCTTTGCGCTGGAGCGGGCCGAACGCACTCCACTGGACAGTCTCGACGCCGCCCCCTGAGCCCGCCCGCCCCGCCGGAAGAACCCCGTGAACCGTACCTACACCGACAATCCCGACCACGACTACGGCCCCACCCGCACCCAGCAGCGCCGCGATGCGCTGGCCGTGCTGGCACTGGCCAACCAGCTGGTCGAGCTGCCCGCCAGCAAGCTGGCCAAGCTCGATCTGCCGGAAGACGTGCTGCGCGAAATCGCCAACACCCGCCGCATCACCGCGCACATCGCCCGCAAGCGCCAGTTGGCGTTCCTCGCCAAGGTCATGCGCCGGCACGAGCAGGATGTGTTCGACGGCGTGCGTGCCGCCCTGGGCGAAAACCGCGAGCGCCAGCGACAGGAAACGGCCGCCATGCACCGCATGGAAGCCCTGCGTGATCGCCTGCTCACCGACACCGACGCCGCCCTCGGCGAACTGATCGCCCAGTACCCGCAGGTGGATCGCCAGCACCTGCGCTCGCTGATTCGCCAGGCCAAGGCCGAGAAAGACGCCAACAAGCCCCCGCGCGCCTACCGCGAGATCTTCCAGCTCCTCAAGCAGCTCGCGACGCCGGATGGCGAAGCCTCGGAAGAGACGCTGGACATCGCGGAAGACGACGAAAGCGGCGACGAATAAGCCGCTTTCGCTACGCGTCGCTCGGTGCCCCGATCGGCGCGTAGCGCGAACAACTGTCCTGGGGCGACACCCAGCATTGGAGCAGCGTGCACAACCGGCTCGCCGCGATGCTGGCGCCATAGGCTGAGCCAAAGACATTCATGCCGGCGAAGCTCAGCTCCAGTGCGCGCCGGCTGGCCAGTCGATAACGACATTGATCGCAACGCGCCACGTGCTGGGTATCGGCCTGCGTGGGGGACATGCCGATCATCCGCCCAGGTGGTTCCAGTAATCGGCGAACACGTGCACGGAAAGCACGTAACCGATCACGATGTTCACCGCCACGCCCACGGTAAATGCCAGCAAGGGTCGCCAGCCGGTGGCCGTGAGCGAGCGCAGCCGCGTGCTCAGGCCAATGCTGAGAAAGCAAAAGGTGAATGCCCAGGTGCGCAGCGTGCTGATCGGTGCCACCAGGTCGGGCGTGACGATCTTGCGGTAGTCGGCCAGTGAATAATGGCTGGCGATCCAGGTGAGCAGGGCCGATGCCAGTACGAAGCCCAGCACGAACTTGGGAAAGCGCGACCAGATCTCGCGCACATCCGCCTTGGCATGCACACCACCGACCTCGTCGTTCCAGCGCGTCGTGGCCACCCAGGCCAGCGCGAATGCCCAGATGCCGATCCAGATATCGCGCCCCACCACCTTCATCAGCGTAAAGGCCTGCACGGCCGCGTCGGGAGCACCCGCAATGGCTCCGCCTGCGTTACGCGCGGCGTCCCCATAGGCCTGGGCCGCCGCCACCCCGGCCGCATCGGCGAATTCGGAGGTACCGATCCAGGCACCCGCCACCGCGGTGGAAAGCCCCAAGGCCCGCGATGCAAAAGGCAGCACGAAGATCATCACGATGGCCCAGACCACCACCAGCGAGATCGCCATGGACGTTTGCTCTCGCTTGGCGCGCACCGCGCCGCCCGTGGCGATGGCGGCCGATACGCCGCACACCGCGCCGCCCACGCCGAGCACGGCGGCGAAGCGTCGATCCAAGCCCAAGGCCTTGCCCACCAGAAAGATGGTGAAGAACGTCACCAGCGAGACAATCGCCGCCTGCACCACCGCCACCGGCCCCGCCCACACCAGCAAGGTCAACGGCAAGGTGGCGCCCAGCAGCACAATGCCCACCTTGATGTAGAACTCCACGCGCAAGCCGGCCTGGAACCACGCCGGCAAGCTGACCACGTTGGACACCACCAGGCCAAGCGCCAGCGCCAGCAAGGGCGCCTCCAGGTTGTAGCGGGACGCCTGCGTCCACGCCGACACGGTGAAAATCAGCAGCGACGCCACGAACAGGATCAGAAAACTCGGCAGGAACCGCGCCAACGACTGCCCCAATACGGCCAGCGCCGAGCCGAACAGCAACGCAAGCGTGGCGAACAGCGCCAGATAGTTGGGCCAGTGGCTGACCAACCCCTGCCCTGCTTCCGCCAGGGTTTTCCATTTCGCCGGCGCCACGGCCAGCCATTTGAGGCTGCTGCCATTGGCAAACAACGCCCAGGCCACCGCAACGACCAGCAAGCCGATCCAGACGGACCACCAGTCTTCATTGGCGAACAGTGCGGGCCGCGCGCGCGACTGCGCACCAGCCTGATCCGGCTGGTCGCCTCGCGGCAATGCGTGGGAAATCTCGCTCATGATCCGACCCCTCTCGTGCGGAATGGTTTGGACGTCCAGACGTCCTCATCACCATGGCGGCAAGACCCGCCATGTTCCGTACTTTCGGCGCCAGGGCCGTGGAAGCGAAATGAGCTTTTGTTCTATCGACATGCCGCCGGCGCGGCACTGTCACATACCGAGAACGGGCCTGCCGGCCGCGCCGTGGCGCAGGCCGGCCCCTTACCGACTCAGGAGGCGGTGCCGCCTACCGTCATCGCGTCGATCTTGAGGGTGGGCTGGCCCACGCCTACGGGCACGCTTTGGCCGTCCTTGCCGCACACGCCCACGCCCTCGTCCAGCGACAGATCGTTGCCGATCATGGAGACACGGTTGAGCACCTCGGGGCCGGCGCCGATCAGGGTGGCGCCCTTGACCGGGCGGGTGATCTTGCCGTCCTCGATCAGGTAGGCCTCGCTGGCGGAGAACACGAACTTGCCGTTGGTGATATCCACCTGGCCGCCGCCGAAGTTCACCGCGTACAGGCCCTTCTTGACCGAGCGGATGATCTCCTGCGGATCGTGCTGGCCCGCCAGCATGTACGTGTTGGTCATGCGCGGCATGGGCAGTTGGGCGAAGGATTCGCGGCGACCGTTGCCAGTGGGCGCCATGCCCATCAGGCGCGCATTGAGCTTGTCCTGCATGTAGCCCTTGAGGATGCCGTCCTCGATCAGGGTGGTGCATTCGGTGGGCGTGCCTTCGTCGTCCACGTTGAGCGAGCCACGACGCCCCGCCAGGGTGCCATCGTCCACTACCGTGACGCCCGGTGCAGCCACGCGCTGGCCGATGCGGCCGGCGAAGGCCGAGCTGCCCTTGCGATTGAAGTCGCCCTCCAGGCCGTGGCCGATGGCCTCGTGCAGCAGCACGCCCGGCCAGCCTGGCCCCAGCACCACCGGCATGCTGCCGGCCGGCGCGTCAACTGCATCCAGGTTGACCAAGGCCTGGCGTACCGCCTCGTCGGCAAATGCCATGGCGCGACCGTTGTCGATCAGCTCGCGGTAGCCGTAACGACCGCCGCCGCCCGCACTGCCCTGCTCGCGGCGCCCGTTTTGCTCGGCGATAACCTGCACGTTCAGGCGCACCAGCGGGCGCACGTCCGCCGCCAGGGTGCCGTCGGAGGCGGCCACCAGCACGGTGTCGATGGTGGCCGCCAGGCTCACGATCACCTGCTTCACGCGCGGGTCGCGCGAGCGCGCGTAGGCGTCCACCTCGCGCAGCAGGGCGATCTTGTCGGCATTGGGTAGGCTCTCTACCGGGTCGATGGCCGGGTAAAGCTGGCGCCCGCCACTGACCGCCAGCGGGGTGCCGGCACCATTGCCGCCCTGGGCAATGGCGCGGGCCGCCTTGGAGGCCTCCAGCAGCTGCGGCAGCACGATCTCGTCGGAATAGGCGAAGCCGGTCTTTTCGCCGCTGATGGCGCGCACGCCCACGCCCTGCTCGATGGAGTGGCTACCGTCCTTGACGATGCCCTCCTCCAGCAACCAGGACTCGCTGCGCGAATGCTGGAAATACAGATCCGCGGCATCAATGGACGGCCCCATCAGCTGGCTGAACACGCGGTCCAGGTCAGTAGCGGCCAGGCCACCGGGAGCCAGCAGGCGACGTTCAGCCAACGCGATCAGGGAATCCATGAGGACCTTGCCGTAGAGATAAAGGGAATCATGTTACCAAGTGGGGGTTGGCTCCCGGGGTTTAAAGCCTGGGGCTGGCTGCCATGGACGTCTCGCAGCGGCTAGGATGCGTGCCATTCCTACCTCCCTGTGAAGGATCACGCATGAGCGATACCCATCGGCCCCCGCTGACCCAAAAGGTCATCAACCGCGCCATCAAGGCGCCCATCGAGGAAACCCGCGAGCTGCTGCATCGCGATGGCGAACTCAAACCCGGCCTGGGCAAGATCAGCAGCATCGTGGCGCTGTCGCTGGGCATCCTGTGCCTGTTGGGTGTGCTGGCTTTCCACTTTCCCCAGTACCTGACCACGCCGGACCTGCGCCACAAGTATTCGGTGGATGTGCTTCGGCAATTGCTGCTGGTCGCCTTGTTGGTGGCCGGGGGCATGTCGCTCGCCAACGTGATACTGGGGCGCATGCGTCGGGTGAGCATGGTGGCGTTCGCCCTGGTGCTGGCGGCGACGGTGCTTGGCGGATCGCGCGTGCCGGTGGGCGACTTTCCCGATCACACGCCCTACATCGGGCTGGACTGGTTCATTCTCGATCTGCTCGGCTCCACGCTGGTGTTCGTGGTAATCGAAAAATTGTTCCCGCTGTACAAAGGACAATCGCTGTTCCGCAAGGAATGGCAGACGGACCTCAAGCACTTCGCGGTGAACCACTTCATCGTGGGCCTGGCGCTACTGGTGGTGAACTTTCTGCTGCACCATCTGTTTGGCTGGCTGGTGAGCAGCCAGTTCCAGCAGGCCGTGCAGCACATCCACTTTGTGCCGCAATTGCTGCTGTGCATTCTGGTGGCGGACCTGGCGCAATACTGGACGCATCGCGCCTATCACGAGGTGCCGTTCCTGTGGCGCTTCCACGCCGTGCACCACTCGGTGAAAACCATGGACTGGCTGGCCGGCTCACGCCAGCACATGCTGGAACTGATCGCCACGCGCGTGTGCGTGCTGGCGCCGCTGTACATCCTCGGCTTCAGCGAAGCGGTGATGAATGCCTACATCATCGTGGTGGGCTTCCAGGCGGTGTTCAATCACGCCAACGTGCATTTGCCCTGGGGCCCGCTGAAGTACGTGATCGTGACGCCGGATTTCCATCACTGGCACCACGCCTCCGACGAAGAGGCCATCGACAAGAACTACGCCGCGCACTATGCGTTTCTGGACTATCTGTTCGGCACAGCGGTGAAGTCGACCAAGAAGTTCCCCGAGCACTACGGCGTAGTCGGCGACTACATGCCCGATGGGTTCCGGCGACAGCAAATGTTTCCGTTCGTGGGCAGCACCAAGGCACGCGAACCAGAGGCCTGAAATCGCTCGCGCTCAGCGCCCGCTGCTGCTCGCGGGCGCTGGCTGCGCATCGACCTCGCCCTGCAAGGGCGGGGTCGATGAAGGCAAGGACACGTTCTTCTTTTCCATCAACGTGATGTTGGGCTTATCCCAACCACCGGTGATTTTGTAGCGCGCACTGGCGGCATGGTTGATGCCTTTGCCCAGAAGCCCCTGCGCCACGAAGCCCGCGGCCACGCCAATGGGGCCGCCCACCACCGCACCGACGATCGGCAGGCTGTTGCCCGCATGTGGAATGGCCAGCACTTGCAGATCGTAATCCTTGGCCCGCACACCTGTGCGACCACTGATGGTGATCTCTGCCGCCGGACTGCGAATCTGCAGATTGTCGGTCACGGCGTTGCCGTCGCCGAGGCGGAACTCGCCGGTGATGGCGTCAAAGGCCAAGCCCTTGCCGAACACATCGCCGAAATCGAACGACAGGCGACGCGGCAACTCCAGGACCGATACGAGACCAAACAGGCGCGCCACACCGCCGGGCGCCACCTCGGGCATGCGGCCATCGGTGACGTTGATGCTGAGCTTGCCGTCCATGTTGCCCAGCTCCATCGCCGAGGGCGCGCCCGGCCAGGTGGCATCGAGCTGCGCACGCACCTTGCCGCCGGCCAACAGGCCCTCATAACCAAACGCGCCGAGCATCTCGCCAAGGTTCTCCGCCGCGAAATCGATGCGCATGTGCGAGCTGCTGTTGCCCGCTGTGCCATTCCAGTCGCCGGTGCCGTTGATCTGCACGCCGCGTGACAACGTGCGCAACTGATCGACATGCAGACCGCGATCGGTGGGCCACGTTTCCAGGCGCGCATCACCCAGCTTGGAGTCGCCAAAACGCAAGTCACTCACCCAGAGATGGAATGGCGGCAAGGCCGAGGGTGTAATGCCGGTGTTGGCAGGATTGGCGGCAGGCTCCGCGGCGTTCGCGGTGGCCGAGGTGGACGTTGCCGCGCCATTGGCGGCGCTCGTCGTATCGGCACTACCCTTCTTGGGCGGCGGCACCGTGTCCCTGGGCCAATACAGGCGTTGCAGGCGGGCGGTGACGCCACGCTTGTTGAGCTGGGCGAGCGGAATGCTGAAGCGGCCAGCAATGCCGGCACTGTCCACGTCCACGGTCAAGCCGTCCGGCGCGTTGCTGGCAACGAGGCGCATGTCCGCGAAAGGATGGCCAAACACCATCGCTTGCTCAGCACTCACATCGATGCTTTCCAGGCCGGGGCCGTTACCACTGCTGCCGGACGCGGCGTATTGCACCCAGCCCGTTACATCGAGCTTGGATGCGCGACCGCGCACACGGATGCCATGGTCGGGCAAGGCGTCGGGCGAACGGGTGCCAAAGGCGAACGTTGCCGCGAAGGGTTGATTGTCGTTCTGCGGCAAGCGCATGCGCGCACGCATCACTTGCGCCACGGACAACTGCACATCGCTACCCGCCATGGGCAGATTCATGTCCAGATGCAGCGGCAACATGCCGTCCGCGCTTTTTTTCATCGGCACCGGAAAGTTCAGCGCCATGCCTCCCAGGTTCGAATCGACAGTGAGCTGCTGCGTGGTGGCGGCGGCGCCATTGGGGTGAGCAATGCCGAAGCCGATGGTGAAGTCGCTACGACCTTCCGCCACCTGATTGAGCCACTCAAGTTCCTTATAGCCCTGAGTCAACTCACTCATGCTGTAGCGACCGGTCAGCTTGGCGAGCAACACCGTATCCGGCTGCCCAGTGGCGCCGGCGATGGCCAGATCAAGTTTGGATGGCTGACCGTGGAAACTGGTATCGAGCGGCCCCGCGTGGAAGCCGGCCTTGTCGAACGTGGCGGGGCCGGTGAGCTTGTCGAGCTTGAGGTTCCACTCCGGCGCATTGAAGTCCACACCCTTGAGTTGGGTATGGCCAGTGAGCTGAAAATCTTCTGCGTGCGCTACCGGCAACGACAGGTGAAAGTCGAACGCACCCGTACCGCCCAGACTGAGCTTCGCCAACGTGTCGGCCTGATGCATGCCGATGGGGCTCTTGCGCACGAATTCCAGCATGCTGGCACCCGTGCCGTTGCCGCTCACATTGAGATCGAGCACCGTGTTGCCGAACTCGGGAATCAAGGCGACCGCGCGATCCACCTTGTTGCCCAGCGACTCGCCGGCGGAGGCTTCGACCAGCATGCCGCTGTTAATGAAATTGGCAACGGCGGTAACGTTCTGCGCGTGCGGCCAGTCTTTGCCGTAGTCGAGTTCCAGACCGCTGATTTCGGCACGCGCCTCAAAGCGCCCTTCGTTGTGATGGAAAGGCCAGTCTTTCAGGTCGCCGCGTACCAGCACATCGCCGTGATCGATCTTGCCGCTCACCAATGCCTGGTCAAGCCACTCCACAGCAGACGGAGCCATCGAATCGATCGGCCAGAACAGCTTGGCCGCAGCCACATCAGCGTGGTCGAGTGCGGCGTAGAGGTCGAGGAACGGGTGTCCACCGGCATCGGGCAACGCAACCTCGCCGCGCGCCTCACCGCCGAACCCGGCCCCCTCGAACACGAAGGCATCGGTGCCGATGCGCCAGGCATCGTCCTCATGCCAAAACGCCACGTCGCCGGCGAGCTTCTGCATCACAAAAGGCTCGCGGAACGTATGCGGAAAACGCAACACCGTAGCCTGCGCCGGCAAGCTCACGGCCATGGATTGGGCGTCGCCGCGAAACTCGCCTTGCATGCCGTCGATGCCCGGCAACTTGCCTACCGGGTTGATCGCCAGGCCGCTGAAGCCAACCTCCAACTGCTGCAATCCATCGGCATGATTCCAGTGCATCTGCGCCCGCGTGAGGCGACCACGTGGTTTGCCGCTACCTACCCATTGGGCAAGCCCCGGCGACCATTGCGGCTTGAGCGCAAGCCAGGGCACCAGCGGGGCAAGTTCCAAATCCTTCGCAACCACGTCGACCCGGGCCTGATCGGTATGGAGGCCATGCAGTTCGGCCAGGGCAGCGCCGCCGTCGTCCGCCGCCCAGCGCAGGCGGTAACCGTCGTTGTCGTTCGCCAGCTCGCCAATACCATCCAACGCGGTCACGTTGGCGGTTGCCCCGTCCGGGTTGGAAATGGCGACATCGCGCAGATGCACGCGACCGAGTACACGCACGATCTTGGCTTCGCGCCAATCCAGCCAGCTTTCGAAGGAGCCGGTACCGCCGTCGGCGGTGTAGCCACCCATGTCGATGCCGTTGGACATGGCATGCAAGTCCAACGCACTGCCGCTCAGCCACAAGCGGCCATCGGCGCCATCGTCGCTGAAGCTGCCAGCGCCACGCAGCACCCCTGGCGCCCCTTCACGGCGCAGCAAGGCCCCCACACGCACCCGGCTACCCTGACGACTGAGGCGCAACTGATCGGCCAGCAACGTGTAGTGGCGATTGAGGCGGTTGTCGGTGATGTCCAGGCGCGTCTGGGTCAGCCACAGCCCCACGGATAGACGACCAAAGCTCGGGTTCTGCCGCTCCTGGCCGCCAGCCAGGCCGATGCCGTTGATATGCCAGGTGCCGTCGGGGTCGCGGCTCAAGTCCAGTTGCAGGCCACGTGCGCGCAGGTTGAGCAGATGCCGGGAAGGCAGCAGCAGGCCACCGAAGTCCAGCTTCAATTCCGTCTCCGGCACCCGCACCGGTTCGCCTTGCTCACCGGGGCCGTTGCCGATGGTCACCCCATGCATCACGAACAGTGGGCCGGCAGGCTGCCAGTGCCCCTCCATGCTCTGGAAGCTCACCGGGCGATTCAGGCGCGCGCCGAGCTGCGCGGCCACCCATTCCGGGTGGCGTGCCATCAGCGGCAGAAACAATTGGGTCAACGCCATCAGGACCGCGAGCGAAATCACGCCCACGCCAACGACCCAGGCCAAGGCCCGGGCGCTCAGTTGCATGCGTTTATGCCAAAGGGGGCTCACGGCCCCGCCACCGCATCGCCTGATCGGCGATGCGCAGAGGCCTTAGAGGAGAACCACATCGAACTGTTCCTGCGAATAATGCTCTTCGGCCTGAAAGCGTATGCTTTTGGAGATGAACTCTTCCAATTCGGCCACCGCGACGGACTCTTCCTCGAGGATGCGGCCCACCACCTTGGGGCTGGCCATGACCAGCAGTTTCTCGGTGTTGAACTGGCGCACAGCCCGGGTAATCTCGCGGAAGATCTCGTAGGTGACCGTTTCGGCGGTCTTCACCGTGCCGCGCCCGCCGCAGGCCGGGCATGGCTCGCACAACTGGCGCTCCAGGCTTTCGGTGGTGCGCTTGCGGGTCATTTCCACCAGGCCCAGAGCGGACATGGGATAGACGGTGGTCTTGGCGTGGTCACGCGCCAGGCCCTTTTCCAGCATTCGCAGCACCTGCCGACGATGCTCCTCGTCGGTCATGTCGATGAAGTCGATGATGATGATGCCGCCCAGGTTACGTAGGCGCAGCTGACGGGCGGCGGCCTGGGCGGCCTCCAGGTTGGTGCGGTAGACCGTTTCCTCGAGGTTGCGCGTACCGACGTAGCCGCCGGTGTTTACGTCGATGGTGGTCATCGCTTCGGTCTGGTCGACGATCAGGTAGCCGCCCGACTTCAGGGGCACTTCCTTCTTGAGCGCGCGCTGAATTTCGTCCTCCACCCCGTAGAGGTCGAAAATCGGCCGCTCGCCGCTGTAATGCTCCACGCGGTCATCCAGGTGGGGCATGAACTTGTGCACGAACTTGACCACCTTCTCGAAGGTTTCGCGCGAATCCACGCGCACCTTCTCGATGTCGTCGTTGAGCATGTCGCGCAGGCTGCGCAGCGGCAGCGACAACTCCTCGTACACGCGCTCGCCCACCTTGGCCTTGACGATGTTTTCCTGCACGACGCGCCAGACCTTGCCGAGGTACGTCACGTCGAACGCCAGCGACTCGGCCGTCTGCCCTTCGGCGTTGGTGCGCACGATGTAGCCCAACGGATTCTCGCCAATCAGGGAGTTCAGGACATCCTTCAGGCGCTGGCGCTCGGCTTCTTCTTCGATGCGCGCGGAAATACCCAGTGTCTTGGCATGCGGCAGCAGCACCAGGTAGCGCGAGGGAATGGACAGATGCGTGGAGAGCCGGGCGCCCTTGGTGCCGATGGGGTCTTTCACCACTTGCACCACGATCTCCTGGCCTTCGTGCACCAGTTCGCTGATGGACGGCACATGGCCGTTGCCATTGGCGTGCGGCACCGGCTCCGCCCCTTCCGCCACCGGCAACGGCGGCCGCACGATATCGGAGGCGTGCAGGAACGCCGCGCGTTCCAACCCGATATCGACGAACACCGCCTGCATACCGGGCATGACCCGTTGCACGCGGCCCTTGTAGACGTTGCCGACGTAGCCGCGACGGGAGGCTCGCTCCACGTGCACCTCCTGCAACATGCCGTTCTCTACCACACCGACGCGTGTCTCGCGTGGGGTCACGTTGATCAGGATCTCTTCGCTCACCGGGTACTCCCTGGATAGTGAGTCTTTATAGCGGGAGGATGCGCACACTGTCGATGCATCCACCGGCATGTATGGAAGCAGGTGCGCGGCAACGCCAACGGGCGCCCGAAAATCCAGAAAAACCCGTGATTTCTTGTACCCCTCGGTATTTCATTTAGCACCCGACTCCTGACCCGCCGCTATGCTGCCGGCTATGCGTGACACCATTCTTCCCGACCTGCTGCAACCCGGGCTTCGCCTGGTGTTCTGCGGCACCGCCGCCGGACGCCGCTCCGCCCTGGAGGGCGCCTACTACGCCCATCCGGGCAACCTGTTCTGGCGCGCGCTGCATGAGACCGGACTCACGCCGCGCAAGTTCGCGCCAGCCGAGTTCCAGACGCTTCTCACCCTGGGCATCGGGCTTACCGATGTGGCCAAGCATCACATGGGCAATGACGACGAACTGCCCCGTGACGCCTTCGACGCCGAAGCGCTGCGCGCGCGGATCGAGGAGTACGCACCCCGCCTACTGGCCTTTACCAGCAAAGCCGCCGCCCGCGCCGGACTGGGCGCCCCCGCCGACTATGGCTTGCAAGCGCAGCGCATGGGTGACACGCAGCTGTTCGTACTTCCCTCGCCCTCGGGACAGGCACGCGGCCACTGGGATCTCGAGCCTTGGCGTGAACTGGCCGCGCGGGTGCGCAGCCTGGATCAGCCGCGTACGTAAGCGCTCAACGCGCCCACCAGGTGGTCGAACAGGCGCCGCACGCGCAGGCTTTGGCGCAGGTCTTCATGCATAACCACCCAGGTATCCATGGGCAGGGTCATCTCGTCCGCCAGCAGGCGCACCAGGGCGCTATCTCGCCGCATCAACGGCACCTGGGCGATACCGATGCCGAAGCCGGCCCGTATGGCAGACAAGGCCGCCAGATCGCTGTCGGTGCGTAAGGCGAAGCGGTCGCGCGTGTACGGCAGCCCGTGGGGTCGCATGCGACGTACGAAGGCCGGTTCCGTGTCGAAGCCGATCAGGCTGTGCCCGCCTAGCTCATCCAGGCTGGTCGGCGTGCCGTACTGCGCCAGGTAACTGCGATGGGCAAACAGGCCCAGCGGAATGGCCCCCACTTGCCGTGCGACTAACGCATCCTGGCTGGGCTGGACCATGCGAATGGCGAGATCGGCATCCTGGCGCAGCAGGTCCGCGGTTTGGTTGGAGACCACCAGCTCGATCACGATGCCTGGGTGCTCGCGCCGGAAGGCGGTGAGCAGCGCCGGCAACACCTCTGCCCCCATCACCTCGCTAGCGCTGATCCTCACGGTGCCCTCGATGGAATCCCGCCCCGCCGAAGCGGCCCGTAGTAAGGCCGCCGACGCCGACGCCATGGCTTGAGCGTGGGGCAGCAGCTCCCGCGCCAGCGCGGTGGGTTCCAAACCCTGCGGCGAGCGGGTGAACAAGGGCGCGCCCAGGGCCGCCTCCAATTCGCGCATATGCCGCCCGATGCTGGGCTGAGTCATGCCAAGGGTCCGAGCGGCCGCCGACAGGCTGCCCTCCCGCATGACGGTCAGAAAGGATCGGTAAAGCTCCCAGCCCGGGACGGGATTAGCCATGCATATTTGTATAGCAGATCTGCATATCTATGGAATTTTCTTTTGGTGTTACCGGGCGCAGGCTGATGTCCAACCCTCCCACGGACTGCACCCATGAACACCCAGCGCACTGCACTCGTCATTGGAGCCCACGGTGGCATCGGCCACGAAACGTCCCTTGCCCTGCTTCGGCACGGCTGGCAGGTACGCGCCCTTGCCCGGCGCCCGCCCCAGGCAGGCGGCCAGGACGGGCTGACCTGGCTGACCGGCGACGCCATGCAGGTCGGCGACGTCGTGGCGGCGGCCAGCGGCGTCCAGGTCATCGTGCACGCGGTGAACCCGCCGGGCTACAAGGGCTGGGAACGCACGGTACTGCCGATGCTGGAGAACACGCTAGCCGCCGCCCGTGCCGCAGGAGCCCGCATCGTGCTGCCCGGCACCGTATACAACTATGGGCCCGATGCCTTCCCCCAGGTCGCCGAAACGGCGCCGGAGCATCCCGTCACGCGCAAGGGCGAGATTCGCGCGGAGATGGAGCGCCGGCTTCGCATCGCCAGTGAGCAAGGCATCCACAGCCTGATCCTGCGCTGCGGTGATTTCTTCGGCCCCCACGCTGGCAACAATTGGCTCGCCCAGGGTTTGCTGCGCGCCGGCGCGCCAGTAAAGCGGATGGCCTACCCGGGTGACTACGCGATAGGCCATAGCTGGGCCTATCTACCGGATGTGGCGAACACACTGGCGCGCCTGCTCGATCGCACAGACGAACTCGCGCCGTTCCAGACCTTTCACTTTGGCGGTTACTGGCTCGACGGCCACGCGCTGCTCGCGGCCCTTCGACGCGCAAGCGGCAACCCCGACCTGCGTGCGGCACGCTTCCCCTGGTGGCTGGCGCAATTGGCCTCGCCGTTCAACGAAACCCTGCGCGAGCTGTGCCTGATGCGTTACCTGTGGCGCGCGCCGGTTCGACTCGATGACCAGCGGCTGGTGCAGTTTCTGGGCGGCGCGCCCTACACGCCACTGGATGAGGCCCTGCACGCCACCCTGGAAGGCCTGGGTTGCCTCGCTCCCATCAATCGATCGGCGTATGCCGGTACTTGATTACGTCACGTTCGAGCACCGGGGATGCCTGGTTCGCCCAGGAGCGGCGAATGTAGGTCACCACAGCGGCCACGTCACTGTCGCTCAGTGGCTGGGCAAAGGGCGGCATCGAGTAAGGCCGCGGGTTCCCCGCCGTGACGGGCGCAAAGCCGCCCAGCAGCACCGCGCGAATGGCGTTGATGCCGGTGGGCTCATTTACCGAGGAGTTGCCACTGAGTGGCGGATAGATACCTGCAACACCCTCGCCATTCTTGCCATGACAATCGGCGCAGCGCTCCGCATAGACCTGGCTGCCACGCGCCAGGATCGGCTTGGTATCCAGCGGCGACGTGTTCGCCTGCGGTGCTGCGCGGGGCGGCAAGGATTGCAGATAGGTGGCGATCGCGCGCAGATCGTCTTCGTGCATGTGCTGCGTGCTCTGCGCCACCACGTCGGCCATCGGACCAAAGGCAGTGCCGCGTGTGGAATGTCCGGTCTTGAGCAGATCCACGATGTCCTGCGCGCTCCAACCCGCCAGACCGCCATTGGCCTGCATGCTCAGGTCCGGCGCGTACCAGTTCTGAGCGGGAATCTGGCCACCGGCAAGCGTTGGCACGCTTTGCGAACCACCCAAAGCATCGCGCGGCGCGTGGCATTCGTTGCAATGCCCGAGCCCCTGCACCAGATAGGCGCCGCGATTCCATTCCGCCGATTGGGCGGGATCGGGTTGGTATTCGCCCTCATGGAAGTACAGCGCGCGCCAGGCCTTCAACGTATGGCGCACGCTGTAGGGAAACGCCAGTTCCGTCGGTTTGGACGGCTGATGCTCGGCGGGCAATGACTGCAGATAAGCGAAGATCGCCAGGGCATCGTCACGCGTGACCTTGGTGAACGAGGTATAGGAGAACACCGGATAAAGCAGCGCCCCCTGCCGCCCGATGCCTCGATGCAACGCTTGCCAGAAATCCTCAAAACTCCACTCGCCCAAGCCCGTTTCGCGATCGGGTGTGATGTTTGGCGCCGGCACGTTGCCGAACGGCGTCGCCAGCACTCGCCCTCCCGCGTAACGAGGACCGCCCTGACGCGTGTGGCAAGACGCGCAGTCACCGACAGCGGCAAGGTATTCGCCGCGCGCGATGAGCGCGGGATCCTTGAGCGACTGTGCACTGACCGCACTCGCCGAGGGCGCCACCGGTGCATGCCCGTCGCTACGCCATAACCACCAGCCCACGGCAAGCAGCAAGGCCACCAACACCGGCAACAGCACGCGCTTCATGCGCCTTCTCCCGGTTTGCGATCCAGCACACCGCAATGCAGCGGCGGCGTGATCGAGCCGGCGGCCTGTGCATGCATATCGGCGGGCAATGCACGCCCGGCCAGCCAGGCCGATACCGCACTGATATCCGATTCGCTCAAGCGATTGGCGATCTCGGCCATGCAATCTGGCGCCACCGTCGCGCGTGTCTTGGTGCGCCACGATCCCAGCTGCGAACTGAGGTAGTCGTACGGCAAGCCGACCAGCCCGGGAACATCCGGCTGCACGCCCGTCAGCTGGCTGCCATGGCAAGCCACACACGGTGGGATTTTGCGTTCGGGATCGCCCTGCGTCACCAATTGCTCGCCACGCTTGAGCGCCGATGCGGGCAGGCGAGGCATCGGCGAACGTGCGTAGGGCACCTCCTGCGCAGCGAAATATTCGGCGATCTCGCGCATGTACTCCGGGCTGAGCTGGCGCACTGTGTATTCCATAGGGGCGTACTTGCGCAGGCCATCCTGGAAATCCCTGAGCTGACGCGCCAGATAGCCGGCCGGCTTGCCGGCCAGGCGGGGAAAGAAACCGCTCTCCAGCGTGCCTTCACCAAGCACACCATGACAGGCAGTGCAGGCGGCAATGCGCTGCTGCAAGGTGTCGGGCACCGTCGGATGGGGTACGTCCTGCGCCATCACGCGCCCGCTGAACGCGAGCCACCCGCCCAGCCCCAAGACGAGCACCGCCGCCAACCACTTCGCCGACAACCCTTCCATAGCGTTCCCCGCTGCGCATGACCCTGCGTGGAGCCGCACACGCGTGGTGGCGGCCAAGCTGCGATTATCACTGCTTGCACGGCGCAGGCGCTCACCATGGGCCGATTTTGCGACATCATGCCGCAGACCCTTGCCTGAAGGAGTTGACGTGACCTCTCGCCTGCTCGCGCTGTCCCTCGCCACTTGCCTGTTTGCCGCGTCACCTTGCTTCGCGAACGACGACGGCTCAGACAATGCCTACGCATCGATAGCGGCATTGCAGCAGCGCATGGACGCGGGAGCCCTCGACAGCGAACACCTGGCGCAACAGTTTCTAGAGCGCATTCGCCACATCGATAAGGCAGGCCCCACGCTTCGCTCGGTCATCGAGACCAATCCTGATGCGCTCGAACTGGCGCGCCAGCTGGATCGCGAACGTAAGCGCGGAGGCAAGTTGGGTGCATTGCACGGCATCCCCGTCTTACTGAAGGACAACATCGACACCGGCGACCGCATGCTCACTACCGCCGGCTCGCTCGCGCTCACGGATGCGCCTGCCAAACGCGACGCGGGGCTGGTAGAACGCCTGCGACGCAGCGGTGCGGTGGTGCTGGGCAAAACCAATCTCAGCGAATGGGCCAACTTCCGCTCGAACCATGCCAGCAGCGGCTGGAGCGGTCGCGGCGGACAAACACGCAATCCCTATGTGTTGGACCGCAACCCCTGCGGCTCCAGCGCCGGCTCGGGCGCGGCCGTTGCCGCGGGCTTGGTCACCGTGGCCATTGGCACAGAAACCGATGGCTCGATCATTTGCCCCGCCGCCGCCAATGGCATCGTGGGTATCAAGCCGACGCTCGGCTTGGTGAGCCGCAGCGGCATCGTGCCGATCAGCCACAGCCAGGACACTGCCGGCCCGATGGCACGCACGGTGGCCGATGCCGCCACCGTGCTCAGCGCCATCGCCGGAACCGACCCGCGCGACCCAGCCACCGCGGACGCCGATCGCCATGCAACCGACTACACCCGCTTCCTCGATCCCGATGGCTTGCGCGGCAAGCGCATCGGCGTCGTGCGGCAGCTCGCCGGCGCCGAGCCCAACGCCGATCGGGTGTTGGACACAGCCATTGCACTGATGAAGGCGCAGGGCGCGATTATCGTGGATCCGGTGGAGCTGCCGAATCTGCGTCAGCTCGGCGATGTGGAACTGACGGTACTGCTGTATGAGTTCAAGCACGACCTCAATGCGTACCTTGCCACACGTCCCAACCTCGCGGTGAAGAATCTGGTGGACCTCATCGCGTTCAATCAACGCGAGGCAACACGCGAGATGCCCTGGTTTGGTCAGGAGCTGTTCGAACAAGCGCAAGCCAAAGGCACACTGAGCGACCCGGCGTATTTGACTGCACTGGAGAAGAGTAAGCGCCTGTCAGGGCCGGAAGGTATCGACGCGGCGCTCAAGGCACATCAACTCGACGCATTGCTGGCCCCTTCATGGGGGCCAAGTTTCGTCACTGATCCTGTATTGGGTGATCACGTGGTCAGTGGTGATCCCACCGTCGGCGGTCCTTCGCAGCCGGCCGCCATGGCTGGCTATCCGTCATTGACGCTACCCGCCGGTTTTGCGCACGACTTGCCCGTGGGAATCGTGTTGTTCGCAGGACGCTGGAGCGAACCCACGTTGATCTCCATTGCTTATGGCTTTGAACAGCATGCGAATGTCTGGCGAGCGCCGCGGTTCCTCGACACCGTGGGTGGCACATCCGTCAGTGCGGGTCCATAAGAAAGAAGTCGCGCACAGAGCTTTAGCTAACGCTCCCCGGTGACGGCGGGAAAGACGAAGTTAGGCCGACATAGGACGAGCGTAGCCGAGCCCGGATGACTCGGATGACTCCACTCGCAAGGCATCATGAAGCAACATGGAGATACGCAGGGTTTCGGACGTCTCATGCTCATGGACAACGCCGCCATAGATCTGCGTGCGCTCGCAAATCGTCGCCATGCCTTCGCCATTCGTGCCCAGCAATGACACCACCTGACGCCATTCAGGTACCGACTTACCACGCTGCGATGGAGCCATGCGCTCGGCCATCACACGCAATACCACCCAGCGACGGCCACGCGTGCAGCCGCCACGGATTTGCAAGCGCACTCCGCGAAGCGGCTCACGGGCCAGCAAATACACCAGCACTTCGCAAGCCTGGCGGTAAAGCATCATATGCACACCAGGCGCCAACTGGCCCAGGCCATCGCCGCTCAGATCACAGCGGTAGTGCGCCCCTACCATCGATGCCGCCTGCGCCAGCGGACCATCCACGAAAGTCGCGGCCAGCCCGCGCTCACGCCAGGAGCGTGGATGCAGCGCATTCGCCAGCCGATGCATCTCTCTCTGGGTAAAGTCCAGATGCCGCACATAGGTGTGATCCATGTCCGGCAGCATGGGCTTGAGCCGGTCGAGCATCCGCTGCTGCCCCTCTCTCACGTTCTGCCCGAGACGCTCCAGCGTTTCAGCAACCTGGCGCAAGCGTTGCTCTTCCTGGTAAAGGCCTTGCTGGGCTAGCTGCAGGCCGCGCCAGGCATCACCGTCGGGGCGGATATCTTCAAACTTCGCAACAACGTCCGTCCCCAATTTCGAGCCGAGCATCAACAGACTCGATATAGCGAAAGCGATGAGCGATTGAGCCTGAATCAGGGACGGTTCGCCCAACACTGTCTCCGTAAGCTGCACTGCCACGCTGGCGAACGTTCCTGCCATTGCTGCACCTTGCCAACCATGACGTAGCGTCATCCAGGCGACGGGCAGGAACATCGCCATCCGCGCCACTTCGACAACATCCCCATTGTCGATGTGCAACGCGATCCAGGCGAGTACGCAAAGCGTCGGTAGAACGCCGGCGAGCAGGTGAAGCGCAAAATTGCCGCGCAAACTCGTGGCAACATCAGCCAGGCTCCGGGGTCGCCAGATCCAGGCGGCCATGAACATCGGAACGACCGTCAGCGCTCCAAGGAATCCGCCCAGGAAATAGCTAAGGACGATATGCGAAGTAATGGCCGGGGGCGCCTTTCCATCAGGCATCTGGACAAGCGCAAGCGCAACTGTGTTGACGAGCGCGCCCAACACTGCAGCGAGCAACACGTAGGACAACAGGACCGCCATATCGACGCGCCCCGAGCGGAACCATGAAACATGTCGCCGACACCAAGCGAAAACCGGCGCGCCAAGCAAAAGTGGGGGTACTGCCATCGCGGCCGCCCAGGGCCAACCAAAACGATCATGGTTGGACCATCCCGCATAGGCCACAGGCACAAGCTCACCGACAATCAGAGCGGGCCAGTAGCGCGTGGGCACCAACAACATGCACACCACACGCAACCCTGTAACCAGATTCCAGTGCGAAACGGTGACTTGCCGCAATAGGAAATAGCTAGCGATGTAAGCGACGACCACAGCAACGTGGCCCAGCAGACCGTTCGGCCAACTAGTCCGCTTTGCTCCTCGCTTGTCCTTCGCTGCCCCAGCCATTGCGCTTCGCCCCCCTGCGGAAACCCCTAAGTGACGTTCTGTCGGAAAAACATCGACTCAATATGAACGCATGCGCTTACATTGTCGCAAGAAATTACCCTTAACGCTGACCAGCGTCCCTGGCATGAGCGGCACGTTCCAAAGTACCGGGCGCTCTTCAGGCCCGCCTACCACCGACGGACTTACGCACGATCAGCATCGCTAGTTCCAACGACTGCTCATAATTCAGGCGCGGGTCCACCATCGATTTGTATGCGCGATCCAAATCCGCTTCATTGAGATCGCGCGCACCACCCATGCACTCGGTGACATCCTCACCGGTCAGCTCGAGATGCACGCCGCCCAGGCGGGTGCCGGCTGCCGCATGGATATCAAAAGCCTGGTCGAGTTCACCGCGGATGTTGTCGAAACGACGCGTCTTGTAGCCGTTGGACGTCGTTTCCGTGTTGCCATGCATGGGGTCAGCCACCCACAACACTCGGCGCCCATCACGCCTGACCGCATCCAGCAGGGGTGGCAGCGCGTTGCCGATCTGAGCGTTGCCCATGCGATGGATCAAGGTCAAGCGACCAGGCTCGTCTTCGGGATTGAGCGCATCGATCAGCGGTAGCAGTTGCTCCGGCTTTACCGAAGGCCCCACCTTGACCGCAATGGGATTGCGGATACCGCGGAAGTACTCAACATGCGCACCATCGAGTGCCGCTGTGCGCATACCAATCCACGGAAAGTGCGTAGACAGGTTGAACCAGCCGTGATGGCGAGGCACCTGGCGCGTAAGCGCCTCCTCGTAATGCAGCAACAAGGCTTCGTGCGAGGTGAAGAAATCCACGCGGGAGAAGCCCGCAATGGGGCCCGCCAAGGTTTCCATGAATCGCAGGGAGTCCCCAATAGCCGCCACCATGCGGCGATACTCGGCGGCAAGCGGCGAGTGCTCTACCCACGCCAGATCCCAGTACTCGGGGTGATGCAGGTCAGCGAACCCGCCGTCGATCAGCGCACGCACGAAATTCATGGTGAGCGCCGAATGCGCGTGCGCCTGTATCAGGCGTTGAGGATCCGGGCGGCGCGCCGCCTCGGTGAATTCCGGGCTGTTGACCAGGTCGCCGCGAAAACTCGGCAAGGTCAGGCCATCCCGGGACTCGGTATCGGCCGAGCGGGGCTTGGCGTACTGGCCAGCGAAACGGCCCACGCGCAACACCGGCTTCTGCAGGCCATGCACCAGCACTAGGCTCATCTGCAGCAGCACTTTGAGTCGGTTCGAAATGATCGGACTGGTGCAATCGGCGAAGCTTTCCGCGCAGTCACCGCCCTGCAGCAGGAACCGCTTGCCTTCCTGCGCCTCGGCCAGGGATTGCTTTAACGCCAGGACCTCCCATGAGGTGACCAGCGGAGGCAAGGTAGCCAACTGGCCGGTGGCACGCGCCAACTCGGCGGCGTCCTCGTAGAACGGCTGCTGCAACGCCTGTCGCTGCTGCCAGCTGGCCGGGGCCCAGTCCGCGGACATCATGGACGACTTCGATGTGCTGCTGGACATGATTCAGCGCCTCGCCCGGACCGGCCGGCGCGCAGCCGCCCACACCGCGAAACATGCCAGCAAGACAAACCAGAGCAAGGTCCACGCCGGCATCGGCAGGCCAAAGACCGGCTCGACCTTGGCGCACTCGCCGGAGCCGGTGAATACCATCTTCAATACCTTCGCAAACGGAAAGGCGTCCATCATGTAGCCCAGATTGGGACCGCACGCGGGGATCTCATCCGCCGGCAGGGTCTGCAACCATAGGTGGCGGCCCGCCGTGATGATGCCGGCCACCGCGCCCAGCAGGACGCCTGTCGTGTACACCCAGCGTACGCCACCGCGCGGCGCATGGACGCCGCCGATCAGGAAAAAGACCCCCATGATCATGAACGCGATCCGCTGGAAGATGCACAGCGGGCAAGGAATCATCGCCAGCACGTGCTCCGCGTAGAGCGCATAGGCCAGCAAGGCCACACAGACGCCAAAACCGGTGAGATAGGCGGTGCGATACGACCAGCGAAAAGGGTTCATGAGCATCAACGACAACGTGGCGAGACCGCGACATTACCCGCTTTGCCCGCACCCTGTCAGCCCTGCCAGGACGACGACGGAACGCCTCATGTGCCTTGAAGCACGTCGTCCTGTGCACCTGAGCCAAGGCCCAGAAAACGAAAACCCCGGCGGGTTGCCCGGACGGGGTTTCGCAAACACTTGAAGCGACCGAATTACTCGGCTGCCGACTCACCCTGTGGGCGATCGACCAGCTCGACATACGCCATCGGCGCATTGTCGCCCGGGCGGAAGCCGCACTTGAGGATACGCAGGTAGCCGCCGGGACGCTCGCGGTAACGGGGGCCCAGCTCGACGAACAGCTTGCCCACAGCCTGCTTGTCACGCAGACGCGCAAAAGCAAGGCGGCGGTTGGCAACGCCATCGGTCTTGGCGAGCGTGATGAGCGGCTCGGCGACGCGACGGAGTTCCTTGGCCTTCGGCAGGGTGGTACGGATCAGCTCGTGCTTGATCAGCGACGCGGCCATGTTCTTGAACATGGCTTCGCGATGGCTGCTCGTGCGATTGAGCTTGCGACCGGATTTCTGATGGCGCATGGCGAAAACTCTCTAGTCTGTTGTTATGAAAAGCCGGCCAACATGGACGACTTCCCGCGGTTACCCGCTGTGCAAGGCCCTTTGAAACGAGGCCTCTTGTTAGAGGGCGGTATCGATACCGCCTGAAAGCGCATGGCGGAAGTGCTGAGCACTCCCGCCATGACACTTGGAGCGCTGGCGATCATTTGATCG
This sequence comes from Frateuria sp. sgz306004, assembly GCF_057750885.1. Lineage (NCBI taxonomy): Bacteria > Pseudomonadati > Pseudomonadota > Gammaproteobacteria > Lysobacterales > Rhodanobacteraceae > Frateuria > Frateuria sp. sgz306004. Next base: position 68,277 of record NZ_JBYLFE010000009.1, read on the forward strand.
CCGAAACGCTTAACCCAGCTGCATACCGTGCGAAAGACCCGGCGGCGGCCAGTTTTCAAGCTTCATACCAAGGGCGAGACCACGACCGCCCAGCACATCCTTGATTTCGGTGAGCGACTTCTTACCCAGGTTCGGGGTCTTCAGCAGCTCAACCTCGGTCTTCTGCACCAGGTCACCGATGTAGTAGATGCTCTCCGCCTTCAGGCAGTTCGCCGAACGCACGGTGAGCTCCAGATCATCGATCGGACGCAGCAGCAGCGGATCGAAACCGCCCTTCTCTGCCTTGTCCGTCGCACTCTCGCGACGCGAGAAGTCACCGAACACCGACAGCTGGTCGTTGAGGATCTCGGCGGCCTTGCGAACCGCGTCTTCCGCACCGATGGTGCCGTTGGTTTCGATGTCCAGCACCAGCTTGTCGAGGTTGGTACGCTGCTCAACGCGAGCTGCGTCCACTTCGTAGGCCACTCGCAGCACCGGCGCGAAGGACGCGTCGAGCTGCAGGCGACCGATCGGACGAGCTTCGTCGTCCGGATGCTGGCGCGCGCTGGCCGGCTGGTAGCCGACGCCGCGACGCACCTTGAGGCGCATGTTGAGCGCGATGTCCTTGGTCAGATGGCAGATCACGTGCTCGGGGTTAATGATTTCCACCGAGTGATCGACGGCGATATCGCCGGCGGTGACCACGCCCTTGCCCTTCTTGGCCAGGGTCAGGGTGACTTCGTCACCCGAGTGCTGACGAATCGCCACTTCCTTGAGGTTCAGCAGGACTTCGATCACGTCCTCCTGCAGACCTTCCAAAGTGGTGTACTCGTGCAGCACGCCATCGATTTCCACCTCGACGATGGCAGAGCCAGGGATCGAGGAGAGCAGCACGCGACGCAGCGCGTTGCCCAGGGTGTGGCCGAAACCACGCTCGAGCGGCTCGACCACGACCTTTGCGCGGTTGGGACCAAGCTGCTCGACGCTGAGGCCGCGAGGCCGCAGCACGCTAGTTGACGAAACTGCCATGCAGGGCTCCGGTTGATTACTTCGAGTAGAGCTCGACGATCAGGCTCTCGTTGATGTCGGTCGGCAGGTCGCCGCGGTCCGGCATCGCCTTGAACGTACCTTCGAACTTCTTGCTGTCCACCTCGACCCACTGCGGACGCAAGTCCATGGTATCGAACACAGTGGCGGCTTCCTGCACGCGCAGCTGGCTGCGGGCGCGCTCGGTCAGGGCAACTACGTCGCCCGAACGGACCTGGTACGACGGGATGTTCACCTTCTTGCCATTGACCAGCACAGCCTTGTGGCTGACCAGCTGACGAGCCTGGGCGCGGGTGACCGCGAAGCCCATGCGGTAAACAACGTTGTCCAGACGGCTCTCGAGCAAGCGCAGCAGGTTCTCACCAGTGTTGCCCTTGAGGGTCGACGCCTTGGTGTAGTAATTGCTGAACTGACGCTCGAGCACGCCGTAGATGCGCTTGACCTTCTGCTTTTCACGCAGCTGCAGCGCGTAGTCCGACATACGCATGCGCTTGTTGGCGCCATGCTGGCCGGGCTTGTTTTCCAGCTTGCACTTCGAATCGATAGCGCGCGCCGGGCTCTTCAGACTCAGATCTGCACCCTCGCGGCGAGCGAGTTTGCAGGTAGCTCCACGATAACGGGCCATGGGTATGCTCCTTTAGACTCGACGCTTCTTCGGGGGACGGCAGCCGTTATGCGGAATCGGCGTGACGTCGATGATGTTGAGGACCTTGTAGCCGAGGGCGTTCAGAGAACGCACGGCCGACTCGCGACCCGGGCCCGGGCCCTTGATGCGAACTTCCACGGTCTTCACACCGTAATCGCCAGCAGCGCGACCGGCCTTTTCGGCGGCAACCTGAGCTGCGAACGGGGTCGACTTGCGCGAACCGCGGAAACCCGCGCCGCCGGCAGTCGCCCACGACAGAGCGTTGCCCTGGCGATCGGTGATGGTGACGATGGTGTTGTTGAAGGAGGCTTGCACGTGGGCCACGGCATCCGTGACAACGCGCTTGATCTTCTTCTTGGTCTTGACAGGCTTGGCCATGTTCGGTGTCCGTTACTTCTTGATCGCGCGACGCGGACCCTTACGGGTGCGTGCATTGGTACGCGTGCGCTGGCCGCGCACCGGCAGGCCACGGCGGTGACGCAGACCGCGGTAGCAACCCAGATCCATCAGACGCTTGATAGCGATACCGACTTCACGGCGAAGGTCGCCCTCAACCACGTACTTGCTGATTTCGTGGCGGATCTTCTCCACCTCTCCCTCACTGAGGGACTTGATTGGCGTGGTGGGAACCACGCCTGCGTCCGCGCAGACCTTCTTGGCCCGGCTGCGGCCGATGCCATAAATGCTCTGCAGGCCAACCCAGACATGCTTCTGGACCGGCAAATTGACACCCGCGATGCGCGCCATGATGTACTTTCTCCGATGCGTTTCGTGCGCGGTAAACGCGCAATTCTAACCGTAATTTTCCCAACAGGAAAGCCCTGCGGCACCAGGGGTGCCGCCGCCCTCCGATTTCGACCAACTATCCACAGCCCCAGCAGCCATCAGTTGCGGCGGAGGTTGGCCTTCTTGAGCAGGCTTTCATACTGGTGACTGACCAAGTGCGCCTGCACCTGAGCAGTGAAATCCATCACCACGACCACGACGATCAGCAGAGAGGTGCCGCCGAAGTAGAACGGGACATGCCAAGCCTTTTGCATAAACGATGGGACCAAACAGACCAGCACCAGGTAGAGGGCGCCGACACCGGTCAGACGGGTCATCACGTTATCGATGTAATCGGCCGTGGAACGGCCTGGGCGGATACCTGGGATCAAGGCGCCGGAGCGCTTGAGGTTGTCCGCGGTCTCCTGGGAGTTGAACACGATCGCCGTATAGAAGAAGGCGAACGTGATCACCAGCACCGCGAAGACAATGTCATACAGGGGTTCGCCCGGGGTCAGCGCCTGGGTCAGCTCCGTGAGCCAACGCGACTGGTGACCGGCGCTAAACCAGGTCGCCGCGGTAGCCGGGAACATCAGCAAGCTTGACGCGAAAATCGGCGGAATGACACCCGCCATGTTGATCTTCAGCGGCAAGTGCGAGGTCTGATTCATGTAGGCACGTTGCCCACCGGAACGCCGCGCGTAGTTCACGGTAATGCGACGCTGTGCACGCTCCATGAAGACCACAAACGCCGTCACCGCGAGGATCAGGCCCGCCACCATGATCATCTTGATCACGGAGAGCTCGCCATTGCTGGCCATGGTCAGCGTGTGCGCAACCGCACCCGGTAAACCAGCGACGATACCAGCGAAGATCAGCAGCGAAATGCCGTTGCCGATGCCGCGCTCGGTGATCTGCTCGCCCAGCCACATCAGGAACATGGTGCCAGCCGTGAGGCCAACGACCGATGCCATGATGAAGCCCATACCCGGCGTATAGACCACCGGTGCACCGCCCATCGAGACCTGCTTCTGCAGGGCCACCGCGATGCCGAACGCCTGAAATGCAGCCAGACCCACCGTACCGAAGCGGGTGTAGGTAGTCATCTTGCGACGACCTGCCTCACCTTCCTTGCGCAATGCCTGCAGGCTCGGGATCACCGCGCCCATCATCTGCACCACGATGGATGCAGAGATGTACGGCACCACGCCGAGCGCGAACACCGAGAAGCGTGCCAGCGAGCCACCCGAGAACATGTTGAACATGTTCATCAGGCCGCCGCCCTGCTCGATGAGGTTCGTCATGGCTTCCGGGTTGACACCGGGAACCGGGATGAAGGAACCGAGACGGAAAACGATCAACGCACCAATCACGAAGAAGATGCGCTGACGCAGTTCCGTCAGCTTGCCGAGCGATCCGAGCGATGTGCCCTGGGCTGACGCCACGTGATTACTCCACGCTGCCGCCGGCAGCTTCGATCGCTGCCTTGGCGCCGGCCGTAGCCAACACACCCGACAGCTTCACGGCACGGCCGATCTCGCCCTTGGCGACGACCTTGACCTTCTTGGCGCGGCTGTCGATGAGACCGGCCTGATGCAAGACGATCGGATCGATCACGTCAGCCTTGAGGGTGGCCAGCTGATACAGGAACACTTCCTGGCTCTCGGCCTTCTTCAGCGAGCGAAAGCCAACCTTCGGCAGGCGACGCTGCAGCGGCATCTGGCCGCCCTCGAAACCAAACTTGTGGGTACCGCCCGCGCGAGCGTGCTGACCCTTGTGACCGCGACCAGCGGTCTTGCCCAGGCCCGAACCAATACCGCGACCGACGCGAAGGCGGGTCTTGCGGGCACCGGCGGCCGGCTTGATGTCATTAAGACGCATGATGCTTACTCCTCGACCCGCACCAGGTAGTAGACCGTGTTGATCAGACCGCGCACCTGCGGGCTGTCTTTCAGTTCACGGACGTCGTTGAGCTTGTTCAGGCCGAGCGCCTTCACGCTCAGGCGATGACGGCTCTGCACACCGCGCAGGCCCTTGACCAGGCGCACGCGCACGGTGGCGGCGGTTTCGTTGTTCTTAGCCATTGCCCAACACCTCTTCAATGGTCTTGCCGCGCTTAGCAGCGATCTGCTTCGGCGAGGCAACGGCCTGCAGGCCCTTGATGGTGGCGCGCACCAAGTTAATCGGGTTGCGCGAACCGACAGCCTTGGCCAACACGTTCTTCACACCCACCACTTCGAGCACGGCGCGCATGGCACCACCGGCGATGACGCCGGTACCCTCGGAAGCCGGCTGCATGAACACGCGGGCTGCACCGTGGTTGGCCTTGATGGCGTACCACAGGGTGCCGTTGTTCAGGTCGATGCTCACCATGTTGCGGCGGGCGCGGTCCATGGCCTTGGAAATGGCGACCGGCACTTCACGCGCCTTGCCATAGCCGAAGCCCACGCGACCTTCGCCGTCGCCGACAACGGTCAGCGCGGTGAAGCTCATCTGGCGGCCACCCTTAACGGTCTTGGCCACGCGGTTGACGGCAATCAGCTTTTCGAGCAGGCCGTCCGAATTTTCGCGATCGGTAGAAGACATGTTCTTTTCCGTATGCCCGGCGAGCCGGGACTTTTACTTGCGGCTGGGCCGCTTGGAGTTGTGGGTACTGCGTGCGCCGAATGCCGGGACAGCCCGGCACCCGACACGAGCCGGCTTAGAACTTCAGGCCGGCTTCGCGGGCCGCGTCGGCCAGCGCCTTGATACGACCGTGGTAACGGAAGCCCGAGCGATCGAACGCCACAGACTCAATACCGGCAGCCAGCGCGCGCTCAGCCACAGCCTTACCAACAGCGGCAGCTGCGGTCAGGTTCTTGGTGCCCTTGAGGCCTTCCGCCACCGACTTCTGCACGGTGGAGGCAGCGGCCACGACGCTCTGACCGGTCGCGTCGAACACCTGAGCGTACAGATGTTGGCCGGTGCGATGCACCGACAGACGGGCGACGGCGAGCTTGCGGATGTGGGCGCGAGTGGACTTGGCGCGGCGCAGGCGGGATTCGTTCTTGTTCATCGTGTTCTCTCCAGGAAGCGGATAGGCGATTAAGCCTTCTTGGCTTCCTTCAGGGTGATCTTCTCGCCGGAGTAGCGCACGCCCTTACCCTTATAGGGTTCCGGCGGACGGAAGCCGCGGATCTTGGCAGCCACCTCGCCCACGCGCTGCTTGTCCGAACCCTTGATCAGGATTTCGGTCTGCGTCGGGGTTTCGATGGTGATGCCTTCCGGCGCCTCGAACACGACCGGATGCGAGAAGCCCAGGGCGATGTTCAGCGACTTGCCGGCCATGGAGGCACGGTAGCCCACGCCGACCAGCTCGAGCTTGCGCTCGTAACCGTCGGACACGCCCTTGACCATGTTGGCCAGCAGTGCACGCAGAGTGCCGCCGAACTTGTCGTCGGCGCCGTCAGCCAGCACGATGTTCGCCACGCCGTTGTCGATGGACACGGAAGCGCCCGGCAGCGCGTGGGTCGCCAGGGTGCCCTTCGGGCCCTTGACGGAGATGCCATTGGCGTTCGAGGTAATCTCAACGCCCTTCGGCAGGGTAATGGGTTTCTTGGCAACGCGGGACATCGTCGGCTCCTTATGCGACCTGGCCGATGACTTCGCCGCCCAGACCCTTAGCACGGGCCTGCGCGTCGGTCAGCAGACCGGCGGAAGTCGAGATGATCGAGATACCCAGGCCACCAAGGACCTTCGGCAGCTCGTCCTTGCCACGATAGACGCGGAGGCCGGAGCGGCTGACACGGGTAATGGTTTCGATAGCCGGACGGCCTTCGAAATACTTGAGCTTGATCTCGAGCACCGGCTTGCCTTCCGCAGTGGAGGCCTTGGCGTCGAGGATATAGCCCTCGTTCTTAAGAAGGTTGGCGATGGCCACCTTCAGCTTCGACGACGGCATGCTTACGGCCTGCTTGCCCGTGAGCTGGGCATTGCGGATGCGCGTAAACAGATCGGCGATGGGATCAGTCATGCTCATGAAAACTTCCTTCAGAGTGCACCGATATCCGAAAAACCGGAGATCAATTTGAGTTGTGAGCCGGCATAGCCTGCCGACCTGCGAGACGCAGACGGACGACTATATCAGCTTTCTTCCGACTTTGCGAACAGCGGCGCGTATTCGCGCCAACGGCGGCAGACCTTAAGGCCCACCGTCGCATCGAGCGGAGGCCGGCGATGGCCGGCCCCTGCCCTGTTTGGGTCTTACCAGCTGGCCTTGCGCAGGCCAGGAACGTCGCCACGCATGGTGGCTTCGCGCAGCTTGTTACGGCCGAGGCCGAACTTGCTGTAAACCGCACGCGGGCGACCGGTGAGGACGCAGCGGGTGCGCTGACGCACCGGGCTGGCATCACGCGGCAGCTTCTGCAGCTTGGTCTGGGCGTCCATCTTCTCCTCGTAGGAGGCGGTGGGGCTCAGCACGATCGCTTTCAGTTCGGCGCGCTTGGCGGCGTACTTCTTGGCGAGCTTGGTCCGCTTGAGGTCGCGGTTAACCATCGAGGTCTTGGCCATGTGTCTCTCGCGACTCTTAGTTGCGGAACGGGAAGCTGAAGGCTTCCAGCAGCGCCTTGGCTTCTTCGTCGGTCTTGGCGGTGGTGGTGATGGAGATGTCCATACCACGCATCGCGTCGACGGCGTCGAAGTCGATTTCCGGGAAGATGATCTGTTCCTTGATGCCGAAGTTGTAGTTACCACGGCCATCGAAGGCGCGACCCGACACGCCGCGGAAGTCGCGGGTACGGGGCAGCGAGATGTTGATCAGGCGATCCAGGAACTCCCACATCTGGGCGCGGCGCAGGGTGACCTTGCAACCGATCGGCCAACCGTCGCGGATCTTGAACGAGGCGACCGACACGCGGGCCTTGGTCTGGATCGGCTTCTGGCCCGAGATCTTGGCCATGTCGGCCACGGCATTCTCGAGCACCTTCTTGTTGCCGGCGGCTTCGCCCACGCCCATGTTCAGCGTGATCTTGGTGATGCGGGGAACCTGCATCACGTTCTGGTAACCAAAACGCTCGGTGAGCTTCTTGATGACCTGCTCTTTGTAAAACGTTTCGAGACGCGTCGTCATAACGTTGATTCCTTACGCGTCCACAACTTCGCCGTTGGACTTGAACACGCGCACCTTGCGCCCATCAGAGAGCGTCTTGGCGCCAACGCGTTCACCCTTGCCCGTGGCGGAGTTGAACAGCTGGACGTTGGAGATATGGATCGAAGCCTCACGCTCGACGATGCCGCCAGCCTGGTTGGCCTGCGGGTTCGGCTTGGTGTGACGCTTGATCAGGTTCACGTTGGAGACGACCACGCGGTCGCCCTCAACGCGCAGCACGTCGCCGCGCTGACCTTTGTTCTTGCCAGTGATCACGATGACCTGATCACCCTTGCGGATACGGTTCATGGTCTTGTCTCCGCTCAGAGCACTTCGGGCGCGAGGGAGACGATCTTCATGAACTTCTCGCTGCGCAGCTCACGAGTGACCGGTCCGAAGATACGGGTGCCGATCGGCTCGAGCTTGTTGTTGAGGAGGACCGCTGCGTTGCCGTCGAAACGGATCAGCGAGCCATCGGGACGGCGCACACCCTTGGCGGTACGAACCACCACGGCGTTGTACACCTCGCCCTTCTTCACCTTGCCGCGGGGGATGGCATCCTTTACGGTGACCTTGATCACGTCACCGATCGCGGCGTAACGGCGCTTGGAGCCGCCGAGCACCTTGATGCACATCAGTTCACGGGCACCGCTGTTATCGGCCGCGGAAAGCGTGCTTTGCATCTGGATCATGTCTGCACCCTCCCTTAGACGTTAGCGCGCGTGACGATTTCGACCACGCGGTGATGCTTGGTCTTGGACAGAGGACGGCATTCCGCGATGCGGACCACGTCACCCTCGTTCGCGCCCAGGTCGTCCTGCGCGTGAAGCTTGGTCGAGCGGCGGATGATCTTGCCGATCAGCGGATGCTGTTCCTGGCGTTCGATCAGGACCGTCACGGTCTTGTCCATCTTATTACTGATGACGCGGCCCTCGAGGGTGCGCGTCTGCTTTTGATTGTCGCTCATATCGGCCGTCCCTTACTTCTTGCCGCCGAGCACGAACTTCGTGCGGGCGATGTCGCGCCGAACGCGGCGCAGCTGGTGCGGCTGGTTGAGCTGGCCGGTGCCCTTCTGCATGCGCAGGTTGAACTGCTCCTTGCGCAGGTCCAGCAGGTGCTTATTCAGCTCTTCGGCCGTCTTGTTGGTCAGATCTTTGATGGCCATATCACATCACCGCCCGGGTCACGAATTGGGTCTGGACCGAGAGCTTGGCAGCGGCCAGGCGGAACGCCTCGCGTGCCGAAGCCTCGTCGATACCCTCGATTTCATAGAGCATGCGGCCCGGCTGGATCGGAGCGACCCAGTATTCGACGCCACCCTTACCGGCACCCATTCGAACTTCGATGGGCTTCTTGGTGATGGGCTTGTCCGGGTACACGCGGATCCACAGCTTTCCGCCGCGCTTCACGAAGCGGGTGATGCAGCGACGACCGGCCTCGATCTGGCGCGCGGTCAGCGCTCCGAACGTGGTGGCCTTCAGGCCGAACTCGCCAAAGCTGACGAGGTTCGAGGAGAAGGCCAGACCGTCGTTGCGGCCCTTGAACTGCTTACGGTATTTGGTTCGCTTGGGTTGCAGCATGGCAACTCTCCTTACTTCGCCGTCCGCTCGCGGCGGCCTTCACCGCCCTCGCGACGCGATTCACGACGACCCTCGCCACCTTCACGGCGCGGCTGGGACTGCTCTTCCTTCGACTCCTGGTTGATCTGGGACAGATCGAAGATCTCGCCCTTGTAGATCCACACCTTGATGCCGATAACGCCGTAGGTCGTATGAGCTTCGGCGGTGCCGTAGTCGATGTCAGCGCGCAGCGTGTGCAGCGGCACGCGACCTTCACGGCTCCATTCGGAACGAGCAATCTCAGCGCCGTTCAAACGGCCAGAGACATTGATCTTGATGCCCAGGGCGCCAAGGCGCATCGCGTTGCCGACAGCACGCTTCATGGCGCGACGGAACATGATGCGACGCTCGAGCTGCTGCGCGATGGACTCGGCCACCAGCTGCGCATCAATCTCGGGCTTGCGCACTTCGCTGACGTTGATGTGCGCCGGAACGCCCATCAGGTCACTGACTTCCTTGCGCAGCTTCTCGATGTCCTCGCCCTTCTTGCCGATCACCACGCCCGGACGGGCGGTGTGAATCGTCACGCGCGCGGTCTTGGCCGGGCGCTCGATGAGGATCTTGGAGATGCCGGCCTGGGCCAGCTTCTTGCGCAGCATCTCACGGACCTTCAGGTCGGCCGCAAGGTACTGGGCGTATTCGCCCTTATTGGCGTACCACTTCGAGTTCCAGTCCTTGGCAATGCCGAGGCGGATACCGGTGGGATGAACTTTATGACCCATCGTCTACGTCCTCTGTCAGTTGCCAACGACCACAGTGATGTGGCTCGTGCGCTTCAGGATGCGGGAACCGCGGCCCTTGGCGCGGGCGTACATGCGCTTCATCGCCGGACCTTCGTCCACGAAGATGCGCGAGACCTTCAGCTCGTCCACGTCAGCACCGAGGTTGTTCTCGGCGTTGGCGACGGCCGACAGCAGCACCTTGCGAACAATGGCTGCAGCCTTCTTGTTGGTAAATGCGAGCACGTCGCTGGCACGGCCCACGGGCATACCGCGGACCAGGTCAGCTACCAGGCGTGCCTTCTGCGCCGAAATGCGGGCGCTACGCAGGATCGCTTTGGCTTCAGTGCTCATCACTTGCCCTTCTTGTCGCCGCCATGGCCCTTGAAGGTGCGGGTCACGGCGAACTCGCCGAGCTTATGCCCGACCATGTTCTCGTTGACCAGCACGGGGACATGCTGACGGCCATTGTGGATGGCGATGGTCAGACCGACCATCTCCGGGAGAATCATCGAGCGACGCGACCAGGTCTTGATCGGGCGCTTGTTGTTGGCGGAAACGGCGGCTTCCACCTTCTTTACGAGGTGCAGGTCAACGAACGGACCTTTCTTTAGAGAGCGCGGCATAGTCGTTTCCTATTACTTGCGACGACGCACGATGAACTGCTGCGTGCGCTTGTTGTTGCGGGTCTTGTAGCCCTTGGTCGGCGTACCCCACGGGCTGACCGGATGACGGCCACCGGAGGTGCGGCCTTCACCACCGCCATGCGGATGGTCGACCGGGTTCATGACGACACCGCGAACGGTCGGACGGATGCCGAGCCAGCGCTTCGCACCGGCCTTGCCGAGCTTCTTCAGGCTGTGTTCGCTGTTGCCGACTTCGCCAACGGTGGCGCGGCAGTCGACCGGCACGCGACGCATTTCACCCGAACGCAGGCGAAGCGTGGCGTAACCCGACTCGCGCGCTACCAGCTGGACCGAGGCACCGGCGGAGCGAGCGATCTGCGCGCCCTTGCCCGGCTTCATCTCGATGCAGTGGACGGTCGAACCGACCGGGATCGAGCGCAGCGGCAGGCTATTGCCAGCCTTGATCGGCGCGTCGCTGCCCGACACCAGGCGGTCGCCCACCTGCACGCCCTTCGGCGCGATGATGTAGCGGCGCTCGCCGTCGGCGTAGCACAGCAGCGCGATGTGCGCGGTGCGGTTCGGATCGTACTCGATGCGCTCGACGCGGGCGGCAATGCCTTCCTTGTCACGCTTGAAGTCGATGATGCGGTAACGCTGCTTGTGACCACCACCCTGGTGGCGAACAGTGATGCGACCATAATGGTTGCGACCGCCGTTCTTGGTCTTTGCCTCGGTCAACGCCGCGTACGGCGCGCCCTTGTGCAGACCCTCGGTGCGCACGCTGACTGCGTCGCGACGGCCGGGGGAGGTCGGCTTATGAGTGATCAGTGCCATCTCAATTCAACTCCTGGCTCAGGCCTTGGACGACACGTCGATGGTCTGACCATCGGCGAGGCGAACGTAGGCCTTGCGCTTGCCCTGGCGGCTGCCAGCGCGGAAACGGAAGGACTTGACCTTGCCCTTGGCGTTAACGAGGTTCACCTGCTCGACCTTGACGTCGAACATCTGTTCCACCGCCGCGCGGACATCGGCCTTGGTTGCCTCGGGGGCAACCACGAATACGTACTGGTTCTTCTCGGCGATGCGGGCAGCCTTCTCCGAGATGTGCGGCGCGCGCAGCGTATTCAGGATGCGTTCGTTGCTCATGCCAGCCACTCCTCGATCTTCTTCACCGCATCGACGGTCATGACGATGTGGTCCGAACCGACCAGGCTGACCGGGTTCAGCGCCAGCACGTCCACAACGTGGATGTACGGGATGTTGCGCGCAGCCAGGAAGGTGGCTTCGTTGGCGTCTTCCGACACCAGCAGCACGCGGCCGGAAACCTGCAGTTCGGCCAGCTTGGCGACCATCGCCTTGGTCTTGGGGGTGTCGATGCCGAAGCTCTCGACCACCTTCAGACGACCCTGCCGGTTCAGCTCCGAAAGAATGGAGCGCAACGCGACACGGTAAGCCTTGCGGTTGACCTTCTGCTCGTAATTGCGCGGCTTGGCTGCGAACGTGACACCACCGCCCACGAAGATCGGAGCGCGGTAGTCGCCGTGACGAGCGCCGCCGCCCTTCTGCTTCTTGAACTTTTTGGTGGTACCCGACAGCTCACCACGCGACAGCTGGGCCTTGGTACCGGCGCGACCGCCGGCCTGGTAGGCCACAACCACCTGGTGAATCAGGGCCTGCTTGAACTCGCCGCCGAACACTTCGTCCGACACGCTGAGCGGCTTGGCGCCAATGACATTCAATTCCATGGCGTCTCTCCTCAACCCTTGGTCGTCGGACGGATGACGACGTCGCCGCCGGTAGCACCCGGCACCGCGCCCTTCACCGCGATCAGATGACGCTCGGCGTCGACCTTGACCACTTCCAGGCCCTGCTGCGTACGGTTCACCGCACCCATGTGGCCCGCCATCTTCTTGCCCGGGAACACGCGACCCGGGGTCTGACGCTGACCGATAGAACCCGGCGCACGATGCGACAGCGAGTTACCGTGGGTAGCGTCACCCATGGTGAAGTTGTGGCGCTTGATGGTGCCCTGGAAGCCCTTACCCTTCGACACGCCGGCGACGTCAACAATCTGACCCACCTGGAACACGTCGTCAGCCTTGATCTCGGCGCCCACGCTGTACTTGCCGAGGTCCTCGGCGGACACGCGGAACTCCCACAGACCACGACCCGGCTCAACCTTGGCCTTGGCGTAGTGACCCTTCAGCGGCTGGGTCAGCAGGCTGGCGCGCTTGACGCCCGCCGCGACCTGCACAGCGCTGTAACCATCGTTATCTTCCGTCTTCAACTGCGTAACGCGATTCGGCGTCGCTTCAATCAGCGTCACCGGGATCGAGCGTCCGTCTTCAGTGAAGAGTCGGCTCATGCCGCACTTGCGGCCAACCAGTCCGATACTCATCTTCGTATCCTGTCTATCGCTCAACCGAGCTTGATCTGAACGTCAACGCCAGCGGCGAGATCAAGCTTCATGAGCGCGTCCACGGTCTTGTCGTTGGGGTCGACGATGTCCAGCACGCGCTTGTGCGTACGGGTTTCGTACTGGTCGCGGGCATCTTTGTCGACGTGCGGCGACACCAGAATGGTGTAGCGCTCGATCTTGGTCGGGAGCGGAATCGGGCCGAGAACCGTTGCGCCGGTGCGCTTGGCCGTCTCGACGATTTCGCTGGCCGAACGGTCGATCAGACGATGATCGAACGCCTTGAGCCGGATGCGAATCTTTTGGTTCGCCATAAACCGTGTCCTGTTATCGAAAGAACAAATTCTGTGAACCGGACAGGCTTCTCGCCTGCCCGCACAACCCATTGTCGCTGTGTCACTGCAAGTCGATGGCGGCAAGCGACAACACGCCACCAAATCGACCCTAAAAGACTAGGCAGGCTCCAAAAAGGGCCCGCCCAGACGTAAAAGTATAAAACGCGCGAAATGGCCAGGTCAACAAAGCGTAACGCTTCGTCGCCCAAGCCCTTTCTTGCGTATTGGCCATCCCGGCCAGCGAACTCGAAGCACTTCCTGTGCCTCATTTCGCTGTAAGGTCGCCGCCCCTTTTTCCGGGCCGACGACAGGCAAGCGTGAAACTATACCTTCCAATCAGTCCCGAGGGAAGTGCCTAAGCCTTCCCTCGGCTGAATATGCCTGGCGAATCACCGATCCAGTGTCCGCGCGAGTCGCCACCCGAGGGGTGGCGACCTGGCGACTTATTTGATGACCTTAGCCACCACGCCGGCGCCGACGGTACGACCGCCTTCGCGGATCGCGAAGCGCAGGCCTTCGTCCATGGCGATCGGGTGGATCAGGGTGACAACCATCTTAATGTTGTCACCCGGCATCACCATCTCGACGCCTTCCGGCAGCTGCACCGCACCGGTCACGTCCGTCGTACGGAAGTAGAACTGCGGGCGGTAGCCCTTGAAGAACGGGGTGTGACGACCACCTTCGTCCTTCGACAGCACGTACACCTCGGCCTCGAAATCGGTGTGCGGGGTGATCGTGCCCGGCTTCGCCAGCACCTGACCACGCTCCACGTCGTCGCGCTTCAGACCACGCAGCAGCAGACCCGCGTTGTCGCCAGCCTGACCCTGGTCCAGCAGCTTGCGGAACATTTCCACGCCGGTCACGGTGGTCTTCTGGGTCGGACGGATACCGACCACTTCCACTTCGTCACCGACCTTGATGATGCCGCGCTCGATACGACCGGTCACCACGGTGCCGCGGCCCGAGATCGAGAACACGTCTTCCACCGGCATCAGGAACGGCTTGTCGATCGCACGCACCGGCTCCGGAATGTAGGTGTCCAGCGCGTCCACCAGCTTGATGATCGCCGGCACGCCGATTTCCGACTGGTCGCCTTCCAGCGCCTTCAGAGCCGAACCCTTGATGATCGGGGTGTCGTCGCCCGGGAAGTCGTACTTGCTCAGCAGCTCGCGCACTTCCATCTCGACCAGCTCGAGCAGCTCGGCGTCGTCCACCATGTCGGCCTTGTTCAGGAACACGACGATGTACGGCACGCCCACCTGGCGCGACAGCAGGATGTGTTCGCGCGTCTGCGGCATCGGGCCGTCAGCGGCCGAGCACACCAGGATCGCGCCGTCCATCTGCGCCGCACCCGTGATCATGTTCTTCACGTAGTCGGCGTGGCCCGGGCAGTCCACGTGTGCGTAGTGGCGGGTCGGCGATTCGTATTCGACGTGAGCCGTCGAAATCGTGATACCACGTGCCTTTTCTTCCGGCGCCGCGTCAATCGCGTCATACGCCTTGAATTCGCCACCGAAGCGCTCTGCACCCACCTTGGTCAGTGCTGCCGTCAGCGTCGTCTTGCCGTGGTCCACGTGACCAATCGTGCCGACGTTGACGTGCGGCTTGGTGCGTTCGAATTTACCCTTTGCCATGACTTAAACCTCTAAAAAGAACGGTAGTGTGGAGGAAGAAGGCCTTATCAGGCCTTCTTCATGACCTGCTCAGCGATGTTGTTCGGCGCTTCAGCGTAGTGGTCGAACTCCATCGTAAAGGTGGCGCGACCCTGGGTCAGCGAGCGAATAGTCGTCGCGTAACCGAACATCTCGCCCAGCGGAACCATCGCATTGATGGTCTTGCCCGACGGCGTGTCGTCCTGGCCCTGGAGCAGGCCGCGGCGGCGGCTCAGGTCGCCCATGACGTCACCGACGTAGTCTTCCGGGGTCACCACTTCAACCTTCATGATCGGCTCGAGCAGGACCGGATCGGCCTTGCGGAAGCCTTCCTTGAAGGCCATCGACGCGGCGAGCTTGAACGCCATTTCGGACGAGTCAACGTCGTGGTACGAACCGAACACCAACTTGACCTTCACGTTCACCACCGGGAAGCCCGCAAGCGGACCACTGGTAATGGTTTCTCGCAGACCCTTTTCGACCGACGGGATGAATTCCTTCGGGATCACGCCGCCCGTGATGTCATTGATGAACAGGAAGTCATCCTTGACGCCGTCGCTCTTGCGCTCTTCTTCGCTCATGGGCGACAGCTCGATCACCACGTGACCGTACTGACCCTTACCACCGGACTGCTTAGCGTGCTTGTAGTCCGACTTGACGTCGCTCTTGCGGATCGTTTCACGGTAGGCCACTTGCGGCTTGCCGACGTTGGCTTCCACGTTGAACTCGCGCTTCATGCGGTCAACGAGGATGTCCAGGTGCAGCTCACCCATGCCCGAGATGATGGTCTGCCCCGACTCTTCGTCCGTACGCACGCGGAAGGAGGGATCTTCGGCGGCCAGACGGCCCAGCGCGATGCCCATCTTTTCCTGGTCGGACTTGGTCTTCGGCTCCACCGCCATCGAGATCACTGGCTCCGGGAACGTCATGCGCTCCAGAGTGATGATCTGATCCTGCGAACAAAGCGTGTCACCGGTCGTCACGTCCTTCAGGCCGACCGCCGCGGCGATATCGCCGGCGCGAACTTCCTTGATCTCCTGACGCTCGTTCGCGTGCATCTGCAGAATACGGCCGATGCGCTCCTTCTTGGACTTGACCGGGTTGTACACCTGATCGCCCGCGTTGAGCGTGCCCGAGTAAACACGGAAGAACGTGAGCGAACCAACAAACGGGTCGGTCATGATCTTGAACGCCAGCGCGGAGAACGGCGCCGAGTCGTCAGCCGCACGAGTGGCCTCCTTCTCGTCATCGTCCACACCCTGCACCGGCGGACGATCGATCGGCGACGGCAGCAGCTGCACCACGGCGTCCAGCATTGCCTGCACGCCCTTGTTCTTGAACGCGGTACCGCAGAAGACCGGAATGATCTCGCTGGACAGCGTGCGCGAACGCAGGCCGCCGATGATTTCTTCCTCGGTGAGGTCACCCTCTTCCAAGTACTTGTTCATCAGCTCTTCGGAAGCCTCTGCCGCCGATTCCACCATGTACGAACGAGCTTCAGCCGCCTTGTCCGCCAGGTTGGCCGGGATGTCGGCATACTCGAACTTCATGCCCTGGGATTCCATGTCCCAGATGATGGACTTCATCTTGAGCAGGTCGACCACGCCCTCGAAGTTGTCCTCAGCACCAATCGGAACCTGCATCGGGACGGGGTTGGCACCCAGGCGAGCCTTCAGCTGCTCGACCACCTTGTAGAAGTTCGCGCCAGTGCGGTCCATCTTGTTGACGAACGCAAGGCGCGGCACCTTGTACTTGTTGGCCTGACGCCAGACGGTTTCAGACTGCGGCTGCACACCACCCACGGCGCAAAGCACGAACACGGCGCCGTCGAGCACGCGCAGCGAGCGCTCCACCTCGATGGTGAAGTCCACGTGGCCTGGGGTGTCGATGATGTTGAAGCGATGCTCGGGCAAGGAGCGATCCATGCCCTTCCAGAACGCCGTCGTTGCCGCCGACGTAATGGTGATGCCGCGCTCCTGCTCCTGCTCCATCCAGTCCATCGTCGCCGCACCGTCGTGCACCTCGCCAATCTTGTGACTGACGCCGGTGTAGAACAGGATGCGCTCCGTGGTGGTGGTCTTGCCGGCATCGATGTGAGCCATGATGCCGAAGTTGCGGTAGCGCTCGATAGGAGTGGTGCGTGCCACGGTCTTAACCTCTGAAAGTTCTAGCTGTGCTGCTTACCAGCGGTAATGCGAGAAGGCCTTGTTGGCCTCCGCCATGCGGTGGGTTTCTTCGCGCTTCTTGATCGCGCCACCACGATTTTCCGACGCTTCGAGCAGCTCGGCTGCCAGCTTGCGCGGCATCGAGGTCTCGCCGCGCTTGCGGGCGGAATCGATTGCCCAGCGCATAGCGAGCGCCATGCGACGACCCGGACGCACTTCGACCGGCACCTGGTAGGTGGCGCCGCCGACACGACGGGACTTCACCTCGACCGCCGGAGCGATGTTGTTCAGTGCCTTCTCGACAAGCTGAACCGGCTCAGCGTTCTTTTCGCCCAGATGGGCCAGTGCGCCGTAGACGATGCTTTCAGCGACCGACTTCTTGCCGCTCTTCATCACCATGTTGATGAAACGAGCGATCAGCTGGCTACCGTGCTTGGGATCCGGCAGGATCAGACGGGCGGGATGAGAACCTTTACGCGACATAGTTATTTCCTAGAGATCAGGACTTCGGGCGCTTGGCGCCGTACTTGGAGCGCGACTGACGGCGCTTGGTGACGCCGGCGCAGTCGAGACTGCCGCGCACCGTGTGGTAACGCACACCGGGGAGATCCTTGACGCGACCGCCGCGGATCAGGACCACCGAGTGCTCCTGCAAGTTGTGACCTTCGCCACCGATGTAGCTGATCACTTCGTAGCCGTTCGTCAGACGCACCTTGGCGACCTTGCGCAGAGCCGAGTTCGGCTTCTTCGGGGTGGTCGTGTAGACGCGCGTGCACACGCCGCGACGCTGCGGGCTGTTCTGCAAAGCCGGCGAAGCACTCTTATAGGTCTTCGGGCTACGGGATTTGCGAACCAACTGGTTGACTGTCGTCATTGAAGCAGTTCCTGAGAAACATAAAGGCAGACCGAACCGGCTCGGTCTGCCAAGAAGCGGGAATTTAACATGGGCAGCTTGTCACAGACAAGCTGACGCCCTGCCACCCATGGCTCGAACACGAGGCGCAATCCTTGCGCCTCATTTCGTATGTCAGCGAGTAGAGCCCGCGGAGGGCTCACTCCACACCAATGTCGCTACCGGTGGTGGCTTCCGCGAAGGAGGCCGATGCAGCGGAACCGGAGAGGGTTTCAAGCTCCGAGGCGGTAAGACCGCCCTGGCGATGACGCGACGCGTGATACGCCAGACCCGTACCTGCCGGAATGAGACGGCCGACAATAACATTTTCCTTCAGGCCACGCAAGGTGTCACGCGTACCGCGGACCGCGGCTTCCGTCAGCACTCGGGTGGTTTCCTGGAAGGAAGCCGCCGAGATGAAGGATTCCGTGGCCAGCGAGGCCTTGGTGATGCCCAACAGCACCGACTGGTAGTCGGCCGGGCGCTCGCCACGAGCAGACGCACGGTCGTTCTCGCCATTGATGCGGACGCGCTCGACCTGCTCACCGCGCAGGTAGTGGCTATCGCCCGGCTCGGTGATCTCAACCTTGCGCAGCATCTGGCGAATGATCGCTTCGATGTGCTTGTCGTTGATCTTCACGCCCTGCAGGCGGTAGACGTCCTGGATTTCCTTGACCAGGTAAGCGGCCAGCGGCTCGACACCCAGCAGGCGCAGGATGTCGTGCGGGCTGGGCTCGCCGTCCACGATGGTTTCGCCCTTCTCCACGTGCTCGCCTTCGAACACGATGACCTGGCGCCACTTGGGAATCAGCTCTTCGTGCTCGTTACCGTCAGCGTCCTTGATGATCAGACGCTGCTTGCCCTTGGTGTCCTTGCCGAAGCTGATCACGCCCGAGCGCTCGGCGAGGATCGCCGGTTCCTTGGGCTTGCGCGCTTCGAACAAGTCGGCCACGCGGGGCAGACCACCGGTAATGTCGCGGGTCTTGGAGGTTTCCTGCGGGATACGGGCAACCACGTCACCCACGCCCACTTCCGCACCGTTCTGGATGGACACGATCGCGCCCGCCGGGAGCATGTACTGCGCCGGCACGTCGGTGCCCGGCAGCTTGAGCTCGCGCCCCTTGGCGTCTTCCAGGCGCACGATGGGGCGCAGGTCCTTGGCGGCCGTACCACGGCGCTTCGGATCGGTCACCACCGCCGACTCCAGGCCGGTCAGTTCGTCGGTCTGGCTCTGCACGGTGACGCCATCGATGAAGTCGATGAAGCGCACGGTACCGGCCACTTCCGACACGATCGGGTGGGTATGCGGATCCCAGTTGGCCACGGCCTGACCGGCCTTGACCGCATCGCCGTCCTTGACGGCGATGGTCGCGCCGTAAGGCACCTTGTAGCGCTCGCGCTCGCGACCGTTGGCGTCGATGACGCTGACTTCGCCCGAACGCGACACGGCCACCAGGTGACCCTGTGCGTGCTGCACGGTCTTGAGGTTGTTGAACTTGAGCGTGCCGGTGGTCTTCACCGTCACGTTGTCGACGGCAGCAGCTCGCGACGCCGCACCACCGATGTGGAACGTACGCATGGTCAGCTGGGTACCCGGCTCACCGATCGACTGCGCGGCCACCACGCCCACGGCTTCACCCATGTTCACCAGGTGACCACGGGCCAGGTCGCGGCCGTAGCACAGGGCGCACACGCCGTGATCGGCAGCGCAGGTGATGGGCGAACGCACCTTCACCGACTGCACGCCGGCCTTGTCGAGCTTCTCGACCAGCGCTTCGTCCAGCAGGGTGTCGCGAGTGACGATCGGCTCGTCGCTCTCGCCCGGGCCGTAGACGTCTTCCAGCGCCACACGACCGAGCACGCGATCGCGCAGCGGCTCGACCACGTCGCCGCCCTCCACGATCGGCTGCATGGTCACACCTTCGTCCGTACCGCAGTCGCCGGAGGTGATCACCACGTCCTGGGCCACGTCGACGAGACGACGGGTCAGGTAACCGGAGTTCGCCGTCTTCAACGCCGTATCCGCCAGACCCTTACGGGCACCGTGGGTGGAGTTGAAGTACTGCAGAACGTTCAAGCCTTCGCGGAAGTTCGCCTTAATGGGCGTCTCGATGATCGAGCCGTCCGGGCGAGCCATCAGGCCGCGCATACCGGCCAGCTGACGAATCTGGGCCACCGAACCACGAGCGCCCGAGTCGGCCATGATGTACAGCGAGTTCATGGATTTCTGGTTGACCGTCTTGCCTTCGGCATCGGTCACCTTTTCGGTACCGATACCGTCGATCATCGCCTTGGCGACCAGTTCGTTGGTGCGCGACCAGATGTCGACCACCTTGTTGTAGCGCTCGCCGGCGGTGACGAGACCCGACTGGTACTGCTCCTGGATCTCGACCACTTCCTTCTCGGCTTCTTCCAGGATCGGCTTCTTCTGATCCGGGATGATCATGTCGTCGATGCCGATGGAGATGCCCGCACGCGTCGCGAAACGGAAACCGGTGTACATCAGCTGGTCGCCGAAGATCACCGTGTCCTTGAGGCCCAGTCGGCGGTAGCACTGGTTGATCAGGCGCGAGATGTTCTTCTTGGTCAGCTCGACGTTGGCCAGCGCGAACGGCAGGCCTTCCGGCATGATTTCGAGCAGCAGCGCGCGACCCACGGTGGTATCCACCAGCAGGGTCTGCTCGGTGCGACCGCCTTCCTCGTCGATCAGCACCTGCTTGATGCGGACCTTGATCTTGGCGTGCAGCTGCACCGCGCGGTTGTCATAGGCGCGACGCACTTCGCCGATGCCCGAGAACACCATGCCGTTGCCCTTGGCGTTCACCAGCTCGCGGGTCATGTAGTACAGGCCCAACACCACGTCCTGGGTCGGCACGATGATCGGCTCGCCGTTGGCGGGCGACAGGATGTTGTTGGTGGCCATCATCAGGGCACGCGCTTCGAGCTGCGCCTCGATCGACAGCGGCACGTGCACGGCCATCTGGTCACCGTCGAAGTCCGCGTTGAACGCGGTACAGACGAGCGGATGCAACTGGATGGCCTTGCCTTCGATCAGCTTCGGCTCGAACGCCTGGATGCCCAGACGGTGGAGCGTCGGTGCGCGGTTCAGCAGCACGGGATGTTCGCGGATCACCTCTTCGAGGATGTCCCACACCTGGCCTTCTTCGCGCTCGACAAGCTTCTTGGCGGCCTTGATGGTGGTGGCCTCGCCGCGAGCCTGCAGCTTGGCGAAGATGAAGGGCTTGAACAGCTCAAGCGCCATCTTCTTCGGCAGGCCGCACTGGTGCAGACGCAGGGTCGGACCCACCACGATCACGGAACGACCGGAGTAGTCCACGCGCTTGCCGAGCAGGTTCTGACGGAAGCGGCCCTGCTTGCCCTTGATCATGTCGGCCAGCGACTTCAGCGCGCGCTTGTTCGTGCCGGTGATGGCACGACCGCGACGGCCGTTGTCGAGCAACGCGTCCACCGACTCCTGCAACATGCGCTTTTCGTTGCGCACGATGATGTCCGGAGCATTCAGCTCCAGCAGGCGGCGCAGGCGGTTGTTGCGGTTGATGACGCGGCGATACAGGTCATTCAGGTCGGAGGTGGCGAAGCGGCCACCGTCCAGCGGCACCAGCGGACGCAGGTCCGGCGGCAGCACGGGCAGCACGGTGAGCACCATCCACTCCGGACGGTTGCCCGACTCCAGGAACGCCTCGATCAGCTTGACGCGCTTGGTGAGGCGCTTGAGCTTGGTCTCGGAGTTGGTGGAGGCGATCTCTTCCTTCAGGCGTACGACTTCGCCCGGCAGGTCCAGGGACTTGAGCAGCTCGTAGACGGCCTCGGCACCCATGCGGGCGTCGAACTCGTCACCGTGCTCTTCCACGGCTTCCAGGTACTGGTCTTCGCTGAGGAGCTGGCCGCGCTCAAGCGCGGTCAGACCCGGGTCGATCACCACGAAGGCTTCGAAATACAGGATGCGCTCGATATCGCGCAGGGTCATGTCCAGCATCAGGCCGATGCGCGAGGGCAGCGACTTGAGGAACCAGATGTGTGCGGTCGGCGAAGCCAGTTCGATGTGGCCCATGCGCTCGCGGCGCACCTTGGCCAGCGTCACTTCGGTGCCGCACTTTTCGCACACCACACCGCGGTGCTTCATGCGCTTGTACTTGCCGCACAAGCACTCGTAATCCTTCACCGGGCCGAAGATGGCGGCGCAGAACAGGCCGTCACGCTCGGGCTTGAAGGTGCGGTAGTTGATCGTCTCCGGCTTCTTCACTTCGCCGTACGACCACGAGCGGATCAGCTCAGGCGAAGCCAGAGCGATCTTGATCGCATCGAAGTCAGGCGCGGTGCGCTGCTGGTTGAACAGATTGAGCAAGTCTTTCATGGATGTCTCCGAAGATCGGGAATAGAGAATGGAGAATCGGGAACTGGAAAGAGCGGGGAATGGGAATCCTGGGTCGCGGTAGCGCTATGTGCGTTGGCGATGCCCTGGCCCCTATTGCCTACTCCCTCAAAGCCCAATCACTTCACTTCTTCCAGATCGATATCGATACCGAGCGAGCGGATTTCCTTCACCAACACGTTGAAGGATTCCGGCATGCCCGCCGCCATCTCGTGGTTGCCGTCGACAATGTTCTTGTACATCTGGTTACGGCCCTGCACGTCATCGGACTTCACCGTCAGCATTTCCTGCAGGGTGTAGGCCGCGCCGTAGGCTTCCAGTGCCCAGACTTCCATTTCACCGAAGCGCTGACCACCGAACTGCGCCTTACCACCCAGCGGCTGCTGCGTGACGAGCGAGTACGGGCCGGTCGAACGAGCGTGCATCTTGTCGTCGACCAAGTGGTTCAGCTTCAGGTAGTGCATGTAGCCCACGGTGACCGGGCGATCGAACGCCTCGCCGGTACGACCGTCGAACAGCGTGGTCTGACCCGACTCCGGCAGATCGGCGAGCTTGAGCATCGCCTTGATCTCGGTTTCCTCGGCACCGTCGAACACCGGGGTCGCCATCGGCACGCCCGCCTGGAGGTTCTTGGCCAGGGCCAGGATTTCCTCGTCGGTAAGCGACTTCAGGTCGACGTGCTGCACGGCACCGGCGACGTGGTGGTTGTAGATCTGGTCGAGGAACTCGCGGATCTGCAGAACCTTGGCCTGCGCCTCCATCATCTTCTGGATCTTCTTGCCTAGGCCCTTTGCGGCCCAGCCAAGGTGCACTTCCAGAATCTGACCGATGTTCATACGCGAAGGCACGCCCAGCGGGTTCAGCACGATGTCCACCGAGGTACCGTCCGCGGAGAACGGCATGTCCTCCACCGGCACCACGTTCGACACCACACCCTTGTTACCGTGGCGACCGGCCATCTTGTCGCCCGGCTGGATGCGGCGCTTCACGGCCAGGAACACCTTGACCATCTTGAGCACGCCCGGAGCAAGGTCGTCGCCCTGGGTGATCTTGCCCTGCTTCTCCTTGAAGCGCTTGTCGAACTCTTCGCGGTGACGCTTGATCTGGTCAGCGGCACGCTCGAGGAACTCGGTGACGTCCTCTTCCTTGACGTTGATCTTGAACCAGTCGTCCTTCTTCAGGCCGTCCAGGTAGGCGTCGGTGATCTCGGCGCCGCGCTTGAGGCCGGCCGGGCCGCTCATCGCGGTCTTGCCGACCAGCTGGCCGCGCATACGGTTGTAGATCGCGCCTTCGAGGATGCGGAACTGATCGTCGAAGTCCTTGCGGATGCGCTTGATCTCCATTTCCTCGATCTGGCGCGCACGCTTGTCCTTCTCGATACCGTCGCGGGTGAACACCTGCACGTCGATCACGGTGCCGTCCATGCCCGGCGGCACGCGCAGCGAGCTGTCCTTCACGTCGGACGCCTTCTCGCCGAAGATCGCGCGCAGCAGCTTCTCTTCCGGCGTGAGCTGGCTCTCGCCCTTCGGCGTGACCTTGCCCACCAGGATGTCGCCAGCCTTCACTTCGGCGCCGATGTACACGATGCCGGATTCGTCGAGGCGGGCCAGCGCCTGCTCACCCACGTTCGGGATGTCGGCGGTGATTTCCTCGGCGCCCAGCTTGGTGTCACGCGCGATGCAGGACAGCTCCTCGATGTGGATCGAGGTGTAGCGGTCTTCCTGCACAACGCGCTCGGACAGCAGGATCGAGTCTTCGAAGTTGTAGCCGTTCCACGGCATGAAGGCGATCAGCATGTTCTGGCCGAGCGCGAGCTCGCCCAGGTCGGTCGACGAACCGTCAGCCAGCGTGTCGCCCATGGCCACCACGTCACCCACGTTCACCAGCGGGCGCTGGTTGAGGTTGGTGTTCTGGTTGGAGCGGGTGTACTTGGTCAGCGTGTAGATATCGACGCCGGCGTCGTTGTCGCCGACTTCTTCCTCGTTCACGCGCACCACGATACGGCCGGCATCGACCTGGTCGATCACGCCGCCGCGCTTGGCGGTGACGATGACGCCCGAGTCACGCGCCACGGCGCGCTCGATGCCGGTACCCACCAGAGGGGTCTGCGAACGCAGGGTCGGCACGGCCTGACGCTGCATGTTCGCGCCCATCAGTGCGCGGTTCGCGTCGTCGTGCTCCAGGAACGGCACCAGGGCGGCGGCGACCGACACGGTCTGCATGGGCGAAACGTCCATGTAGTCCACTTCGGCGGCCGGACGCAGTTCCGATTCACCGCGGAAACGGCAGGACACGAAGTCTTCGACGAAAGCGCCATCCTTCAACGGCGAGTTCGCCTGCGCGATCACATGGTCGCCTTCTTCGATCGCCGACAGGTAATCCACCTGATCGGTCACCTTGCCGCCCACGACCTTGCGGTACGGCGTCTCGAGGAAGCCGTACTGGTTGGTGCGCGCGTACACGGCGAGCGAGTTGATCAGGCCGATGTTCGGGCCTTCCGGCGTTTCGATGGTGCAGACGCGGCCGTAATGGGTCGGATGCACGTCGCGCACTTCGAAGCCTGCGCGTTCGCGGGTCAGACCGCCCGGGCCCAGTGCCGAGACGCGACGCTTGTGCGTCACTTCGGACAGCGGGTTGTTCTGGTCCATGAACTGGCTGAGCTGCGAGGAGCCGAAGAACTCCTTCACCGCGGCCGCGACCGGCTTGGCGTTGATCAGTTCCTGCGGGGTCAGACCCTCGGACTCGGCCAGCGACAGGCGCTCGCGCACGGCGCGCTCGACGCGAACCAGGCCGATGCGGAAGGTGTTCTCGGCCATTTCACCGACCGAGCGCACGCGACGATTGCCCAGGTGGTCGATATCGTCGACGGTGCCGTGACCGTTCTTGATGTCGATGAGCACCTTGAGCACGTCGAGGATGTCCGACTGCTGACCCAGCTGGGCGACCAGCGACTGTGCTTCTTCTTCCTTGCGGTCGGCGAAGTACTTGTGGTCGTACAGCACGCCCGGACCGACGATCTCCTGACGGCCCACGCGACGGTTGAACTTCATGCGGCCCACGGCCGACAGGTCGTAACGGTCGAACGTGAAGAACAGGTTGTAAAACAGGTTCTGGGCAGCATCCTTGGTCGGCGGCTCGCCCGGGCGCATCATGCGATAGATTTCCACCAGCGCTTCGAGAGGCGTCTTGGTGTTGTCGATGCGCAGGGTGTGCGAGATGTACGCGCCGCGATCCAGATCGTTCACATACAGGGTCGGCACCGTCTCGATACCGGCCTTGCGGAAGCTTTCCAGTTGGTCGCCCGAGATCTCGTCGTTGGCCTGGGCCAGCAGTTCGCCGGTCTTGGGGTCAACGATGTCGGTCGCCAGGATGCGGCCGACCGGATAGTCGTCTGGCACTTCCAGCGCGGTGATGTTCTCGGCGGCGAGCTGGCGCACGTGACGCGCCGTGATGCGCTTGCCGGCTTCCACCAGCACCTTGTCGCCCACGGTCAGGTCGAAGGTCAGCGTTTCACCGCGCAGGCGCTCGGCGACGAGCTCCAGCGTGGTACCGCCCTTCTTGCCCAGGTGGAACACGTTGTGCTCGAAGAAGATGCCGAGCATCTCTTCGTTGCTGTAGCCCAGCGCACGCAGCAGCACCGTCACCGGCAGCTTGCGGCGACGATCGATACGGGTGAACAGCGCGTCCTTCGGGTCGAACTCGAAGTCCAGCCACGAGCCGCGGTAAGGGATCACACGAGCCGAGAACAGCAGTTTGCCCGAGCTGTGGGTCTTGCCGCGATCGTGATCGAAGAACACGCCCGGCGAACGATGCAGCTGGGAGACGATGACGCGCTCGGTACCGTTGATGATGAAGGTGCCGGTGTCGGTCATGAGCGGAATTTCGCCCATGTAGACTTCCTGCTCCTTCACGTACTTCACGGCCTTCTTCGAAGCCGGGCTGTCCTTGTCATAAATGACAAGGCGCACGGTCACGCGCAGGGGCGCGCCGAAGGTCATGCCGCGGTTGCGGCACTCGCGCTCGTCGAACGGCGGCTCGCCCAGGCGATAGTCGACATACTCAAGCGCGGCATTGCCCGAGTAGCTCGCAATCGGGAACACCGACTTCAGCGCGGCGTGGAGACCCTTTTCGTCGCGGGCCTTGGGGGAGACATGCTCCTGCAGGAACTCGCGATAGGAATCGGTCTGGATGGTCAGCAGGTTCGGCACGCCCAATACAGGGGGACGCTTGCCGAAATCCTTGCGGATGCGCTTCTTCTCGGTAAACGAGTAGGTCATGGTGGGTACCGCCTCGGTTCGCAGTGACGCCGGTGGTGCACACACCGGCTGAATGGAAAATTCAGGGAATCGAGAATAGGGAATCGTCAATCGGCGAAAAGTTCGGCCAGATTTACCGACTCCACATTCTCCATTCCCTATTCCTGCCTGTTTAAGCAGGCAAAGCCCGGGGGCTTACGCCCCCAGGCTTGGCTTGACGCTAGATCAAACTGACGGCGCGCAAGAGCGCCGATTACTTCAGTTCGACCGTGGCGCCGGCAGCCTCGAGTTCCTTCTTGAACTTCTCGGCGTCTTCCTTCGAAGCCTGCTCCTTCACGACGCCACCGGCCTCGGTCAGGTCCTTGGCTTCCTTCAGGCCCAGGCCCGTGATCGCACGCACAGCCTTGATCACGTCGACCTTCTTGTCGCCGGCGCTCTTCAGGATGACGTCGAACTCGGTCTGCGCTTCAGCAGCCGGGCCAGCAGCGGCCGGACCGGCGGCCATCATGACCGGAGCGGCGGCGGACACGCCAAACTTCTCTTCGATGGCCTTCACCAGCTCCATCACTTCCATGAGCGACTTGGCGGCAACGGCTTCAACGATCTGTTCGTTGGTCAGGGACATTTGATTTACCTCTGGAAATTGATTCGATTTAGATAAGCGTCGAACTTAGGCTTCAGCCGTGGCTTCCGCGGCGACTTCGCCACCACCCTGCTTGTCCGCCACGGCCTTGACGGCGCGGGCGAACATCGCAGCGGGCTCGGCGAGCACGCGGGCCAGCATGGCCAGCGCTTCTTCGCGGGTCGGCAGCGAGGCCAGCACATCCACGTGGGCAGCCGGCAGCAGCTTGCCTTCCACGGAGACGACCTTGGCCTTCAGCTTGTCGTTGCCCTTGGCGAATTCCTTGATCAGGCGACCGGCAGCGCCGGGCTCCTCGAGCGAGAACGCGTACAGCAGCGGACCGGTCAGGGCGTCCTTGACGACCTCGAACTCGGTGCCAGCCACGGCGCGCGAAGCCAGCGTGTTCTTCACAACTTTGAGGAACACGCCCGACTCACGGGCCTTCTTGCGCATCGCGGTCATCTGTTCGACCGTGGTGCCCGCGTACTCGGCAGCGACCAAGGAGTGAGCCTTCGCGGCAATTTCTGCCAGTTCGGCGACTACTTCTTGCTTCTGAGAGAGATTCAGAGCCATATCACTCCTCCACTTTGAAATCCGCTTGCGGCTCCTGCCGCTTGCGGTCCTGAGCGACGCCTTCCGTGACGTCGGGGATCCGCAGGGATCCCGGGTGGTGGCCTTTCCAGAAAAACGATTCCAGAAGGGGCGTCACCATCTACGCAGGCCAGATTCGCCAAGGAATCCGATTAAGCGAACCCGCTCTCGACGACGGCGTTTCCATGCCAACACGAGCTCCCTGCTCGTCGTCATCGCGCGTTGTTCGCGCCTGCGGTCTTTGACGGCGGCCAGGGCACGTGGCCATGGCTACCTTCAAAAACATGCCAATGCCGGGGTGAGCCGGCACTGGACTTGAATGCATTACTTGGTCGACACCGTCAGCGACGAGGTATCAACCGGCACGCCCACGCCCATGGTCGAGGACAGGGCGACCTTCTGCAGGTACTGACCCTTGGCCGTGGCCGGCTTGGCCTTCAGCAGGTCGTTGACCAGCGCGTTCAGGTTGTCCGCCAGCTGGGCAGCGTCGAAGCTGGCCTTACCGATGGTGGCGTGAATGATGCCCGCCTTGTCGTTACGGAACTTCACCTGACCCGCCTTGGCGTTCTTCACGGCAGTGGCAACGTCGGCGGTGACCGAGCCGTCCTTCGGATTCGGCATCAGGCCGCGGGGGCCCAGCAGCTGACCGAGCTTACCGACCACGCGCATGGCGTCCGGCGTAGCGATCACGCGACCGAAGTCGAGGTCGCCAGCCTGCATGCGCTCGGCCAGGTCGTCCATACCAACGGCGTCGGCGCCAGCGGCCTTGGCGGCCTCGGCCTTTTCACCGGCCGGCACGAACACGGCGACCTTGACGGTCTTGCCGGTGCCATGCGGCAACAGCGAGGAACCACGCACGCCCTGGTCGGACTTCTTGGCATCGATGCCGAGGCGGACGGCGACGTCCACGGACTCAGCGAACTTCGCCTTGGCGTTGTTCTTGACGATGTTCAGGGCTTCTTCCAGGCCATAGAGCTTGCCCGGCTGCACTGCGGCCTGAGCCGCCTTCAAACGCTTCGTAAGCTTTGCCATGTCTTAGCCCTCCACCACCAGGCCCATGCTGCGCGCGCTACCGGCAATGGTGCGCACAGCGGCGTCAAGATCAGCAGCCGTGAGATCCGGCTCCTTCTGCTTTGCAACGTCTTCCAGCTGCTTGCGAGTGATCTTGCCGACCTTATCGGTGTTCGGCTTGGACGAACCCTTGGCGACGCCCGTGACCTTCTTGATCAGGACGGTGGCCGGCGGGGTCTTGGTGATAAAGGTGAAGCTACGGTCGGAGTAGGCCGTGATGATCACGGGGATCGGCAGACCCGGCTCCAGCTTCTGCGTGGCGGCATTGAACGCCTTGCAGAATTCCATGATGTTCAGGCCGCGCTGGCCGAGGGCTGGGCCCACAGGCGGCGACGGGTTGGCCTGACCGGCCTTGACCTGCAGCTTGATATAGCCAGTTACTTTCTTTGCCATTGGATTTTCCTCGCGAGTACAGGCGCCTTGCGGCTCCTCGCAGTGTTGTCGTCCCTGAGAGAGGAAGGCCCGCCATCCCGCGGACCCTGGAAACACGGACACGCCGGGCAAAAGACCCCAGCGTGAACCGCGTAGTTTAGAGATTGATCAAGTTTTAAGCAAGCCCCGTGCCGCCAGGGGATCCGGGAATGGGAAATCACCAATTTATGGAAGGGAAAAAAGCCGGTCGCAGCGTCCTATAAGGCCAACCGCTACCGTCATTTCCTATGCCCCACCCTCGATTTCCGGAAAAGACCCTTAGGCCTTTTCCACCTGGCCGAATTCCAGCTCGACCGGGGTCGAACGACCGAAAATGAGCACCGCGACGCGCAGGCGGCTCTTTTCGTAGTTGACCTCTTCGACCACGCCATTGAAGTCGTTGAACGGACCGTCGATGACGCGGACCATTTCGCCCGGCTCGAACAGCACCTTGGGCTTGGGCTTTTCCACGCCTTCGCGCACGCGACTCAGGATGGCATCAGCCTCGGAGTCGCGGATAGGCAGCGGACGATCGGCGGTGCCGCCGATGAAGCCCATGACCTTTGGGGTCTCCTTGACGAGATGCCAGCACTCGTCGTCGATGCGCGGCGCCTTGCCCTCGGTGTCCGTCTCAATCTGCACGAGAACGTAACCCGGGAAGAACTTGCGCTCGCTGCGGCGCTTCTGGCCGCTGCGCATCTCGATAACCTCTTCGGTCGGCACCAGCACTTCGCCGAATTTTTCTTCCATGCCGGCGCGGCGAATTCGCTCGTCCAGCGAACGCTTCACCTGATTTTCAAAGCCCGAATAGGCGTGCACCACATACCAACGCTTGCTCATGCCCTCACCTCACCTACCCAGCTTGAGCAGCCAGTCGAGCACGACCGACTTCAGGATCAGATCGATCAGACCCAGCAGCAGCGAAAGCACAATGACCACGGCAATGATGATGCCGGTGGTCTTGAGCGTTTCGTCGCGGGCGGGCCAGACCACCTTGCGCAGTTCGAACTGCGATTCACCGAGGAAGTTGCGTACGCGGCGACCGGGGCCGGTAAAGGCACCAATGGCCAGCGAGGCCGCCAGAGCCGCCAGCACGCCCAGCAGGCGCACCGACTGCGGCACTGAGCCGTCAGCACCGAACCACGAATACGCAAAAATGCCGGCAGCCAGCACCAGCACGGCCAACACCAGCTTGGCGATATCGGCGCCGTTGGCGCCTTTGGTCTGTTCTGCCTTCGTATTCATGCGACGTGATCGGATGAGAGAGGCATCGACCGGGCTACGGCCTGTATGCCATCCACCATCCGTCGTGGATCCTCGGGAAGATGGCACGCCAGGAGGGACTCGAACCCCCAACCTGCGGTTTTGGAGACCGCTGCTCTGCCAATTGAGCTACTGGCGTAGGAAAAAAGACAGGGAATAGTAAATCGGGAATAGTGAATAGGAAAAGCGGCGCTTACGCTTTGGCTCTCCTATTCCCTACTCCCTACCCTCTATTCCCTCGAGTATTACTTGATGACCTTAGCCACCACGCCGGCGCCGACGGTACGACCGCCTTCGCGAATCGCGAAGCGCAGGCCTTCGTCCATGGCGATCGGGTGGATCAGGGTGACAACCATCTTAATGTTGTCACCCGGCATCACCATCTCGACGCCTTCCGGCAGCTGCACCGCACCGGTCACGTCCGTCGTACGGAAGTAGAACTGCGGGCGGTAGCCCTTGAAGAACGGGGTGTGACGACCACCTTCGTCCTTCGACAGCACGTACACCTCGGCCTCGAAATCGGTGTGCGGGGTGATCGTGCCCGGCTTCGCCAGCACCTGACCACGCTCCACGTCGTCGCGCTTCAGACCACGCAGCAGCAGACCCGCGTTGTCGCCAGCCTGACCCTGGTCCAGCAGCTTGCGGAACATTTCCACGCCGGTCACGGTGGTCTTCTGGGTCGGACGGATACCGACCACTTCCACTTCGTCACCGACCTTGATGATGCCGCGCTCGATACGACCGGTCACCACGGTGCCGCGGCCCGAGATCGAGAACACGTCTTCCACCGGCATCAGGAACGGCTTGTCGATCGCACGCACCGGCTCCGGAATGTAGGTGTCCAGCGCGTCCACCAGCTTGATGATCGCCGGCACGCCGATTTCCGACTGGTCGCCTTCCAGCGCCTTCAGAGCCGAACCCTTGATGATCGGGGTGTCGTCGCCCGGGAAGTCGTACTTGCTCAGCAGCTCGCGCACTTCCATCTCGACCAGCTCGAGCAGCTCGGCGTCGTCCACCATGTCGGCCTTGTTCAGGAACACGACGATGTACGGCACGCCCACCTGGCGCGACAGCAGGATGTGTTCGCGCGTCTGCGGCATCGGGCCGTCAGCGGCCGAGCACACCAGGATCGCGCCGTCCATCTGCGCCGCACCCGTGATCATGTTCTTCACGTAGTCGGCGTGGCCCGGGCAGTCCACGTGTGCGTAGTGGCGGGTCGGCGATTCGTATTCGACGTGAGCCGTCGAAATCGTGATACCACGTGCCTTTTCTTCCGGCGCCGCGTCAATCGCGTCATACGCCTTGAATTCGCCACCGAAGCGCTCTGCACCCACCTTGGTCAGTGCTGCCGTCAGCGTCGTCTTGCCGTGGTCCACGTGACCAATCGTGCCGACGTTGACGTGCGGCTTGGTGCGTTCGAATTTACCCTTTGCCATACGTCTAAAACCCCGATGGAGTCAAATGATGAAAAGTGGGAATGATACCGCGGGCCGCGGTGAGATGGTGCTCATGACTGGAATCGAACCAGCGACCTCTTCCTTACCAAGGAAGTGCTCTACCGACTGAGCTACATGAGCACAAAAAACACCAACAGACGACTTCAATGGAGCGGGAGACGGGAATCGAACCCGCACCATCAGCTTGGAAGGCTGAGGTTCTACCATTGAACTACTCCCGCCTGGTTGAATCAGCCTTTGCGGAAATCGTCTGGTGGAGGGAGGTGGATTCGAACCACCGAAGGCGTAAGCCAGCAGATTTACAGTCTGCCCCCGTTGGCCGCTTGGGTATCCCTCCAACAAAGAACGGCTATTGTGTGGATCAGGCCGGTGCCTGTCAACACCTGTTACGCGATTTTTGACGATTTCCGGCGATTTTTTTCACGGGCTCGTGACGCTGCATCAGACGCCTTCGGCGACGTGCGCGTCCACCAATTGCTCCATGCTCTTGGAGAGCTCCATCAGCTTCATCGCCTGCTCCTGCAACTGACGCTCTTTGTCGTCGCGCGGCAACCAGTTGGGCACCGCGGTCGGCTTGCCGTCCGGCGCGTCCAGGGCCACAAACACCATGACGCAACTGGTCGCCAGGTGATGCTCGTCCTTGCGCAGGTCACGCGCAAGGACATCCACTGCCAAGTGCATGCTGGATCGCCCAGTATGGATGACGCGGGCACGAACCGTCACCAGGTCGCCAATGAGGATGGGCGCCACGAATTGGATGCCGCTGACCGCAGCGGTGACGCAATAGGCGCCACTCCAGGCAACCGCACATGCGTAGCCCGCCTGGTCGATCCACTTCATCACCATACCGCCATGCACCTTGCCGCCGAAATTGACGTCGGTAGGCTGGGCGAGGAAACGGAAATTCACTTCGTGCTGCTTGCCTGGCATGAGCGATCGGCCCCGGGGCGCGTGATAAGAGACTCATTATGCGCCTGCGCGCGAGCCGCAACCTAGACCTCAGTCGACGCAACATGACGGACGGTGCGCCGACCGGACAGCCCGGCAAGCGCGACACCTGGTTACCGGCTAGCGATGTTCGTAGACCATCGGCGTGCTGAGCACACCCAGCGGTGACGCCACCTCGCCGCTAATGGGGACGAAGCCCAGGCGGCGATAGACCGACACTGCCACGCGCGACGAGTTCACCGTAAAGCGCTGCGTGCCAGCGCGACGTATCGCGTCATTCAGGGCCCGGTGCCACAAGCGTCGCGCCACCCCCTTGCCCTGCCAGCTTGCCGTGACGAACAACTGAAACACGTGACAGTCGTCGCGCATGGCAAGCACGCCCACCAGGCGATCATCGGCCCATGCCGTGTGATAACGCTTGCCGGCGGCGATCGCCCCTCGCACCGCGAGGGCGCTCATGCCGCGCTGGATGAGCGGAATCGCCGATGCGGGCTGGTCAGGCCACACCCAGCGCCGGGCTACACGACGCAGCAGGCGCGCCACCTGCACTGAATCTTCGGCGACAGCCAGGCGCATCCGCACTTTGGCGCCCCTAGCGGTCATACGTACATCCTCTTATGCGAATGGTCAGCATGACACACATCCGCGAGTCCGCATGCCACCAGCATCCACCCCGACACTATCGCGATAAAAAAAGCCGCGCAAAGCGCGGCTTTTCGTGCACGGCTGTTCGCGTTCGCTCAGACGTTGAACAGGAAGTGCAATACATCGCCGTCCTTGACGACGTAGTCCTTGCCTTCCTTGCGTAGACGACCCGCGGAAGCCGCGCCGGCCTCACCCTTGTACTGGATAAAATCGTCATAGCTCACCGTTTCGGCACGGATAAAGCCACGCTCGAAATCGGTGTGGATCACACCGGCTGCCTGCGGGGCGGTAAAGCCACGCTTGATCGTCCATGCGCGCACTTCCTTCACACCAGCGGTGAAGTAGGTCTGCAGGTTGAGCAGCTTGTAGCCGGCGCGAATCACACGATTGAGGCCCGGCTCTTCCAGGCCGAGGTCCTTGAGGAACTCGTCGCGGTCGGCGTCGTCCAGCTGCGAGAGCTCTTCTTCGATGGCGGCGCACACCGGCACCACTTCGGCGCCCTCGGCGACTGCACGGGCGCGCACGGCGTCCAAGTGCGGGTTGTTCTCGAAACCGTCTTCGCGCACGTTGGCGATGTACATGAGCGGCTTCAGGGTGAGCAGGAACAGGTCGCGCACCAGCGCCTTCTCTTCCTCGTCCAGGCCCAGGCTGCGTGCCGTCTTGCCCTCGTTGAGGCCGGCCGCCAGCTTCTGCAGCACCGGCTTCTTGGCGATGGCTTCCTTGTCGTTGGCCTTGGCCGACCGCTCGGCGCGGTTCAGCGCCTTCTCGACCGAGTCGAGATCCGCCAGCGCCAGTTCGGTGTCGATGGTTTCGATGTCGGCAATGGGATCGACCTTGCCGGCCACATGCACGATATCGCTGTGCTCGAAGCAGCGCACGACATGGGCGATCGCATCCACCTCGCGGATGTGCGCCAGGAACTTGTTACCCAGGCCTTCACCCTTGGAAGCGCCCGCCACCAGGCCGGCGATGTCGACGAACTCCACCGCCGTGGGGATCACCTTCTGCGGGTTCACGATGTCCGACAACGCCTGCAGGCGCGGATCCGGCACCGGCACCACGCCCACGTTCGGCTCGATGGTGCAGAACGGGAAGTTGGCCGCGGCGATACCCGCCTTGGTCAGCGCGTTGAACAGGGTGGACTTGCCGACGTTAGGCAGGCCGACGATGCCGCATTTGATACCCATGGGGTTTCATCCGGGAATAGAGATTGGGGAACAGGCAATAGTAGAACCAAAGCCGGCGTCGCTCGAACGAATGCCGGTTAACGGTTCACTGCCGTATGCAACTGTTGCATGGCCTTGTCGAACTGACCGTCGACCGCCAGCGGCAACACGTCGATCGCGCGGGCAATGCCGTCGATTATCGCATCTTCGTCCTTGGCCGACGGACGACCGAGCACCCAGGGGGTAACCTTGTCCTTGTGGCCAGGATGACCGATGCCCACGCGCAGGCGGTGGAACTTGGCGTGCCCGAGGTGCGCGATGATGTCGCGCAGGCCGTTCTGGCCGCCATGGCCGCCGTCAAACTTCATGCGGACCGTGCCCGCATCCAGATCCAGCTCGTCGTGGGCCACCAGGCACTCGTCCGGCTCGATCTTGTAGTAGCGCAACGCCGAGGCGACGGCGATGCCGCTCTTGTTCATGAAGGTGGAGGGCTTGAGCAGCCATACCGACTGGCCGCCGATGCGGACCTTGCAGGTCTCGCCATGCAGCTTGCCATCGAAACCGAAGCGCTCGCCCTGCCCTGACGCCAGGGCGTCAACAAACCAGAACCCGGCATTGTGCCGGGTTCGGAGGTATTCGGTACCGGGGTTGCCCAGCCCGACAATGAGTCGAAGACCCGCCATGACATCGTGCGGCCCGCACCCGAAAGGGCGCGGGCCGCTGCGACTCACTTCTTGGCAGCGTCGCCGGCCGGGGCTTCGGCCGCGGCGGGAGCTTCTTCGGCCTCTTCCTTCACCGTGTTGGCGGTGACGACGGCGATGTCGTGGTCAGCACCCAGGTGCAGGGCGGCGATTTCCACGCCCTTGGGCAGCTTGAGCTGCGACAGGTGGACGATGTCGCCAGCCTTCAGGTCAGCCAGGTCGAGCTCGATGAACTCCGGCAGATCCTTCGGCAGGCAGGACACTTCCACTTCCGTCAGGTTGTGCGAGATCACCACGCCCGAGGTCTTGGCGGCGGGCGACTTGTCCTGGTTCAGGAAGTGCACCGGCACGTTCACGCGGAGCACCGCGTTCTCGTCCACGCGCTGGAAGTCCATGTGGAGCATCAGCAGCTTGTACGGGTGCTTCTGCCAATCGCGCACCAGCACCTTCTGCACCTTGCCGTCGACGTTCAAGTCGAGCACCGAGGAGAAGAACCACTCGTGCTTGGCAGCGAGCAGGATGGTGTTGTGTTCGATTTCGATGCTCTGCGGAGCCTGGCCGGCGCCGTAGACCACTGCCGGCACGAAGCCCGCACGACGCAGGCGGCGGCTCGCACCTTTCCCCTCGTCCTTGCGGCTCTGCGCCTTGATTTCATGAGTCGTAGCCATGTTGCTTTGCCTATCAGTAGTGAGCCACCTCGCGGTGGCCTGGCGACTCCCCCGCGACCAGAGGAGTCGTTGTTTGAAGCGAGTAGGGAGTCGGGAATCGAGAACAGGATGCGCGAACTGCGATGCGCGCTGTGTTTTTCCTGCTACCTATTCCCGACGCCCCACCCGCTCCTGAATCAATCGATGTACAGCGAGCTCACCGATTCGCCAAAGGCGATGCGGCGGATCGTTTCCGCCAGCAACTCGGCGACCGAGAGCTGACGGATCTTGGCGCAGGCCGCGATATCCGGGCGCAGCGGCAAGGTGTTGGTTACCACCAACTGGTCGAGCTGGGAGTTTTCGATGTTCTTCAGCGCCGCGCCCGACAACACAGGGTGCACGCAGTACGCCACCACCTTGCGGGCGCCGCGCTCCTTGAGCGCCGCGGCAGCCGCACACAGGGTGCCGGCGGTATCGACGATGTCATCGACCAGCACGCAGGTCTTGCCGTCGACATCGCCGATGATGTTCATCACCGTGGCCACGTTCGCCTTGGGGCGACGCTTGTCGATGATGGCGAGGTCGGCGTCGTCCAGGCGCTTGGCCATGGCGCGAGCGCGCACCACGCCACCCACGTCCGGGCTGACCACGATCAGGTCGTCCATGCTGTGGTTGCGCCAGATGTCCGCCAGCAGCACCGGCGAGGCATAGACGTTATCCACCGGGATATCGAAAAAGCCCTGGATCTGGTCGGCGTGCAGGTCCACCGTGAGCACGCGATCCACACCCGCGGTGCCGATCATCTTGGCCACCATCTTCGCCGTGATCGGCACGCGCGCCGAGCGCGGGCGACGGTCCTGGCGGGCATAGCCGAAATACGGGATCACCGCGGTGACGCTGGCGGCCGAGGCGCGCTTGAGCGCGTCCACCAGCACCAACAGTTCGAACAGATTCTCCGCGCTCGGTGCGCCCGTGGGCTGCAGCACGAACACTTCCTGACGGCGAACGTTCTCTTCGATCTCAATCTGCGCTTCGCCGTCACTGAAGGTGCCGACGAGCGCCTTGCCGAGCGGCACGCCCAGACGCTGGGCAACATCCTCGGCCAGGGCGCGGTGGGCGTTGCCGGTGAAGAGCATCGGGCCGGACGTATCGAGAGTCATGTTCTAAACCTGAGAGCCATTTGTGTGGAATGGCTGGGGCGGTAGGATTCGAACCTACGCATGCGGGAATCAAAATCCCGTGCCTTAACCAGCTTGGCGACGCCCCAGTATCACTGGATTTCTTTGTTACCGGCTCCCTGCGTCGGCGCATCGATGACGCGCCAGCGCAAGCTTGAGCGGTGAGGTGTCCACGCCTTTGGCCACATGGGCCGTAAACCGTGCAGGACATCGCTCCGCTATGGCCTCGGCGCGTTCCGGCGACTCCGTCTCCAGGAACACACACGCACCGCTGCCCGAAAGCCTTGCCCGACCGAAGCCACCGAGCCAGTCCAGCGCCGCGGCCACGCGCGGATGTCGCGCGCGGACCACGGGCGCGAACGTGTTCTCGACCGTTTCGCCCGAAGTAAAGGACGAAATTGTCGCCGGAGGTGCATTTCGTGTCAATTCGGGTGCCTGAAAAAGTGCCGCGGTGGGTACATGCTCGTGAGGTTCGAGCACGACGTACCAGCGCTCAGGCAGTTCCAGGGGGGTGAGTTTCTCGCCAATTCCCTCGGCCCAGGCCGAGCGGCCGCGGACGAATACCGGCACGTCGGCGCCCAGTTGGCGCCCCAGTTCGGCCAGGGCGTCGTCATTCAGCCCGGCTTGCCACAAGCGATTCAGAGCTACCAGCACGGTGGCTGCGTCGGAACTGCCGCCCCCCAGGCCTCCGCCCATGGGAATGCGCTTGTCGATCTCGATATCCACACCGCAGCCGGCGGGCGCATGGGGCTGCAGCAGGCGAGCCGCACGGACAATCAGATCATTCTCAGCCGGCACCCCGGGCACGTCGGTGAATCGATGGATCTCACCATCCGCGCGACGGCGCAGGCGGATCTCGTCGCCCCAATCGAGCAAGCGAAACACGGTTTGCAGCTCGTGGTAACCATCCGGGCGCCGCCCCACGATGCGGAGGAACAGATTGACCTTGGCCGGGGCGGGCCACACGGTCCAGTCATTCGGGTCCGGCGGCGCCAGAGGGTGGCTCATGAATACTCGCAGATCGTCGGGAAAGCCGTTTTCGCGATCTCGTTCTCGGGCAAAGGCGTATTCGGGCGCATGCTTGTCCACCTCGACAAAGCCGTGCTTGGCGTAGAACGGGGCGTTCCAGGGCACATCCGACAAGGTGCCCAGATCCACCCGGTGATAGCCGGCCATGCGGGCCCAGCCGCAAGCGTGCTCCAACAGGGCCGCGCCAATGCCGCGCTGCCCGTGGGAGGGCAGCACGTCCATCTCGGCCACGCCGATGGCATGGCCGTCCTGCTCGGCGTCAAGCCAGACGAAACCCACCGGCTCGCCCGAGCCGATCACGGCCACCCATACCAGGCCGCGCTCGATAGCCTCGCGCAACACCTCCGGCGGCACCGACACCTGGCGGTACGAGGGCCATGCGCGATGGCCGCGGAACAACTCCACCGCCGCCCGCTCGATGGCGCACAAGGCCTCGACCTGATCGCCGCGGGCCCGTTCGATGTGAAAACTCATGCCGATCCCTGCCTTTGTGCCGCCCGCCGTCGCCAGGCCGCCACCTTGCCCAACTTACTGGATGCTCCAGGACTCCACCGACAGACGCACCTTGTACGGCGGGTTTTCGGCGAACACTTTGTTGGGCACCGCCGGCTGGCGCGCGGTGTTCCAGGCGGGGTAACTGACATTCCAGCCGTCCTGGGCGAGCACCGACGGCAGGCCATCGGCGCCAAAGGTCAACTCCGCCGGACCGCTGTCGGCGCGCAGGCCCAGCACCCAGGCACGCAGATCACGCAGCGGCACATGCCAGCCCAACGCGTTCTGCACCAGTACCTCGGGGTTGGGGTTGCGCTGCGGGCCACCTTCCAGGCCCTCCAGCACGGCGCCATCCGGCGTCACGCTGAGCTTGAAACTCTTGCTGCCGATCGGTCCACGCACCACGAAATCGTAGCTGTCGCCGTTCTGGGTCCAGGTGAGCGTGCCGCTGCCGCCATCCTGCTTGCCATTGACTTGGCCGGATACCCCGATCTTGCCCTGGAGCACCCAATGATCCGTGTGGGCCAGCAGGCGCTCGCGAGCCCGCTGCTCATCGAGTAGCGCCGCGTAATCGGCCTTGGGAGCCGGCTTGACCACTACGTTGGGGGCACAGGCGGCTAGCAGCAGCGGCAAGGCTGCCGCAAGAACTCGAATGGAAGGCTTCATGGATTGAGACGCTGGAGAGTGTTGTGGAGGTTGGTGCTCTGCGGGTCGATCTTACGCACTTCGTCGAAAACGCGCCGCGCGTCTTCCTGCCGACCCAACTTCCACAACACTTCGCCCAGATGCACGCCGACGTCGCTGTCTTTATGCGCCAGCCACGCGCCACGCAGGGTTTTCTCCGCCTGGTCCAGATGGCCCAGCCGGTATTGCAGCCAGCCCCAGGAATCCTGGATAGCCGGATCGTCCGGACGCGCCGCGCGCGCCGACTCGATCAAGCGCTGGGCTTCGGGCAGGTCGCGGTTGGCATCGGCCAGGGTGTAGCCCAGTGCGTTGCTGGCGTCGGTGTCGTCGGGCTTGAGTTCCAGCAGCCGGCGAAAATCCACCACGGCCAGGTCGATCTGGCCGCCGTTCGCATAGGCCATGCCGCGCCCGTACAGCAGCGCGGGATCGTCGGGCGTCACTTGCAGCGCACGGCTATAGGCACGCTCGGCCTGGGCGAACTGCTGATCATTCATATACAGCTCGGCGTCGGCCTCGTAGGCACGACGCAGCAGGGCCGGCTGATCCAGGTAATCGGTCTGCATCTGGGCGAGCTGCTCGTGGGCCTCGGCGCTACGTCCTAGGTCCTGAAGAAGCACGGCGCTGCGCAGGTCGGCGTCGAATGCGTGGTCGTCCTCATCGGCCACCTGGTCGTACCACTTCAACGCCTCTTCCTTCTTGTCGAGCATTTCGGCGAGCTGCCCCAGCAGATACGCACTGCCCTGACGAACCTCCTCCGGGGAGTGCTGCAGTTGCGCGTACAGGCGGCCAATGGCCTTGGCGTCGTTGTTGTGGGCCGCCAGGGCCGCGCGCATGGCGAAGGTGTCGGCATCTTGCGGGCCGTTGTCCAACAAGCGCGCAGCCGCGGCGTAATCGCCGCCCTGCCCCAACAGCGTGGCGTAGGCAAGACGCAACTGAGCGTTCTTGGGCGACTTGGCCAAAGCCTTATCGAACAATGCCTTGGCGCCAACCTTGTCGCCATCGCGAAACTTCATCTGCCCCAGCCAGGCATAGGTTTCGGCCGTACCGAAACGCTTGGCCGCCGCCTCGGCGATCTGCAGTGCATAAGCGTGGCGGCCCAACTTGTCGCCCAACTCACTCATGGCCAGCCAGGCCTGCGGATCAGCCGGAAGCCGTTGCGGCGTCGCCACCGCCTCCAGGAGACGGCTCGCCTGGGCCGCGTCACGGCTCCCAACCAAGGCACGCCCGAACAGACGCCAAGCATCTGGATCGCCGGTGCCCACGAGTATCTCGAGCTGCTTGCGAGCTTCTTCAGTATCGCCCTGACTCAAGGCCTGCTGTGCCCGGGCCTGCGCCAGCGCCACCGGTTTGGCGCCAAGCGCCTGCCAGCGGGCCATGGCCGCCTGCGTGGCGTCGTTGTCGCGCACGGCAATCGCCAGCGCGGTGGCCTGCTCGGCGACCTTCGGGTCGGTCGAAAGCTGGGCAGCGCGGCCGTAGGCGACCGAGGCGGCCTTGAGGTCGCTATGGGTCAGCGCCATCTCGCCAGCCATGAGCTGGGCCAACAGATCGTGGTCGGCGTCGGAGGTGGCTACGGTGAGCTGCCCCAGGGGCTGGCGACTGCTGGCGCCCTGCGCGCCAGGGCGCCCGGGCGCAGTGGCGCACCCGGCCAGGGCCACCAGAACCATGCCGCTCGCCGCAAAATGCCGCAGTTGCTTGAACTTGAACCACCTGCTCAGCACACTATTCTCCGCTCATCCGTCTGTGTTGGCCGCCATCAATCTAGAACGGCCGGTGCTAAAGCCTAGTTTACGCCGCCGCATGCTTCCCGCCTCGAATCGCCACACACCATGACGCTGATCGCCCTAGGGCTCAACCACCTCACCGCGCCGGTCAACCTGCGCGAACAGGTAGCGTTCGATGCGGACGCCGCTAGTGCGGCGTTGCAAGCCCTAAGCCGCGAGCCGGGCGTCGAAGAGGCGATGATCCTCTCCACCTGCAACCGCACCGAGCTCTACGTGAGCGTGGTAGCGGGAGCCGAAGGGGTGCCGCGGGATTGGCTCAGCCGTCATCATCAACTGACCCCGGGAAGACTCGACGAGTTCCTGTATCGGCATGATGAAGACGCCGCTGTGCGTCACATGTTTCGCGTCGCCACCGGGCTCGACTCCATGGTGCTGGGCGAGCCGCAAATCCTGGGTCAGGTGAAGGATGCCTACCAGCAGGCCCGCGACGCGCAGATGCTGCGCGCCCCGATGGAGCGCCTGCTGCAACACACGTTTGCCGTAGCCAAGCGCGTACGCACGGACACCCGCATCGGCGCGCACACCGTGTCGGTGGCCTTTACCGCCGTTCGCCTCGCCGAGCAGGTATTCACCGACCTGCGCGACGCCTGCGTGCTGCTGATTGGCGCTGGCGACACCATTGAACTGGCCGCGCGTCACCTCGCGGACAAGCAGGTGCGCCGGCTGATCGTGGCCAACCGCACGCTGGAAAACGCACAGGAGCTGGCCAGCCGCCACGGCGGCTACGCGATCTCCCTGCCCGACCTGCCGCAGCACCTGGCCGAAGCGGACATCGTGATCAGCTCCACCGCCGCCCGCGAGCCCATCGTGACGCGCGCCATGGTCGAGAAGGCCATCGCCACGCGTCGGCGCAAACCCATGTTCATGGTGGACATCGCCGTGCCGCGCGACATCGAGTCGTCGGTGGGCGAGCTGGACGACATCTTCCTCTACGGCATCGACGACCTGCGCCAGGTGATCGACGACAACCGCCGCTCGCGCGAGGCGGCAGCCCGCGAAGCGGACGCCATCATCGACCTGCAGGTGGAGCGCTACATGGCCTGGCGCCGCGCGCTCACCATGCGCAACCCGGCGGTCGACCTGCGCCAGCACGCTGAGCTGTATCGCGACGAGGTGCTCGACAAAGCCCGCGCCATGCTGGCGCGCGGCAAGTCGCCGGAGGAGGCGCTGGCCTTCCTCGCCAACACACTTACCAACAAACTGCTGCATCACCCCAGCGCCCGCCTGCGCGAAGCCGCGCTCAACGGCGACATGGATCTGTTGCACGCCGCTGGTCGCCTGTATGGCATCACTGAGAAGCCCGAAGTGAACGAAGAGTAGCGACGGTCATCCAGCACACGCGCACACGCTATTGCGCACCACCGCCGCCCACCTCTTTGCCCTGCTTCCCGCTCATGACGCCATCGATCCGCCGCAAGCTCGAATCCCTCGCCGAACGCCACGAAGAAATCGGCCTGCTGCTCGGCCAGCCCGACGTGCTGGCCGACAACACCCGGTTTCGCGAACTCTCGCGCGAGTACGCCCAACTGGAGCCGCTTGCCAACGCACTGCGCGAGCACGACCAGGCCGGCCGCGAGCTGGCCGAAACGCGCGCCATGCTGGACGACCCCGAGTTGCGCGACATGGCGCAAGACGACATCGGCCGCCTCGAACAGCGCCTGCAGGTGCTGGACGACGAACTGCAGATCCTGCTGCTGCCCAAAGACCCGCGCGACGAGGCCAACCTGTACCTGGAAGTGCGCGCCGGCACCGGCGGCGACGAGGCCGCCATCTTCGCGGGCGACCTGTTCCGCATGTACGCCCGCTATGCCGAGCGTCGCCGCTGGCACGTGGAAATTCTCAGCGAGAACCACGGCGAGCACGGCGGTTACAAGGAAATCGTCGCGCGCATCGAGGGCAAGGGCGCCTATTCGCGACTGAAGTTCGAATCGGGCACACACCGCGTGCAGCGCGTGCCGGAAACCGAGTCGCAGGGGCGCATCCATACCTCCGCCGCGACCGTGGCGATCCTGCCGGAAATGGATGAGATCGACGACATCGAGATCAACCCGGCCGACCTCAAGACCGACACCTTCCGCGCATCCGGCGCTGGCGGACAGCACGTCAACAAAACCGACTCGGCCATCCGCATCACCCATCTGCCCACCGGCATCGTGGTGGAGTGCCAGGACGAGCGCAGCCAGCACAAGAACCGCGCCCGCGCGCTCAGCCTGCTCAAGGCCCGCCTGCTCGACGACGAACGCAGCAAGCAGGCCGCCGCGCAGGCCGAATCGCGCCGGTTGCAGGTAGGCTCGGGCGATCGCAGCCAGCGTATTCGCACGTACAACTTCCCGCAGGGCCGCATCACCGATCACCGCGTCAATCTCACCCTGTACCGCCTCACCGAAGTGCTGCAGGGCGACCTGGACGAACTGGTCGACACCCTCACCCGCGAGAACCAGGCGGACGAACTCAAGGCGCTCACGGCGGGCTAAGGATGCTCTGATTTTGCTCGTCATCCCAGCGAACCCCCAAAAGGG
This sequence comes from Frateuria sp. sgz306004, assembly GCF_057750885.1. Classification (NCBI taxonomy): domain Bacteria; kingdom Pseudomonadati; phylum Pseudomonadota; class Gammaproteobacteria; order Lysobacterales; family Rhodanobacteraceae; genus Frateuria; species Frateuria sp. sgz306004. Next base: position 112,117 of record NZ_JBYLFE010000009.1, read on the forward strand.
GGCAAGCGCTGGAAGCGCCTTTCAACAGCCGAAGGGCTGGTCATCCATAGCCTGTAAATGCTTGAAGGTAGAGGCACTGGATGACCAGCCCTTCGGCTGTTAAAAAGCACCTCCTGCTTTCGCAGGAATGACGAGCAAGATGTCGTTTAATCAGACCTTCCCTAAGCATCACCCGCCGCACCCTGCTGCGGCCATGCGTGGATTGGCAGCCACGGGCGCGCTGCGCTAGTTTGGGCAGATGAACAACGCCGCACACCCCTCCCCGCAAGTATTCGCGCTGCACATCGCCGAGCAGCTCGAACACGATGATCTGGCCAGCGCCTGCGCGCTCGCCGAGCGCGCCCACGGCATCTATCCCCAGGAGCCCGAACTGGCGCGCCTGTACGGCATTGCGCTGCTCCAGTCCGAACGACTGGACGAAGCGCATACCGTGCTGCAAAGCGCCGCCACCCTCGCACCGCAGAGCATCGAGGTGCAGTGCAACCTCGGCAGCCTCCTGCTCGCCCAAGGCAAGGCGGACGAAGCCGTCGAACACCTGCGTGCCGCCCTGCGCAAGGCGCCCGGGCACCCCGCCGTACTGCTGATCCTCGGCAATGCACTCATGGCCGCGGGGCGTTACCCGAATGCGCGCGAGTCCTACGCCATGGCCACGCACGGGGCACCTGAACACCCCGGCTTGCGCCTCAACCTGGCCGCCGCCGAGCTGGAGCTTGGCCACTACGACCAGGCCAGCGTGCACGTGGACGAAGCCCTCAGCCTGCATCAGCGCTTCGATGCCGCCTATGCCATGCGCGCGCGCATCCGCATGGGGCAGGGACGCGCCGCCGAAGCCGTGCAGGCCTGGCAGATCGCCGAACGCATCGCGCCAGCCAACCCTCAGCATGCCTTCGCCGCCGGCCAGGCACTGGAAGCAGAAGAACAGTTCGCTGCCGCCGCGCAGGCCTACGAGCGAGCCTTGAAGCTGTCGCCGGACGATGGCCGCATCGTGTCGCAGCTGCTGTTCGTTCGCCGCAAGCTGTGCGACTGGCGCGGGCTCGACGAACTCAGCGCCAAAGCAAAGACGCTCGCCGGCGATGGTCACAGCCTGGTCAGCCCGTTCGTCATGCTGTCCGAAGACGTCGACGCCGAGCTGCAACTGCGCTGCGCCACTACCTACGCGCAATCGATCGAGCGACAGGTCGCCGCCCTGCGCAAGCAACTGGCGTTCAGCCACGCCAAGCCCATGCCTGATGCGCCGGTGCGTGTGGGCATGGTGGCCGATGGCTTCAACGAGCACGCCACCGGGCTGCTGGTGGTCGCCATGCTGGAGGCGATGACCGGCGACGAGCTGGATATCCACCTGTTCGCCACCACGCCGGACGACGGCGGCGCCATCCGCCGCCGGCTCGCCGCGGCCTGCACCCTGCATGACGTTTCGGCACTGCGCCCGGCCCAACTCGCCCAGCGCATCCATGAAGTCGGCATCGAGGTGCTGTTCGATCTCAACGGCTACTCCGGCAGCGACAGCGCCGAAACCTTCGCCTTGCGCCCCGCCCCGGTGCAGGTGAACTGGCTGGCCTATCCGGGCAGCTCCGGCGCCCCGTGGATGGATTACCTGCTGGCCGACGCCACCGTGCTGCCCGACAGCCTGCGCCCGCACGTGAGCGAAAAGCTGCTGCGCCTGGCCCGCTGCTACCAACCCAATGACAACACCCGCATCGTGGCTGAGCCGCCGTCACGCGCCGAGTGCGGCCTGCCGAGCGAAGGCACCGTCTTCGTCTGCTTCAACAACAGTTACAAGCTCAACCCCACGGCCTTTGCCCGCTTCATGGTGATCCTGCAGCAGGTGCCCGACAGCGTGCTGTGGTTGCTCAGCGGGCCCGACGGCACCGACGATCGCCTGCGCGCCGCCGCCGGTGCGGCTGGCGTGGCGCCGGAGCGCCTGGTGTTCCAGCCGCACCTGCCCCACGACGCCTACCTGTCCCGTTACGTGCACGCCGACCTGTTCCTGGACACCCTGCCCTACAACGCCCACACCACCGCCTCCGACGCGCTATGGGCGGGCTGCCCGGTACTTACCTGTACGGGCCATACCTTTGCCGGCCGCGTGGCCACCAGCCTGCTGATGGAGCTGGGCTTGCCCGAACTGGCCTGCGAAGACGAAGACACCTTCATCGCCATGGCCACCCAACTGGGCAACGACCGGGACGCTCTCGTCACGCTGCGTCAGCATCTGGCGCTGCAACGTACGCACAGTTCGCTGTTCGACATGCGGGATTTCGCCATCGACTTCCGCCGTGCCGTGCAGTCCATGAGTGCCCGCTATCGCATCGGACGCAAACCCGCGGACCTGGATATCTAACGCCCCAGCCAGAGGTACCCGCAAATGGCCAAGCTCAAGGACAAGACCTACCGCCGCCTTATGGCGGAGCTACAACTGGAACTGGCCGGACTGCACCGATGGCTGCGCCGCAGCGGCCATCGGCTGGTGGTGGTGCTCGAAGGGCGCGATGCCGCCGGCAAGGGCGGCACCATCAAGGCCATCACCGAGTCGATGGATACGCGCGGCTACCGTATCGCCTCACTGCCCAAACCGGACGAAACCGAAGCCACGCAGTGGTACTTCCAGCGCTACGTGGCCCATCTACCGAGCGCCGGTGAAATCGTGCTGTTCGACCGTAGCTGGTACAACCGCGCCGTGGTCGAACCCGCCATGGGCTTTTGCACCAAGTCCCAGTACAAGGCCTTCATGAATGCCGTGCCCGGCTTCGAGAAGCTGCTCACCGACGACGGCATCATCCTGCTCAAGTACTGGCTGGCCGTGGACCAGGAGTCACAGGAAGAACGTTTCGCCGAGCGCGCCAAGGACCCATTGAAGCGCTGGAAGCTCTCCGCCAATGATCTGGCCTCTCGCGAGAAGTACAGCGAGATCGGCCACCTGCGCGACCTGATGATCGAGCGCACCCATCGCCCGCATGCGCCATGGTTCGTGGTGGATTACAACAACCAGAAGCGCGGCCGCATCAACCTGATCCGCCATCTGCTGGAACAGGTGCCCCGCCACGACGAGAGCATTCCCGAGCCAAAGCTGCCCAAGCTCAAAGGCAAGCCCAAGACCGAGCACGTCACCGGCAAGGCCTTGTGGGTGCCCGACAGCTGCGGCGATGAGTGAACGCTCTCGGGCGTGACCCAAGCATGCTCGACCTTGATCGTCACCCCAGCGAAAGCTGCCATGACGAACCACCTGTCGCCCGCTCAAACCTTGCCTAACCCGCCGCCGCCTCGCGCAAGCGCGGCAGATCCAGCTTGTGCATCGACATGATCGCCGCGGTGACACGCGCCACACTCGCGGCGTCGGCCGTGGTGAGCATCGCAATCATCTCCTCCGGCACCACCTGCCAGGAAAGCCCGTAGCGATCCTTGAGCCAACCGCATTGCCCTGTTTGATCGGCCGCGCCCTCCAACAGGCGTTGCCAGTAGTAATCCACCTCATCCTGCGAGCGGCAGTTGACCACCAGCGATACCGCCTCGTTGAAGCGATGCACCGGGCCGCCGTTGAGCGCAACCAACGATTGGCCGTCCAACTCAAAATCCACGGTCATCGCCGAGCCTTCGGGGCGCCCGGAGGCCAGCGCGCTTTCGCGGGTGTAGCGCGTGGTCGTCACGATGCGCGAGTTCTCGAAAATCGACACATAGAAAGCGGCCGCCTGTTCGGCCTGGTCGTTGAACCACAGAAACGGCGTGATGCGCTGGAAACGTCGAGACATAACGCGAACTCCTTTGGCGGTTGCACACGAAACGACGCCGCGCGTCGCCCCCTCATAGTGCCGACGCACCGGCATGCCCAGGATCGACAAGTCGTGCACGACATGTGCAGCGTGCGTGGAGTCTCCGTGAAAACACTCAAAGTTCTATAGACACGGGCACTTGGATATGCAAACTCGGCAAAACCTTAAGAGGGGCCGCTAAAACAAGTCGCACCGTATTACTCAAGTTCGGCCGTCATGGCCGATACAAAAGTAACCTGTCATTCCAGACCGCACAGGGGGCGTGTCATGGCTCGACATAGCCGGGAGGCTGTGCCGCACAGGGACGAGCGGACAACGGAGATCGTTCTTCCGTTTGTCTTGGTGATCGCGGTAATGATCGGCCTTTGTGTCGCTAGCCTGGACATTTTGTCCGCGGCGCGCGGATTCGTGGGTGGCGAAAGCCGCTGGTCGAAGGGCCAGAAGGTTGCCGTTGGTCACTTGCAGCGCTACCTCACCGACTTTTCCGAACTGGAGTTCCAGCAGTTTCGCGATGCGATCGCGGTGCCTCTCGGCGACCGCCAGGCGCGCATGGAGCTGGATAAGCCCGAACCGGACATGGCGATCGTCACGCGCCAGTTCATCGCCGGCGGTATCGATGCCGCCGATGTGGCCGGCATGACACGGCTCTATCGCTACTTTCACGCGGTCCCACCCATCGCGCGCGCCCTTGCCATCTGGCGCGAGGCGGACCTGACGATCGATGAGATCACCGCGTTGGCCGATGTCATTCATGCGCAGGCCACGCAGCGTCATCACGACGAAGCCACGCTGCGAAGCTACCGAAAGCAACTACGCTCCATGGACGAGCGCCTCACGCCCCTGGAAAACGCCTTCTCCGAAGCGCTGAGCCAGGCGTCCCGCGAAACCACCGCCGCACTTCGCCTGAGCCTGTGCCTGATTGGCGCCATCCTTGCCTTTGGCGCGGCGCGTCGCGCACGCCGCCTGCTGCGCGATCGCAGCTCCGCCGAACACGCGCTGCGCGCTAGCGAAGACCGCTTTCAGCTTGCCATGGCCGGCAGCAACGAGGGTTTGTGGGATTGGGACCGCCGCAACGGCGCGGTCTATCTTTCGCCACGCTTGCGTCAGATGCTTGGTCTGCATGGGCGCGACGATCTCGCGGACGGCGCCCTGTTCCAGCGCATTCACCCGACCGATCGCGCCAGCGCCAAACGTGCCCTGCTGGCGCATGTGCGCCGCGGGCGGCCACTCGATCTGGAATTTCGAGTGGGCCAGGCCGACGGCAGCCCGCGATGGTTCCGCGCACGCGGCACCTCGCTGCGCGATCCACAGGGCAAAGCGCTGCGTACAGCGGGTTCGATTTCCGAGGTGACCGAGCGTCGCCTTGCCGAAGCCATGCTGTTCGCCGCCAAGGAACGCGCTGAAGTAACCCTGCAATCGATCGGCGACGCGGTAATCACCACCGATGCACACGGCCACATCCAATACCTCAACCCGTGTGCCGAGCGCCTCACCCAGTGGACCCTGGACGAAGCGCGAGGCAGCACCGTCTCCACCGTGTGCTGCTTTATCACCGCCGCCAGCGGCGAACCCATCGTGGACCCTGTGCGCCAGGTATGGCGAGGCCGCACGAGTTGGAGCCCGGACGACAAACTCGAACTCGTGCAGCCCGATGGCCACACCATTGGCGTCGACCTCACCATCACCCCCATTCGTGACCGCCTGGGCCACATGGATGGCATGGTGCTGGTGATTCGTGATGTCAGCAGCGACCGCGAGCACGCCGCCCAGTTGGTGTACCAGGCCAGCCACGACGTGCTCACCGGCCTCATCAACCGACGCGAGTTCGAGCGACGCCTGGTGCACTCCACGCGTTCCATGCGCGCCGGCGGCCCGCCGTTCACGGTGCTCTACCTGGACTTGGACCAGTTCAAGCTGGTCAACGACACCTGCAGTCACGCGGCAGGCGACGAGTTGCTGAGGCAGATCGCCAACCTGTTCACCCACCAGGTGCGCTCCTCCGATGCGGTGGCACGCCTTGGCGGCGACGAATTCGTGATTCTGCTGGAGGATTGCCCTGCCGAAGCTGCCCACCGTATCGCCGAAAACCTGCGTGCCGCCGTGGGCGACCAACCGTTCATCTATGGCGAGCGGATGTTTTCCATCAGCGCAAGCATCGGCCTGGTATGCCTGCACAACGAACAACTGGATGTCGAAGACGTGCTTGGCGCCGCCGACGCGGCCTGCCATCTCGCCAAGGAAAAGGGCCGCAACCGCGTACAGAGCTACGAACTCGATCATGGCGAGGTGGCCGAACGGCAGACCGAAATGTGCTGGGTCGGCCGCATCCAGGCGGCGCTCAACGACGGACGCCTGCGCCTGTATGCCCAGGACATCGTGGACATGCGCCAACCGCACGAACGCCGCCACGTGGAGCTGCTACTGCGCATGGTGAGCGAGGACGGCACGCTGGTGCCCCCGCGCGCCTTCATTCCCGCCGCCGAGCGCTACGGCTTGATGCCATCCATCGATCGCTGGGTGGTGCATTCCGCTTTTGGCGTGCTGCGCCAGCTATTGGATAACCACCCCGAACGCGTGCCGCGTCTATGCGCCATCAACCTATCCGGCACCTCGCTCTGCGAAGACGGTTTCGCCGCCTACCTGCATCAACAGTTTGCCGAGCACCGCATTCCGCCCTCGCTGATCTGCTTCGAGATCACCGAGACCGCCGCCATTTCCAGCCTCACCCGCGCCACCACCTTTATCAATGACATGCGCGCACTAGGCTGCCTGTTCTCGCTGGACGACTTTGGCGCGGGCATGTCTTCGTTTACGTATCTCAAGCACTTGCCGGTGGACTTCGTGAAAATCGAAGGCAGCTTCGTCAAGGACATGATCGAAGACCCCATCGACTTCGCCATGGTGGAGGCGATCAACAACATCGGCCACGTCACCGGCAAACTCACCATCGCCGAATGCGTCAGCTCGACCGAGCTCGTTTATGAGGTCGCCCGCCTGGGCATCGATTTTGCGCAGGGCTTCGCGCTATCCATGCCCCGCCCCTTCGTGGCCGAGGTGCAGAAGGAGGTCGAGGACATGCCGGAAGCCGAACGCATGGTGGTCAGCCTCTAGCCAGGCGCCGATCTTGCTGGCCACTCCCGCGAACGTGGGAGTCTGCGGACTCCGGTCGGTTTGAACATCGGTTCCGACAAGCACTGAGCAGCCCGCTGCAGCTAACCACAGGTGCGATAGGCGCCTGTGGCTATGATTCGGAAAAGGTCTGCTTTCGAACGAGGCTGTGTGAAAACGCAAAACGCCATCTCGCGCTGCGCAGTTCTTGATCAAAATGATCTGCGTATATGCAAAGCTGGCCTGCTCGCGTTCGACGAGTGAGTCAGATTGCGCGTAGAAGCCACATCGTTGTTGATGGTCCGGGGTTTTCACACAGCCTGGACCCGAAGCGGACGTTTCAAGACGGTGCAAGGGCACTTTCTCAAGCGACAGCGTACTCACCCTTGCGGATGGCCGGACGGATCGGCAGCGTGAGGTCGCCGGCGATGAGCTGCAGTTCGCCGTCCTGGATCAGGCATTGCAGGCGCATGCTACGCTCGCACAGGGCAGCCAGTTGCTGCATGTCGGCGTGGTCGATGGCGAGCACGCTGAGATTCTCGTGGCGGGTGAGCGTGCTGGCAATCTTGCTCCACCATACGTCGACGGCATGGCCGCCATAGGCCAGCACCACGACGTGCCGCGACTGGTTGCAGGCTTTGCGCAAGCGTGTTTCATCTGGCAGGCCGACGTCGATCCACAGCTCGATCTCGTCGGTATAGGCTTTGCGCCACAGGGCCGGTTCGTCGGTGTCGCTGAGCCCCTTGCCGAACTCCAGCCGTTCGTCGGCATACAGCGTGAACGCGAGCAGGCGCGCCATCAATCGCTCCTCGGTTTCCGACGGATGCCGGGCGAGGGTCAATGCGTGGGTGGCGTAGTAGTGCCGGTCCATGTCGCTGATCGACAGTTCGGCCTTGTGGATGGTGGCGGTGAGGGCCATGGGGGCACTTGAGTGGGCGTAAAGCGACCATTTTACGCGGCTTTGCCCCGGGGGCGGAAAGACACCGGGGGCCATGCTTGGGCCGCCCGTCTTGCGACCATGCCAGGAGGTTGACCATAGTCGTCCTTCGAATGCAGAGTCGGGCTCACGCCGTTGTCCGTGTCGCCAAATCTGCCCCCTGTTCCGATCAACCCGCCGGCGTGGGATAACGAGCTAGCATTGGTCCCCTTTCGACTGCGACTTCAGCCGGTCAAAGCAACACACTATAGACGCGCAAGCGGAAGGAGTGTTGCATGGCACCCAGACTTCGGCGTCACATCACCGATAGCGAGAAGACCCTGC